>CAXSEF010000060.1:0-20352 GCA_964236535.1 uncultured Acetobacteraceae bacterium
TAGACGAGCACGACGAGGGCCCCAGGCCCTTGAGCCGTCGGCGCTGCGGCTACAGACGCAAACAAGATTACAGCCGCAGATGGCGGTCATACCAACGGCCCCAGACATTGACCTGGAGGCAAAACAAGGCTGGGCTTTCCCGCCACCCGCGTTCCAATGTCCCAGGCGGGTCACCGGAACCTTGCGCGGGCTACGCCCAGACCCGCCAAAAGCCTGAGGCTTTGGGAAAACCTTTCCCTAAGTAAATGGATTCCAAGGCAGAGCCTCTAGACTTGCTTGCCCGGCCGGTCACCCTTAAAGCGGATGGTATCAGTTGCCTGGCGCGGACCGGTCGAACCGACCTCAGACTCGCGGCCGGACGGGAACCACAGACCAATTTATCAGGGCGTCTCGGCGATTCAACCCGGCATCAGGTGAAATATTCGGTTGCAATGTGGTCCCAACGTTGCCCTGACGCGAACGGCGGCAGAGACGCAGAGATTGGGCCGCCTTCACGGCGGTGATCGAACACCGCCGTGGATTAGATGCTGACGCCGGCGGCGAGCGAAAGGTCGATATTCCCCTATCCGGTACCGACTCACTAAGCGGGGGAGGCCCGCTGAGCACTGTCGCGGCCCATCGCCAGGTACTTTTCGCGTCGCCGCAGCCGCAGCGTCGGGATATCCAGTGCTGCAAGCGCTGGCAGGGCGGCGGCGATCGCCTCGCCCACCCGGCCGACAGTCTCGGCAGGGGCGCGGTGCGCGCCCCCGAGCGGCTCGGGCACCACCTCGTCGACTAGACGCATCGCCTTGAGGTCGGCGGCGGTAAGGCGCAACGCCTCGGCCGCGATCTGCGCCTGGGCCGCGTCGCGCCACAGGATCGAAGCGCAGCCCTCGGGCGAGATCACCGAGTAGATCGCGTGCTCCAGCATGAGTACCCGGTCGCCGGTGGCAAGCGCGATCGCCCCGCCAGAACCACCCTCGCCGATTACGGTGGCCAGGATGGGCACCGGGGCGTCAAGGCAGGCCTCAATCGAGCGGGCGATCGCCTCGGCTTGCCCGCGCGCCTCCGCGTCGATCCCTGGAAACGCCCCCGCGGTGTCGACAAAGGTCAACAGCGGCAGCCCGAACCGCCCCGCCAGCTCGATCAGTCGCCGCGCCTTGCGGTAGCCTTCTGGGCGCGCGCTGCCGAAATTGTGCCGGATGCGGCTGTCGGTGTCGGTGCCCTTCTCGGTCCCGAGCACGACAACCGCCTCGCCGCGGAACCGCCCAAGCCCGCCCACAATCGCCGCGTCTTCGGCAAAGGCTCGGTCGCCGGCGAGCGGGGTGTACTCGGTGATGAGCTGGGCGATGTAGTGCAGCGCCTTGGGGCGGTCGGGATGGCGAGCGACCTGGGTCTTCTGCCAGGCGCTGAGCCGCGCGTAGGTGGTGCGGAGCTGGCGGTCGACCTTCTCGGCGAGGCGGGCAACATCGTCGGCGATGTTGATGCCGTCGGAGCCCGAGAGCTGGCGCAGCTCCTCAATCTTGGCCTCCAGCTCGGCGATCGGCTTCTCGAACTCTAGGAAGTGGCGCATCGCTGGGGCTTAGCATTGCCGGAACGAACCAGGAAGGCAGGAAGCTCAAGGCTCTGCCTCTGGACTCCGCCGAGTCCTAAGGGCGCAGGACGCATGCGGATTGGCGGCAGCACGCAATGCGATCAGAGCGCTGCATGCTTGAAGCTGCATGCTTGAAGGAGGAGGTCCTTTGCAGGTCCGGGCATGGCCCGGCCTTGCTACCCCTGCAGCGTGGCCAGCGGATGGTGCGCCTCGACCAAAAGGCGCAGGCGTTCGGCGAGGACGTGGGTGTAGATCTGCGTGGTGGAGATGTCTGCGTGGCCGAGCAGGGTCTGCAGGCTGCGCAGGTCGGCGCCGTGGGCCAGCATATGCGAGGCGAAGGAATGGCGAAGCACGTGCGGCGACACCCGCGCAGGGTCGAGGCCGGCCGCAAGCGCCGCCTGCTTGATCACCGGGTCGAATGCCTGGCGCGACAGTGGACGGCGCGGATCGCGGGCGGGAAACAGCCAGCGCGACTCCACTGAGCCGACGCGCAGGGCGGCGGCGACGGCGCGGGAGCGTTCAGAGAGCGGCACGACGCGTTCGCGGCCACCCTTGCCGCGCACCAGCAGGACCTGAGCATCGCCGCTGAGGGCTGCGCGAGGGAGTGCCAGCAGCTCGGAGATGCGCAGGCCGGTGGCGTAGAGGATTTCAAGTGAGGCGCGCGCAACCAGCTGGCGAGGGCCGGGCAGCTCGGCGCCGAGCAGGCGGTCAACCTCCGACTCGCTCAGGTATTTAGGCAGGCTGCGCGGCAAGCGCGGTGCATCGAGCAGCCGGGTGGGGTCATCACTGCGTACCCCTTCGCGGGCAAGGAAGCGGAAGAACTGGCGCAGGCAGGACAAGCGGCGGGCGACGGTCCGGGGTGCGAGGGCAGCGTCGGCCAGGCCGCGCAGGTAGGTGGTGAGCGTGGCTTCGGTGGCGGTGGCGGCGGCCTCGTTCAGTTTCCGGGCGTGAGCCGTGAAGTCGGCAAGGTCGGCGGCATAGGCGGCGCGAGTGTTGCGTGCACTGCCGCGTTCGGCGACCAGCATTTCGAGGAAGGCCTCGACGTGGCGGTCGGGCGCACTCACGGGGCGGTCCCTGGGCAGTGTGGCGCGGTCAAGGGGCGCGTTTGGTGCGGGGCGAGTCGGTCAATGCCCCTGGAAGTGGTCGTTGGGGATGACGTGCTGCACTGCCGTGGGGTGGGCGCGCGGCGGAAAGGCGCCGAGCAGCAGCACCATCAGCAGCAGAAACGCCAGAACCGCTGCGGCGGCGATCAGGTAGGTGCGGCGCATGGGTCCCCTCGGCACAGGGCCCGGGCCGCGCCCGGGCGTGGCTCGCGATGCAGGGCTCGGAATGGCACCCGAATGGTCCTGCAAGCCGGCCGTGTGCTAGCCTCCGTGGGCATGACACGCAACAGCGCCCTGGTCCCGGACACCAGCTGGCTGCCGGACCCCGCGCGCGCGGGGTCCGCCGCTACTGCGTCAAGCGGGGCTGCGGGCGGGATGGCGGCCGCGGGTGCGGGGGTCGCCGAGGATGCGCCTGGGGCGGGCGCGCCGGGACGTAGCATCGTGCTGGTAGGGCTCATGGGTGCAGGCAAGAGCGCGATCGGCCGGCGGCTGGCGCTACGCATCGGGCTGGGATTCCGCGATGCCGATGCGGAGATCGAGGCCGCAGCGCGATGCAGCATCGCCGAGCTGTTCACGCGCTATGGCGAAGCGAGCTTCCGCGAGGGCGAGCGGCGGGTGATCGCTCGGTTGCTGGCCGGCCCGCCGGTGGTGCTGGCGACCGGGGGCGGGGCGTTCATGGACTCCTCGACGCGGGCGCTGATCGCGGCCAGCGGAACTAGCGTCTGGCTGCGCTGCCGCCTGGAGGTGCTGGTGCGCCGGGTGGCGGGGCGGTCGCATCGGCCATTGCTGGCCACCGGGGAGCCGGCGGAAATCCTGGCAACGCTGATGGCGCAGCGGCACCCGGTCTATGCGGAGGCGGACATCATCGTGGAGAGCGGCGAGGACAGCGCTGAGGTGACGACGCGTCGGGTGGCCGAGGCGGTGGCGAGCTGGCAGTCGCCGGCGAGGCTCGAGGTGCGGCTGTCGGACGCTGCTTACGACGTGGTGGTGGGCAAGGGATTGCTGGTGCGGGCGGGGGCGCTGCTGGTGCCGGTGCTGCCGCAAAAGCGCTGCGTGGTGGTGACCGACGAGACCGTGGCGGGGCTGCACCTGCCGGCGCTGCTGGAGGGGCTGGCGCAAGCAGGGATCGAAGCGAGCAGCCTGGTCGTTGCCCCCGGCGAGAGGTCCAAGAGCCTCGCGACGTACTCGCGGCTGGTGGGCGACGTGCTGGAGCCGGGGATCGAGCGGCGCACCGCGATTGTGGCTCTGGGCGGCGGAGTGATTGGCGACCTCGCGGGGTTCGTCGCCGCGAGCGTGCTACGCGGGCTGCCGTTCGTGCAGGTGCCGACAACGCTGCTGGCGCAGGTGGATTCGAGCGTGGGCGGCAAGACCGGGATCAATACCGGGCAGGGCAAAAACCTGCTGGGCGCGTTTCACCAGCCGCGGATCGTGCTGGCCGATATCGGGGTGCTGGCCACCCTTCCCGCCCGCGAGTTGCGCGCCGGCTATGCCGAGATCGTCAAGGCGGGGCTGATCGCCGATGCGGTGCTGTTCGACTGGTGCGAGGCGAACGTGACGGCGCTGTTGGCGGGCGATACGGGGCTGCTGGGCGAGGCAGTGCTGCGGGCCTGCGCGTTCAAGGCTCGGGTGGTGCGGCACGACGAGAGGGAGGAGGCGGAGAGCGACGGGCGGGCGCTGCTCAACCTCGGGCACACCTTCGCCCATGCGCTGGAGCGCGAGACCGGGTATGGGATGGCGCTGCTGCACGGCGAGGCGGTAGGGCTCGGACTGTGCCTGGCGTCCGCGCTGTCGGCGCGGCTCGGGCTGTGTGCAGAGGCGGATGCGGCGCGGGTGGTGGCGCATGTGACGCATGCGGGGCTGGTGTCGCGAGTGGATGCGCTGGGGCGGCTGTCCGCGTCGATGTTGGTGGGGCACATGCATCGCGACAAGAAGATGCGCGACGGGCGGCTCGCCTTCGTGCTGGTGCGGGGCATCGGACGGGCGTTCACCAGCCGCGAGGTGCCGGAGGACGCGGTGCGCGCGGTGCTGATGGACTCGGGCTGCGTGGAGTGAGCACGCGACAGAGTGCCGCCGCGCGGTCCAGCACGTCACTCGCGCCCGGGTACACGGCGATCGGATGTGTCGTGCCAGCCCGACCCCGTCGACACGTGGTGCGTCGGTGGCGTGCGGTCGACGCTACCGGCCGCGACATCGGTCCGGCCTATCAGCGCTCATGCCACAAGACCCTATTTAAGGGAAGAATGCTGACCAAGCGACACGTCGCGAAGCCCGCTGCGCCGGCAACCCTTACCCGCTCGGCTGTGCGTGCCATTCGTCAGCCGGCTCCGACTCGGCTCGCCATACCGACCTAAACGACGGCACCCGTCGCCAACGCCGCCGTTGGACCCTGCCCTGCGACGTTCCCGGTATTTCATTGACAATAATGTCACCGCAGGCAGCCAGGGACGCAAGACGTCTGCCTGTGGACAGACGGGCCAAGCCGTAGGCAAAGCCTCAGGCCTGGCCGTCTGTCCGATCACCCGGCGACGTAGGCGCGCAGGGCGTCGACCTCGTGGGCCTGCTGGTCGAGCCGGGTCTTGACCACGTCGCCGATGCTGACTAGGCCAGCGAGCCGCCCGTTATCAAGCACCGGCAGATGACGGACCCGGCTTGCGGTCATCAGCGCCATCGCCTCGGCGACGGTGGTCGACGGCGTGACGGTGACGAGCGTCACGGTCATAAGCTGCGCGGCCGTCATCTCGATGGTTGCGGCGCCATGGGAGGCGATGGTGCGCACGATGTCGCGCTCGCTGACGATGCCGAGCAACTGGCGAGCGGTGTCGAGCACCAGCACCGCACCGATGCGGCGCGCGACCAGCAGCGCAGCGATCTCGGCCACGCTGTCGGTAGGCGATACGTGGGCGACGTCCGCGCCCTTGTGCTTGAGAATGCAGGCCACTGTCATCGGAGGCTCCCTGTCCGCGGTGGATTGGACAGCATGCGCTTCGCGAGGCCGGCGTTTCAAACGGGCGGTTCGCAGCTGCACAACAGGATGTGGCGGCATCGATGCGTGGGCTACTCCGCCGCCTGCTGGGTGGCGCTGCCGGCGAGCTGGGTGGCAACCAGCTCGGCGAAGCGGCCCCGCGCGGCAAGGAGTGCCTCGAAGCTGCCGCGCTCGATCACGCGACCGCCCTCGAACATCAAAATCTCGTCAGCTTCGCGCACTGTGGACAGGCGGTGGGCGATGATGAAGGTCGTGCGGCCGCGCATCAGCGCCGTCATCGCGCGCGAGACCCGGGCCTCGGTGGCGGCGTCGAGCGCGCTGGTCGCCTCGTCCAGGATAAGGATCGGCGGGTTCTTCAAGGCCGCGCGTGCGATGGCCAGACGCTGGCGTTGGCCGCCGGAGAGGGTGGTGCCGCGCTCACCAACCACGGTGTCGTAGCCGTGCGGCTGACGGATGATGAACTCGTGCGCGTCGGCGAGCCGGCAGGCGCGCTCGACCTCCTCGTCGGTGGCGTCGGGCGAGCCGATGCGCAGGTTCTCGGCGATCGAGCGATTGAACAGCAGGCTCTCCTGGAACACCACGCCGATGGCGCGGCGCAGGCTCTCCAGGCTGACTTCGCGCAGGTCCTGGCCGTCGATGCGCACCGCGCCCTCGACAGGGTCCCACAGGCGCTGCAGCAGGTTCATCGCGGTGGACTTGCCCGCGCCGGTCTGGCCGACCAGCGCGATGGAGGTGCCGGGACGGGCGGTGAAGCTGACGTCGTCGAGGATACGCGGGCCGCCGGGATAGGCGAACGCCACGTTCTCGAAGCTCACCTCGCCGCGCTCGGCACGCAGCTCGGCAGCGCCCTGCCCTTCGGGAACCGAGCTCTCGGCGTCGAGTACGCGGAAGAATTCGCCCAGGCCGGGCGCCTGCATGAACAGCTTCGAGGCGAACTGCACAGCCGATTCGAGCCGGCCGATCAGCAGGGTGGCGAACCCCATGAACGAGACGATCTCGACGATGGTGGCGTGGCCCTCCAGATGCAGCAGGGTGCCAATCAGCACGATGGAGATGACCGCGAGCGTGCTGGCGGCGCGGGTCAGCACATTGACGACCGCCCACCAGTTCAGCACCGGGAACTGGTAGCGGATCACCTGCTCCATGATCTGGCCGAAGCGGCGGCTTTCGGCGGCAAGGCGGCCGAAGGACTGCACGACCATGACGTTCGCGAGCGCATCCTGCGCGGTGCCCGCGAGCGCGCCCTGGTACTGCTCGGCCTGCTTCTGCCCGGCCTCGGTACGGCGGACCACAACCAGGGTGAGCGCGATGAACAGCACCACCAGCACCACCAGCGAGAGCGAGAGCCGCCAATTCATCAGCATGGTGATGGGCAGCAGCACGATGACGGCGACATAGGTTGAGAGCTGCTCGCGGAAGAACTGCAGCCAGACCGAGAACAGCGCGTCCGAGCCGCCGAGCATGATCTTCATCAGCCGGCCGGAGTGGCTCTCGCCGTGGAACGAAAGCGGCAGCGAGATGACGTGGGAGAAGTAGCGGCTCATTGCGCCGAGGCGGTTACGGTGGGCCATGCGCTCGGCATTGAGCGCGGTCAGCATGTTGACGCAGATGCCGCCGGCGCCGACCGCAAGCCAGATGCCGATGAGGCTGATGGCGTTGGCCCACAGCTTCTCGCGCGGGAGGCGGTCGGAGCTGGATAGCAGGCCGATCACGCGGCCGAACAGCACCGGGTCGAGGAACTGCAGGCCCGCGACCACGACGTTGGCAAGGCCCAGCGTGATGGCGAGGCGGCGGTCGGTGGCAAGCATGCCCAACACGCGGCGGTAGATCTGCAAGACGGTCATTAACCCACCCCCGGCGGTGTCGCGAAGGCTGGCTTAGGGCAGGATCACGGCGGGACGAAGGCCAAATCGGGGTGAGGACGGCAAACGAAGCAAGGCTGGGCTTTGCCCAGACCCGTAAAGGGCTCCAGCTTTCAAGCATGGGTCCTTTGAACCCAGTCGTCCGGAGGCACCCGCCATGCGAGCGCATCCCGAGTATGTGTCGCGTTGGAAGCTCGCCCCCCCTTGCAGGGCCCATAGGCAGAGGCTCTGGCCTTGCCTGCTCAGCAGGCTTCCGCCTTGAGCAGGCGCGACGGATGGGCGAACTCCTCTTGGGCAGTGATCAGGGCGATCTCGCGCGAGCTGGTGCGCAGCGTCTCGCGCAGGACGCCGGCGATGGCACTGGCCGCGCGTTCCAGCGCGTGGCGTGACGAGCCGGAGGCAAGCATGTGGAACAGGAACAAGGCGGCGACCGCATCGCCGGCGCCGTTGACCGAGAGCGGCAGGCGCTCGGTGCGCAGTCGCCAGCAGCCATCGGGGCCCACCGCCATCAGGTCGACCGCGTCGGCAGGGGTGTCGCTGCCGTCGAGGCTGGTGGCGAGCATGGCGCGGGGACCGTCATGCATGCGCGTGCGCAATGACTCCATCGCGCTCCGGGTGGTGGCAAGGCTGCTGCAGGGATAGCCCACGAGACGTTCGAGTTCGAAACGGTTGGGGGTAAGGATGTCGGCGGCGGGAACGGCGCGCTCGCGCAGCAGGGCCTCGATGCCGGGACGGACGTAGACGCCGGGTCCATCGTCGCCGATCACCGGGTCGCAGCAGTAGAGGGCGGCGGGGTTGGCGGCGCGGACGCGAGCGGCGGTGTCGAGCACGGCCTCGGCAGTGCCGGCCGCGCCCAGGTAGCCGGACAGGACGGCGTCGCATGTGGGAAGCACGCCGCGAGCGGCGATGCCATCGACAAGGGAGCGTACGAGCTCGGGGGCGGAAACCTGGCCGGTCCAATGGCCGTAGCCGGTATGATTCGAGAACTGGACGGTGTTGACGGCCCAGACCTCGGCGCCGAGGCGCTGCAGCGGGAAGGTGGCGCTGGCGTTGCCGACGTGGCCGTAGGCGACCCAGGACTGCATGGAAAGGATGTTCATGGGGCGAGCGTGGCATGAGAGGAACGGACAGATAAGGTCAGTGCCCTGCCCTGGACGCCGCTGGGCCTGAGGTCCCAGACCCGCACATGTCTGGGACATACTCGCCAGAGGCGTGCCCTTTTGGAAGGGTTAAAGGGCTCGATATTTGAAAGAGCGGCATTTTACGGGTCTGGGCGGAGCCCGGCCTTGCTTGCCGCCTTGAGATTCACACCCAAAAGGCGTTCAACGCGCTCGTATCGATCACTCAGGAGGCGCCGCGCATGGCCCGCCCGACTCCGCTGCTGTTCCAGCCGATCACTTTCCGCTCGGTGACCTCGCGCAATCGCGTGGCAGTGGCGCCGATGTGCCAGTACAGCGCGACCGAGGGGCTGGGCTGGGACTGGCACGTCCAGAATCTGGGAGCCAAGGCGATGGGCGGGGCAGGGATCGTGTTTACTGAGGCGACGCACGTGTCGGCCGAGGGGCGGATCACGCCGGGTTGCCTGGGGCTGTGGAACAATGAGCAGCAGGGATTGCTGGCGCGGCTGGCGGTGATCATCAGCTATGCGGGCGCGGTGCCGGGGATCCAGATCTCGCATGCGGGGCGCAAGGCGAGCAGCCAGCGGCCCTGGGAGGGTGGCGGGCCAATTCGTCCGGAGGAGGGCGGCTGGGTGCCAAAGGCGCCGAGTGCGCTTGCGATCAGTGAGGTGGCGGTCGAGCCGCACGTGCTCGCGGAAGCAGAAATCGTGGAGATCGTGGGGCAGTTCGCGGCGACGGCGCGGCGGGCGCGGGAGGCGGGGTTTCGCATCATCGAACTGCACGCGGCGCATGGGTATCTGCTGCACAGCTTTCTGTCGCCGGCGTCGAACGTCCGCCGCGACCGCTATGGCGGTGACCTGACCGGGCGATCGCGGATGTTGATGGAGGTGATCGACGCAGTACGGGCGGAGTGGCCGCACGACCTGCCGTTGTTCGTGCGACTGTCCTGCGTGGACTGGGTGCCAAGCGGGCTAGAGATCGGCGAGACGGTTGCGCTGGCGCGACTGCTGAAGGCGCGCGGCGACGTCGACCTGCTGGACTGTTCGGCCGGGGGGCTGTCGCCCGAGCAGGAAATTCCCTCGCTTTTTCCGGGGTATCAGGTGCCGTATTCCGAGGCGGTTCGCGCGACGGGGATCGCGACGGGGGCTGTGGGGCTGATCCGCGATCCGGAGCTGGCAGCGGAGATCGTGGCGAACGGACGGGCGGACCTGGTGTTCGTGGCGCGCGCGATCCTCGCCGACCCGGCATGGACCAACCGGGCGGCGCTGGCGCTCGGGACGGCGCCGGCCTTGCCGCCGCAGTACCAGCGGGCCGCGCAGGCCTGATGGGCGGCAGGCCGATCCGGGCGGTGCGCGCGGTGGCGGGCTGGCGCGCGGCGCTAGCGGCGGCACTGGCCTGCGTGGCGGCCGGCGGATGGCTGGGATACGGACGGCTGGGCGCGCTGCGGGCGGGCCATGCGCCGGGTGTGATCGCAGGACCGAGCGTGGTGCCGGGAGCGGTCGTGGCGGAGGGGCCAGCGCTGCCACCCTGGAGTGCGGTCGGGAACGGCTGGGCAGGGGGTGCGGTGTCCGAAGCCGGCGTAGCAGCTCGGGGACTGTCGGCGGGGGGTGCGCCCGGTGGTGCGACGATGGGTGGGGCGCCGGCGCCGGCGGCAGAGCGCGGCGAGGTACGCGAAGCGGTGGCGCAGCGTATCGACACGCTGCATCGCAAGCTGCGGATCACCGCGCAGGAGCAGCCGCTGTGGGATGCGTTCGCAGGCACGATGCTGCGCGATACGCTGGATTCGGAGGCGCGGTTTCGCGCCGGGCAGGCGGCTGGCGCGCTGGGGGCAGCGGACGGGATGGAGGCGCGGGCGCGGGCGCTAGAGGCGCATGCGGCTATGCTGCACCACTTGGCTGACAGCTTCCGGCCGCTTTACGAGGCAATGTCTGCGGAGCAGCGGCTGGCAGCCGACCAGGTGTTCCGGCAGGCGCAGCGACAGGAGCTGCGGCAGGGGCGAGAGGCGGCGCGGGCGCTGCGGGACTAGAATAGAGGCAAAGCTCGGCTCTCCTCGCCGATCGGCTCCCAGTCAGTCAAACAGACGGCCATCGGAACCCGGCACGGCCCATGCTCTGAGTCGCAGGGGGCGCTCTCGTTCAAGCACGCGGTCCTTTGGTGTCACCGTTGGGCAAACGCACAGCACGACCGTGCCCGCAAAACGGGTGGGTTTGGCGGCGCAACCTCCAGTAGGCCTGAGCGCAGCCCTGGGCTCCTTATTTCTCCAGCGGCCCGAGGTCGATTGCGGCGGTTCCGCGCGGCGGCTATAGCTCGCGCGCGCCGCCGGTCGGTATCGGCAGCACCATCACGGGACAGCATCATGAAATCCGGCATCCACCCCGAGTACCACGAGATCAACGTCGTTATGACCGATGGCACGCAGTTCACAACCCGCTCGTGCTACGGCAAGGCAGGCGACACCATCCGGCTCGACATTGATCCCAAGTCGCACCCGGCCTGGACCGGCGTGCAGCGCATGATGGACACCGGCGGCCAGGTGGCGAAGTTCAACAAGCGGTTTGCGGGCATCGGATCGCGCAAATAAGCGCCGCGACGGCCTGCTCCAGGCAGTGACCGGGGTGCGGTCTACGGTATGTCTGCCGGGGCAGCGCTCCCGCAAGCGGATCGGTATCGACATGGCGGCCCTTGATCCAGGCGCCAGCCCTGCCCAGCTTCGTGTGATCCGAGGTGCCTAGATCGGGCTTCGGGGGATGAACGGGACCGGCCCTTTGGGCGGTCAGCGCCACACGACCTTGCTTTGCAGGAGGTTTTTCCGTGACTTATGATCTTGCGCCCTTGTTCCGGACCGCAATCGGTTTCGATCGGCTGGCACGCTTGGTAGACAGCGCCGCAGAGTCGGCTCCGGCGTCAGCCTATCCGCCTTACAACATCGAGAAGACCGCCGAGGACAGCTATCGCCTTACCATGGCCGTAGCGGGTTTCTCCGATGCCAACCTGGATCTGGTCGTGCGTGACAATATTTTGTTAATCATCGGGCGGGTCGGACCGCAGGTGTCTAATTCCGAAATGTTGCATCGCGGCATCGCAGGCCGGGCGTTCGAACGGCGTTTTGTACTCGCCGATTACTTGGTGGTAGATGGCGCAGAGCTGGAGAATGGTCTGTTGCACGTTGCGCTAAAGCGTGTGGTGCCGGAGGCGTTGAAGCCACGGCGAATTACAATCGGGGCCAATCCTGCGGCGTCGATTGCCAATGACAGCGTAATGAGTAGCGTGCCGGTGCAGGCAGGTGGTCAGACCAAAGCCGCCTGATTTAGGCTGGCAAAACGGGCGGGGCGGGAAAAGCAATCCCGGCCCCGTCTTCGTATTTCGAGGATAACTGGTTCCGCGGGAATATGCATTCACCCATAAGCGGATTAACGCTGCCACCTTCTTTCTTGACCGACGTCGTTCTGTCGCCGCATATCGACGGCGGAGTCTCCCAAGCATTGCGCCGGGACAGCCTACGCTGCGTGAAAAGAAGAGTGCCATGACGCTGCCGCTGATGCCGAAGGCCACCGCCGTGTGGTTGATAGAGAAAACCGCGCTTACATTTACGCAAGTCGCCGATTTCTGCGGCATGCACCCATTAGAGGTACAGGCCATCGCGGATGGCGAGGTGGCGCAGGGCATCGTCGGCTATGACCCTGTTGCCAACGCACAGCTCACCCTTGACGAGATACATCGCTGTGAGAAGGACGACGCGTTGCGGCTTAAATTGGTGCCAGCAGCGAACCTCGTGGCCAAGCGTTCCCGTGGCGCGCGTTACACGCCGGTGGCCAAGCGCAACGACCGACCGGACGCGATCGCGTTCCTGTTGCGCAACTACCCGCAAGTGACCGAGATGCAGGTGTCCAAGCTGCTCGGCACGACCAAGGACACCATCCAGAAGGTCCGCGACCGACAGCATTGGAACAGCGCCAACATCAAGCCGCGGGATCCGGTGATCCTGGGGCTGTGCAGCCAGACCGATCTGAACGCGACTGTGCAGGCAGCAAACGACCGACTCACCCGCGAAGGCTTGGCGGTTCCACCCCCTCCGATGCCGGAGGCCGAAGAGGCCGCCTAAGACCAGGGCGGACGCGCCGCACCTGGTCCGCCGCGGGAGTGCCGCGGCGGGATCCGATTCAGGCGTCGCGCAGGCGCTCGATCTCTTCCTTGAGCCGAAGCTTCATCACCTTGAGCTGTGCCAGCGCCTCTCCGTCCGGTCTGGGCCGGTGGTCCTCGTCCAGAATGCGAATCTCCAGACGTGCGTGGCGGGTCTTCAGGCTCTCCAGTCTGGCTGGCAGGTTCATGGTGCGTCCTTGGCTGTGACGCAGGACCGGGGGTCCGGGCTCGTCCGGCGTTGGTCCCGGCCTGCCGACTTACGCTAGACCCCCGCCGCCGATTGCAGCCACTTGAATCGGCACGGCCACGCTCATGCGGTGCCGGGATGCCGAGCGCTGGTTGTAGGTGGGCGCACGGTTCCGTGGTAGGCAGCCGCTTGTGACGGAGACGCCATGCTGACCGACCGTGACTCGCTGCTGCGCAACCTGCACGAGCTACGCAGCGAGCACCGTGACCTCGATACCGTCATTGCCCGGCTTGTCGACCAGCCGATGGATCAGTTGCACCTGCAGCGCTTGAAGAAGCGCAAGCTGCTGCTCAAGGACGAGATCGCTCGCCTGGAGAGCCGGCTGATCCCGGACAGCATCGCCTGATGATGGCTGGCGACGGTAGCGGTTCGAACCCCGCTGTGGGGTTGCCCGGTAGGTCTCCCGGCGCAGCCCCGGTGCTGGTCGGGCTGGTGATGGGCAGCCAGTCGGACTGGGAGACGTTGCGCCACGCGGCGGATGCGCTGGAGCGGCTGGGAATCGGCTTCGAGACCCGCATCGTCTCGGCACACCGCACACCGGACCGGTTGGCGTCATATGCGGGCGGCGCTCGCGAGCGGGGGCTGCAAGTTATCGTGGCGGGCGCCGGAGGGGCGGCGCACCTGCCGGGAATGTGTGCGGCATGGACGGCACTGCCGGTGCTGGGCGTGCCGGTTGAGTCCGCAGTGCTGCACGGCGTCGACAGCCTATTGTCGATCGTGCAGATGCCGGCAGGCGTGCCGGTAGGCACGCTGGCCATCGGGCGGGCGGGAGCAGTCAACGCGGCGTTGCTGGCGGGCGCGATCCTGGCGCTATCCGATCCGGCGCTGGCTGAACGGCTCGACAGGTTTCGACAGGCGCAAACCGACGCTGTTCCCAGCGTTCCGGGCTGATCCTGTCGTGCGAATGCCACCCAGTGGCGGTCCTGCAGCGCTGCCGCCCTTGGCCACGATCGGGATCGTGGGCGGGGGACAGCTCGGGCGGATGTCGGCAATGGCCGGCGCACGGCTCGGCTATCGCTGCCATGTGCTGACGCCCGAGACCGACAGCCCGGCCGGGCAGGTCTGCGATGAGGTGACACTGGGCGACTACGAGGACCCGGCGATCCTGCGCGTATTCGCCAAAGCGGTCGACGTGATCACTTTCGAGTTCGAGAACGTCAGCGCCGCGGGGCTCGACCTGCTGGCTTCGCTGCGGCCGGTGCATCCCTCGCCGGCGGTGCTGCGGATCAGCCAGGACCGGCTTGCCGAGAAAGGCTTCCTCAAGGCAGCCGGCGTCGACACGGCGCCGTGGCGCGCGGTGGCGGACCGTGCGGGGCTTGACGCCGCAGTGGCCGAGCTGGGGCTGCCGGCGATCCTGAAGACCACGCGGCTTGGCTATGACGGCAAGGGGCAGGCGCTGCTCCGTGACGCCACTTCGATCGAGGCGGCCTGGGCGACGCTGTCGCCACGGCCGCTGGTGCTGGAGGGCTTCGTCGATTTCGCCTGCGAGGTCAGCGTCGTGGTGGCGCGCAGTGCAGACGGGCGGGTGGTGGCGTTCGACACGGTGGAAAACCGGCATCGTGACGGCATCCTCGATCTCACGCTGGCACCGGCGCGGGTGACGGACGAGGTGGCCGCGGAGGCGCAGCTTGTAGCGCGGCGGGTTGCCGAGGCAGCAGGTCTGGTGGGGCTGCTCGCGGTCGAGATGTTCGTGACCGCAGATGGGCGAGTGCTGGTCAACGAGATCGCGCCGCGGCCGCATAATTCCGGCCACTGGACGCTGGACGCCTGCCCGGCTAGCCAGTTCGAGATGCACATGCGGGCTGTAGCCGGGCTGCCACTGCCCGAGGCGGTGCGGCACTCCGATGCGGCAATGAAAAACCTAGTGGGGCCTGTGGAGGCCGCCTTGTGGCCGGCGGTGATGGCGTCGCCAGGGCTGATCGGACACCTGTATGGCAAGGCGGAGGCGCGGCCGGGACGCAAGATGGGGCACGTGACGCGGCTGTTTCCACGCGGGACACTGCCGGGAGACTTCGGGGTGTCTGCGGCGTTGGGGGTGTTGGCAAGCTGACGGGCAGCCAGGCAAGGCCAAAAACGTGGCTTCCGGGCACTGCGCAGCTTAATTCACAAGAATGCCAGTGTCCAAATCAAGCGGTCAAAGGGCCGCCGGTCTTGTGCGGGCCGGGGCAGTACCGACCTCAGCTTGCTGATTCACAACGTCGCGACGAGACCGGCCGGCAGAGGTATTTAAGCAGGCCTTTGGCTTGGGTGCTCGTCGCGCTCACCTCGTGATATGCCGTTGGGGCATGATCCACGGCGATCAGGCAATGTCACGACCAGCGCCGCTGGAGCTCCCCACGTTTGTCCTGCAGGAGTCCGGCGCGCTAGACGGGACTATCTAAGCGCCTTCATGGCCAGCGCCACGCAGGTCTCGAACGCCCCCAGGTGGCTCCATCGATCCACTCCGGGCGAGCCCAGTAGGATGTCGCCCGGCGCCGTCGCACAAGCCAGCATGAGGTTGTCGGCCAGGCCGAACGATTCGATTTCCAGGCCGTCAGGGTCGCGCCAGGTATCGCCATGCTGCGTGGCGCCCGGCCAAGTCAGGCAGCGGACACGGTAGGGGTCGACGGCGTTGCTCCAGGCGAACACCGGGCGGCCGAGAGCGCGGGCGAAGCCGAGTTCATAGGCAGTGCCGTTGTCCGCCCCGGGGCCCCGGAACGGCGTGAGGTTGGCGACGAGCGCGTCCGAGCGAAGAATGTGCGCCTCGTTGCGCAAAGCGATCGCCTGGGCGGGCGGGAGGAAGCTCCAAGCAGGGGGTTCGTCGGGCAGGGCGTCGAGAGGGAAGACGCCCTGCAGGCCATGGGCGGTGCAGATGCGCCTGAGGCGCTCGCCTCGGGCGGAAGCGTTGGGGAGGAAGACGTCGGGGCCGGCCAGGTAGACGCGCTTGGTCACGAGGTTCCGCCCGGTAAAGTATTAGTTTGGCGGCAAGCAGGGCAGCGAGCAAGGCTGGATCCTGAACAGACACGCAAAGGGCAGGCGTCCCTTCAATTCCATTCCGCTGGGGGGCACACTCCCGTGGCCGGTGCCGCAAAGTGCGTGCGGGTCCGGTAAGCTCAGCCCCACCGGACCCCGCCTTGAAGGAAGAAGGGCCAAGCTGGGCTAGCGCTGTGCTTTTGCATCGCCTGAATGTGCCCTCGGTCGGCGAGCTGTGCTTTAACCGTGGGGCACATTCAGGACACTCGCGACCGCCATGGCTTCTGCTCCCACCGTCACCTCCGGCAGCTTCGCCGCCAGCAACGACATCCGCGCGACGTTCCTGGACTTCTTTGCCGCCCGCGAGCACCGCGTGGTCGAGAGCAGTTCGCTGGTGCCACGCAACGACCCGACGCTGTTGTTCACCGCGGCCGGGATGGTGCAATTCAAGAACGTGTTCACCGGACAGGAGCGCCGGCCATATACTCGCGCCGCCAGTTCGCAAAAATGCCTGCGGGCGGGCGGCAAGCACAACGACCTCGACAACGTGGGCTACACTGCGCGCCATCACACATTTTTCGAGATGCTCGGCAATTTCAGCTTCGCCGACTACTTCAAGCCGCTGGCGATCGAGCTGGCATGGACGCTGCTGACGCAGGAGTTCGGGCTGCCGGCCGAGCGGCTGCTGGTCACGGTGTATCATACCGACGACGAGGCGGCGCTGCTGTGGCGGCAGATCGCAGGGCTCGACGAGCGGCGGATCATCCGCATCGCGTCGGACGACAACTTCTGGCGCATGGGCGATGTCGGGCCGTGCGGGCCGTGCTCGGAGATTTTCTACGACTATGGCGAAGCGGTGGCGGGCGGGCCGCCGGGCTCGGCCGAGGAGGACGGGGACCGGTTCACCGAGATCTGGAACCTCGTGTTCATGCAGGAGGAGGAAGGCCCAGCTGACGTGCGCACCCCCCTGCCCCGGCCGTCGATTGACACCGGGATGGGGCTGGAACGGATCGCTGCAGTGCTGCAAGGCGTAGGCGACAACTACGCCACCGATACGTTCCGGGTGCTGATTGCAGCGTCGGTGGAGGCGACCGGGGTGTCGGCATCGGGCGCATTCCGCGCGAGCCATCGCGTTGTGGCGGATCACCTGCGTTCGACGGCGTTCCTGATCGCCGACGGGGTACTGCCGTCCAACGAGGGGCGCGGCTACGTGCTTCGCCGAATCATGCGCCGAGCGATGCGGCACCTGCACCGCATGGGCACGCGCGAGCCGGTGTTCGACCGGCTGCTGCCGGCACTGGTCCGGCAGATGGGCGGCGCATACCCCGAACTGGTACGCGCCGAGGGGCTGACCGCCGAGACGATGCGGCTGGAGGAGGGCCGATTCAAGGCGATGCTGGAGCGCGGCCTGGGTCTGCTCGCCGAGGAGACGGGCCGGCTGGGCGAGGGCCAGGCGCTGCCGGGCGGGGTGGCGTTCCGACTGCACGACACCTTTGGCTTCCCGCTCGACCTCACGCAGGACGCGCTGCGCGAGGAAGGGCGCGGGGTCGACGTCGCGGGGTTCGAGGCGGCGATGGCGGATCAGCGGCGGCGGGCGCGGGCGGCCTGGTCCGGGTCCGGCGATGCAGGGACCGAGCGGGTGTGGTTCGAACTGCGCGAGGCGGTGGGGGCCAGCGAGTTCCTGGGCTATGCCACCGAGGTCTCAGAGGCGCAGGTGGTGGCATTGGTGGTGGATGGCGTGGCGGTGGCCGAGGCGGGCGTGGGCGCCGCGGTGGCCATCGTGCTGAACCAGACGCCGTTCTATGGCGAGAGCGGCGGCCAGGTCGGCGACAGTGGGGTGATCAGCGGGGCAGAAGGCCTGCAGGTGGCCGTTGGCGACACGCAGCGGCGGGTAGGCGAGCTGGTCGTGCATGTGGGGCGGGTCGAGGCCGGGGTGGCGCGGGTTGGCGCTGCGGTGGTGGCGCAGGTCGATCATGCGCGGCGGAGGGCAATTCGGGCGCATCATTCGGCGACGCACTTGCTGCACGAGGCGCTGCGGCGGCGGCTAGGCACGCATGTGGCACAGAAAGGCAGCCTGAACGCGCCGGATCGGCTGCGCTTCGACGTGAGCCAGCCGCGGCCGGTGACACCGGAGGAAATCGCCGCGGTGGAGGCTGATGTCAACGCGCGCATCCGCGAGAACACGGCGGTCACGACCCGGCTGATGACTCCGGCAATGGCGGTGGCGGAAGGGGCGATGGCGCTGTTCGGCGAGAAGTACGGCGACGAGGTGCGCGTGGTGGGCATGGGCGGGCCGGATAGCGACAGTTCATCGGAAGGCAGGGTCGGACGGCCATGGTCCGTTGAGCTTTGCGGCGGCACCCATGTCCAGCGGACCGGCGACATCGGGCTATTCCGCATCGTCTCCGAGGGGGCGGTCAGCGCGGGCGTGCGACGGATCGAGGCGGTGACAGGGGCTGCGGCCGAGGCGCTGGTGGCTGGCCAGGCGGCGCTGCTGCTGCAAGCCGCGGCAGTGGTCAAGGTGCCGGCGGCGGAGCTTGCCGAGCGGGTGGCGGCACTGGTGGAGGACCGGCGGCGGCTGGAGCGCCAGGTGTCGGAGCTGCAGCGACGGCTGGTGACCGAGGGATCGGGTGGCGTGATCGAGGAGATCGGCGGCATTCGGCTGGCGGCTCGTAACCTGGGCGAGGTGGCACCGCGCGAGCTGCGGGGCCTGGCAGAAGCGATCGCCAAGCCGCTTGGGGCCTGCGTGGTCGCGGCGCTCTCGACAGCGGAGGGCAAGGTCAGCGTGGTGGTGGTGGTGGACGAGACGCTCACGGGGCAGGCCAGTGCGGTGGATCTGGTGCGCGCGGCCAGTGCGGCGGTGGGTGGCAAGGGCGGCGGCGGCAAGCCGGGTGTAGCGCAGGGCGGCGGGCCGGAGCTGGCCCGGGTGGAGGCGGCCTTCGAGGCGATACGGAGGGCTTTAGGGGGTGTCGGTTAGGAACAAAGGCTGGGCTCTGCCCAGACCTGCCACGGGCATGCCAGCATGGACCGGCCTCCTGTAGGGGTGAGGTACTAACCCGCGTCAAGTGCCGCTTGGCTTGGTAACGATTTCGAAGGGCTCCGCTCGTTGGCCCGGTTGGACAGACCCCACCCTTGCTTTCCGATCGGAGGCACGATGCAGCGCGGCGTGTGGATGGCAACCGTGGCGTTACTCGCCGCGTGTCAGGCGACACCGACGCCACAGGCCTGCGTGGCACAGTGGCACTCGACTCTGCCGGTGGTGATGCGCGGTGCGCTGGCGGTTGTGCCGGCGGCGGTCAACGGCCAGGTAGTGGGGCTTGGACTGGACACCGGGGCGCAGACCACGACAGTGACGCCGGAGCTGGTGGCGTCGCTGGATCTGCGGCCCGACCCTGGGATGAGCGCACTACGGGTGAGCGGGATGGGGGGCAATGCATACTCGCAGGTGGTCGCGCTGGACTCATTGCGTTTGGGCGGGGTGACATATCGCAAGATCGACGTCTTCGCGGCGTCGCTCGGCAAAGTTGGACGGCAGACGGAGCTGCCGGTGGCGGGGCTGGTGGGCGAGGACCTGCTGTCGCGCTACGAGGTGGGTTTCGACATCGGCCACCGCGCCGTGAGTCTGTACAGTGCGCGGGGATGCGCCAGCGTGAAGCCGCCGTGGAGCGCGCCGGTGGCCATTCCGCTTCGGCTATCGGAGAACAATCATCTGTTGTTCCCGGTGGAGCTGGACGGACAGCCGATGACGGCGATGCTGGACAGCGGTTCGGCAAGCGACATGGTCCTGGAGCGTGGCGCAGCGCGGCTGCATTTGGGTGTCGAAGCGTTGGCGGCCGACCGGGTTTTGCCGATGCAGGGCGTGGGCGAGCGGCTGGTGCAGGCCCGGTTGCACCGCTTTGCGAGCCTGCTTGTAGCCGGCGAACAGCTGCGTGACGTGCAGATGCTGGTGTTGGACGCGGTGTTGCCGGGTGTGGACCTGATCCTGGGTATGCCATTCCTGCGCGAGCGGCAGGTGTTCATCTCGCACGAGACAGGGCAGATGTTCGTAAGGCCGGTGAGGGCGTTGCCGTTGGCGCCCAAGTAGACTCTAGGACGGATCGGGGTGGGTCATGAGGAAGGTCAGGCTCCTGCCCTGGACCGCTGGCGCCTGAACCCCCGACCTGCATACGATCGACTTACAACCAGTGCGGGCGTCAGTCCGCCTGGCTTATGAAAATCGTTTTCAAAGGCCTCCAGCGGTTTGCGGATCTGGACAGAGCCCGGCCTTGCCCTGGGTTGCGGCGTGACCCGCTAGGCGACGTATTGGCGATGCAACGAGTCTAGGTGTTTGGTCCTGAAGTGAGGTGACGGGGATCAAGGCTGGAAATGCCTGGG
>CAXSEF010000061.1:0-19496 GCA_964236535.1 uncultured Acetobacteraceae bacterium
CGGAGGCGTCAGGCCTTTGGCGGGTCTGCGGTCGCCCGTGCCCGCCTGGGCCAGTGGAAGGTGGGCGGAGGGAGAGCCCGGCCTTGCTGCGCCTGCAGGTCGGTATCGCGGGCGGCGGCGGCGGCGCATCGGCATCCCGCTTCGTGAACGGTAGCGAGGCCTGGCAAATTTCGCGTGCCGGGCACGATCCCGCGCAGATCGATACCTCCGGTTGCAGGATTGGTATAATCCAGAGCGTGTGGCAGCCTGATCGGGGCGTCGGATCGGTGCGGATGGGAAAGTACAATTGGTCAATATCTGTCTAACGACACACGGATTTGCGAAGATACTAGCAGTATATACTGAGAAGAGTTCCCTGACGATTAACAGCTTGCGGCCTGGTGCCATGTCGCTACTGCGAGTTGTTGCGTGAAGGTCATGGGGCGGCTTGGTCTGGACCGGCCGGATGGCGTCTGCGGCCGGGTGGTTGCTATGTCGCCGGCGCAGCCGTCGCCTTTAACGCTTGCATGTGGCGCAACCATTCGGTTAACAGACACTTGACGCATCGGCCACCGGCCTTGCCTCCGATCGCTGATGAACGAAGAGGATGCCGACGATGCCGACCGTAACAGTGACGGGTGCGAACAACACCGTCCTGACCGTTCAGCTGAACGGCGTCACCAACTACACGGTCGCCCAGCAGTTCGCGGCGATGATCAACAGCGCGGCCGGCGCCGGCGTGCTGACGGCGTTCAACGTCGGGCCCACGACGACCACGCCTGCGCTGCCGGCGGGCAACGTCGGCGAGGCGGTGGTGCTGACGGCACAGCCTCCGGTGGCAATGCCGGCGGGCTACGTGTTCCTCACCGACAATGCGACGGTGCCGACGACGGTCACCGGCTCCGCCTCGGGCTTCGACGGCGTGCTGAGCGGCATCGGCGGGATCAACTTCACCGGCGGCGCGGCACCGGGCGTGTTCGTGGCCGGCGGCGGGCCGAACGTGTTCAACGGCGGTTCGGGCGCGTACTACGCGACCACCGGCGACGGCGCCGACACCATCAACACCGGCGGCGGCAACGACACCGTCGACCCCGGCACCGGGGCCAACGTCGTCACCCTGGGAACCGGCACCAACATCGTGCTGTCGTCGAGCACCGACTCGATCACCGGCGGCACCGGCACCAGCACCATCTTCCTCAGCGGGGCGGGGGCGACGGTGAACGGGGCGGGCGGGGCGCTCGACGTCGCCAGCACCGGGACGCGCGACGCGGTCACGCTGGGCTCGGGCGGCGGCACCATCTTCGGCGGCACCGGGAGCACCTACGACCTGGCCGGCGCCGCGGTGGTCATCGGCTCGGTGGGAGCGAACACCATCAACGCCGGGCTGTCGGCGGCGACGGTGTTCGCGGGCGGCGGCAACGAGCTGGTCAACGGCCCGGCGGCGGGCGGCTCGCTGCTGTTCATCGGCGGCGCGGGCAGCTCGACCGTGGTCGGCGGTGCCGCGCCGGTGACGCTGTTCGGCTCCGCCGGCGGTTCGATCACCTTTACCGGCAGCACCAGCGGCAACCTGCTCGATGCGGGCACCGGGACGCTGCTCGACGCGAGCGGCTCGACCGGCGCCGACGTCCTCGAGGGCGGGCTTGGTGCCAACACCCTTCTCGGCGGCACCGGGGCGGACACCTACGTGCTGGGGTCGGGCGCCACGACGCTGACCGGGGGCACGACGGCCGCCAACCTGTTCGACTTCGTGGCGAGTGCCACCGGCGGGGCGACCGACGTGATCACCGACTTCAAGACGAGCGACAAGCTGGCGCTGACGGGGTATGCCGCCGACACCGCGGCGGGCGTGCTGCCGACGGCGACGGTGTCCGGCGGGTCGACCACGATCACGCTGTCGGACCAGACGAAGATCGTGTTCCAGAACTACGCGACCCTGACGAGCGGGAACTTCTCGTAGGCCGCGCGGCCACATGACCAGGCCGGTTGCAGTGCCCTGACCGTCAAGCGAATTAAGGCTCCCCGGACCCGCCAAAGGCCCGAGGCCGTCAGAATCCCGTTGCTCAAGCAAATGGATTCCAAAGGCTAGGCCTTTGGCGGAGTCCAGAGGCAGAGCCTCTGGCCTTGCCTGCCTGACCGCTCAAGCTCAAGGCTCGTCGGTACCAGGCAGATAATCCTGATGGGCTCCGCCCCTAGTTCCTTCCCTCCGGCAGGACCGCGCCCAGCAGCGCGAGCGCCGCCCGTTCCGGGTGCCACATCGACGCCGCGGTGACGGCGTTGCGGCGCACGGCGTCCATGTCGAGGTCCGAGGCGCCGAGGCGGCGGACGATCTCCGCGGCGGCGTCGCCGTCGCTGGTGGGCACGAGGAAGCCGTCGACGCCGTCGGTGACGAACTCGGAGGCGCCGCCGCGTTCGGGGCCGATGGCGACGAGGCCGGACGCCATGGCTTCGAGCAGGGTGAGGCCCATCGCCTGGTAGGTGGAGAGGTCGACGAACACGTCCATGGCGCGGAACAGGGCGGCGACCTGGTCGCGGCGCAGGCGGCCGTGGTTGCGCACCGGGCCGGGGTGGCGGGCGCGCCAGGCGGCGAGGTCGGCGTCGTCGCAGCCGAACACGTGGCACTCGATGCCGCGGCCGAGGCCCTGGCCGAGGGACGCCATCATGCGCCAGGTGGCGAGCGGGCCGCGGCGTTCGCTGCTGGGGCGGACCATGGCGCAGACGCGCAGGGTGGGGCGGACCTCGTCGTAGCGCAGGCGGTCGACGGGGCGGAAGCGGTCGGTGTCGACGCTGGGGCCGATCAGCGCGGCGTCGGCGCCGGTCTCGCGCCGCACGATGTCGCGGTTCCACACGGTCTTGGTGAGCAGCAGCCGGCCGGGGTCCTGCTGGTACGACAGGCGGGCCAAAGCGTGGTCGGGGCCGAGCGGGTCGTAGAACAGCGGCTCGTAGTCCTGCACGTAGTAGGCGAGGCGCGCGGCGGTGTCGGACTGCGGGGGGAGCCAGAACGCGCTCTGGTGGGCGGTGGCGACGACGGCGTCGAAGCGGGTCTCGCGGAGGTGGCGTTCCAGGGCCGGCTCGGATTCGAGGAAGCGCCAGGCGACCTCGGGGTAGGCGCTGCGGGCGCCGTATTCGTTGGCCGCGAGGTTGAGCAGGGTGACGTCGACGCCCATGCGCGCGAGGGCGTGGGCTTCCTGGAGCACGACGTTGGCGCCGCCGCCCTCGGCCGCGACGGGGAGGACGAAGGCGATGCGGGCGCCGGACCAGCGGCGGCCCTGGGCGATCAGGTCCTCGCGGGCGAAGCGGTGGCCGACCCATTCGCGGGTGCCGTGCAGCGCAAGGCTGTGACGGCAGAACGCGGCGGGCTCGTCGACCATGACGCGGTGGTCGTACTTGGCGGCGAGCGCGTGGCCGGCGCGTTCGGCCAGCGCCAGGCGGCGCTGGTGGGAGAACGATTTCGACTGGGCGTGGAAGACGTAGCAGTCGTCGGCGACGCGCAGGGTCCAGCCGGCGAGGCGGGCGCGCACGCACCAGTCGTTCTCCTCGCCGTAGCCCTCGGGGAAGCTCGCCTCGTCGAGCGGGCCGATGGCGTCGAGGGCGGCGCGGCGGATGGCGAAGCAGAAGCCGTTGATGAACGGCAGCGCCGGGCGCACCGGGTCGCGGCCGGCGATCATGCGGCCGGCGTCGTCGATGCCGATGCCGGGGGGGAGCGGGTTGGTGGCCCAGTCGCCGCCATCGGACAGCAGGGGCACGGACTGCCAGGACGCGGTGTTGGAGAGCGGGCCGGCGACGGCGCAGCGCGGGTCGGCGTCGAAGCAGCGCTGCAGGGCGTCGAGCCAGCCGGCGGTGACCACGGTGTCGGAATTCAGCAGCACGACGATCTCGGTCCGGGCGTCCACGGCGGCGAGGCCGGCGTTGGCGGCGCGGGTGTAGCCGAGCGCCGCGTCGTGGCGGATCAGGGTGGCGCCGTCGGCCGCCGGGTGGGCGGCAAGCATGTCTCGGGTCTCGGGGGCGCTGCCGTCGTCGACCACGACCAGCGACCAGGGCGGGCGGCCGTGCCGGGCGAGCGCGTCGAGGCAGGCGCCGGTGTCGTGCGGGGCGTCGTGCACGCAGACGACGACTGCGATCAGGCGGGGCGCGATCGGGCGGGGCGCGATCGGGCGGGGGGCGGTCGGGCCGGGCTGGTGCGGCGCCGGCCCCTGCGGGTCGGGCGGCAGGGCCGGGGGCCAGTCCAGGGTCTCGGGGCCGGCGAGGCGGCGGGGCGCGTGGCGCTGCTCGGCGAGGCGGGCGGGCAGCTGCAGGGTGAGCGTCCACCAGCCGAGGCGGAGCAGGCGGCGCAGGCCGGTGCGCGAGGACGGCAGGCGGTGCAGCACGGCGCGCAGCGGCGCGGTGAGGCGCCACGAGGTGCTGGTCTCGACGATGCGGATGTGGGTGCGCGCGGCGTGCAGCTGCTGGCCGAGTGCTGCGACCTGGGCGGCGAGCGAGTCGGTGCGGCGGCGGGCGAGGTCGAGCTGCATGGCCAGCGCCGCGGGGGCGGGCGGGCGCCGCGCGGGCGCGGCGGCCAGCGCGGCGCGGCTGGCGAGGAGCTGGGCGCGGGTGGTGAGATGGCCGCCGAGCCGGGCGTAGGCGTCGCGGATGTCGGCGGCGAGCGCGGGGTCGGCCGCGCGGAGGGCGCTCCCGGTCGCCGAGCCTCCGGTGGCGAGCACGACCAGGCCGCCGCCGTGGCGGAAGCGGAACACCTCGTGCGGGGACCAGGCGACGGGTACCGCGGTGCGCAGCAGCACGACTCCGCGCGGCGAGAGCCAGTCGAGCCGCCCGGCCAGGCGCTGCGGGTCGTCGACCAGCATCAGGTCGACCGAGCCGGGCGCGGGCGGGCGGGCGGCGGCGAGCGGCACGATGCGGCCGGCCTCGGCGTCGCTCCAGGCGTCGGGCTCGGGGTTGCCGGAGTCGGGGTTGCCGGAGTCGGGGTTGCCGGAGTCGGGGTTGCCGAGGCCGGGGGTGCCGGGGCCGGGGGCGTCGTCGGCGAGGACCACGCAGTCGAGGCCTTCGTGGCGGGCGGCGGCAGCGAGCAGTGCGGCGAGGCCGGGGGCGCGGTGCTGGCCGGGTGCGACGGCGAGCGCGGGGCGCTCGGCGTGCAACAGCCAGGCGGCGAACGGCACGTGCTCCGCCCAGGCGCTGCCCATCGGCTGCGCAGGTGCGAGGAAGCTCGCCGGGGCGAGGAAACGCTGCAGGTCGTTCGACACGCCAGGCGGCCCGGAAGTGGAACGCTCCTATACCGGCCGGGCCCGGCCGGTGGTAGGGGCGGGGGGTGGAGACGATCCTGCCCGATCCCGGCCCTGACGCCGCGACCGACGCCAAGCCGGATGCGGCGCCTGGCGGCGCGCGCCGGTCGGGACCGACGTCTCGGGGACGGCACGCGTTCACGCTGCGGCTGGAGGCGGCGGGCGCGGCGGCGTGGCGCGCCGAGCTGCCGGGGGCCGCGCGCGGGCGCTGGTGCCGGCTGGCGGTGCCGGGGGTCGCGGGGGCGCTGCGCCTGACACTGGTGGACGAGGCGCGCGGGCACCGGGTGCGCGAGCTGTTCCTGCGGCGCTCGCGGCTGCGGCCGCAGGTGCTGCAGGCGCTGCTGCACGTGCCGGGCGAGGCGCGGGCGCTGCGGCTGGACGGGTTCGGGCCGGGATGGCCGGGCGGCGTGGGGGGGGCGCCGACGGCGCGGCTGCGGGTGCTGTCGCGGGCGGAGGCGGCGCTGCGGCTGCTGGCGGGGGTCGGGCGGCTGGCGCCGGCGCTGCGCGGCTCGCCGCTGGGGCTTGCCGGGCGGCTGCGCGCGACGCTGGGCCGTGCGCCTGCGGGCGCGCGTCCGGACTATGCGGCGTGGGTGCGGCTCTACGACCGGCGGGGCGAGGCGGACCGGGCGGCGCTGCTGCGGCTGGGTGCGGGCGCGCCGCCGATCCGGGTCGTGGTGCTGGGCGGCGGAGCGGCGCTGCGGGCGAGCCTCGATGCGCTGGCGGCGCAGTGGCGGCCGGCCGAGGCCGTCGCCGTAAACGCGATGCCGCCGGATGATGCGATGGCCGGGGCGACGGCTGTTGCGACGGCCGGGGCGGCGGCCGGGGCCGCGGGCTACGTGGCGATCCTGCAGGCGGGCGAGGTGCTGGCGGCGCACGCCCTGGCGCTGGTGGCGGGGGCGCTGGTGGCGGGGGCGCTGGCAGGGGGCGTGGCGGCGGACGTGGTGTATGCCGACGAGGACCGGCTGCGCGGCGACGGCAGCCGCGACGCGCCGGTGTTCAGGCCGGCGGCGGGCGAGGCGCTGCTGCTGTCCGGGCTGCTGACGCGCGGACTGGTGCTGGTGCGCGCGGGGCTGCTGCGCCAGGCGGGCGGGCTGGGGGGCTGGGCGGACGACTGGGTGGCGGAGGGCGCGGAGGCGGTGCGGCTGCGGCTGTGGCTGCGCGCCGGGCCCGGCGCGGTGGCGCTGCACCTGCCGTTCGTGCTGACGCACCGGTGCGCGGACGCGGCTGCCGCGCCGGCGGCGGTGCTGGCCGGGATCGTGCAGGCGCACCTGGGCGCGCGCGGCGACGTCGCGGCGGACGTGCCGCTGCGGGTGCGGCGGCGGCCGCTGCGGGCGGGCTCGATCAGCGTGCTGGTGCCGTCGGCGTGTCGTTCGCGCCACGTGCCGGCCTGCCTGGCGCGGGTGCTGGCCGACACCGCGCAGCCGATCGCCGAGGTGCTGGTCGCGGTGTCGCGCGTCGATGCGTCCGACCGGCGGCAGGCGGCGGTGCTGCGCCGGGTGGCGGCGCTGCCGCGGGTGCGGGTGCTCGACTTCGGGCTCGACGGGTTCAACTACGCGCGGGTGAACAACCTGGCGGCGGCGCAGGCGCAGGGCGACATGCTGCTGCTGCTCAACGACGACGTGGCGCCGTTGCGGCCGCGCGAGGCGGCGCACGGGCGGGCGTGGCTCGGCGTGATGGCGGCGCATCTGGAGGATGCGGGCGTGGGCGCGGTGGGGGCGCGGCTGCTGTACGGCGACGGGCGGGTGCAGCATGGCGGGGTGGTGCTGGGCCTGGGCGGGCTCGCCGAGCATGCCGACCGGCTGCGGGCGCGGGGCGATCCCGGGCCGCACGGGCTGTGCCGGGTGGACCGCGAGATGTCGGCGGTGACCGCGGCGTGCCTGCTGCTGCGCCGTGCGACCTGGGCGGCGCTGGGCGGCATGGACGAGCGGTTCGCGGTGGCGCTGAACGACGTCGATTTGTGCCTGCGGCTGCGCGGGCTGGGCCTGGGCGTGCGGCAGGCGAACACCGCCGAGCTGTACCACTACGAGTCGCTGTCGCTGGGGCGGCACTATGCGGGCGCGCGGGCCGGGCTGGAGGCGCGCGAGGTGCGGCTGCTGCGCGCGCTGCACGGGGCGGCGCTGGCGGCGGACCCGTTCCACAGCGCGAACCTGTCGCTGGAGCCCGGGGCTGCGGACCGGCCGGCGTTCCCGCCGCGGGCGGACGAGTCGGGACTGTGGCCCGAGGGCGTGGAGCGGGGGTAGGGGGCGAGGAGGGCGAGGCAAGGGGGGCTGCCCCTTGACCCCGTCAAAGGCGGAGCCTTTGACATCCCTCTGCCCAGAAGCGTGTCGCGTGACGCCCGAAGTTGTCGCCTGCCGTGGCTTCCTGCGCGCCCGTTGCCATGCCCCCGGGGCATCAAGCCGTTCCGGCGTTAGACTCGCTGCAGCGCGTCTCGCGACCGGCTCAAGCAGAAGGGGTCTGGGGCCTAAGGCCCCGGCGGGTCCAGGGCAGAGCCCCGGCCTTGCTTCACAGGCGGCCTAATGCGCACCGGACGAGGTATCTGGGTTGCGCGCGGAAGCAGCGGGCGGGCGACGCCGGGGTCGCCTCCAGTCAGCCGCGCCGGTCCCGGACGGCATCATTGCCGGGGCGCCGCAGATGTCACCGAACTGTCGTTGGTTGTTTGTGCCGCCAGCCGCTTCAACTCCGCCCGAAGCGGCGTCGGTTCGATCCGGCGGCGGCACTGGTTCAACTCTGGGTGGTGGTGACGGCATGACGTTGAGAAACTGGTACCGCAACTCGTGCGCTGCGCTGGCGACGGTCGCGATGCTGCAGCCGGGCGTCGGGTTCGCGCAGGAGTCGCCGGCCGACGTCACCATCGCGCCGAAGAGCAGCGACATGGTGGCGCGGTTCGCGACCGACATGGCCGCGCAGCCGAGCCTTTCCACCGCGGAGAAGGTGGCGCTGCTGCAGCAGAAGGTGAAGTACGTGTTCGTCCTGTTCCAGGAGAACCGTTCGTTCGACTTCTACTTCGGCACCTTTCCCGGCGCGCACGGGCTGTTCAGCCAGGCGGCGTCGGCGACTCCGGGCTTCGTGCAGCCGATCGTCAACGTCGACGGCACGGTGGGCACGGTCTCGCCGTTCCTGATCCCGCAGACGGTCAAGGCGACGACGGGCGCCACGGTGCAGATCTACCCGGCCGACACGGCGTCGACCGACCACAGCCACGCCGGCATCATCAACAGCCAGGACTTCGTCGGCGGGGTATCGAAGAACGACCGCTTCGCGCTGGACGAGGAGGGGCTGACCGTCAACGCGTCGGGCCAGATCGTCAGCAAGACGACGCTGGCACCGGCGGCGGCGAAACCGACGCTCGCGCAGAAGCAGATGGGCGAGCTGGCGATGAGCCACGTCGACTGCGACACCGCGCCCTACCTCTGGCAGTTCGCCGACCGGTTCGCGATGTTCGACAACTTCCACATGACCGTGACCGGGCCGTCGACGCCGAACGCGCTGGCGATGATCGCCGGCCAGTCGGGCCTGACGCAGTGGGCGCTGCATCCGGGCGAGGGCAGCAACAACACCGCGGCGCCGACCGTGTCCAGGAGCGGCGGCGAGCCCATCGTCTCCGACCCCGGTCCGTTCCCCGGCTCCAGCCTCGATTTCTCGCCGGTGAAGCCGCCGTACAACCCCGGCGACGAGAACCCGAACACCCCTGCGCTGAACCAGACCTACGCCAGCCTGCCGCTGTCGTTCATGGGCCGCGGCATCAAGGCGACGGTGGCCAGCGACCCGAACCCGGCGCTCGACCTGCTCGACGTGCAGCATGACATCAGGACCATCGCCGGCGACGGCAACGCGCCGACCAACTGGGGATGGTTCCAGGAGGGCTACGACGCCGAGCCGACCGACTCCGCGGCAGTGCCGCTGCACAGCTCGTACGTGCTGCACCACAATGCGCCGCAGTATTTCGGCTACGTCGCCGACAACCCGGTGGTGGCGGACGCGCACCTGCGCGGGCTGAACGACTTCTTCACCGCGGTGCAGGGACAGACGCTGGGCAGCACCGGCGGCGTGTTCTACGTGCGCGGCGGCTACGACAACAACGACAGCCTGGTTCCGGTGGACCCGAACCCCGCCGTGCGCGCGGCCTTCCCGGGCAGCGACGACCACCCCGGCTATTCCGACGCGCAGATCTCGGAGCAGCTGCTCGCGGACGAGGTGAACGCCATCGCCGCCAGCCCGTACTGGAAGGACAGCGCGATCATCATCACCTACGACGAGACCGACGGGCTGTACGACCACGCCGCCGTCACCTCGCGCGTCAAGGATCCCGAGGGCAACCCGCTCGAGCCGTCCTCGCGCATCCCGGCGATCGTGATCTCGCCCTACGCCAAGGCCCACGCGGTCGTCAGCCAGAACTCCGAGCACAGCTCGATCATCAAGTTCATCGACAGGCTGTTCAACCTCACGCCGCTGGCCGACCTGCCCGACGAGGCGAAGGGCGCGGCACTCGGCCAGTCGCAGTTCGGCGAGGCCTATGTCGGCCCGGCCGACGACAAGGTGCCGAACATCGGCGACCTGCTGCCGGCGTTCGACAATGCCCGGCTGACGGGCAAGGTGGCGCCGCTGCCGGCCTCCTACGCCGAGATCCTGCCGGGGACCAAGCCGAGCCTGCCGCAGTACCCGCTGGGCGGCTGCTACACGCTGAACATCGTGCCGACCGACTACCAGAACGGCACGCTGCTCGACCCGGCGCCGGCGGACTTCAATCCGCGGCCCTCGATCACGCCGGGGACCCCGACGTCGGGGACGTGGACGCCCTGAGGCCGGAGCCCGGTCCGCTGGTTCGAGGCGCAGCTCCGCCAGGGGTGGGCCTTGAGCGTGACCGGGCAGGCAGGCAAGGCCAGAGGCTCTGCCTCTGGACTCCGCCAAAGGCCTCGCCTTTGGAATCCATTTTCTTAGGGGAAGGGGTTTCCAGAGGCCTCGGGCCTTTGATGGGTCCGGGTGGTGCCCGCGCGAGGTTACGATGACCCGCCTGGGTTACTGGAATGCGGGCGGAGGGAAAGCCCGGCCTTGCTTGCTGGAAATGCCGGGGAGTCGAGGGCTCCCTTTTCGTCTGGAGTGACACGATGATGGCTTCGCGGGCCGCGCTGGCGGCGCTCGTGCTGGCGTGTTCGGCCCAGGCGGCGCGCGCCGGCGCCACGCTGGACGCGGTGCGCAAGGCGGGGGTGCTGACCTGCGCCGTGGTGAGCGACGTCGACGACTATTCCGAGGTCGACACCCATGGCGACCTGTCGGCTTTGGGGGCCGACTACTGCCGGGCGCTGGCGGCCGAGGCGCTGGGCGATGCGGACAAGGCACGGTTGCTGTCGTTGCCGGACGAGCCGGCGGGGCTTGCCGCGGTGCGCGACGGGCGCGCCGACGTGCTGTTCGGCGCCACCCCGAACCCGGTGATCGGCGGGGTCTATACCGTGGCGTTCGGGCCGCCGATGTTCCTCGACGGGCAGGGCTTCCTGGTGGCGAAGGACGGCGGAATCCGCACGCTTGCCGGGCTGGCCGGGCGCCGGGTCTGCTTCATCAACGCCTCGGCGCCGGAGCCGGTGCTGTACGACGCGCTGGAGCCGATGCTGGCGCAGAAGGAGATGCGGTTCCCGTACTCGGAGCGCGGCGAGATGGAGGTGGCGCTGGTGGACGGGCACTGCGACGCGATCACCGGCGACATCTCGTGGATGGCCAATGCGCGGGCGTCGTTCCACGCGCAGGTTTCGCGGTTCGTGGTGCTGCCGCAGACGCTGACGACCGACCCGTTCGCGCCGGCGTATCGCACCGGCGACGCGCAGTGGGCGGCGCTGGTGGACTGGACGGTGTGGGCGCCGCTGCAGGCCGAGGCGCACGGCGTCACCCGGGCCAACGTGGCGGCGATGCGCGACAGCGCCGACCCGGTGGCGCGGCGGCTGTCCGGCGCGCTGCCGTGGATCGCCCGGGCGCTGGGGGTGGACGACGACGCGTTCCGCCGGGCGCTGGCGGCGGTGGGCAACTACGGCGAGATGTTCGAGCGCGACGTCGGTGCCGGCTCCCGGCTGGACCTGCCGAGGGGGCGCAACACGCTGGTCGCCGCCGGCGGCGGGCTGTGGGCGCTGCCGGTCGAGCCGCTGCAGTAGGGGCAAGCCTGGCTCCTCCTCCGCCCGCACTCCAATGACCCAAGCGGGTCATCGGAACCTTGCGCGGGCTGCGCCCAGACCCGCCAGAGGCCTTGAGGCCTCTGGAAACCCTTTCCTTGAGCAAATGGATTCCAAAGGCTAGGCCTTTGGCGGAGTCCAGAGGCAGAGCCTCTGGCCTTGCCTGCCTGCCAACCGCTCAAGCGCCGGGATCAGCGCCGGGTGTCGACCAGCGGCTGCCGGCGTGGCGTCAGGGCGATCCGGGGCAGGCGCTGCGTCGCGGTTCGCAGCGTGCGGTACAGCCAGTTTCGCGCCTGGCTGGTATGGGCCTCGGTGAGCTGGGCGACGCCCCAGGCGAAGCCGTACAGGCACAGGATCATCGCCAGCGTGAAGGCGACCGCAGCCAAGGTCGGCTGGTCGGCGATGCCGAACCCGAAGACGCGGTGGGCGCAGGCGGCGAGGAAGACCATGGCCGGGAAGTGGACAAGGTAGATCGTGTAGGAGAACGCGGCGAGCTGGCGGTTCAGCGCTCCCCGGCCCCACCAGCCGCGCCGGGCGCAGAGCAGGGCCAGGGAGAAGCCGACGGCGATCATCAGGTCGAGGGCGAACTGCAGCGTGATGCCGCCGGGGTTGCCGGCGGGGCTTTCGACGCGCTGGACCAGGCGGGCCAGCACGAGGGAGAGGACGAAGGCGGCAAGGCCGACCGGAGCCGGCCAGCCGCGCCAGTGCCGGGACAGCAGCGCCACGCCGACGCCCAGCGCCCAGAGCGCGAACCACAGGCTGATCTCGATCGGCAGCGCCCACAGGGCGATCGCGAATACGGCGGCGCCGGCCAGGCGGCGCCGGTCGTCGCCGCGGCGCGCGATCACCACGGCGAGGCCGAACAGCACGTAGTACCACCACTCGCTGGCGAGGCTCCACAGCGGGCCGTTGCTGCCGAGCGGGGGGACCAGGATCGTCTGCAGCATCGCCAGGTTGCCCAGCACGATGCCGAGGTCGAGCCGGTCGGTGACGGGGAAGGCGATCGAGAGGAAGCGGAACGATCCGAGGTGGGTGTAGAGCCCGGTGTCGTCGACCAACCTGCTGCCGACCTGGTCGAGCAGCAGCCCGATCAGCAGCGCCGGGCCGAGCACGATGTAGATGCGGGCGAAGCGGTGCACCGCGTAGTCCAGCAGGGACAGCCGCCCCTCGGTGGCCGCGATCAGGCTGGCGCCGCCGACCAGGAAGCCGCTGATGACGAAGAACACCACCACCGCCTCGTGCCCGAAACCGGCCGCGAAGTAGAACAGCCTGAGCGCGATCGACGGCGGGGGGCGGATCTCGGCGTAGTCGGCGAGCGTCAGGCTGCGGACGTGCGACAGCACGACGGCGAGGGCCGCGAACCAGCGCATCAGGTCGAGGAACTGCGTCTCGGGCCGGGCGGCGGGACGGGCAGCACGGTCCGCGACGGGAGCGCGCCGCGGGGCCGCCATGGCTTTCGCGCCGTGCAGCACGATCGCAGCGTTCGGAGCTGCCGCCCGTCCCTGCGCCCGGGTCAGGCGGCGCGGGCGGGCAGTGCGGCGGCGCGCGACGCCAGGCGGGCCCGCACCGCGTCGAGCCGCGGGCCCTGGAGCACGAGCGGTGCTGCGGCTTCGGCGCCGTCGCCGGCGGTGGGCCGCGGGTGCAGGTCGACGAGCGGGGCGTTGGCGAACATCGTGCGGTTGCCGGTGTCGAGGTAGCTCTCCGCCGGCATCCCCTCGGCGAGCAGCACCTCGTGGCGGTCGAGCTCGACGTGGAAGTACTCGACGCTCGCCGGGCTGTCCTGGGTCACCGTGCTGCCGTTGACCAGGCAGTGCGCGGGGATCAGCACGCCGTCGACGAACAGCGCGTGCTCCGGCGAGACCAGCAGGTCGGCGTGCGGCCGGGAGTCGGCGAAGGCGTGGGCGGCGATGCGCACCGGGCGGACGGCGTCCGGCTGCGGGTGGCGGGCAACGTCGACACGGCGGCGGCCGACCCAGCGGATCGCGCACTCGCGGCCGTCCAGGGTGGTGACGGTGTCGCCGGGCTGCAGCGCCTCGACGCGGCGCTCGCCGGACGCGGTGAGCAGGCGGGTGCCGCGGGCGAAGCACACGACGCCGATCACGGTGCCGCCGTGGCCGTCGTCGCTGAAGGTGAAGTTCGCGGTGGTGTAGCCGGCGCCGATGTCGAGGCTGGCGATCACGTCGTGGCCGGAGCGCAGCGCCAGCAGGGTGCCGCTCACCGAGCCGGTCACCTGGGTGGGCACGTCGATGGTGTCGCCGATGGCGAGCCCGCTGAGCAGGCCCCTGAAGGCGCCGGGCTCGCCGAGGTCGAGGCGCTCCGGGGTGCCGGCGCTGCCGTTGAAGGTCACGGTCTGCCCGGCCGAGGCGGCGCGCTCGATGTCGAGCGTGGCGCTGCCCTGCAGCACCAGGCGACCGGTGCCGGTGATGCTGGTGCCGATGTCGACCGTGCCGCCGCCGGCCACCCCGACGATGCCGTCGTTGACCAGCGGGACGGCCTCCAGGGCCTCGATGCGGATGGTGCCGCCGGTCGAGATGATCGAGCCGTCGTTGACCAGCTTGCCGTGGGTCAGCACGCTGCCCGTGGCGGTGAGCAGGTCGCCCACCGCGATGGTCAGCGAGCCGCCGGCCGAGGGGGCCAGGATCTCGCCGCGGTTGGTGGTGACGCCCTCGGCCAGGACGGTGCCGAACGCCTGCGCGCCGGTCGCCTCGCCGAGGCTGAGCAGCTCGCGCTTGCCGAGGGTGAGGTCCACCGCGTCGAGCTGCGGCTGGCCGGTCGCGGTCGCACCCGCGAGGTCGAGCTCGTAGCCGTTGAGGGTGCCGGTGGCGGAGGGCGTGCCGCTCGCGACGATGGCGTCGTCGCCGGCCTTGGGAGCCCCGGTCGGGCTCCAGTCGGCCGCGGTCGAGAGCGGATCCGAGCTGCCGTCCCAGGTCTTCGTTGTCATCGCGCGCCCCTGCCTGTTGGCGTTCAGTCATCGATTGCGGCGGATTGGCCAGGACCTGCCGCCGGTTGTATGCAGCGTAGCCTATCATGCAGCGGATCGCGAGCGCCATTCGGCAGGAAGGCGGAGGCCCTGCCCCTGGACTCCGCTGCGGCCTGAGGTCCCGGACCCACGCATGTCGGGGCGCCTTGCCGGGCCTGGTGCCACCGGCCCGGGCCGGGCCTTGCCTGCTTTCGCCCGGGCACCCCATCTGCAGGAACGTCCTGCCCGTGGAGGTCCGATGCCCGTGCTCCTGACCGTCGTGCTTGTCGCGAGCCTGCTGTGGGAGGCGGCCTCGCTGTGGCTGCTGCGGCGCCAGGCCGCCTCGGCGTGGCGCCATCGCGGCCGGGTGCCGGACGGGTTCGCGACCGAGGTCACGCTCGCCGAGCACCGGAAGGCGGCCGACTACGCCGTGGCCAGGAGCCGGCTTGCCGCGGCGGGCGGCCTGGCCGGGCTGGCCGCCACGCTGTTCTGGCTGCTCGGCGGGCTCGACCTGCTGGCCGGGGTGCTGGACGGCTGGATGCGGCCGTCGGTGGCGCGCGACGTGGCGCTGGTGGCGGCGATGGGCGTGGGCTCGTCGCTGCTGGGGCTGCCGGTGGGAGTGTATGGCGCGCTGGTGCTGGAGCGCCGCTTCGGGTTCGGCCGCATGACGCCGCGGCTGTTCGTCGCCGACCGGCTGCGTGGTGCCGCGCTCGCGGCGGCGTTCGGCCTGCCGCTGCTGGCGGCGCTGTTCTGGGCGATGCGGCACTCGGGCGCCTGGTGGCTGTGGGCGTGGGCCGGCACCGTGGCGCTCACGCTGACCGCACCGGCGCTGTATACCGCCGTGGTGGCGCCGCTGTTCAACCGGTTCTCGCCGCTCGACGACCCGTCGCTGGCGCTGCGGCTGCAGGCGCTGCTGGCGCGCTGCGGGTTCCAGGCCCAGGCGCTGCTGACGATGGACGCGTCGCGGCGGTCCAGCCACGGCAACGCGTTCCTGGTGGGGTTCGGGCGCAGCCGGCGGATCGTGCTGTTCGACACCCTGATCGCGCGGCAGACGCCTGAGGAGATCGAGGCGGTGGTCGCACACGAGCTGGGGCACTTCCGCCACCGCCACGTGGCGTATGGGCTGCTGCGCGGTGCCGGCCTGACGTTCGCGGGGTTCGCGGCGCTGGGCTGGCTGTGCCGCCAGCCGTGGCTCGCGGCGGCGATGGGCTTCGCGCACCATGACGAGGCGCCGACCCTGGTCGCGGCCTGGCTGCTGCTTGGCGTAGTGGCGCCGCTGTCGGGACTGCTGTCGAACGCGGTGTCGCGGCGACAGGAGTTCCAGGCCGACGACTTCGCCCGCCGCCAGGTGGGGGCAGCACCGATGATCGCCGCACTCACCCGGCTGGCGCGCGACAATGCGGGGACACTGACTCCGGACCGGCTGTATGCGCTGGCCAACCACGGACACCCGAGCGTGCCGGACCGGGTGGCGCGGCTGCGTGCAACGGTGTCCCAGGCGACGTAGGCGGTTCGCGGTGCGGCCCCCGGCCCGAGGGAGGTCGCGGGGGCTGAGGCCCGCGACCCGGCTCGCTCAGGTGGAGGGCTCTGGAGGCTCGACCTTTGACAGGGTCAAGCGGCCGAGCCCGTCGCCTCGCATTGCGGGTCGAACCGACCCGTCGCCCGGCTAGTTCGTGGCGGCGCCGGTCGCGCTGTGGATGCCCTTCTGGCCGGCATCCGCGCCGCCGGTGACGTCGTGGCCGGCGGAGCTGAGGTCCTGGCCGGCGCCGGCGAGGGTGTTGCAGGCCGAGAGGCTCACGGTGGCGACCCCGGCGACAAGCAGGGCGGCGGCGAGGTTGACGACGGAGCGAAGGCGCGAAGTGTTCGACATTGTTGCTCTCCCAAAAACAACCGGCGTTACGCGGACTGGTGCGGGAAAGTTGCAGCGCCGCGGCGGGGCGCGCACGAGAGTGGCAGAAATGCCTGCAACACCCCGGCCGGCCCGGGACTTTGGTGCGGTGCGGCGCCGGCGATCCACCACGCCAGCGCGGACGCACGCGGTGGCGAACCCGTCTGCCGGGGAAGCGGGGCCTGGAGAAGGGATGCAGGACCAGGAAGCTGCCGGCAGGACCAGCCCGCGGTCCGTTGCCGGGCGGCGAGGCATGGCGGAAAGCGCAAATTACGTTACGTGTCTTGTTAATGACGGCGGGATCGTGCTTCTCGGCTGCGGAGCCGTTGACGTGACGCGCGCGCTCACGAACCGGAGGTGGGCGAGCGTGATCGTGTTGATGGGGGGAATGCCGCGCAGCGGCTCGACATTCGCCTTCAACATCGCGCGCGAGTTGATGCGCGCCCGCGCCCCGACGCATCAGGAAGCGACCGACGACGTGATGGGCGCGCTGGAGCGCTCCGGCAGCGCCACGCACCTGCTGATCAAGGCGCACACCGCCGGGCCGCCGCTGATCGGGCTGGCGCTGCATGGCGCGGTGCGAACCGTCATCACCGTGCGCCGCGTCGAGGATGCCGCGGCCTCGTGGATGGAGACGTTCGGCTGGTCGGACGTGGAAACGGTCAACCATTTGCGCGAGTGGATCGCGCTCTATGCCCGGTTGCGCGACGTGGCGCTGATCGTGCCGTATGCGCAGGTGGAGCGCCGGCCGGGGTGGGCGGCATGGCGGATCGCGCGCCATCTGTTTCCGGATGCGGGAATGCGCGAGGTGGCCGGGATCGTGCGCCGCTACAGCAAGGCGCGGGTCAAGGCGCACGTGGATTCGTTGACCCCGAACGGGGAAGGCGTGAGGAACATCGGGTTCAGCTACTACGACGAGGAGACGTTCTTTCATCGCCGCCACGTCTCGAGCCTGAAGCCGCGGCCGGCCGGGCAGCGTGTGGATCCCGAGCGTCTGGCCTACGTGCTGACCTCGCTCGCCCCGGATCTCGAGGCTGCGGGCCTGTCGCGTCCCTTGATGCCGAAAGCGCCGAAGCCTGATGCCCGGCCGGGAGTGCGGAAACTCGCCTGAGCGCACCAGAGGGTGGACTTCGCCGGCGGGACGAAACCGGCGCCTGGTGACGGCGGTGTTGCGGTGGCAGGCGGGCAGGACCTGCAAGGCATCGCGCGGGACGATCCCGCATCAATCGCTCGGCCCGGTAGAGCGTCTCCAGCCGACGCGAGCGCAGCGGCGGGCGCTGCTCATGCCTGCGACGGCGACGTGATCCCCAGGCCGCCTCCGGTTCCTTCGACGAAGTCGCCGCCAGCGACGCGGCATCGCAGAGCCGGTCTGGCAACTCGCTCTGCCGGATCAGGTGGCGTGGTTCCGTGCGCGCCGGAAGCACAGCAGCGCGTCGGCCGGCCGGCATAGCAGGCTTCCCCAGACGGGCTCTCAGCTCCTGGTCGGAGTCGGGTCTATGACGTCGGCGCAGCCATCCGTCGGCGCGGCCGCGACCTGACCGACGAGCGGCACGATCTTCAGCCCGGCAGAAGCCACGCGACAGGGCGCGGCGAACAGTCCGCAGCCAGAGAGGGTGAAGAGGCCTGCGAGCAGGATCGCGACGCGAGCGATAATCACCGTGTTACGGCTGCCTGACGGTCGGGGTTGATAGCCTTGCTCCCGGAACGTGGCGCTTTGCCTAGACGATCGTGGGCGGCGTCGGGCCGTCGTCTGGCTCCGGCGTTTGAAGTGCAAACCCCTGCTTGACGGCGTACTCGATCACGGCAACCTCCAGCACGGACGTGATGGAGCGACGCTCCGCCTCGGCCACCCGTTGCGCGAGCACCAGGATCGCTTCGTCGAGCCGGGTGGTGAACGCCTTCTTGGCCATGCACTTGCAACCTGCCCGGAGAGGACTAATGATACGTGCGTTGCATGTGCAATGCAACGCGTGGATCCGGAAGAACACAGGACGCCGATGTGCCGGGTTGCCGAGGATCTGGCGGGCGGTTGACTCGGTGTCATGCTGCCCAGGCCGACGTCGGAATCCAGCCCTGGATTGCCAGCCCGGGACCGATTGCCCTTCAGCAAGGACCAGGAAGTGTCTGACGGCGCTTCCATCGCTGCGACCGAAGCCAGGTCTGCATCGGCTTGTCCACGACCCGGTCCGCCGCGAGTCCGAAGCCCACTGCGGAGCAGGCCGCGACAGCGCAGAGCGCGTCGGTGAACGGCACTCCGGAATGCCGCAGCGCAGCGGCTTCCAGTGTCAGGACCGAGTAGTGGACCATGTAGATCGCGTAGGACGCATTCCCGACGAGGACGAGCGGCCTGGGACACGCATACCCCCGGCACTTTCGAGGCTTGCCAGCGCCAGGATCATCGCTCCCGCGCCGAACGCGCAGGGCACCCCGTTCCAGGCTGCGATGGGATGGACCAGCAGGCCGGCCAGGAAGCTGGCGGTCCCCACGGCCAGAACACCAGCCCACACGACCGTGCCGCGCGTGTCCCGGAAACGTTCGAACAGCAGGGCGCAGACGATCCCGACGCCAAACTCCAGCGAGACGATCCGTGCATAGTATCCGGCCAGCCCCAGGTGGATGTCGAACGCGAACATCGCCAGGGTCGCGGCCTGCCAGACGCAAATGAGCCACAGCCCGGTGCGCCGACTCAGTATCAGCACGCCAAAGAGGCAGTAGAAGAACATCTCGTACGTGAGAGTCCAGGAGACGTTGACCAGCGGAAGGTGGTCCTGGGGGAGCAGCAGCAGGCTTGCCGCGATCGCCGCCGGCGCGAGCTTGTAGGCCTTCTCGGCGCCACCGAACCCGGACGTGTACAGCGCGACAGCGAGCGCTGTCATGCACCACAGGAAGGGGTACACGCGGGCGATCCGGTTGAAGGTGAAGTTCCAGATCCGGTCCGGCCTGCCGATGTCGGCCCGATGCACGTGGGTGATGATGAACCCGCTGAGCACGAAGAACAGGTCAACGCCTCGGTCGCCCGCTTCGGACCAGTAGCCGAACGGGATGTGGCCGGGCGCCGACCTGAACACGGACTGGGTGTGGAACAGGACGACCAGCAGCGCAGCGAAGGCGCGCAGTGCTTCGAGGGTCTGCAGCTTCTTCATGCCGAGCCTAGCCTCGGGGACCTGACGCACCGGTCGCTGCTGACGCCGGCGGCTGTCGCGGAGATCGTGCTGCCGTCCGGCCTGGTGGTGGAGCCGGTG
>CAXSEF010000062.1:0-19442 GCA_964236535.1 uncultured Acetobacteraceae bacterium
TGGAATCCCTGTGCTTAAGGAAAGGGTTTCCAAAGGGCTCCGCCCTCTGGCGGGTCTGGGCGGTGCCTGCGCAAGGTTCCGATGACCCGCCTGGGTCATCGGAATGCGGGCGGAGGGAGAGCCCGGCCTTGCTTCGCCCGGCATGATCCGGTCCAGCCCTTGCGTCGCGCCGGCCACGCGGGCAAGGCGGACGCGCCGCCCCGACAACAGGATGTCCACGCCATGCACGAACGCGTTCCGCCCCGACTGCTCGCCGCCGCCAGGGCCGCGCTGCTGCTCGCGCTGCTTGCGCTGCCGGCGTTCGCCGTGGCGGCGCATGCCGAGGCGGCCGACAGCGGGCCGACGCAGGGGCAGGCGGAGCTGGCGAAGCAGCCGCTGACCATCGTCGGCGCGGACGGCAGGCGCCATGCCTTCACGGTCGAGATGGCCGCGACGCCGGAGCAGCAGGAGACCGGCCTGATGTTCCGCACCGCGGTCGCGCCGGACAGCGGCATGCTGTTCGACTGGGGCACCTCGCGGCGCAGCGAGATGTGGATGAAGAACACCCTGGTGCCGCTCGACATGCTGTTCATCGCGCAGGACGGCACCGTGACCCACATCGCGGAGAACACGGTGCCGCGCAGCCTTGCGGTGATTGACGGCCGGGCGCCGGTGCGCGCCACGCTGGAGCTCGCCGGCGGCACCGCCGAACGGCTCGGCCTGCGCGTCGGTGACCGGGTCGAGGGCGCGGGCTTCCCCGTGCCGCGGCAGGACCCGCCGCACTAGGTCCGGCTGGGCCCGAACCGCACGACCCGCACCGCAGGCGTGACCGCGGCGATGCCCGGGACCCGGGGTGCGCCCGGGCCGGGGGTGCGGCTCCGGACCCGGCACCGTGCTGCCGGGCGGCGTCGTGCAAGGGTCAGTGCTTCGGCGGTTCGGATGCGCGGGCGCAGCGCGTCGTCGAGGAAGGCGAGGCGGCCGAGGTCGACCTTGTAGCCGGTCGCCGCCATGACATGGTCCACCTCCAGCGTGGCGCCGCCGTCCGGACCCTCCAGCGCCAGCAGCGCCCGGCCGTCGCACTCCGCGGCGCTGGTGATGCGGGTCCCGGTGCGCACGCCGACGCCGGCCTCCACCGGCCCGCGCCCGAACCAGCATGGCCTCGGACTTCAGCCGCATGCCGCCTTGGCATCCGGGTGCGCCAGGTCTGCATCGGGGTGCCGGAGGCGCGCAGCGCCACGCCGGCACCGGCGAGGTGGGCGGCGGCGGAAAGTCCGTATGGACCCGCGCCGATGACGACGATGTCCTGAGTGCTGGCTGTCGTCTGTCTCGGCTTTTAACCTCTTCTTGCATTTTGCTGCGGTATTAAGAGAGCCGTCGCCGCTGAAAGGATTCCGGCCGCGACCGGGCGAAAATCGCCGTTTCTCACGTCTGCTTTTTGCTCGTAATCCATTTTGAGATGGTCAGCAATGATCCAAGATTGTAACACGGCAAACTCTTTCAACCGCTGCGACGCTGATCGGGTGGGTGGGGTTCTCCTGGTCACCACCTGCTGGTGGCCATCGATGGCGCAGACCGCCTACCTGCTGGTGCAGCAGGGCTGTCGGGTGTCGGTGCTGTGCCCGCCCGGCCATCCGGCGCGCAAGGTGCCGGGGGTGAAGGTGCACGAACACAGCGGGGTCAATCCGCTGCGCGCCCTGTCCAGGGCGATCGCCGCCGGCAATCCGGCCATGGTGGTCCCCGCCGACGACCGCGCGGTCGTCCACCTGCACCAGCTGCACCGCACCGGTTCGGCCAGCGAGCGGGAGCTGGTGGAGCGCTCGCTCGGCGCGGCGCACGGCTTCGCGGTCACCGCCTCGCGCTCCCGCCTGCTGAAGGTCGCGCAGCGGCTGGGCATCGCGGTGCCCGAAGGCGGCCCGATCGCGAGCCCGGCCGAGCTGGAGACCTGGCTCGACCAGGTGCCGGGACCCTGGGTGCTCAAGGTCAACGGAGCCTGGGGCGGCAACGGTGTCCGCATCCCGGCCACGCGCGAGGATGCGCGGGGCGCCTTCCACAGGCTCAGCCGCTGGCTGAATGTCCGGACCATGCTGACCCGCGTGGTGATCAAGCGCGACTCGTTCTGGGTCTCCGACTGGTTCAGCTCCGACGTGCCGGAAGTCACCGCCCAGGCCCACGTCCGTGGCCGGCCGGCCAACCTCGCGATGCTGTGCCGGGACGGCGAGGTGCTCGCCGCCAGCGTGGTCGAGACCGTGGTGAGCATGGGCCACACCGGATCGTCGACGATCGTGCGCGTGGTCGAGCGGCCGGGGCTCGTGGCGGACGCCAGGCGGCTCGCGCGCGAGTTGGGGCTGAGCGGGTTCCACGGCCTCGACTTCATGGTCGAGGAGGCGACCGACCGCGCCCTGCTGATCGAGCTGAACCCTCGCCTGACCCCGCTCAGCAACATCCGGCTCGAACCCGGCCGCGATCCGGTCGGGGCTGTCGCGACCCTGTTGACCGGGGCGGCCTGCACCCCCCCGGTAGAGCTGCCCGCCGGGAGGATGGTGGCCTTCTTCCCCACCGCGATCCAGTCTGGTTGCGACGAGCGCGTCCTGTTCGGCTGCTTCCAGGACGGGCCGTGGGGTCACCCGGTCCTGATCGACGAGATGATGCGGCTGACCTGGCCGGAGCGGGCGCTGCTCTCGCGCCTGGCGACCGCCTGCCAGCGGCTGGTGCAGCGGGCGTCGCGGGGCGACGCGACGAGCGTCACGGCCGTCACGACCCTGCTCGACGCAGCCGAGCCCGCCCGTCCGGCCGTGGTCGAGAGTGACCTGGTCCGCGACGCGGTCGCGCCGGAGGTGATGCCGACGTGCGGGCTGCACGCGGCGTTCTCCTAGCCGGCTGCCTGTGGCGGGCGGTCCGCCTCGCCTCTCGCCATCCGTGCCGGACCTGCCTATATCGTGGCGCTGGTCCGGGGCGTGGCGCAGCCTGGTAGCGCGCGTGTTTTGGGTACACGAGGCCGCCGGTTCGAGTCCGGCCGCCCCGACCAGGTCCGTCTCACGGAGGCTCCATGCGCGCCCGCGTCTTCCAGCAGCCAAAGACCTCGATGCAGTCCGGCGTGGCCGGCACCCAGTTCTGGGTGCTGGAGTGGGAGCCCACCGAACGTCGCGAGCAGGACCCGCTGATGGGCTGGTTCGGCAGCGCCGACACCCAGGCCCAGGTCCGGCTGCGCTTCGACACCCGCGAGGAGGCGCTCGCCTTCGCCGGCAAGGAGGGGCTCACCTGCGACGTGGAACTGGCGCCGGCCCGGGTCTCGAAGCCCAAGGCCTATGCGGACAACTTTCGCTTCAACCGGGTCGAGCCCTGGAGTCACTGACCCGGTCCGGATGCGCCCTTAGCTCAGCTGGATAGAGCACCCGCCTTCTAAGCGGGATGTCGCTGGTTCGAGTCCAGCAGGGCGCGCCAGCCCACGGAGCCTGGAGGTGCTGCGCGGCGTCGCGGGTCAGGACGTCGCAGGCACGCAGATGCCGCCGTTGCCGCGCTCGGGTTCGATGGGCGGGCGGGAGCGGGTCCGGTCCACGAGGTAGAACTCGGTGAAATCCGCCGCACCCAGCGCCTCGAACACCCGGCCCTCGACGTCCTGCATCTGGCCCACGCTGTCGACCCGGTGCATCTCGGGGCGGCCGTCCTCGTTGCGGAAGGTGATCGAGCCGCACAGGGCCACCTCGTAGCCGTCGGCGCGCGGCACCGTCACGTTGAGCGTGACCTCCGGGTTGCGCCGGTTGAGATGGAAGGTGCCGATCGCCCGGGCGTTGACATACAGTGTCGTGGTCTCCTCCAGCTCGCGCTCGTCGAGCTGGTCCTCGATCTGGAAGCTGACCAGCCCGGGCGCTGCCGCCCGCACCGGAGGTCCCTTGAGCGCCAGCACCATCAGCCCGGCCGCCGCCACAGTCCCGGTTCGTGTCGGCATGTTGTCCTCCCCTGTGACGAGCAGTCTGGCCGGATGACGCCGGATGCTGACCCGCGTGGCGGCACTGCCGAGGTGGCGTCGCTGCTGCATCTGGGCAGGACTGTACTGGCAGAAGCCGGCCTGGAAAACCGTGCGTCGGAAGCACGGATGCTGCTGGCCCATGCGCTGGGCGCCACGCTCGCCGACCTGCTGCGCGACGGCCGCCGCATGGTGCCGTGCGAGCCGTTCGCCACCCTGCTGCGCCGGCGGGCCGCGCACGAGCCGATGGCGCTGGTCCTCGGCCGCCAGGGGTTCTGGACGCTCGACCTGGCGGTCAGCGGCGACACGCTGATCCCGCGCGCCGACAGCGAGTCGCTGATCGAGGCGGCGCTGCTGCACCGCCCGGAGCGCGAGCGGGTGCGACGCATCCTCGACCTCGGCACCGGCACCGGCTGCCTGCTGCTTGCGGCGCTGTCCGAGTATCCGTGCGCCTGGGGCGTCGGCGTGGACCGCTCCGCCACGGCGGCCGCGCTGGCCCGCGTCAACGCCGCGGCGGCCGGGCTTGCCGCGCGGGTCAGTTCGGTGTGCGGCGACTGGGGTGCGGCGCTCGACCCGGGTGCGGCCGGCTTCGACCTGGTGCTCGCCAACCCGCCCTATGTCCGCTCGGGCGACATCGCGGGCCTGGCGCCGGAGGTGGCTTGCCACGAGCCGCTCTCGGCCCTTGATGGCGGCGCCGACGGCCTCGCCGCGTACCGGCGCATCCTGGCGGGGCTTGCCTCGCTGCTGGCGCCGGCCGGCCTGGCCGGGCCGCCAGGCCTCGCGGTGCTCGAACTGGGCGCGGGTCAGGAGCCGGCAGTGCGTGCCCTGGCCGCTGCCGCAGGGCTGGATCACGTCGGCACCACCCTGGACCTGGGCGGGGTGCCGCGCGCGCTGTGCCTTGCCCGGGCTGGCCGCGTCGCGGCGGGCCGGTGATGCTCGCGCCCGGCGCCGGTGCAGCCGCAGGGCCGACGCGCATGGCGGCCGGGAGGCGTTGAAAAAGCGTTTGGCAGCACGCAATGCCGGCGTTACTGTCCGCATGCTGCGGCACGCCTCCACCACGCGGCCGCATCTGGCCGTAACCGTTGCAGGACAGCCGGTGCCGCGGACCGGTTCGCCCGGACCGTTGCAGCGTGAGCCGGACAGGGCTTGCACCCGCGCCGATGAGCTCGGTGCGCGCAGAGGCGGCCGATTTCACCCGCCATCCCGTCGCCGCAGGGCCATCGCCCGCTGCGACGCAGCAGGAAAGCCTTGCCAGGATTCATGAACATCAAGCGCATGCGTGGCCGCAACCATCGCGGCAGCAGCCCGAACGCCGGCCCCGGCAGCAGCGGCGGCAGCCCGGTCCGCCACCACACCGGCACCATCCCGATGAACCGCAACCACGTGTTCGACAGCAGCGGACCGGACCTGCGCGTGCGCGGCACCGCCCAGCAGCTGTTCGAGAAGTATCTCCAGCTCGGGCGCGACGCCAACAGCTCCAGCGACCGCGTGATGGCGGAGAGCTACTTCCAGCACGCCGAGCACTACTTCCGCATCGTCAACGCGATGAACCAGGCCGCGTCGCAAGGCACCACCCATCTGCCACCCGCGTCGTCCAACGGCACGGCATACAACGGTCCGCACCAGCTGCAGCGCCGGCAGTATGTCGAGCAGCCCGACGACGAGCAGCTGTCGGACGAGGCGCTGGAGGAGAGCGGCGCACCGTCGGACGCCTGAGTCACGGAGCCGCGGCCAGGGAGCCGGGCGCACGGAGTGGACTTGCTTGGACAAGGGGATTCCCAGGGCTCAGCCTTGAGCGGAGTCCGGAGGCAGAGCCTCTGGCCTCGCTGTTGGTGAATGGCTACGCCGGCTTCCGGTGGAGTGCCGCACGCAGCGGGCCGGCCTCGGCGCCCGCGATCATGCCGCGACGCAGGAACAGGTCGGCCAGCACCAGCGGCACGTTGAACTTGAAGGCGTCGCCGTCCCGCACCGCCTGCAGCACCCGTGATGCCGGCCACAGCTCGAAGCCCGCGACCTCGCCGTCGACCGGCTGCGGCACGAAGCTTTCCGGCAGCGTCAGGTCGTAGCAGTGCAGCCGGTCGCGCCGCAGCCCTTCCGGGCGCTCCATCGCATACGAGATCACCGCGACCTCGCGCGCCTGCGCCGCCAGGTCCGGCGGCAGCCCGCACTCCTCCGCGGCCTCCTTGGCGAGCGTCTGCCACGGCGTCAGGCCCGCCGGCACCCCGCCCGCGGCCAGGTGGTCGAGCTTGCCGGGATCGAGCCGCTTGTCGGCCGCCCGCCGCGCCACCCACAGATGCAGGCCGTCGCCGCGCTCGACCAGCCCGTTCAGGTGCACGCCGACCGCGGCGATGCCCAGCGTCGGCAGTGCGCCGCGATCCGCCTGGGCGAGCGCCGGACCGCCGGGGTCGGCGCGGACGTCGAACAGCTCGCCGCGCGGGGGAAACCCGAGCCGGGCCAGCAGCGCCAGGGACAGCGGCGGCAGTGCCGCGGGCGCCACCCGCACGCCGCCTCGATCCGGTGCCGCCCCCAGCGACAGCAGCAGCGCGGCGACCTCGGGCTGCACCCAGCCGACCTGCTGCGCCGCCTCCGCCACGGCGCCGAGCCGCAGCGCGAGCCGCGTTCCCGGCAGCGTCGCGGTGTTGCACGCGGCGACATGGCGCATCAGGCCGCCGTCCGGGTCGCGGCTCGCGCCAGGCGCATCGGCCGGGGTCTGCTCGGAAGGCGGCCGATCGGGGGGTATCGGGGACGACATGTCGAATGATCCTTCAATCGGCGCGCCGCCGGGCTACATTCCGTGCCATGGCCCCTCCGACACTGTCCATCCCCGGGGCGCGACGCTCGCTGTGGCAGACGACGCGCTCCCTGCTCGCCTATCTCTGGCCCGTCGGCGACCCGGGCGCGCGGGTGCGGGTATCCCTTGCGGTGGTGTTCCTGCTGCTGGCCAAGGTCGCCACCGTCTACGTGCCGCTGATCTACGCCCGGGCGATCGACGCGCTGTCGCCGCATCGTGGACCGGCGGCCGTCGTGGCGCTGCCGATCGCGCTGATCGTGGGCTACGGGCTGCTGCGCGTGGCCTCCGGGGGGTTCGGCGAGCTGCGCGACGCGGTGTTCGCCCGGGTCAAGCAGCGCACCGTGCGCATCGTCGCCCGGCAGACCTTCGAGCACCTGCATGCGCTTTCGCTGCGCTTCCACCTCGACCGGCAGACCGGCGGCCTGACCCGCGTGGTCGACCGCGGCATGCTCGCCGTGGAGACGGTGCTGCGCCTCGGCGTGTTCAACATCGTGCCCACCATCCTCGAGGCGGTGATGGTCACCGCGATCATCTGGTGGAAGTTCGACTGGCGCTTCGCCCTGGTGACGCTGGGCGCGGTGGTCGCCTACATCGGCTTCACCCTCGGCTTCACCACCTGGCGCATCAAGATCCGCCGGGCGATGAACGAGGTCGACACCGAGGCCACCAGCAAGGCGATCGACAGCCTGCTGAACTACGAGACGGTGAAGTACTTCGGCAACGAGGCGCACGAGAGCCGCCGCTTCGACGAGGCGCTCGGCCGCTACGAGCGGGCCGCGGTGCGCACCCAGGTCTCGCTCAACATGCTCAACCTCGGGCAGGTCGCGATCATCGCCGCCGCGCTGATGGCGATCATGCTGATGGCGGCGCAGGGCGTGGTCGCCGGCCGCTACACGGTGGGCGAGTTCGTCCTGGTCAACACCTACCTGATGCAGCTCTATCAGCCGCTGAACTTCCTGGGCTTCGTCTACAGCGGCGTGCGCCAGGGCCTGGTCGACATGGAGCAGATGTTCCGCCTGCTCGACGTGCCGCAGGAGGTCGCCGACCGGTCGGGCGCGCTGCCGCTGGCCTCCAGCCTGGCCGCAGGCGGGCCGCCCGAGCTGCGCTTCGAGGACGTGCACTTCGGCTACAACGACAACCGCGAGATCCTGCGCGGCGTCAGCTTCACCATCGCGCCGGGTGACACGCTGGCGGTGGTGGGCGCGACCGGCGCCGGCAAGTCCACGCTGAGCCGGCTGCTGTTCCGGTTCTACGACGTCACCGAGGGCGCGATCCTGGTCGACGGACGCGACGTGCGCGACGTCACCCAGGACAGCCTGCGCGCCGCGATCGGCGTGGTGCCGCAGGATACCGTGCTGTTCAACGACACCCTGCTGTATAATATCGCCTATGGCCGGCCGGATGCGTCGATGGCCGAGATCGAGGAGGCCGCCCGCCTCGCCCAGGTCACCGACTTCGTGGCCAAGCTGCCCGAAGGCTACCAGACCCGGGTCGGCGAGCGCGGCCTCAAGCTGTCCGGCGGCGAGAAGCAGCGCGTCGCCATCGCGCGAACCATCCTGAAGGATCCGCGCATCCTGGTGCTCGACGAGGCGACCAGCGCTCTCGACACCCGCACCGAGCAGGACATCGCCCAGGCGCTGCAGACCGTCTCGGCGCGGCGCACCACGCTGGTGATCGCCCACCGCCTGTCGACCGTGGTCGACGCCGACGAGATCCTGGTGCTCTCGGACGGTGCGGTGGTCGAGCGCGGGTCCCACGTCGATCTGCTGTCGCGCGGCGGCGCGTATGCCCGGATGTGGCGACTGCAGAGCGAGGAGGCCGAGCAGCCGGCCGAGGCGGCCCAGTGATGGCCCGCGACCGCGCAGTGATGGCGCACAGTCAAGCGGGCGAGCCTGCCGGGAGCCGCTCGTGGCGTTGCAGCATGCCGGCGCTGCAGGTCGGCCACCGGTGTTCCGTGCGCATCATCCCGGGAGTTCGCGATGCAGAACCATGACGCGGGCGCCGACCAGGACCTGCCCGAGGAGCTGAGCCAGGCAGGCGCCGTGGTCGCGCATGCCATCAGGCACATGCTCGGCAAGGACCTGCCGCCGATCGCCGTCGCCTCCGCTCTGCTTGGCGGCTGCCTCGGCCTGCTGTCGCGCAGCATGAGCAGGGAGGCGGTGGGCGGCGTGCTGGAGAACGCCATGCGCAGCGTGCGTGCCGGCGAGTTCCACGACGACCGATAGGCCTTTGGGCGTGGGCGGCAAGGCAAGGCAGGCCAGAGGCTCTGCCTCTGGACGCCGCCAAAGGCCGAGCCTTTGGCATCCCTATGCTTAGGAAGCTCTATGCTTAGGAAGAAGGTTTCCAGAGGCCTCGGGCTATAGCGGGTCCGGTCGCGGCCCGGGTCAGATCGTGAGCAGGGGCGCCGAGCTGGACAGCAGCGTTCCGGCATTGGCGGCATAGCTCTGCAGCGCCTTCATCATCTGCTGCATGTCGGAGGTCGCGGCAGTCTGGCCGGCCGTTGCCGTCTGACCCGACGAACTCGCGTCAGACCCGCTGGCGCCGGAAGGCACGGACCCGGACCCGGGCAGCAGGTCCGCGGCGGCTTGCCAGCCGGACGACTGGAGGGCGCCGGCAGTCCCGGCAGTGGCGGCGTCGGAGCCGGACGCGCCGAACTGGGCTGCCAGCCGGTCGGGCGCCGCCTCGGGCGTGCTCGCGCTGGCCGCCGCGCTGCCGCCCGGAGCCGCGGTCGGGATCGTGGTCGAGGGGCCGGACCCGGCGGGGAGCGAGCCCTGCAGCGAGTTCAGCAGCGCTATCATGCTGTTGGACAGGGCGGGCAGCGCGGACGTGCTGCCGCTGGCCGATGCGGCGTCGTTGGCATCGGCGGCGTCGCCCTCGACGGCAAAGAAGCTGCCGGCGGTCGAGCCGCCCTTGGCGCCGTGCGCGTGGGCGCCGTGATGGGATACGCCCGGGATCGACATCGACATCGCCGCACTCCGTATTGTTCACGTCACATCGCTCATGCCCCGCTTGCACGTCGCGTGCCGCCGCGTCACCCAGCGCCGCTGTGGCCCCGTCGTCGCTTCGGCGTGCCGTGCGGCAGGACCTGCCCGGCAGGTCCTGCCGGGCAGGGTCGCCAGGCCCGGTCGTCGGCCGGTCGATCGGCCTGGTACGGTCCCGGCGGTGACGTGCCGGTGGCCGGGCTTGACGACGCGGGCCTCGGACGGCATACCGCGCGCTCGCCTGCGTCCTGGCCTCCTGCCGCCGCGCGGGCCGTATGATCGAGGTTTCGCGATGTCCCGCCGCTGCCAGATGACCGGCAAGGGTGTTCTGACCGGCAACAACGTCAGCCACGCCAACAACAAGTCGCGCCGCCGCTACCTGCCGAACCTGCAGCAGGTTTCGCTGCTGTCGGACATCCTCGGCACCAGCGTGCGGATGCGCATCTCGACCAGCGCGTTGCGCACCATCGAGCACAATGGCGGCCTGGACTCGTTCCTGCTGACCACGCCGAACCGCGACCTGCCGAGCGAGGCGCAGGTGCTCAAGCGCCGCATCGCCCGCTCGCAGATCAAGCGCCAGGCGGGTCAGCCCGCCGCCTGAAGCGCTTCCAGCCGGTAGCGGGGCCGGGATGGATCCTGCCTGCTGCGGATTCCATGTCCCGGCCGCGATGCTCTACGGACGCCGGCGGACGTCGCCGGCTGAACGGTGCCTAGCTTGCGCCGAGCAGGGCGGCGCGCAGCGTGGTTGACGCCGGACGCGCGCCCAGGAAGCCGTCCAGCAGGCGGAACCCGAAGTCCGGGCTGGTGAAGTCGGCCAGCAGCACGTTGTTGGCCAGCACCCGGACACCCTGCGGGGTGAACACGTAGGTGGTCGTGTCCCCTGGCTTCACGGCTGGGATCAGCGACACCAGGCGCTCGAAATCCGGCGCATCCGCCGGTGGGCAGCCACCGGCCCCGCAAGCCCGGCGCTGGCCGTCGCGATACTCCTGCTCGACCTGCGCCTTGCTTGCGCTGCGCACGAAGGTCAGCACGAGGACCTTAGACCCTGGTGACGCTTCGACGGACTTGGCATCGTGGCCAGGCTGGACGACGTAGAGGGCCGCGACGTAGACGCCGACCTCGAGCAGGGTCATCGTCCGCAGCCCGGCGCCGTTGAGCCGCAGCGTGGTGCCGTCGAGCGCATAGGTGTCCGGGACCCCGACGCCGCTGACGGTCATCGCGGCCGCGGGCGTCGCAGCCTGGCACAGCGCCGCGGTCAGGGCGGCCGACGCCCACAGGACGCGGCCGGCAGCGTTGCGACGCATCATGCGACGAGCGGCGCCCGGCTGGCGGCCGCGCGTGCCCACGCGGCTGCCGCGTCCTCGTCGAACAGTTCGGCCATCTTCTTCATCATCGTTCCCCCCAGTTCCTCGGCGTCGACAATCGTCACCGCACGGCGATAGTAGCGCGTCACGTCGTGGCCGATGCCGATCGCGATCAGCTCCACCAGGTCGCGCCCCTCGATGTCGCGGATGACCTCGCGCAGGTGCTGTTCCAGGTAATTGCCAGGGTTGGCGGAAAGCGTCGAGTCGTCGACCGGCGCGCCGTCGCTGATCACCATCAGGATGCGGCGGTGCTCCGGCCGCGCCAGCAGACGCCGGTAGGCCCAGAGCAGGGCCTCGCCGTCGATGTTCTCCTTGAGCAGGCCCTCGCGCAGCATCAGGCCGATGTTCTTGCGCGCCCGCCGCCAGGGGGCGTCGGCCGACTTGTAGATGATGTGTCGCAGGTCGTTCAGCCGCCCCGGGTTGGCCGGCTTGCCGTCCGCCACCCAGCGCTCGCGGCTGACCCCGCCCTTCCAGGCGCGGGTGGTGAAGCCCAGCACCTCGACCTTGACCGCGCAGCGCTCCAGGGTGCGCGCGAGGATGTCGCCGCACATCGCCGCCACCGTGATCGGCCGCCCGCGCATTGAGCCGGAATTGTCCACCAGCAACGTCACCACGGTGTCGCGGAAATCGGTCTCGCGCTCGCGTTTGTACGACAGCGACAGCAGCGGGTTGACGATGATCCGGCTGAGCCGCCCGGCATCGAGCATGCCCTCCTCCAGGTCGAACTCCCAGGCGCGGGTCTGCTGCGCCAGCAGCCGGCGCTGCAGCCGGTTGGCGAGCTTGGACACCACGCCCTGCAGGTGCTGCAGCTGCTGGTCGAGCTGCTGGCGCAGTCGCCCGAGCTCGTCGGCGTCGCACAGATCCTCGGCGGCGATCTCCTCGTCGCTGGTGCGGCAGTAGGCGCGGTAGCTGGCCGCCTGGCCGCCGGCCGGCTCCTTGCGCCCCTGCGGACCGCCGGCGCGGTCCTGCGACTGCGCGGCACCGTCGTCGTCGTCGCCCTCCTCGTCGCCCTCGCCCTCGGCTTCGACGGCCTCGGCCTGCTCCGGCTGCGCGCCCATCGGCGTATCGCTCTCGCTCTCGCCGCTGCCTTCCTGCTCGTCGACGTCCTGTGCGCCGGCCTGCTCGCCCTGCTGCTCGCCGTCGTCGGCGGGCTCGTCGGGAGCGGACTCCGCCTCCGCCTCCGCCAGCTTCATCACCGCCAGCAGACGCCGGGAGGCACGGGTATACGCCGCCTGGTCCGCCCCGGCTGCCGCCACGTCGGACAGCGCGCGCGCCACCTCGCCGCCCAGCGACTCCCGCCACAGCGACAGCACGTGCGCCGCCGCCGGGGGCGCCGCGATGCCGGACATCCGCTCGCGCACCAGCAGCGAGAGTGCGACCGGCAGCGGCAGCTGTTCGCGCCGCACCATCCGGTCGTAGCCCTCGGTCTCGCACACCTCGGCCAGGCGCGCCCGCAGGTTCGCCGCCACGCCGTCCATCAGCCGGCCGCCCACCATCTCGACCCGGGTCTGCTCCAGCGCATCGTACACCTCGCGCGCCTCGCGCTGCGCCGGCATCGAGCGGGCATGCACCGCGCCGTCATGGTGGCGCAGCCGCAGCGCCACGCTGTCCGCGGCGCCGCGCAGCCGCGTCATCTCGCCGGGCGGCAGCGCCCGTGTCGGCAGCGGCAGCCGGGCCCGGCGCCCGACCAGGCCGGAGGGGCCGGGCTGGAACGCCACCTGGACGTCGGCCTGCTGCGCCATCGCGCGGATCGCACCGGCCGTGGCGCGCTTGAACTCCTCGGCCCGCTCGCTGTCCTTGGGACCGCTCATCGCCGCTGCTCCGTCAGGGAAGAAAGGCCGCGCGCCGCCCGGACCCGCCAAGGGCCCGAGGCCTGTGGAAACCATCTGCCTCGGGCCGGCGGCACGCCGTGCGGGATCGTGCCGGGTGGCCTGGCGAGGCCGGTCCGGCGGCGCGGCTCGCTTGCGGAAGAGCCGCTGGCCTTGCCTGCCTGCCTCAGCCCGCCCGCCGCGACGCCAGGTTGCCGGTGGCGACTTCCTCGTTGAAGCAGCGCTGGTAGTACTCCGCCACGGTCGAGCGCTCCGCCTCGTCGCACTTGTTGAGGAACGTCATGCGGAACGCGAAGCCGAGGTCGCCGAAGATCTTCGCGTTCTCGGCCCAGGTGATCACGGTGCGCGGCGACATCACGGTGGAGATGTCGCCGTTGATGAACCCCGCCCGCGTCAGGTCGGCGAGCGCCACCATGCTCTCCACCCGGCGCCGGGCCGCGGCATCCTTGCCGTCCACGCCCATCTTGGCCAGTACGATCGCGGTCTCTTGGGCGTGCGGCAGGTAGTTCAGGGTGGCGACGATGTTCCAGCGGTCCATCTGGCCCTGGTTGATCTGCTGCGTGCCGTGGTACAGCCCGGTGGTGTCGCCCAGGCCGACGGTGTTCGCGGTGGCGAACAGCCGGAAGTACGGGTTGGGATGGATGACCCGGTTCTGGTCGAGCAGCGTCAGCTTGCCCTCCACCTCGAGCACCCGCTGGATCACGAACATCACGTCCGGACGGCCGGCGTCGTACTCGTCGAACACCAGCGCGCAGGGATGCTGCAGCGCCCAGGGCAGGATGCCCTCGCGGAACTCCGTCACCTGCTTGCCGTCCTGCAGCACGATCGCGTCCTTGCCGATCAGGTCGATGCGGCTGATGTGGCTGTCGAGGTTGACCCGGATGCACGGCCAGTTCAGCCGCGCCGCGACCTGCTCGATGTGCGTGGACTTGCCGGTGCCGTGATAGCCCTGGATCATCACCCGGCGGTTGAAGGCGAAGCCCGCGATGATCGCGAGCGTGGTCTCGCGGTCGAAGCGGTAGGTCGTGTCGATGACCGGGACGTGCTCGGTGCGCACCGAGAACGCCGGCACGTCCATCTCGACGTCGATGCCGAACGCCTCGCGCGCCTTGACCGTGCTGTCGGGACGCCTGATCGCCTCGGTCGGAACCGACGCGGCCTCTTCTGCCTCGTGCGTGTCGGAGAGGGCGGCGATCTGGTTCATCGTCGGGCGTGTCCTGTCGGTTGCGGCGATCGTGCCGCCTGGTCATTGTAGTCCGGAAGCCCCCCCGCCCCGAAATCCGGGCTGCAGCCTGGGCCGGCCCGCGCCGATGCCGGACGGGCGGGCACCGCCGACCGCCGGACTTCAGCCGCGGGCGGTTCCCGCTGCCTGCGCGTGCGGCGTTGCCGGCTGTGCCGCGATATGCGTGCGCAACGCGGCATAGGCGAGGTTGATCGTCTTGAGGCGTTCCTCCGCCGTGCGGTCACCGCCGTTGGCATCGGGGTGGTGCCGCTTGGCCAGTTCCTTGTAGCGCGTTTTCAGTTCCTCAAGCGAGACCGGCCACTCCAGCCCGAGCGCGTCCAGGGGCTCGCGCAGCTCCGGCGGTGCCGATGGCGTGGCTGACCGGCGACGCGCACGCTCCCCGGCCAGCGAAGTCAGCGGGTCGCGCAGCGCCTCCTCGTCGTAGATCGGGGCGCCCAGCCGGCCGAGCGGCCAGGTCGGACGCTGCCAGGACGTGTCGGCGCGCAGCTGGGTCTCGATCTGGCCCGGTGTCATGCCCTTGTAGAAATCCCAGCCGGCGTTGTACTCGCGCACGTGCGCCAGGCAGAACCACCAGTAGCGGTTAAGCTCGGTACGCGATTTGGGTGCACGGTACTCCCCGGCCGCCGCGCAGCTCGGGATATCGCAGAGCCGGCCGGGCGCGTCCGGATCGGGCGCGTAGGCCCGCGGGCGCGGCGGTGTGCGTCGGGTCATCGCGACGTTATGTGCGCACCGCTTCCGCCGCGGCAAGGCCCCGGCGGGGTGTTTCCCGCGGCCCTGCGGCGGGCGGCCACGGCCGGAATTAGACGCTGGCGTCGCGCGGACGGCGGTCGGGACTGGACGGCGAGCCACACGTGGCGCCACGGTCCGCGGTGGCGCGTCGGCAGGGCGGCCGGCATGCAGCACATTCGCGGCCGCGGGCGCGCGACAGGGAGGGATGGCGATGGCCGAGAGCAGGGCAGGGCGGGTGCGTATGGCGCTGGTGGAGGCATTCCAGCCGAGCGTGATCGAGGTCCACGACGACAGCGCCCGCCACGCGGGCCACAGCGGCGCCGCGCCGGGCGGCGAGACCCATATCGACGTCCGCATGGTCGCCGAGGTGTTCCGCGGCCAGGGCCGGGTCGCCCGCTCGCGCGCCGTGCATGCCGTTCTCGACGCGGAGTTCAGGGGCGGGCTGCATGCGCTCGGCCTGACCCTGCGCGCGCCCGGCGAGCCCGGCTGAGGCGCCGCGCCGGTGTGCCGCACACCCGGATGCACATGATGCATTAATCTGGCGGGCGCATTCTCCTTTCGAACAGAAGGAGGACAAAATGGGCGAGAGTCGGCTGGTCAACCGCAACATCAACGCGACCTCCGGACGCACCAGCATGCGTCTGGAACCGGAGTTCTGGGATGCGCTCGGCGAGATCTGCCACCGTGAGGCGCGGGTGCTGGCCGATCTGATCCGCGACATCGAGCAGAAGGCCTCGTCGGTCAGCCGCACCAGTGCGGTGCGGGTCTACGTCCTGCAGTATTTCCGTGGCGCGGCAAGCCCGGTCCGGGGCGCCGCCAGCAGAGGCTGCTGAGAAACCGGGTCTGACCGGGCGTCAGGTCAGACGAACTTCGCGAGGCGGACTGCGGTGTGGCCCCGGCTGGGTCGCAGGCTCGGCATGACCAGCAGGCACTCGTCGTGCGGGGTGCGCACCTCGATGTCGCCATCCTGTGCGATGAGCGTGTCGCGCGCGCCGATCACCTCTCCGCCGCGGAACGGGCGGATGAACGCGAAGCTCGATGTGGCCGCCGTCACCGTGACGGTCACCTGGGCGACCCGTGGCAGGTTCGCGCCGACCACGGGCCAGATCGGGCTGTCCGGCAGCATCCCGGCCTCGCGCAGCAGCCCGGCGATGCAGCCCAGGGTGATCTCGATCGTGTCCGGCTGCCAGTGCTGCCCGGCCTCCACCAGCACCGCCGCCGGCTTCGATCCGGGATCGGCGAACGGCACGAAGTCGATCAGGCGACGGCCGCCGAGGTGCCCGGCGTCGGCCACGACCAGCGGCGGGGTGCGCATCGCCACCGCCAGCGCCCGCCCCTTGGCGGACGGTCCGCTCAGGATCAGCGGGTCGGAAGGCCACAGCATCGAGTGCAGGTCGAGCACCAGGTCGGCCTGCTCCAGCAGCGGTCGCATCGCCCGCGCCCGCTCCAGCTCGCGCGAGCAGCGCGGCCCTTCGAGGGTCGCGTGGTCCCACAGCCGGTTCAGGTCCTCGTCGAGGAACCGGGTTGCGGTCGGCTGCGCCGGGTCGAATCGCATGAACGCGTCGAGGTTGGCGAAGCCGAGCGTCAGCCGGCCGCGCGTCGGCGCGAGCCCGGCGCGCAGCAGCCGATCGAGTGCCGCCGCACCCGCCGTCTCGTTCCCGTGCGTGAGTGCCACCAGAATCACGTGCGGTCCGGGCGCTGCCGCCTCGATCGTGGTGAAGCCCGGCAGCGCGGTGTTGCCGGCGATCCACGGCGAGATGTCCGGCACCGCGACGTTGACCTGGAAGTCCGCGCGGGCGTTCCGCGCGCGGGCGCCGAGCCCGCGTCGACCCGGCCCGTCACCGCCGCGCAACGCCAGCTCGTCCGACCCGCTCACCGCGAGCCCCCCCGAGCGTTCGTGCCGGGAGGCGGTCGCCAGGTCGCGGGGCAGGTCAGGGGATCGGCCATGCGACGATCCTATACGCCCGCTCGGTCCCCGCAACCGGGACGCGCACCGCATGCACGCGGGTTGGCCCCGACCGGCCCCTTGCTGCACCTGCGGCAAGGCGGCAGGCTTCGCCCCGAATGGTAACCGCGTCCGCACTCCATCCTTTGCACAGGCTATGGCGCATCCTCCCGGCCGCAAGCCGGCGCCGGCTGCTCACGCGTGGCACGGCGATGCTTGCGCCGCGGCCGGACCGGCCGCTGCCGCCGGTGGTGCCGGAACGAGGCATGATCGTCGGCGGCGAGATCGGCCGTGCGTCGGGCCTGGGCGAGGCGGCGCGGCTGATGCTGGCCGGGCTGGCCTCGATCGGCGTTCCCGGCCACCCGCTCGCCGCCGGCCTGCGCGTGCCGGGTGACGCCGCCGAGGACCCGCGCGGGCAGGCGGGCGATCCCGCCGCGCTGCCGCCGGACCTGCCGCTGCTGCTGCACGTCAACCCGCCGCTGCTGCCCGCAGCACTGCTGCGTCTGCCGCGCCGCCTGCTGCGCGGCCGCCGGGTGATCGGCCACTGGGCCTGGGAGCTGCCTGTGGTGCCGCAGGACTGGTGGCGAGGCGCCGGCTTCGTGCACGAGGTCTGGGCGCCGTCGCGCTTCACCGCGGCCGCGCTGGAGCCGCTGATGCCGGGGCGGGTGCGGGTCGTGCCGTACCCGGTCGCCGTGTCGCCGCCGCTGCCCAGCGGCCTCGGCCGGCCGGATTTCGGCCTGCCCGAGGACGCGCTGCTGACGCTGGTGTCGTTCAGCCTGGCGTCCAGCTTCGAGCGCAAGAACCCGCTCGCCGCGATCGCGGCGCATCAGGTCGCGTTCGGCGACCGGGCGGACCGCGTGCTGCTGCTCAAGACCGGACCGGCCGACCACCACGCTGGCGACATGCTCCGGCTGCGCGCGGCCGCCTCGGGGTGCGCGAACATCAGGTTCGAGACCCGCGTGCTGTCGCGCGCCGACAGCCACGCGCTCACCGCCTGCGCCGACATCGTGCTGTCCCTGCACCGCAGCGAAGGCTTCGGTCTGGTGCCGGCCGAGGCCATGCTGCTCGGCCGCGCCGTCGTGTCGACCGACTGGTCGGCCACCGCGGAGTTCCTCGACGCCGGCTGCGCGATGCCGGTGCCGTATCGGCTGGTCGCGGCGCGCGACCCGCGCGGGGTGTTCGAGGCGCCGGGCGCGGTCTGGGCCGACGCCGATGTCGACGCCGCCGCCGCCGCCCTGCGCGCCCTGGCCGACGACCCGCAGCGCCGCGCGGCACTCGGCGCCCGGGCCCGAACGGCCGCGCGGTCGCGGCTCGGCGCCGGCCCGCTGCGCGATGCGCTCGAGGCACTTGCCGGCAATCCGGCGACCGTGGCGCCGCCGCGGCGTGCAGCGGTGCGCGTCGCCACCGCCATTTCGCAGGCGCCGGGCGGTTGAGGATACTGGTCTGGCAGTGGGGCCGCCACGGAGCCGGCCCGCGCGTCGCCGCCGAACTTGCCGCCGGTTTCTCCCGCCTCGAAGGGGTCAGCGCGCTGCTGTCGCTGGCCGCCGGGGCGGAGATCCTCGCCGGGCCGAGCCCGCCGCCCTGCGACCTGCCGTTCCGCACCTATGACGGGCTGGGCGGGCTCGCCAAGCGCCTGGCGCAGGCCCCCGGCACCCTGCCGCGGCTGACCGCCCGGCTGCGCACCATGCACCCCGACCTGGCGCTGTGCGCGATGCCCGGTCCGCTCGACCTGCTGATGGGCGTGGCGCTGCACCAGGCCCGCGTGCCCTACGCCGTGGTGGTGCACGACGCCGACCCGCACCCCGGCGACGGCTTCCCGCTGCAGATGACCCTGCAGCGCCGCCTGCTCGCCCATGCCGACGCGCTGGTGGCGCTGTCCGGCCACGTCGCCGACCGGCTTCGCCAGCAGGACCCCGCGCGTGCCGGGCGGCTGCTGCAGGCGAGCCTGCCGCCCTTCGTGTTCGGTCCGATCCCGCCGGCACCGCGCCTGCACGGCGGGCCGTTGCGCCTGCTCTGCTTCGGGCGGCTGCTGCCGTACAAGGGGCTCGACCTGCTGGCGGACGGGCTCGCGCGGCTGATGCCGCGCGACGACCTGGATGTCCGCATCGTGGGGCAGGGGCCGGAATCCGCATCGCTTGCGCAGCTGCGTGCGATCCCCGGCGTGCGTGTCGAGAACCGCTGGGTGCCGGAAGGCGAGATCGGCGCCCTGCTGGCCTGGGCCGACGCCCTCGTGCTCTCGCACCGCGAGGCGAGCCAGAGCGGGGTTGCCGCGGCGGCCATCGCCGCGCGCCGCTGGGTGGTCGCGACCCGCGTCGGCGGCATCGTCGAGCAGTTGCAGGACGAGGAGCTGGCGCTGCTCTGCGACCCTGACCCCGCCAGTATCGCCGCGGCACTGCTCGTTCTGCTGCAGCGACCCACTTCGCCCGCGGACGTGCCGCGCGATCCCCACGCGGCATGGAACGGCGTCGCGGCCACTCTGCTCGGGCAGCTCCACGACCGGCTCAGGCGGTGAGCGGCCTCGGGAGCGCGGCCGCCGCACAGCGCCGCGCCCCCGGCGAGGGAGGGCGGCTGCCGGCACGTCCGGCTCGTACCGGCGGGCCAGGCATTGACCTCCAGG
>CAXSEF010000063.1:0-19407 GCA_964236535.1 uncultured Acetobacteraceae bacterium
CCAGTCACCCGATTTGCCGCCTACAGATGCTTCAAATGGCCAAAGTCGAGCTAAGCAGGAGCCGCTATCTCGACCCGGGCCGGCAGGCTGCTAGACCCCTCGGACTCCCTTGATGAAGCTGTGGCCGCCGCCGACAACCTCCAGGCCTAGCGCGATAGTTCGCCGACAGACCCGACCACCTCCCCCGCGACCGTTCCGGTGTTCGCTACCGCGTGCCGCACGTCCTCGACGTTAACCACGACCTCCTCCGTGCCGCGCGCCGTGAACTGCACGCTGCGAGCGATCTCCGCCGTCGCGGCGCCCTGCTGCTCCACGGCGACGGTAATCGAGACTGAGACACCGCTCACCTGCTCCATCTGGCTGACGATACCCTGGATGGCGGCGACCGCCTCCTGCACCACCGCCTGCACGTGGCTGATCTGCGCGCCGATTCTTCGGTCGCTTTCGCCGTCTGGTTAGCCAGCGCCTTCACTTCGGAGGCGACCACCGCGAGCCCTTGCCCGACCCGCCAGCCCGCGCCGCCTCTATGATGGCATTCAGCGCCAGCAGGCTGGTCTGCTCCGCGATGTCGGAGATCAGCGATACCAACTCACCGACCTAGCCTGCGCCCTCGTCCAGGGCGCGCACGATCCTGTCGGTGCGCCGCGCCGTATCGACCGCCTCGAGCGTCATGCGGTTCTGCTCGCGGACCTGTCGGGTGATTTCGGAAATGCTCGCTGACAGCTCGTCAGCTGCGGCGGCCACGGTCTGCATGCTGGCGCTCGCCTGCTGGGCCGCGCCTGCCATGCTGGCCGAGCGCATGTCGCTCCGCTTGGCGGTTGCGCTCATCGACTGCGCCGAATTCTCCAGCCTTACGGCCGAGCCGGCCAGCTCGCCAACCATCGGGCTCACCCGGGCCTCGAAACCGGCGACCAGGTTGCCCAGCCGCACCGCCCTCTGCTCGTTCGTCGCGTGCCCGGCAGCCTGCGTGTCGGCACGGATCAGGCCGTCCTTGAACACTCCCACCGCCGTCGCCGTTGCCCCGATCTCGTCTCCGCACGCTACTTCGGGCACGGTCACCGACAGATTGCGCGCGGCCAGCCGGCGCACCGCCGCCGCCAGGGCGCGTAGCGGCCGGACGATGGTGCAGGTGGTCAGGGCACCAAGCACGGCTGCGATCACCAAGCCGAGGCCGAGCATCCCCAGAGACAGGCGCTGCAGCCGGTCGAGGCGGTCGGTGAAGCTTTGCGCGTGGTCGTGCTGCTGCGCTGCGGCGAGGCCGACAATGCCGCCGGCAGCGCCCGGCCTGCCGTCGCCGACCAGCGCCTCGCGAACCTGCGACACGCGGGGCAGCACGTCGGCGCGCATCATCCTGTGTGCGACGTTCCAGCCGTCGGACCCGCGAATCGCGAACAGCCTGGCGGGGAACGGCTGGAACTGCGTCCAGGCGGCCTCGACCTGGTCCATCGCCGCCGCCTGGCTGGTGGTCAGCAGCGTCCGGTGCGCGAACAGGTAGTCGTGCCCGGCACGGGCGCGGGCGAAGAAGCCGTCGAACGAGGTCCTGGTGGCGGCGTCGCCAGTTGCCAGGTAGGCGCGCATGTCGGAGCCGGCCGGGCCGAGCGGATCGCGAAATTCGCCCAGCTGGCGAATGAGCTGCTTGCGCTCCGGCGTCGCCTCCAGCCTAGCCTCCTCGTCCATCATCGCGGTGAGCTGCGATTCCATGACGTTGAACAGCGGGGTGACGTCGCGGCTGAGGACGGTGGAAGCGGGCTGCTCCTCCGGCGAATTGGCAACTTTCTCCACGTCGTCCTCCGCGTGGCGGAGTGAGGCCAGCAGCGCCGGCACGCCCTGCCACCGCACGGCGATGTCGGAGCCGGGGTCGGTCGCCACCAAGCGATTCATCGTCGCCTCCGTCGCCCCCAGACGATCCCAGACCTGCGCGCGCGCTGCCTTGCACTGGGCTTCGGCTCCGATCATCCAGTCGCGCAGAGCGGAAAGACTGTCGTTCACGTCGCTGCTGATCGCCATCGCAGCCTGCGCACGCGGCGCAGCAAGGTCGATCACCGCCTGGGCATCGCGCCGCACGATGCCGACCTCCCAGCAGGTCATGCTGACGACGACGCCAAACAGCAACAACTGGCTGGCGAAGCCGACGGTCAGACGTTGGGTGATCGTCATCGGGGTCTCGGGTGCTGCGGGCCGTACTAACCTACCAGCACTGCGTTGTCGGCCGGTTAATACCCGTCCGACCAGTACCAACCGGTTAATACAAGACCTCCGTGATCATGGTCTGTACTATGACGCCCAGGCCGCGACCGTGCAGGTTCGTGACGCTTACTGAAGCTTTGTCAGCATGGAGTCCGGTCGAGAGTCGCCCTGCCGCGTCGGCAGACGTGCGTTTGTGAGCACCCGAGCGCAGCAGCGCATCAGACAGCCGACAGATGGGAGTCGCCAACCGAGCCATGGAACGTTTGACCCTCTGGAACCAGCGCCCGACTAGGCCAGGCTCTCAGGAGAGCGCGAGGATGCGATGCCTCAGGTTCCGCGCCGAGCCAAAAACCCGGATATCGACGCTCTCTAGTACCAGAACCGGCTGCGCCAGAACGAGGCCGCGTTCTCCGCGGTGCCGTAACGCTCGCGAATGTAGCGGATGCCGCCCTGCGCCTCCTCGACCGCATTACCGAACGAGGCTTGGCCGTTCGGGTTCATGTGGTAGCTCGCGTGGGTAAGCTGGAACAGGCCGCGCGCGGTGTCGACCCGGCTCCGGGTGTCGACGCGGCCGCCGGATTCCTGGGCCACGATGAACTGCAGCCCGTCGTGCCAGGACGCCGGCACGCGCTCGAGGTCCATCGCCCGGCGCAGTGCCTGCTGCACGGTGCCCGGGATCACCGAGGCCGGATTCTCGATCCAGTGACGCGCCGGCGCGTGCCCGTGCTGCGCCTGCAGGTGAACGAGCGTGGCCGCGTGATGGTGGTGGCCGCCATGGTGCCGGTGCCCGCCCGCTGTCCCGTTGCGGGCCTGCGCCGCCAGCGTTTGGCCGAAGGACTCGCCGCCGGCAGGTGCGGCGGCCTGCGTGCTTGTCTGCGCGACGGCGGCGGGCTGCGGCGCGAGCTGCACGGTGTCTGGCACGGTGACCTCGCGGCATGGACCCGATGCGGGAGCGTAGGCGACGGTGGTTGCCGCGACGTTAATGGCCACGACCGCCGCGATGGCCCGGCCATGTGCGCCGCCTTGCACGTTGCACCGCCGCGGGCAGCCAGCCGCATTGTATCTTTATGCCTCTGTGTCCTACCGCACCGCAGGCGAACGGAGGGCAAAGACATGGCGGACGTTCTGGTCATCGTGCTGGGCACGGGCGGCATCGTGCTGATGGCGGCCTACGCTGTGCTGTGCGAGCGTATCTGAACCATGTTCGACCTGATCCTCGGCGCCATCGTGTCCGCCGGACTGCTCGTCTACTTGGTCTGGGCGCTCGTGCGTCCGGAAGACTTCTGAGGATCCGGCGATGACCCTGATCGGCTGGGCGCAGATCGCGCTCCTGCTCACCCTCGTCTTCGTCTGCGCGCCGCCACTGGGCCGCTACATCGCAGCCGTCGTGCAGGGCGAGCGTACGCCGCTCTCCCCCGTGCTCGGCCCGGTCGAGCGCGGCTTCTACGCGCTCGCCGGAGTCGACACCCGCGCCTCGATGGGCTGGCGCACCTACGCCACTGCGCTGATCACGCTGCAGGCCGTGCACTTCCTCATCCTCTACCTGATACTGCGCTTCCAGGACCACCTGCCACTCAACCCGGCCGGCCAGTCCGGGTTGAGCCCCCGGCTCGCGTTCAACACCGCTATGTCGTTCGTGACCAACACCAACTGGCAGGCCTACGGCGGCGAGACCACGCTGTCGTACGGAAGCCAGATGTGGGGGCTCACCGTGCACAACTACCTCTCCGCCGCTACCGGGATCGCCGCCGCGGTGATGGTCAGCCGCGCCTTCGCTGGCAGCGCGCTCAAGGAACTGGGCAACTTCTGGGTCGACCTCACCCGGATCACCCTCTACGTGCTGCTGCCGATCTGCCTCGTCTACGCCACTTTCCTGATCGCCTCGGGCGTGCCGCAGACGCTGGCCGGCTACGTCGACGCCACCACGCTCGAAGGGGCGCACCAGACCATCGCCCTCGGCCCAGTCGCCTTCCAGGAGGCGATCAAGATGCTCGGCACCAACGGCGGCGGCTTCTTCAACGCCAACTCCGCCCACCCGTTCGAGAACCCCACCGGGCTGACCAACCTGGTCGAGACCTGGTCCGAGATCGTCATCCCCTTCGCGCTCACCGTCACCTTCGGATCCATCGTCAAGGATCGCGAACAGGGCTTCGCGCTGTTCTGGGCGATGGCGATCTTGATGGTCGCCTTCATCGTGCTCTGCTACGCGGCCGAGGCCGGCGGCAACCCGCTGCTCACCGCACTCGGCGTCGACCCGTCGATGGGCAACATGGAGGGCAAGGAGGTGCGCTTCGGCACCGCGATGTCCTCGCTGTTCGCCGTCACCACGACCGCCACATCGGACGGCGCGGTGATCGCCATGCACGACAGTTTCACCCCGCTCGGCGGCATGATCCCGATGTTCCTCATCCAGCTCGGCGAGGTGGTGCCGGGCGGCGTCGGCTCCGGCCTCTACGGCATTCTCGTGTTCGCCCTGCTTGCGGTGTTCGTCGCCGGCCTAATGGTCGGCCGCACCCCGGAGTATCTCGGCAAGAAGGTGCAGGCGCGCGAAATCAAGCTTGCCATGCTGGCGGTGCTCATCCTGCCGTTCTGCATCCTGAGCGGCACCGCGCTATCGCTGGTGAGCGCCAGCGGCAATGCCTCGCTCGCCAATGCCGGGCCGCACGGGCTGAGCGAGATGCTCTATGCCTGGTCGAGCGCCACCGGCAACAACGGCAGTGCCTTCGCCGGCCTGTCCGCGGACACCCCGCTGCTCGACTACGGCCTCGGCGTCGCCATGCTGCTCGGCCGCTTTGCTTTCATGATCCCGGTGCTGGCGATCGCAGGCTCGCTCGCCGCCAAGCCGAAGCTGGCGGCGTCCGCGGGCACCTTCCCCACCGACGGTCCGCTGTTCATCGGGCTGCTGGTCGGCGTCATCCTCATCCTCGGCGGACTGCAGTTCCTGCCGGCGCTGTCGCTCGGACCGCTCGCAGAGCACTTCTCCATGGTGGCGGGGCAGACGTTCTGAACGCAGCCGGCAAGGCTGGGCTCTGCCCAGACCCGCCAGAGGCGAGTCGCCACTGGACCAGCCTCTTCAAAATGGATTCTCAAGGCTTGGCCTTGAGCGGAGTCCAGAGGCGGCGCCTCTGGCCTTCTTTCCCTCCGCCCGCTGGGGACACCTGATGGCCACCAACGCCGACACGATCTCGCTGTTCGACAGCACTATCATCGTCCGCGCCATCCGCGACGCTTTTGTCAAGCTCGACCCGAGGGGCTTGATCCGCAACCCGGTGATCTTCGTAACCGAAGTGGTCGCCGCCCTGGTCACCGTTCTGGGCGTGCGCAATTTCGCGACCGGCCAGCCATGGGGCTTCGCGCTCGGCATCGCCGCCGGGCTGTGGCTCACCGTGCTGTTCGCGACCTTCGCCGAGGCGGTCGCCGAGGGCCGCGGCCGGGCTCGTGCCGAGAGCCTGCGCCGCTCGCGCAGCGACATGATGGCCAAGGTCATCACGAGTCCGAAGGAACGCGGCAACGTCCGCCCGGTGCCCGCCCCCGAACTGCGTAAGGGCATGCTGGTGCTGGTCGAGACCAACGACTTGATCCCCAGCGACGGCGAGATTGTCGACGGCATCGCCAGCGTCAACGAGAGCGCGATCACCGGCGAGAGCGCGCCGGTGATCCGCGAGGCCGGCGGCGACCGCTCCGCAGTGACCGGCGGCACCCAGGTGGTCTCGGACTGGCTGGTGGTACGCATCACCGCCGACCCCGGATCGACCTTCATCGACCGCATGATCGCCCTCGTCGAGGGGGCCGAGCGCCGCAAGACCCCGAACGAGATCGCGCTCGACATCCTGCTCGCCGGCCTGACCATCATCTTCCTGATCGCCGTTGTCACCCTGGTCGGCCTCGCGCACTACTCCGGTACCGACCTCAGCGTGCCGGTGCTGGTCGCTCTCCTGGTGACGCTGATCCCGACCACGATCGGCGGCCTGCTGTCCGCGATCGGCATCGCCGGAATGGACCGGCTGATCCGCTTCAACGTGGTTGCCACCTCCGGCCGCGCGGTCGAGGCGGCGGGCGACGTCGACATGCTGCTGCTCGACAAGACCGGCACCATCACCTTCGGCAACCGCATGGCCGCCGGCCTCTACCCGGTGCCGGGCATCGACGAGCGCACCCTCGCCGAAGCGGCTGCGATGGCCTCGCTTGGCGACGATACGCCGGAGGGCCGCTCGATCCTGACCCTGGTGCGCGACCGGCACGGCTTCAGCGCCGAGCTGCCCGCCGACGCCCAGGTGGTGCCGTTCTCGGCCAACACCCGGCTGTCCGGACTCGATGCCGGCGGACGCACTTGGCGCAAGGGCGCGGTCGACTCCGTCATCGGCCAGCAGGCCGCGGCGCCGCCCCAGGCGTTCACTGCCGCGGTGGAGCGGGTGGCGCGCGCCGGCGGCACTCCGCTCGCGGTCACTTCGGAAAGCCGGCTGCTCGGCGTGATCGAGCTCAAGGACATCGTCAAGCCGGGCATCCGCGAGCGCTTCGCAGCCCTCCGCCGCATGGGCATCCGCACAGTGATGATCACCGGCGACAACAAGGTGACCGCCGCCGCCATCGCCACAGAGGCCGGCGTCGACGACTTCCTCGCCCAGGCGACGCCGCAGGACAAGCTCGACTACATCCGTCGCGAGCAGGCGCAAGGCCGCCTCGTCGCGATGTGTGGCGACGGCACCAACGACGCGCCCGCGCTCGCCCAGGCCGACGTCGGCGTGGCGATGCAGACGGGCACCCAGGCGGCCCGCGAGGCCGGCAACATGGTCGACCTCGACAGCGATCCGACCAAGCTCATCGAGATCGTCGAGATCGGCAAGCAGCTGCTGATCACCCGCGGCAGCCTGACCACCTTCTCCATCGCCAACGACGTGTCGAAGTATTTCGCCATCCTGCCGGCGATCTTCGTGGTGACCTACCCGGGCCTGCAGGCGCTCAATATCATGCGGCTGCACTCGCCGCAGACGGCGATCATGTCGGCGGTGATCTTCAACGCGCTGATCATCGTGGCGCTGGTGCCGCTGGCCCTGCGCGGCGTCGCCTTCACCCCGATCGGGGCGGCCGCGCTGCTGCGGCGCAACTTGCTGATCTACGGTCTGGGCGGGCTGGTGGCCCCGTTCATCGGCATCAAGCTGATCGACCTCGTGCTCACCGCCTTCGGGATGAACTGACCATGATGCATCTCCGTCCCGCACTCGTCCTCGTCGTGCTGTTCACGATCCTGACCGGGATCGCCCTGCCGCTCGGCTTCGTGGCCGCCTCCGCCGTGGTGTTTCCTCACAGCGCGGGCGGCAGCCTGGTCGCCCGAGGCGGCCAGATCGTCGGCTCCTCGCTGCTCGGGCAGAGCTTCACCCAGGACAAGTACTTCCAGGGCCGCCTCTCGGCCACGGTGATGCAGGACCCGGCGCACCCGGACAACTCCACCAGGACGGTGCCGGCGCCGTACAACGCCGCCAGTTCCGCCGGCTCCAACGCCGGGCCGACCTCCAAGGCCCTGGTCGACCGGGTGACCGGCGACATTGCCAAGGCCGGCGCCAAACCGGTGCCGGGCGACATGCTCACCACCTCGGCGAGCGGACTCGACCCGGACATCTCGCCGCAGACCGCCGCGCGCCAGGTCGCGCGGGTGGCCCAGGCACGCGGCCTGCCCGCCGCCCAGGTGCAGGCGCTCCTCGACGCCAACACCGCTGGGCGGCTGGCCGGGCTGGTTGGCGAGCCGCGGGTGAACGTGCTCGCACTCAACCTTGCTTTGGATGCGGCACACCCGTAGCCATTGCGCATGGACAGTGAGCGCCGTCCCGACCCCGATGCGCTGCTTGCGGCCGCCGCGGCCGAGACCTGCGGCCGGCTGAAGATTTTCCTGGGCGCCGCACCCGGCGTCGGCAAGACCTGGGAGATGCTGGTCCAGGCCCGCCGCCGCCAGGCGGAAGGCGTCGACGTGCTGGCCGGCGTGGTCGAGACTCATGGCCGCGCCGGCACCATCGCCGAGGCGCAGGGCCTGCCACCGCTGCCGTTGCGCCAGATCGTCTATCGCGGCCAGACGCTGCAGGAGTTCGATCTCGACGGCGCACTGGCCCGCCGCCCCGGCCTGCTGCTGGTCGACGAGCTTGCCCACACCAACGCGCCTGGCAGCCGCCATGCCAAGCGCTGGGAGGACGTGGCCGAACTGGTCAGCGCCGGCATCGAGGTCTGGGCCACCTTGAACGTCCAGCACCTCGAGAGCCTTAACGATGGTGTCGCGCGCATCACCGGCATCCGGGTGTCGGAGACGCTGCCCGACCACGTGCTGGAGATGGCCGACGAGATTGAGCTGATCGACGTGCCGCCAGCCGAGCTGCGCGCCCGGCTGCGCGACGGCCGCATCTACCAGGCCGACACCGCGCGCCGCGCGCTCGACGGGTTCTTCACCGAGGGCAACCTGTCCTCGCTGCGCGAGATGGCGCTGCGCCGGGCGGCGGTGCACGTCGACGGCGAAGTGCGCGACTGGATGCGTCGCTGCGGGATCGCTGGCCCGTGGCCCTCAGCCGAGCGGGTACTGGCGATGGTAGGGCCCGACGCCGGCGCCTCGGCGGTAGTGCGTCACGCCAAGCGCCTGGCCGAGGCGCTGCATGCGCCGTGGACGGTGCTGCACGTCGAGCACGCCGCCTCGCTGCTGGTGGCGCGTCCGGCGCTGGCGCTGGCGCTGCAGCTCGGCGCTGACCTCGACACCCGGATCGGCGCCGACCTGGTGGGCATCACGCTTGACGTGGCGCAAGAGCGCAGCGCCACCCACCTGGTGCTGGGCCGCGGCCGGGCGCCGATGTGGCGGCGCCTGCTCAGCCGCAACCTCGACGTCGAGATGATGCGGCGCGCACCCGGGCTCGCGGTCTATGTCATCCCGCTTTCCAGCGCGCCGCGACCGGTGCGGCGCGTGCAGCGCGCCGGCCCCTGGTGGGCCTGGCTGTGCGCGGCAGGACTGGTGGCCGGGGTGACGGCGGCGGGCCTAGCGCTCGACGGGGTCGTGCCGGGCGAGGCGATGGGCATGGTCTACATCGCGGCGATCGTGGCGGGCTCGTCAGCGTGGGGGATGCAGATCGCGCTCGCCATCGCGGCCGCAAGCTTCATCGCCTGGGACTTCTTCTTCATTCCGCCGCTGCACGCGGTCACCGTCGGCAGCCCGCGCGACCTGATCGCCCTGGTGGTGTTCGCCTTGGTGGCGCTGCTCGCCGGCGGGCTCGCCGGACGGATCAGGGGCGAGGCCCAGGCGGCACAGGCCCGCGTCGACGGCCTGCGGCGCATCGCCACCTTCAGTCGCAAGCTGGGCGAGGCCGGCACCGAGGCGGACCTGCTGACCGAGATCGCGCGACAGGCCGCAGGCGTCGCCGGGCGCGCCGTCGTGCTGGCGCCGGAGGCCGAGGACCTCGTGGTGCGCGCCTTCGAGCCACCGTCGGACCGTCTCGACGAGGGCGCCTGGGCGGCGGCGCGCTGGGCCTGGATGCACCAGGAGCCGGCAGGGCAGGGCACCAGCACGCTCCCATCCGCGTCCTGGCGGCTGCTGCCGCTGCGCACCGTCCGGGTGCGGCTCGGCGTACTGGGCGTGCGCAGCGACGCCGCACTCGACGAGCCGGCGCTGCAGACGCTGGGCGCGCTCGCCGACCAGGCGGCGATCGCCTGGGAGCGGGTGAACCTCGCGAGCGAGGCCGCACGCTCCAGCGCGATGGAGGAGACGCAGCGGCTACGCACCGCGCTGCTCGCCTCGCTCGGCCACGACCTGCGCACGCCGCTTACCGGCATCCAGGGCGCGGCCGGCACCCTGCGCGCCGCCTGGGACGAGCTGGAGCCGGACACCCGCGCGGACCTTCTCGACAGCATCGAGCAGGACGTGGGCCGAATGGCACGGTTCCTGACCAACATCAACGAGCTGACCCGGCTGGAGAGCGGACAGATCAGCCCGCGCCTCGCACCGATCAGCCTCGCCGACGCGGTTGATGGGGCAGCCGCGCGGCTGAGCGGCACGCTGCACCTCACGGTCAAGCTGCCGAGCCCGGCGCCGCTGGTGTCGGCCGACGCAGCGCTGCTGGAGCAGGTGCTGGTGAACGTGCTGGAGAACGCGGTCAAGTACTCGCCGGTCGGCAGCTTGATCCTGGTGCGCGGCGGGCTCGAGGCTGACCAGGCCTGGGTTTCGGTTGCCGACGAGGGGCTGGGCATTTCGGCGGACGACCTGCCGCACGTATTCGACAGCTTCTTCCGCGCTCGCCGCGGCGACAGCGTGGTGCCCGGCACCGGGCTCGGCCTTGCGATCGCGCGCGGCATGGTCGAAGCGATGGGCGGGCAAATCGACGCGCACAGCCCGCGCTCCGATTTGCCGGCGGACGGCATGCCCGGCACGCTGGTGACGATCCGCCTGCCGATCGCGCGCAGCCTTGCGGCCGCGCAGACGACGGGTCATGCGGTCGCGAGCCAGGTGGGCGTGGCGCCGGTAGCAGCGCGATGAGCGGCCCTGCCGGCCGCGACAATGCCGAGCCGGACAGGTCGGACGGGGAGGGACACCAGAACGGGGACGCACGAAGCGGCGACCCAGCGAGCCCGACAACGACGGGCGAGGCGGGCCGGGGCGAGGCGGCACGCACCGGAGCGGGCGCGGCGCATGCGCGGGGCTCGGTCCCAGGCGCCATCCCAAACAGCGGGCGGCCGGTGGTGCTGGTCGTCGACGACGAGCCGCAGATCCACCGCTTCCTCAAGCCTGCGCTCGAGGTGGCCGGATATTCGGTGCGCCAGGCCAGCACCGGCCGCGAAGGGCTGCGTCTGGCCGCCGAGCAGGCGCCGGCGGCGATCCTGCTCGATCTCGGCCTGCCCGACCTCGATGGCCAGGAGGTGATCGTCCGGCTGCGCGCGTTCAGCCGCATCCCGTTGATCGTGGTCTCCGCCCGCGACCTGGAGGCGGGAAAGGTCTGCGCGCTGGATCGCGGCGCCGACGACTACGTCGAAAAGCCGTTCGCAATCGGCGAGCTGCTTGCCCGGCTGCGCGCCTGCATCCGCCGCTCCGCGTCCGGCGAACCGGCCGTCGCCATCTGGCGCGGGCACGGGGTCGAGGTGGACCTGGTGCGTCGCCGCGTGCTGGTCGCGGCCGCGGAGGTGTCGTTCTCTCCCCGCGAATACGACCTGCTCAGCGTGCTGGTGCGCAACGCCGGTGTCGTGCTCACCCACCGCCAGCTGCTGGTCGCGGTGTGGGGCAGCGGCCATGCCGAGGACGTGCAGTACCTGCGCGTCTATATCGGGCTGATCCGCCACAAGCTCGGCCCGAACGGGGCGGACATCGTGCTGACCGCGGCGGGCGTCGGCTACCGCATCGCCGAGAGTGCCGAACCGCACGAGGCCGCTGAGGATGCCACAGCGCGGGGATAGCTCAGGCGAGCACCGGGCCGGTCCCGGCCCCGCGACGCCGCTCTCCATCATTGCGGCGCAGCACCGATCGCGCATACTGCGAAGGCAGGCGCTGCAGGATGCGGCGTGTTTCTAGGAACCCAGCATTGCCTCAGGACGACACGAACCAGACCAGCCCGCAGCATGCCAACGCGCAGCCCCAGCCGGGGCGTCACGGCACCCTTCGCCGTGCGCTGCTGAAGGGAATGGTCGGTCTGCCAGCCGCCGCCCTGCTCGCCCCGGCGCTGACGTCGCGCGAGGCGCGTGCGGCGCCGCCGATCCCGCAGGTCAACCGCGTTGGCCGCGCCCGCCCCGACGGGCAGTTCGACGTGATCTTCCAGACCCCGGACCTCATCGAGCCCAACCCCTTCTCCGAGGGCTAGCAGTAAGCCCACGGTCCCTTGCAAGGGAACCCTTCAAACGCCGGTTCAGAAGCGTTGCCCCTGGCGGAGCCCAGAGGCAGCGCCTCCGGCCTTTCCCGGCCTAGGCCGCAGCTCCCGGCAGACGACGGCCCAGCCCTCCACCAGCGCGCCCGCGGCGAGCTCATAGTGGCGCTGCGCCGGCGCGGTGCGGCCACGGTGCTGGCCGACCTGCGCCAGTGCGGCTGTCTGCGCGCGCGTTTTCCCCGCCCCGCCGACCCCGCCTGGCCCGAGGCAGTGCTGCTCAACATCGGCGGCGGGGTTGCGGGCGGCGACCGGCTCGACACCACCATCGCGCTCGCCGACGGCGCGCAGGCGATGGTGGCCGCCCCCGCGGCGGAGCGGTTCTACCGGGCCAGCGTCCGCAGCCCGCCCGCGCTGGTACGCACGAACCTGCGGGTGGGACCGGGCGCGTCGCTGGAGTGGCTGCCGCAGGAGAGCATCCTGTTCGACGGCAGCGCGCTCGACCGCCGCACCGAGGTCGTGCTGTCCGAGGAGGCACGCTTCCTCGGCGTCGAGCAGCTGGTGTTCGGCCGAGCGGCGATGGGCGAGGTGCTGGGCCGGCTGTGGCTGCGCGACGTGATCCGGGTCCGCCGCGCCGGTCGCTTAGTGCTGCACGACACGCTGCGGGTGGACGGCGACGCTGCGGTGCTGCGCCGCCGCGCCACGGCCGAGGGAGCCTCGGCCGTGGGCACGATCCTGCTGGCGGGCCCCGACGCGGAGGGCGCGCTTGATGCGATGCGCGATGCGCTGGGTGGAGCGGAGGCGGGGGCGTCGGCGTGGGACGGGGTGCTGCTGGCGCGTGTGCTGGCGGCGGACGGAGCGACGCTGCGGGCGGCGGTCGCCGGGGCATTGCGAGCGGTGCGCGCAGGGCGCAGGTTGCCCGGAGTATGGATGTGCTGAGAGGCGACATGGCGAAGCGGCAGCCGTTCGGAACCCCGTCCCTGCCGTCCCCCGTTCCGCGCCCGGCGTTTTCAACATGTGTGGGTCGGGGGTTTCAGCCCCTAGCGGGTCCAGGGCAGAGCCCTGGCCTTGCCTGCTGGCCCCCCTCATGCGGCTGACCCCACGCGAGAAGGACCACCTGCTGATTGCGATGGCGGCCAACGTGGCGCGGCGCCGCCTGGAGCGCGGGGTGAAGCTGAACCACCCCGAGGCGGTGGCGCTGATCAGCGACTTCGTGGTCGAGGGCGCCCGCGACGGCCGCAGCGTCGCCGAGCTGATGCAGGAGGGCGCCCACGTGCTGACGCGCGAGCAGGTGATGGACGGCATCGCCGAGATGATCCCCGACGTGCAGGTCGAGGCGACGTTCCCGGACGGCACCAAGCTTGTCACCGTGCACGAGCCGATCCGGTGAGCGGCACAGGACACAGGGAGGCCAGGGGCTCTGCCACTGGACCCCGCTGGGGCCGAGCCCCCAGACCAGCACATTCTGGGGGCACACTGCCCGGGTCGGCGGCTTGGCGCCTGTCGTGATAATTCCAGGGGCTTGCCGGCAATCGGCGGGTTCTCGCCAGGACCTGGGCCCGAGCTCTCGTCTCGCCTATGTCCCAACAGGAAACCGCGCATGATCCCTGGCGAGGTTATCGTCGCCGACGGCGACATCGAGCTGAACGCCGGCCGCACGCGCAGCGTCGTCAAGGTCGCCAACACCGGCGATCGCCCGGTGCAGGTCGGCAGCCACTACCACTTCGCCGAGGCCAACCCTGCCCTGCGCTTCGACCGGGCCACGGCACGCGGCCAGCGTCTCGACATCGCCGCCGGGACCGCGGTCCGGTTCGAGCCTGGCCAGGTGCGCACGGTCACGCTGGTGCCCTTCGCCGGCGCCCGCGCGGTCTGGGGCTTCCGCGCCGAAGTGATGGGGCCGCTTGCCTGATGGCCCGCCTGACCCGCCGCGCCTACGCCGACATGTACGGCCCCACCATAGGCGACCGCGTGCGCCTCGCCGATACCGATCTGCTGATTGAGGTGGAGCGCGACCTCACCCTCCACGGCGAGGAGGTGAAGTTCGGCGGCGGCAAGGTGATCCGCGACGGCATGGGCCAGTCGCAGCGTACCAACGCCGAGGGCGCGGTTGATACCGTCATCACCAACGCGCTGATCCTCGATCACTGGGGCGTGGTCAAGGCGGACGTGGCGATCGTCGCCGGCCGCATCGCCACGATCGGCAAGGCCGGCAACCCCGACACCCAGCCCGGCGTGGACATCGTCATCGGTCCCGGCACCGAGGTTATCGCCGGCGAGGGCAGGATCCTCACCGCCGGCGGGGTGGACAGCCACATCCACTTCATCTGCCCGCAGCAGGTCGAGGAGGCGCTGGCCGCCGGCATCACCACCCTGGTCGGTGGCGGCACCGGACCCGCAACCGGAACCGCGGCCACCACCTGCACGCCCGGGCCCTGGCATCTCGCGCGCATGCTGCAGGCCGCCGAGGCGCTGCCGGTGAACATCGCCCTCGCCGGCAAGGGCAACGCCTCGCGCCCCGCGGCGCTGGAGGAGATGGTACGCGCCGGCGCCTCCTGCCTGAAGCTGCACGAGGACTGGGGCACCACGCCCGCCGCGATCGACTGCTGCCTCTCCGTCGCCGACCGCATGGACGTGCAGGTGATGATCCACACCGACACGCTCAACGAGAGCGGCTTCGTCGAGGACACCATCGCGGCTTTCGCCGGCCGCACCATCCATGCCTACCACACCGAAGGCGCCGGCGGCGGCCACGCGCCCGACATCATCCGCGTCGCCGGCCTGCCCAACGTGCTGCCCTCGTCGACCAACCCCACGCGTCCCTACACGGTGAACACGCTCGACGAGCACCTCGACATGCTCATGGTGTGCCATCACCTCGACAGCACGATCCCCGAAGACGTGGCCTTCGCCGAATCCCGCATCCGCCGCGAGACCATCGCCGCCGAGGACATCCTGCACGACCTCGGCGCGCTCAGCATGATCTCGTCCGACAGCCAGGCGATGGGCCGCGTCGGCGAGGTGATCATCCGCACCTGGCAGACCGCGCACAAGATGAAGCGCCAGCGCGGCGCCCTGCTCGGCGACGGCGCCGCCGACAACGCCCGCGCCAAGCGCTACGTGGCGAAATACACCATCAACCCGGCGATCGCGCAGGGCCTCTCCCACGAGGTCGGCTCCATCGAGCCCGGCAAGCTCGCCGACCTGGTGCTCTGGGATCCCGCGTTCTTCGGCGTGAAGCCCGACCTGGTGATCAAGGGCGGAGCCATCGCCATGGCCGCGATGGGCGACCCCAACGCCTCGATCCCCACCCCGCAGCCGGTGCACGCCCGCCCCATGTTCGGCCAGCTCGGCGGCGCGCTCGCCGCCACCTGCGTCACCTTCCTCTCCGACGCCGCGCTGCAGGACGGCCTGGGCGCGCGCCTCGGCCTACAACGGCAGCTCTCCGCGGTGCGCAACGTTCGTGGCGGCATCGGCAAGCGTTCGATGATCCACAACGACGCGACGCCGGTGATCGAGGTCGACCCCGAGACGTACGAGGTGCGCGCGGACGGCGTGCTGCTGACGTGCGAGCCGGCGAACGTGCTGCCGATGGCGCAGCGGTACTTTTTATTCTGACGAAGCAAGCAAGGTTGAGGCTCTGCCTCAAACTCCGCCAAAGGCTCGCCTTTGGAAAATTTATGTAGTGGCAAGGATGGACCGAGTGCGCGTTGCAACATGGAACCCAAACGGACTATCTACCAAGGTTAACGGCAAAGAAAAAGGCGAGTTTGTTAGAAGTTTTCGGGCAGATTTAATTGCGTTGCCACACTGTGGATTTGAAACGACTAATGAGTTAGCATTTAGTATAGGTGTTGAGCAAAATCAAGCGATTGTAGATGAACGTTTCAAAAAAGGTCTGACTATCGGTGTTTACGTCAACCTTGGAGAGATAAAGCGCGAGCCGCTGTCTCTACCACCAGGGTATATCGCGTTTAGGTGGCTGCCTGGAGATTCTCAGGAGGTACGATGCCTTGCCATCTACTCACGATGGAGCCCGAAACCAGCTGGCGATAATAAAGGTTGGGTCAAATGGACCTGGGAAGCCTTACAAAGCTGTGGGAGCTGGCTTAGTGCTGGGCCGTCTATTGTGTTAGGTGATTTAAATGCAACTTGCCACTATGATCGGCCTGGAGCACCTAGCAGAGGTCAATATCGTTGGAAGCTTAGTGATAATGAAGTTGATTGCACGAGCATAGTCGGCCGACTTCGAGGCTTAGGCCTACAAAGTTCATGGCACAAATATAACCAAATAAAACACGGTTTTGAGCACCAGCACACCTATAAACCTGCTAAAACACACATTGATTATATATTTGTCAGCAAAGAATTTATCATAAAGTATAGCAGAACAGTTGAACGTTTTAGTGATCATTCGGCAGTCGTGTCTGATCTCCGGCTAATGCTGGGTGACCCCGAGACTCCGTAGCATGCGCGCCTACGAGCACCTCCCTGCCAACCTATGGGACGCCGCCCGCCAGGTCGACGCCGTCCTGCTCGACTTTGACGAGCGCCACCGCCGCCGGGTCGTCCTGCGCACCCTCACCGGCGCCGAACTGCTGCTCGACCTGCCCCACGCCATCCGCCTGCGCGACGGCGATGGCCTGCGTTGCGAGGACGGCGGCATCGTCCGCGTCCGCGCCCGGCCGGAGCCCGTGCTCGACCTCCACGCCGACGCCCGCACCCTGCTGCGCATTGCCTGGCACCTCGGCAACCGCCACCTCCCCGTGCAACTGCTAGCGGACGGCCTGCGCATCCGCGTCGATCACGTCATCGCAGCCATGGTGCACGGCCTCGGCGGTCACGCTTACCCCGCCGACGCCCCGTTCGACCCGGAGCCCGGCGCCTACGCAGCCGCGCCACACGACCACACGCCTGACCCCGCCAACGAGGACCTCGCCCCGCATGAATACTGACCCTGCCCTGCTGCGCCTGCTGAGCTGGATGTCGCCCGCCTTCCCGACCGGCGGCTTCGCCTGCAGCCACGGCCTCGAATGGGCCGTCGAGGGCGGCGACGTCACCGACCACCCCACCGCCCAGGCCTGGCTCGACGCCCTGCTGCGCCACGGCGACCTGCGCTCCGACGCCATCCTGCTGCGCCACGCCCACCGCGCCGCCATCCGCACCGACTGCGCTGGCCTCGCCAGGATCGCGGAACTCGCCGAAGCCTCCGCTCCCTCTCGCGAGCGTCGCGACGAGACGCTGTCGCAGGGCACCGCCTTTGCCGCCGCCGCCCGCGTCTGGGGCACCACCCTGCTGCCCCCCGGCCGCGTCGCCTACCCCGTGGCGGTCGCCGCCACCGCCGCGGCACACGGCGTCGGCGAGGACGTGGCCTGCGCGGGCCTCCTGCACGCCACCCTTGCCAACCTGGTCTCCGCCGCCGTGCGCCTGGTGCCGCTGGGCCAGACCGACGGCCTGCGCATTCTCGCCGCGTTGGAGCCCGCCCTGCTCGACGTCGCCGCCGCGACCGTCACCGCCGGACTCGACGACCTTGGCGGCGCCTGCCTGCGCGCCGACCTCGCCTCGATGCGCCACGAGACCCAGTACACCCGGCTGTTCCGCACGTGACGCCGGCGCCACGCTCCCCGCACGGCCCGCTGCGTGTCGGCATCGGCGGCCCGGTCGGCTCGGGCAAGACCGCTCTCGTGGACGCGCTGTGCCGCACCCTCGCGCCGCGCTACGAGATGGCCGTGATCACCAACGACATCTACACCCGCGAGGACGCTGAATTCCTCACCCGTGCCGGCTCCCTGCCGCCCGAGCGCATCCTCGGCATCGAGACCGGCGGCTGCCCGCACACCGCGATCCGCGAGGACGCCAGCATCAACCTCGCCGGCATCGATACCCTGCGCGCCCGCTTCCCCGCCCTCGACCTGGTGCTGATCGAGAGCGGCGGCGACAACCTCGCGGCCACCTTCAGCCCCGAGCTCGCCGACCTCACGATCTATGTCATCGACGTCTCCGCCGGCGACAAGATCCCGCGCAAGGGCGGCCCGGGGATCACCCGCAGCGACCTGCTGGTGATCAACAAGACCGACCTCGCGCCCCACGTCGGCGCCAGCCTCGACGTCATGGACCGCGACGCGAAGCGGATGCGCGGCGAACGGCCGTTCGTGTTCGCCAACGTTCGTGCCGGCGCGGGCGTGGCGGAGATCGCCGCGTTCGTGGAGGCGAAAGGCGGGCTCGCGAGCGAGGCAGCAAGGCCAGAGGCCCTGCCTCTGGACTCCGCTGTGGGCTAAGCCCCCAGCCCCACATTTGAAAGCGCAGCGGTACATCCTGACGTCTTGAACTTCCATTCCTGATCTCTCTCCCGTCCGGCACGTTCTCCCTTCCACCCGGGCCAGCGGAGCACGACATTAAACCACGTCAGACTAGGCGACAGCGGCCTGAAGGTGTCGGGGCTTTGCCTCTGCTGCATGACCTACGGCGATCCGGGCCGCGGCGCCCATACCTGGACGTTGGACGAGGAGTCGAGCCGGCCGTTCATCCGCGAGGCGGGTATCACCTTCTTCGACACCGTCAACGTCTACTCCGACCGCTTGAGCGAGGAGAGCCTCGGCCGCGCCGTCCGCGATTTCTCGCGTCGCGACAAACTGGTGATCGCCACCAAGGTGCACGGTGCGATGGGGAGGGCGCGAACCAGCGGGGGCTGTCGCGCAAGGCCATCCTGAGTGAGATCGACAACTCGTCGCTGCGCCGCCTCGGCATGGACTACGTCGACTTCTACCAGATCCACTGCTTCGACCCCGAGACGCCGATCGAGGAGACGCTTGAGGCGTTGCACGACGTCGTGCGCTCCGGCAAGGCGCGCTACGTCGACGCGTCGTCGATGCACGCCTAGCAGTTCTGCAAGATGCTGCAGGTGGCGGAGCGGCACGGCTGGAACCGCTTCGTCTCGATGCAGGACCACATGAACTGCTCTACCGGGAGGAGGAGCGTGAGATGGCCGGACTCTGCCGCGACACGGGCGTGGGCATCATCCCGTGGAACCCGCTGGCACGCGGCAGGCTGGCGTGCGGGAACAACACCGGAGCCGAAACCGAGCGCGACCGCACCGACGCGTTTTGCGCAAGCTCTATGACGCGAACGAGGCGGCTGACCGGCAGGTAGTCGACGCAGTGGGCGAGGTCGCCGCAGGCCGCGGCATCAGCCGAGCCCAGGTGGCCCTGGCCTGGCTGCTGACACAGCCGGGGGTGGGCGCGCCGATCATCGGCACTTTGAAGCCGCACCACCTCTCGGACGCCGTGGCGGCGCTATCGCTGTCACTGACTGAAGACGAGACGGCACGGCTGGAAGACGCCTACGTGCCGCACCCTGTCGCTAGGTTCTGAAACGTTCAGACCCTGCTAATACCAACAGGCCCTGAGTGTGACCG
>CAXSEF010000064.1:0-19081 GCA_964236535.1 uncultured Acetobacteraceae bacterium
GCCAGCCACCGCTGCAGATGCCCATGTTCGCATTCCATAGCGTCCATCGTGTCCTCCATGAGAATTCACTCCTTCCTAGGAACCACATACAGGACGAACCGATGCCTCGACTCTCGAAGATGCGACGGTCGACCTGAGGCTGCAGGTCCGCACAGGTCACGGGATTTGGCCGCAGTGGGGAGCCGCCGGCGCGAAGTCGTGGTTTCCAGAGGCCTCCAGCCTTTGGCGAGTCTGGGCAGAACCCGGCCTGGCTTGCTGTCCACGGTCCCCGCGGGGTTGACGCGGGGGGGATGGTCTTCCATCTGCATGATAATCCGGACCTTTGTGGTCCCCATCTGGCGGAACCCATGCTCAGGCTGTCGAAGCTCACGGATTATGCGGTCGTGGTGCTGGTTCGGCTTGCCGACGAGGCAGGCGGGCGGGTGCAGACGACGCCCGGAATCGCGACGGCAACGGGTCTGCCGGAGCCGACTGTGGCTAAGGTTTTGAAGGCGATGGTGGGGCACGGACTGGTGGTGTCGCAGCGCGGCGCACGGGGTGGCTACCGGCTAAGCCGGTCGCTGTCGGCGGTGCCGGTGTGCGACGTGATCGAGGCGATTGACGGTCCGATTGCGCTGACGGCCTGCGTGGAGGGCGGCAGCGGCAACTGCGAGGCGGCGCGCCTGTGTCCCGTGCATGGCCGCTGGGATTCGGTCAACGAGGCGATCCGTGAGGCGCTGGGTGCAATCACCCTGGCCGACATGCATGGCGTGGGCTTCCCGCGCGCCCGAAAACCGGGCCGGACCATGGAACAGGCGGCGTCGCCGTCGCTCCACTCCGCCCTTTTGGTGATTGAATGAGGTACCATGGCCGCCGTAGCTGAAACTCTCGACACCGTCCAGTCCGTCACCCAGTCCGGCTACAAGTGGGGGTTCGAGACCGACATCGAGATGGACCTCGCGCCTGTCGGGCTGAACGAAGACATCATCCGTCTGATCTCGTCGCGCAAGGAGGAGCCGGAGTGGCTGCTCGCGTGGCGGCTGAAGGCGTATGCGATCTGGCAGGGCATGGCCGAGCCGGACTGGAGCAAGCATAAGTATCCGCCGATCGACTACCAGGCGCTGCACTACTACGCGGCGCCCAAGAAGAAGGCGGGCCCGGCGAGCCTCGACGAGGTCGATCCCGAGCTGCTGCGCATGTACGAGAAGCTGGGCATCCCGCTGCGCGAGCAGGCGATGCTGGCAGGCGTCGAGGGAGCGGTCGCGCTTGATCCGGAGACGGCGGTCGGGCGCAACATCGCGGTGGACGCGGTGTTCGACAGCGTGTCGGTGGCGACGACGTTCAAGTCGACGCTGGCAAAGGTCGGGGTGATCTTCTGCCCGATCAGCGAGGCGGTGCGCGAGCATCCGGAGTTGGTGCGCGAGTATCTCGGCAGCGTGGTGCCGGCGGGCGACAACTATTTCGCGGCGCTGAACAGCGCGGTGTTCACCGACGGATCGTTCGTGTTCATCCCCAAGGGGGTGCGCTGCCCAATGGAGCTGAGCACGTATTTCCGGATGAATGCGAAGAACACCGGGCAGTTCGAGCGCACGCTGATCGTGGTCGAGGACGGCGGCTCGGTGAGCTACCTGGAGGGCTGCACGGCGCCGATGCGCGACGAGAACCAGCTGCATGCGGCGGTGGTCGAACTGGTGACGATGGACGACGCCACCATCAAGTACAGTACGGTGCAGAACTGGTTCCCGGGAGATGCCGAGGGCAAGGGTGGCATCTACAACTTCGTGACCAAGCGGGCGGCGTGCCGTGGCGCGCGGTCGAAGGTGTCGTGGACGCAGGTGGAGACCGGGTCGGCGATCACCTGGAAGTATCCGTCGTGCATCCTGATCGGCGAGGGCTCGGTAGGCGAGTTCTATTCGGTGGCGGTGACCAACAACCGGCAGATGGCCGACACCGGCACCAAGATGATCCACATCGGCAAGAACACCCGCTCGACCATCGTGTCGAAGGGGATCAGCGCCGGACGCTCGGACAACGTGTATCGCGGGCTGGTGCGCATCCAGCCCAAGGCATCGGGCGCGCGCAACTTCACCCAGTGCGACAGCCTGCTGATCGGCGATCAGTGCGGGGCGCACACCGTGCCGTACATCGAGAGCCGCAACTCGACAGCGAAGGTGGAGCACGAGGCGACGACGTCGCGCATCGCCGACGACCAGCTGTTCTATTGCCGCAGCCGCGGGCTGTCGGAGGAGGACGCGGTGGGCATGATCGTCAACGGCTTCTGCAAGGACGTGCTGAAGGAGCTGCCGATGGAGTTCGCGGTGGAGGCGCAGAAGCTGCTGGCGGTGTCGCTCGAGGGGAGCGTCGGCTGATGCTGGAGATCCGCGAGCTTGCCGCCTCGATCACCATCGAGGTGCCGGCCGGCGGAGTGACGAGCAAGCCGATCCTGCGCGGCATCAGCCTGGAGCTGCCGGCGGGCCAAGTGCATGCGATCATGGGGCCGAACGGGTCGGGTAAGTCGACGCTTAGCTACGTGCTGTCCGGGCGCGAGGACTACGAAGTGACAGGGGGTTCGGCGACGTTCAACGGGGTGGACCTGCTGGCGCTGGAGCCAGAAAAGCGGGCGGCGCTGGGCGTGTTCCTGGCGTTCCAGGCGCCGGTGGAGCTTCCGGGCGTGGGCAACGCGAACTTCATGCGTACGGCGCTGAACGCGGTGCGGCGGGCGCGCGGCGAGGATGAGCTGGACGCGGTGAGCTTCCTCAAGCTGGCGCGGGCGGAGGCGAAGCGGCTGTCGATGCCGGACGACATGCTGAAGCGCAACGTCAACGTCGGGTTCTCCGGTGGCGAGAAGAAGCGCAACGAGGTGCTGCAGATGGCGCTGCTGCGGCCGAAGCTCGCGATCCTGGACGAGACCGACAGCGGGCTCGACATCGACGCGCTGCGCATCGTGGCGAACGGGGTGAATGCGCTGCGCGGGCCGGAGTTCTCCGCGCTAGTGATCACGCACCACCAGCGGCTACTGGACTACATCGTGCCGGACCGGGTGCACGTGCTGGCTGCAGGGCGGGTGGTGCGCTCCGGCGGGCCGGAGCTGGCGCATCAGCTGGAGGCGCAGGGCTATGCGCAGGTGATCGCGGAGGCGGCGGAATGAGTGCGGCTCGCGCGCAGGCGGCGGCCGACAGCGTCGCCGGGTTCCTGCACCGTTTCGAGGGGCTGCGCCGGCGCCTGCCGGGCGATGGGGCGGCGCGCGAGGCGGCGGCGGGCGTGTTGCGCGCGCAGGGGCTGCCGACGCGGGCGGACGAGGCGTGGCACTACACGAGCCTGCGGCCGCTGGCGGAGGTGTCGTTCACCGAGGCGCTGACCGCGGTGTCGCCGGCGGCGTCGGTACTGGCCGGGGTAAGCCTGCCGGACGCGCCGAGGCTGGTGTTCGTCGACGGGCGGTTCCAGCCGGAGCTGTCGGACGTGCCGGACGGGGTATCGCTGGTGCGGTTCGCCGAGCAGCCGGGATTCGGGGCTATGGCGCATCCGGAGCGCGAGCCGCTGGTGGCGCTCAACACAATGCTGGCCGAGGACGGCGTGGTGCTGCGGGTGGCCGAGGGCGTGGATGCGGGGACGCTGTGCCTGGTCAGCATCGGCGGCGGGGCCGGTGCCACGGCGATGGCGTTCCATCCGCGCCATGCGGTGCACCTTGCGCGCGATGCGCGGCTGACGCTGATCGAGGTAGCGCACGGGTCGGGGGTGTATCTGCACAACCCGGTTCTGGAGGCGAGCGTCGCTGAGGGCGCGCGGCTGGTGCACGTCAAGCTGCAGGACGAGTCGGTGGCGGGATTCTATCTGTCGACGGTGTATGCCGAGGTCGCCGAGCGCGGCGTGTACGACAGCTTCGGGCTGAACCTGGGGGCGAGGCTGGCGCGGCACGAGGTGCATGCGCGGCTGTTGGGGCCGTATGCAGCGGCGCACCTGAACGGGGCGCAGCTGCTGGCGGGCGGGCAGCACAGCGACTTCACCACGGTGGTTTCGCACAAGGCGCCGTCCTGCGCGTCGCGGCAGACGGTGAAGAACGTGCTGACCGGGCGGGCGCGCGGGGTGTTCCAGGGCAAGATCGAGGTCGACCGCATCGCGCAGAAGACCGACGGCTACCAGATGAATCAGGCGCTGCTGCTGTCGGCGGAGAGCGAGATCGACTGCAAGCCGCAGCTCGAGATCTACGCCGACGACGTAAAGTGCAGCCACGGCGCGACGGTGGGCGAGCTGGACGCCGAGCAGCTGTTCTACCTGCGCTCGCGCGGCGTGCCGCTGGCCGAGGCGCGCTCGCTGCTGGTGCGGGCGTTCCTGGCGGAGGCGCTCGATCCGATCGGGCACGAGGGCGCGCGGGCGATGCTGGAGGGTGCCGTGGAGCGCTGGTGGAGCCGGCAGGCGGAGGTGGCGGCATGAACGAGGTTTCGCGGCTGATGGCGGGGCAGACCGAGTCGGGCGAAGCGGCCGGGCAGGCCGGGGCTCGGGCTGGCATGCTGGCGGGGGCCTCCCGGGTGTTCGACGAGGCGGCGATCCGGGTGGACTTCCCGATCCTAGGCCAGAGGGTGCATGGCAAGCCGCTGGTGTTCCTTGACAATGCGGCGTCGGCGCAGAAGCCACGCGCGGTGATCGATGCCATGGTGAATGCCATGGAGACACAGTATGCGAACGTGCATCGCGGGCTGCACTGGATGAGCGAGCGCACCACCGACGCGTTCGAGTCGACGCGCGACGCGGTGGTGCGGCTGCTGCACGCGCCGTCGCGCGAGGAGGTGGTGTTCACGCGCAACAGCACCGAGGCGATCAACCTGGTGGCACACTCGTACGGGCGCGGGGTGATGAAGCCGGGCGAGGCGGTGCTGATCAGCGAGATGGAGCATCACGCCAACATCGTGCCGTGGCAGATGCTGCGCGACGCGCATGGCATCGAGCTGCGGGTGTGCCCGATCACCGATGCGGGCGAGCTGGACCTGGAGGCGTATGAGCGGCTGCTTGAGGACCGCAAGGTCGGGTTGGTGGCGATCACGCACATGAGCAACGTGCTGGGGACGTACACGCCGGGCGAGCGGCTGGCGATGCTGGCGCACCAGTACGGGGCGCGCATCCTGTTCGACGGCAGCCAGTCGGTGGTGCACCGGCGGGTGGACGTGCAGGCGCTGGGGGCGGATTTCTTCGTGTTCACCGGGCACAAGCTGTACGGGCCGACCGGGATCGGGGTGCTGTGGGGGCGGCGCGAGCTGCTCGAGGTGATGCCGCCGTTCATGGGCGGCGGCGACATGATCTCGTCGGTGACCTGGGAGCGCTCGACCTGGGCCAGGGTGCCGCACAAGTTCGAGGCGGGGACGCCGGCGATCCTGGAGGCGATCGGGCTGGGTGCGGCGATCCGCTATGTCGAGGCGCTGGGGTTCGAGGCGATCGGGGCGCACGAGCGGGCACTGGTGGAGCACGCGCTGCCGAGGCTGGCGGCGGTGCCGGGGCTGACGGTGATCGGGTCGGCGCAGGATCGTGGCGGCGTGGTGTCGTTCACCATGCGGGGCGCGCACGCGCACGACATCGCGACACTCGTGGACCGCGGCGGGATCGCGATCCGGGCTGGGCACCATTGCGCCGAGCCTCTGATGCACCGGCTGGGGCTGGACAGCACGGCGCGCTGCTCGTTCGCGTTGTATTCGACGCGGGGAGAGATCGACGCGCTGGCGATGGCGCTGGAACGGGTCAGCGAGTTCTTTGCATGAGAGATACTTTCATGGGCGGGCCTGGGAGCCCAGCTCCCGGCGGAGTCCAGAGGCAGAGCTTCTGGCCTTGCTCATGAGCGACGACGTCCGCGACCTGTACCAGGACGTGGTGCTACGCCACGGCCGCAACCCGGAGCACAAGCGCCGGCTGGACCCGTACGACGCAAGCGCGCGCGGCGACAACCCGATGTGCGGCGACCGGGTGGAGGTGAGGCTGCGCTACGACGCCGAGGGCCGGGTGGCGGAGGCGGCGTTCGAGGGGCGGGGCTGTGCGATCAGCGTGGCGTCGGCGGACATGATGGCCGGGGCGGCGGCCGGGCGGACGCCGGAGGAGCTGCGCGAGACGGCGCTGGTGTTCGACGCGATGCTGCGGACGGGGGACTGTCCGGAATGCCTCGGTGCGTTGCGGGCGTTGTCGGGGGTGCACGAATATCCGTCGCGGGTGCGGTGCGCGACGCTGCCCTGGGACGCGCTGCTGGCGGCGCTGGACGGGATGGCGGCCGGGGCCGAGACGGGTGAGGGAGAAGCTGGCATTGGATGAGTTTAGGGCGATGATGGATCCGGCGACGAGCGGCGCGGGGATGCCACCGGCAGCCGTCCCGGCAGCGTCGGTCGGGGCCTGGACACCGGATGGCGAGGTGGTGCCGCTGCCGAGTGAGGACGCGCTGATTGCGGCGATCGGGACCGTATACGATCCGGAGATCCCGGTGAACGTGTATGAGCTCGGGTTGATCTACGCGGTAGACATCAGCGAAGGCGGACGGATCGCGGTCGAGATGACGCTGACGGCGCCGGGATGTCCGAGTGCGCAAGAGCTGCCGGAGGCGGTGCGCCAGGCGCTGCTGGGGGTTCCTGGGGTGAATGCCGCCGAGGTGACTACGGTCTGGGACCCACCGTGGGACCCGAGCCGGATGTCGGAAGAGGCGCGGCTTTCGCTGAACATGTTCTGAGCCGGACGGGTGCGAGGATGACGGGCATGACAGAAACGACGGCGATCAGGCGGCAGGAACAGGCGGGGTCGGGGCAGGTCGCCGCGGCGCCGCGGCGACTGGCGTTGCCGCCGCTGATGCAGGTGAGCGACGCCGCGGCCGCCCGGTTGCGGGTGCTTTACGATGGCAAGCAGCAGGGCATGCATCTGCGCATCGCGGTGAGCACCAAGGGGTGCTCGGGGATGAGCTACGACATGAGCTGGGTGGAGGCCGCCGGGGCTGCGGACGAGGTGGTGGCCGACAACGGGGTCACGGTGCTGGTGGACCGCAAGGCGACGCTGTTCCTGATTGGGACGACGATGGACTTCGTGGTGGAGAAGCTCACGTCTGGGTTCGTGTTCAAGAACCCCAACGAGAAGGGCCGCTGCGGATGCGGCGAGTCGTTCCACGTCTGAGCCGGCGTGGGAGCCCTGCTCTGGCGGTCGTCTGACGCAATTTCGCTGTGCTTGGCTGCGCACGGAGTAGATCGTCGCTACGTTACAATACCGGATCGACGTGGCTGGACGGCTTGATGTCGCGGCTTTGATGGGTGGCGGGGCTAGGAATGCCTCGGTTCGGGGGCTTTACGGTGCCGACTTAATTGCGCCGCAACTATGGGGCCTCCTGCCCGTCAATGCTGTCCAGAAACTAGAGGAAACTTTAATGACACGCACCGCTTGCATGACGGCTGTCCTAGCGCTGGCTCTTGGCGCTGCGCCGGCCTTTGCCCAGAACAACACCACGACGGGCAGCATGGGGACCGGTACCGGGCCCGGCAACTCCACGGGACTGCAGACCAGCGTGCCCAGCGCAGTAGGGAACAAGACGTCGGGGTTCTCGATGAACCGGCCGTCCGGCACGGGTGGGAACACCACGAAGGGCAGCACCGGCACCGGCACCAGCCCGAGCAACACGGCGGGCGCCCAGACCAGCCTCTCGACCGCGATCGGCAACCAGGCGCCCGCGACCTCTCCGGGCCGCTGAGGCACGGCTATAGGCAGCGACCTGCAAGAAGCGGGGCAAGGCCGAGCTTCGCCCAGCCCCACCAAAGACTTCAGGCCTTTGGAAACCGTCCTTAAACACACGGACGCCAAAGGCTAGGCTTTTGGCGGAGTCCAGAGGCAGAGCCTCTGGCCTTGCTCGCCCTGGCTCTGCTTCAGCGGGTTCAGGCCAACCCCTTGCCTCGTTTGCCTACTTTTCCAGACCGAACACCACGACCGCCTCGACGCGCGCCGACCAGAGGAACTGGTCGATGACCGAGGTCGCGAGCAGCCGGTAGCCGGCGGCGTGGAGGACTGCGGCGTCGCGGCCGAGGGCGACCGGGTTGCAGCCGACGTAGATGATGCGTGGGATGCGCGCGGCGGCGAGTGAGGCGAGGGGGGCGCCGGCGCCGGCCCAGGGCGGATCGAGCACCGCGCAGGCATTGCCGGCAAGTTCGCGCGGCTGCGGCGGCTGGCGCTGCAGGTCGCGGCGCTGGACGTCGATGCGTCCGGCGGAAGCCTGGCGCAGGGCGGCGCAGGCCGGCGCGTCGGCTTCGTAGGCGGTGACGTGGGCGCGGGTGGCGAGCGGCAGGGACAGGGTGCCGTAGCCGGCAAACAGCTCGACGATGCGGGCGCGCGGCTTCATGCGCGGCGGCAGGCCGGCGAGGACGGCGGCGACGATGGCGGCCTCGCCCTCGCGGGAGGCCTGGAGAAAGGCCCCGGGGGCAGGTGAGAGCGTGGCGCCGCCGAGCGTGAGGGTGGCGGGGGCAAGGGCGCAGGCGGTCTCGGACAGGCCGTTGCCGAGCGCCCAGGCGATGCGCGGGATGCCGTGGGTCCGGGCGAAGGAGGCCAGCAGAGTGTGGTCGGCGGTGTCGAGCGAGGCGTCGGTGCGCAGCAGCAGGTCGGGGCCGGTATCGAGCAGGTTGGCGATCGCCGAGGCTTCGCGGCGGAAGCCGCGCAGGCGGGGCATCAGCGTGCGCAGCGGCGCGGCGAGGGCGAACAGCGCGGGGTGGAGCACGAGGCAGGCGTGCAGGTCGACGACCTCGGGCGAGCGGTGTCGGTGCAGGCCGACGAGGACGTCGCCGCCCGGGGTGCGGCGGATCGCGAGGTCCATGCGGCGGCGGGCGAGCGGCGGGGTGACGGCGACCGGGCCGGGCTGCGGATCGAAGCCGGCGCGGCGCAGGGCGTCGGCGACGCGGGCGGACTTCCAGGCGGCGGCGGGGGCTGCGGCCCAGTGCTGCAGGGTGCAGCCCCCGCAGGTGGGGAAGTGCGGGCAGGGCGGCTCGACGCGGTCGGGGCTGGGTTCGATGAGCTCGAACGAGCCGGCGGGGCGGCTGGGGCCGCGCGGGGCGTCGGGGGTGGCGCGGACGCGTTCGCCGGGCAGGGTGGCGGGGAGGTAGAGCGTGCCGTCAGGCAGGGTGGCGATGCCGTCGCCGTCGAGGCCGACCGCGCCGACCATGCACTCGACGGGATGGGCGGCGGTCAACGCCGGAGCGCTCACCCGGTCGGGGTGTCCGGGGCTGCGGGGTTGCTGGACGCTGCCTCTGGCGGTTCGGGGTCGGCTTTCGACCCGTCGGGTGCGGCTTCCGCAGGCATGGCTTGCACGGGGGCAACGTCGCCAGGACCGGCGACGGGAGCGAGATCAACAGAGGCGGCACCACGTCCTGCGGCGGCGTCAGAACCGGGTTCTGCGGCCGCATCGGCTGCGGGCTTCGCTTTGGCGCGGGACTTGCGTGGGGCGGCGGGCTTGCGGACGGCGGCGGGGTCGCGCGGGGCAGCCGATTTACGTTTCGGTTTCGCGGGCGCCGGCAGGATCTGCTCGGCCACGGGCATGGGGAGCTCGTCGATGACGAAGGCGTAGGACAGACCATCCGGCGCAACCTCGGGTTCCAGGGCAGGCTCGGGCAGCGGCTCGGGCGGCCGGGCGCCGATGGCGATGTCGATCGCGGCGGGAGGCTCGGCACGGATCGGCAGGGGCGCCGCGGACGGTGCGACCGCAGTCCCGGCGGAGCCGGACCGTGCGGCATCGATTGCTGGGGACGCGTCGGGCGCGTTGCGTGGCGGACGCGCGGAAGCATGCAGGTGCACGGCCCGGGTTGGCAACAGCATGAAGGGCGGGACATCGGCACCGAAACCTAGCACGGCCGGGCCAAGGTCGTCGTCGCGACGGCCGCGGTCGCGGCGAAAACCACGCTCGGCGTCGCGTGCGCGGTCGTCGCGGGCACGGCTGTCGCCGCGGGGACCGTCGTCACGAGAACGGCTACGGTCGTCACCACGAGCGGAGCGCACCGGTTCGGGGACCGGCAGGGTGGCGGCAGCTTCCGAGGCGGGTGGCAGGTCGGCGGCCGAGGCGTCGGACCTGGGGCGATCGCTCCGGTCGGCACCGCCTCTGCCGCGGCGGCGGCGGCCCGGCTTGTTGTCGGCACCAGCTTCGGACGGTGCGGCGATGGCGATGCTAGGGGCCGGCATGGCGGGCTGCGGCGCAGCGGCCCCACGGCGGCCGCGGCCGCGCTTGCCATCGCTCTCCTCCCAGTCAAGGGGCTCGACGCCATCGACTGACATGCGTGGGATCGGATGGCCGGTAAGGTGCTCGATCGCCTCGACATTGGCGCGGTCGGCGGGGGCGGCGATGGTGTAGGCATGCCCCGTGAGGCCGGCGCGTCCGGTGCGGCCGATGCGGTGGACGTAGTCCTCCGAGTGGTGCGGCACGTCGAAGTTGAAGACGTGGCTGAGCCCGCCGATGTCGATGCCGCGGGCGGCGACGTCGCTGCACACCAGCAGGCGGATCTCGCCGGCCTTGAAGCGCTCCAGGGTGGCGAAGCGGACCGACTGGGCGAGGTCGCCATGCAGAGCGCCGGCGGAGAAGCCGTGCTTGGTCAGCGACTTGCTCAGCACGTCAACGTCGCGCTTGCGGTTGCAGAAAATTAGCGCGTTGGTGACGTTCTCGTGGCGGATGATACGGCGCAACGTGTCGCGCTTGTCGGTCTCGGCGACGACAGCAAGGCCCGCGGTGATCAGCGGCGCCAGCGAGGCGGCGCGCGAGACGGTGATCTGGCGCGGGTTGGAGAGGAACGCGTCGGCGAGGCGGCGGATTTCGCCGGCCATGGTGGCGGAGAAGAACAGCGTCTGGCGGTTGGCGGGTAGGAAGGAGACGATTTTCTCAACGTCGGGGATGAAGCCCATGTCAAGCATGCGGTCGGCTTCGTCGATCACCAGGATGCGGGTGTCGGTGAGCATCATGCCGCCGCGCTCAAACAGGTCTAGCAGGCGTCCCGGGGTGGCGATCAGCACGTCAACGCCTTTCATCAGGGCGTTTTTCTGGTCGGTGAGGCTCTCGCCGCCGATCAGCAGGGCGTGGTTGAGTTTGAGATACTTGCCATACTTGACAAAGTTCTCGGCGACCTGGAGGGCGAGCTCACGGGTGGGTTCGAGGATCAGCGAGCGTGGCATGCGGGCGCGCGAGCGGGAACCGGTGAGGATATCGAGCATCGGCAGTGTGAAGCCGGCGGTCTTGCCGGTGCCGGTCTGCGCCACGCCGAGCACGTCGCGGCCGGCGAGCACGACGGGGATCGCCTCCACCTGGATCGGCGTGGGGTGGACATAGCCCATTTCGGCGACGGCGCGCAGAATCGGCTCGGACAGGCCGAGGTCGGAGAACAGCGTGACGGCGACGTTCGCGACCGCCGCGTCGGCAGGAATGCCGTCGGGCACGGACCCGTCGTCGACGATGGGGGATCCGTCCGCGGTGGCGGCCGCGTCGGTGGCCGCAACCACCGGTGCAGGGCGTGGCGCGATGTGCGGTTCGGCAGTCGGACCCTGGCTCGCAGACCCCTGGCCTGATAGGACTGCTTCAGGCAATGGCATTCCCGCGGCCTGGGGGTGGACAGGCGCAGGAAACTCCGCAGACGCGGTCGTAAAGTCTTTCAACAGCTGGTCCCGCTCGGCGTAAAGGTGGGCATCTCGCGCCGCATGTGGAAGACCTGCCGAAGGTTCCAGGCGTAGCGCCGCTATCGGGCATATCTGCAATGAGTGCCGAAAAGTCAAGGCGGGCGGACCGCCGGCGCGTTGGCGGTCCGGGCAGATATGGAGCGGGTGACGGGAATCGAACCCGCACAGCCAGCTTGGAAGGCTGGAACTCTACCATTGAGCTACACCCGCCCAGTCTGCGATTGTAGCGGGTTCGCGGGCCGGTGCAAACAATCCGGCGCAGCCGAATTTGCGGCCGCAGTGTTCGGCCGGGCTGCGCAGTGCTGCGGGCCGACGGCGCCACGCTGCACGAGCCGAGACGGTGCCCGGCCGGGTGGGAGTTGCCGATCTGCCACGGTGAGCCGGCACCAGTCACATAGGGCGCGACAGGGTGCAGCTTAAGTTAGATTTGTTCCGGCTTTATGTGTCGTAAATCGACGGGCTGGTTAGTTACGTGCAGAAAGGCGGCCGATATGATGCGTTCCGCGACCATCATGCTGTTCCCGGGACGGCTCCAGGCGATTCGGTTCACACAGGCTGACCGCCTGGAGCTGCAGCAGCTGGGCGCGCTGCTGCGCGAGCGGGGGCTGGCGCGGATGGTGATGCACGAGCGGCTCGACGCCGACCCACCCGAGCTGGGCAACTACCTGGCGCTGTATGCGGCAGGCGAGAGCCTGGCTTCCTGGGGACTGATGCGGCGCGGCAGCGGCGTCGTGCTGTGGCATTGTGGGACCGGGCGGGACCTGGGGTGCTTCGTCTCGGTCCGCGAGGCCCTGCTGTCGCTGCCGCAGGAGCGCTGCCGGCATGCGGTCTCTGGACTGCATGCTGTGGCCGTGGGCTGAGCCGAAGCCGGCATGGCGGGCGGCTGCGGCGCGGATGGATGGGCTGTGAGCAAAGCGGACGGGCGGACGGCAAACAACAGGTGCGGTGATCACGGACTTGGTGGAGGGGGTTGGATTCGAACCAACGTAGGCGTGCGCCAGCGGATTTACAGTCCGCCCCCTTTAGCCACTCGGGCACCCCTCCGCGTGCCGCGGACCTATTCCGGTTGCGCGCCGCTTGTCAATCGAGGCACGGCTACCTTAACCGGCTCGGGCGGCCCATGATCGGCCGATGAGCAGTCAGACACCGCGTTCCGGACCCGGCCGTTCCTCCCGTCCCGGCGGGGGCTCGTCCCGCCCGTCGATGGAGCCGCCCAGGCGGGCCCAGCAGGCGTCGGACGAGCGGGGGTCGGGCAAGCAGGGGCGCGACAAGCGGGAGCGGGGCGAGCAGGTCGCTGGGGCGGCCACGTCGCACAAGGGGGGACGTGGTCCTGGAGTCCCGGCCGGGCGGGCGGCTCCCGATCGGGGCGGGCTGCGTGAGCAGCAGGTGATGACCGGGCGCGATGCCACGGTGCCGGGCGCGCCGCGCCATGGGCCGGACAAGAGGACGCGCGAGGCGGCGCTGCGTGGCGCAGGGTCCGGGCCGCGTGGCACCCGCGGGGCCGCGGAAGACGGGACGTCGGGCGTGGGCAGGCCGGGCGGGAAGCCGAGCAGAAACAGGCCAGGCAAGGTCAGGCGGAGCGAGGTCAAGCCGGGCTTCACGCGGCCGGCCGACGTCAGGTCCGGCTTCGAGAAGGCTGGATCCGCCAGGGCGGGCGTCGCGACAGGCGGTGTGGCGCGGGACATTGCAACAGGTGCGACGAGGGGGAGCGTGGAGGCGGGCGAGGCAGGCGTGCGGCCGCGGCGGCCACGGCGGGAGGATGGCGATGGCGCGCCGCCGCGCACCGAGGCGCGCGCCGCGGTGCGTCCGCACGGGGCGGGGCGTGTGCAGGCGACGCGGGAGAAGGGTGCGGCGGACGTGTTACGCCGGGTGCGGGGCATGGACCGGGGCGTTGCGGACGGACCGGCGGACAGCGAGCCGGCGCCCGGTCCTCGTGGCGCCGGGCGCGGCGGCGTCTGGCTGTACGGCAGCCACGCGGTGGCTGCGGCGCTGGCGAACCCGCAGCGCGAGCTGCGCCGGCTGCTGCTGACCGAGGAGGCGGAGGCGGGCCTGCGCGAGCGGGGCGCCAGCTGGCCGCTGGTGCCGGAGCGCATCGACCGGGCACGGCTCGACCTGCTGCTCGGGCGCGACGCGGTGCATGGCGGGGTGGCGCTGCTGGCCGACCCGCTGGCCTCGCCGGCGCTGGGCGACGTGCTGGCGGGGCCGGGGCCGGTGCTGGTGCTGGACCAGGTGAGCGATCCGCGCAACGTCGGCGCGATCCTGCGCTCGGCCGCCTCGTTCGGGGCCTGCGCGGTGGTGGTGCAGGACCGCAACGCGCCCGACGAGACCGGGGTGCTGGCCAAGGCGGCGTCGGGTGCGCTGGAGCGGGTGCCGCTGCTGCGGGCGGTCAACCTCGCGCGCACGCTGGGGGCGCTGAAGGCGGCCGGGCTGTGGGTAGTGGGGCTTGATGCCGGGGCGGCGGCGCTGTCGGGGCCGGCGTTGTCGGAGCGGCGGGTGGTGCTGGTGCTGGGCGCCGAGGGGGCGGGGCTGCGCCGGCTGACGCGGGAGAGCTGCGACGAGCTGGCGGGGCTTGCGATGCCGGGTGGAATGGAGAGCCTCAACGTCTCGGCGGCGGCGGCGGTGGCGCTCTACGAGCTGAACCGGGCGGGTTAGCCAGGGAGTAGCCAAAGCGGGGCAGAAGTTTCCGCAGCGGTACAGGGTGCTGGAAAGCCGGCGTTAAGGTCGCCGGGCCATGATGCGCGCGGTCGTGGAGGGCCGGCATGATCTGCGAGTGGAACGCCATATCGGACGGCCTACAGCTTGCCCTGTCGCGCGAGGCGCTGCACCGCGCGGGCATTAGCATCGCGCTGCAGGCGGAGGCTCTGGCCGGGGAGATCGAGCGCGGCACGCTCGCGGACCGCGGCGGCCCGGAGGCGCTGCGGCTACTGGCGGCGTTCGTGCGCGACACCAGCGGCGAGGTGCTGGGGCCGATGGGGTCGGCCTAGACGGAGGAGCGGCCACGGACCAGGCCTTCCGGTATGGTCTCGAGTTCGGAATGGGGCCGCGGTCTGACACCAGCGGTCCTAAGCGTTGGCCTGTAAGCGCAGCAAGGTTGGGCTCTCTCCCCGCCCGCATTCCAACGTCCAAGTGCCGTCGGAGCCTTGCGCGGGCTACGCCCAGACCCGCCAAAGGCCTGAGGCATTTGGAAATCCATTCCCTAGGCATAGGGACTTCAAAGGCAGAGCCTCTGGCCTTGCTTGCCTGGTCGGTTACCCTGCAATGCCGGTGGTATAACGTGCGCGTTCCGGCCGGGGCTATTCCGACCATTGCGGCTGCCAGACCGGCACGTCCGCGGCGACGAGGCGTTTGAGGATCAGGCTGGTATCAGGGAACGCGTCCGCTATGCGTCTTTGCGCATGAGAGGCCCGGCAGGCAGACTGGCGCTATGACGTCGCTTTCCGCACGCCTTGATCGTGCCCTCGACCTTCTGCCGCGCGCCTACCCGGGACCGGGCGGCACTCTCGCCGTGCTGCGCGATGGCGAGCTCCTGGTCCGCCATGCCTGGGGCTGGGCCAATGCCGAGCGGCGCATCGCCTTCACGCCGCGGACCCTGTTCCGCATGTGCTCCATCACCAAGCAGTTCACCTGCGCCCTGGTGCGCGACGTCTTTGCGGACCCGTCGGTGCTGGACGGCGATGTCGCGGCCCGTCTGCCTCTGCTGGAGGCGGCGCCCGGGGCGCTGCACCTGTGCCATAACCAGTCCGGCCTGCGGGACTATTGGGCGCTCGCCATGCTGCACGGTTCGTCCGCGGAGGCGCCGTTCGGGGACGCCGAGGTGGACCGCATCGTCGCCGCGACCCGGACGCTGCAGTTCGCGCCCGGCACGCGCTACTCCTATTCAAACGGCAACTTCCGCCTGTTGTCGGACATCCTGCAGCAGCGCACCGGGCGCGACTTCGCCGACCTGCTGCGGACCCGCATCCTGGACCGCGTGGGCATGGAAACGGCGTTCCTCGCCGCCGACACCCGGGCCATGCCGGATGGCACGCGGGGCTACGAGGGCACGCAGGTCACCGGGTTCCGCGCCGCCGAGAACCGCGTCCTGTGGACCGGCGATGCCGGGCTTGGCGCCAGCCTGGACGACATGATCGCCTGGGAACGCCACATCGATGCGACGCGCGACCAGGCAGGCGGCCTCTACGCCCGCCTCTGCTCCTCGACTGTCTTCGCCGACGGCGCGCCGGCCGAATACGGCTTCGGCCTGAATCGGCGCGCCGAGCTGGGCCGCGCGGCGACCGGCCACGGCGGGGCGCTGCGGGGATGGCGCAGCCACCGCCTGCACGTGGCGTCCGAACGCGTTTCAGTCGTCGTCATGTTCAACCACCTGTCCGACGCGCATGAGGCGGCCGTGGACCTGCTCGCCGCCGTGCTGGGCGAGGACCGGCCCAAGCCAGACGTGACCTTGCCCGCACCGGAGTGGCTCGGCGGCTACGTCGAACCGGAGACTGGACTGTCCGTGCGCCTCGACGCGCCGCACGCCGGGCAGGTGCGGCTGCGTTACGGCCACTCGGCGGAGCGGCTCGACCTGCAGGCCGACGGCACGGCAGGCCGCGACGGCACGCGGCTGAGGCGGCACGACGGCGGGCTCCGGATGGAGCGTCCGCACGACAACCAGGTCTCCTTGTTGCGTCCGTGCGACGGTGCTCCTGCCCATGACGTCACCGGCGTCTACCGCTGCGAGGAGCTGGGGGCCGACCTGACGGTGCACGATGCCGGACAGGTGCTCTACGGTGCGTTCTCCGGCTTCCTGGGCCAGGGACGCATGGAGATGCTGGAGCCGGTCGCGCCGGATGTCTGGCTTCTGCCTTGCCCGCGCGCGTTAGACCATACGCCTCCCGGCGACTGGACCCTGGCCTTCCAGCGCGATGGCCATGGCCGGATCCGCGGTGTCGACGTCGGCTGCTGGCTTGCAAGGCGCCTGTCTTATGACCGTATCGGCTGATGGCGGCTGGAGCAGCAACCCGGCCCGGCACTGCACCGCCGGCAGATCAAGTCGTCAGTTCGCGCGCCTGGATGTCGTAGTGGAATGCTGCGGGGTCCAGGCAGTCCGGCTGGCCGGCTGGAGTGAACGCGCAGGGATACATCAGGAACGCAAAATTCGGCCGTTCGCCCGCGGCCGCACCCGGCAGCTCGACATCGGTTGCACTGTTGTAGCCGATCCAGTTCATCTCCCACTGCCCGAACATCCGCTCGCGCAGGTCGCGGATCAGCTCGGTGTCCAGCGCCGCGTTCTGCTCCAGCACCACCTTGCGCACGTCTGCCGGGTCGACGGGGAACCAGCCCTCGTCCTGCAGGAACACCTCGGCACGGCAGTGCTGCGCCTTGCTGATGTCGCCGTCGCGTCCCAGTGACGGCGACAGGCGCGACTTCGCCACACGGATTCCATACACGTCGCGTGCCGGCAGGCCGATCGAGCGCGCCATGCCGACCAGCAGCCCGCTGATGTCGGCACATTTGCCGCCAAACGTCCCGGCCTTCAGCATCGAGGCATAGTCCCCGGTGCCGCAGCCGGACGTCTCGGCACGCCGGTAGGTGGTGTCGACCACCCAGTCGTACAACGCGCGGAGCCTTGCCCTGTCGCCCTGCTGGCCGGCGACCACGCGCAGGGCCGTCTCACGCACCAGCCCGTCCGTCGGCGCCGAGGGCGTCGGCTCGGTCCAGAACCGCCGCTCCGCGTCGCTCAGCGACACCAACGGCAGCGCGCCTCGCTCGTGCGTGGCGACACGCTGCACGACCTCGATCGCCTTGGGTCCGCCGCTCCATTCGGCGCGCAGCATCCGGGCGCCGTAGCGGCCGTCCTGCACGATCCGCACCTCGGCGTCCTGGTCCGTTGTCCAGGACGGCTCCACTGCCGACTGGTACCCCGCCGCGGTCTGGACCAGCGGCAGCCAGAGCCGTGCCGGCCCTGCCGCATCCGCCAGGCGTATCCGGGTTGTCACCTCGAACTGCCGCCAGCTTGCTCCCAGCTGGGTTGCGGCGATTTCGGGCGGGATCAGGTGAGGCGTCTGGCCCAGCGCACCGCGCCAAGCCAGAGCAGGCGCGGCAAGCGCGACCGCGATGAAACGACGTCGGTTCATGGTAGTCCTGCTCGGGTCCGGGGAGGGGAAAGGGCGAGGCGGCACTTGGCGGCACCAGCCCGCCTCGCCAGTCTTTCGACCGTAGACTGCCAGATGGGCTGAACGAGGAGAAGCCCCCGGCGACCACCCCGGATGCGAACAGGGCCACGATCCGGCCACTGCCGGCTTCACGCCCAGGTGCCGCATGCGCCGCGACCGGCGCATTGTGGTGCCCTGCTGCTCAAGCAGCCATCCGCCCGTGCCACACGGCTTCGGGCCCGTGCTGTGCACCAGCAGGTGCATGGGCTTGCCGCCAGCGACGGCATTTCCTGGCCGCCGCACCTCCGGTTTCGCCGCACGCCGGCTTGACGTCGTGCGGTCCGCAACGGGCAGGCCGAAGCCGAGCCGGCCGACAATGGAACCGATCAGGCCCTCGGCTTACCGGTTGGCCAAACGAAATACGGCACGCAGCCTGAGCACTGTCAGGATGGCCAAGGGAGAATACCCGGCGGGCCGCCGCGTCGTGCGCACCTCAGGAAACGGCCATTAACCGGATGATACTTCCTGGTTCATCCTTTAATACGCCCGGACACTGTTGGCGAAGTGGCCGTTCGGGCGGTGAGTGCGGCGAAGCGCGATGTGCGGGTTGGTGCAAGTGGTCGTCCGGCGAACCACGCTGCGAGGCGGTCGAGGTTGAGGGCCGCGGCGGTGGCCACGTGCTGCAGGCCTGCCTTGGGCAGGCCGCAGTAGCGCGCCCGGCGTAAACCAAAGGCGCGCACGGCTTGCGAGAGGGTGCCCTCGATACCGTTGCGTTGCGCATACAGACGCTTGCCCTCCGCCGTGCCCTCGCGCGCCCTGGCGGCGGCAAGAGCCTCGTGCTCGGGTCGTGGCATCACCGCCAGGACCCGGCCCTGGTAATTCGAGCGCGACCGGGTGCGGCGGGCGCGCGAGGGACAGGCCCGGCAGTCGACGGGATGGAACCGCACGTGGATGACGCTGCCCGGTTCCCGGTGCTTGGCGCCGCTTGTCCAACCGGCACTTTCCTTGCCCTCGGGACAGCGAGCGATCTTGCGGTCCCAGTCCAGTGTGAAGTCCGCCAAGGTGAACGCGTTGCCCCCGCTGCAGCTTTGCCAACTCAGGTTGCGCCGCCCGGGGCCGACCAGATCGATGCCGTGCTGCGTGCGGGCAGTGACGAGGAGGTCGGCGCTGATGTATGGCGAGACGACATAGCCTAGAACGAACGTAAGCGGGCCGCTTCTTGACGCATCGGAGCGGCCGGCTTCTACCAAGTGGTGCGCAGAACACGGTTCCTAGGAAAGCTGATGACACAGCTCAGAAGCTCTATAGTTCCAGGACGGTTTGCA
>CAXSEF010000065.1:0-18656 GCA_964236535.1 uncultured Acetobacteraceae bacterium
CATGGAAGGAGTTCTCGCACAGTGACCCATTCCGACACGGTTTGTCGTGCAGATTTCAGGCTCCAAAATGCCTGTTTGCGACGGCTCCGCTGAGGTTCGCGGAAAACACCTGTTTGCCGTCATTCCAATATAGCACCGAACCTGTCCAGGAATAGCTGAAATGCCCAGCCCGCTTGAGCTTTGATGTGGCCGTGTTCCAGCTTTGTTCGCTTATGCGTACCAGAAGGCCAGTTCGTCAGTTCTGGCCTGGTGGCAGAGTTCCAGGAGGTGGAAAGCGGCAAGCGCGCTGATCGCCCGCAGCTCGCCGCCGCTCTGGCCGCCTGCCGCACCCGGCGCGCCGTGCTGCTGATCGCCAAGCTCGACCGTCTCGCCCGCAACGCGCGCTTCCTGCTCTGGGTGGTCGAGGGCAGCGGGGAAGCCGGCGTGGTATTTTGCGACCTGCCCACGGTGCCGGCAGGGCCGGTGGGCAAGTTTCTGGTCACGCAGATGGCGGCCGTGGCCGAGTTAGAGGCCGGGCTGATCAGCCAGCGCACCCGTGCCGCCCTGGCCGTGGCCAAGGCGCGCGGGGTGAAGCTGGGCAACCCCTACTTGGTACCAGGGACGCCGGCCATGGCGGCGGTGGCTCGAGCAGCCCGCAGCCGCCAAGTGGCGGAGCGAACGATCGACGTGCTCACCATTTTGCGCCAGGTGCAGGACGAGGGTGCCGGCAGCCTACGCACCATCGCCGCCGGGCTGCAGGCACGCGGAGTGCTTACGCCGGCCGGCAAGGCACACTGGTCGGCGACACAGGTGCAGCGGGTGATGGACCGTACCAAAAGCCAAAAGTAATATGAAATAGATACGGTCTTGTGAAAACATATGTTGCTTAATACCGCTATTGTTTTGGGTATGTGCTCTCGTAAGCTTCAAGAAGGCTTTTACCATTAACAATTACGTTGTGAAGATACGGAGTAGGAAGCCCCATTTTTGTACGTAATGTGTTTACTTGAAAGGTATTGTCGTTCCAGATAACTGTGTTTTCCGACTCAACATATATTTTTTCCTCGGGACGATCTAAAAATCTTACTTCACTTCCTTTCGGAAAACCCATTTTAAAAAAGTCAAAATTTGGGCGGCGTGACAAACACAATCTCCTGCAAACTAAGTTGTAAATCCTAAGACGCTGTCTCTGAACGCCATCGCAATGGAGCTGGCTAGCTGTGGTAAGGTGTAACTCCAACGGGTTGTCGAGACCGAGTTGGACCAGCACCGATGTGAGTCGCCACCAGCCGTGCGCAGAATAGCCCCGCCGTGCTTCGCTTTTCCAGTGACCTGGACCGATACCGAGTGGGTGATCCTTCAGCCGCTGCTGCCACCCCGCTTGTTTATTCGGCGCAGAATAGTAGCAAGCTGTCGCAATCCGAAACAGACGTTTCAGATTATAATACCCCGTTTGGCACGATGACACGCTGCGTTTTGACATCATTGCAATCATTGATTACAAAAGTGTATGCACGCCAGCAGACATCCTGCCCCAGCCTCCATCACCATTCGCAACCTCGACCCAGCCCTCAAGGAGCGGCTGCGCGTCCGTGCCGCCCAGCATGGTCAGTCGATGGAAGCTGAAGCGCGCGTTATCCTGCAAACCGCGTTGACGCCGCAGGAGGCTACTCCTACGCGCCACCTGTATGACCGGGTCCGCGCCCGTTTTGCATCGTTGGGCGGGGTCGATCTCGAACTACCGCCGCGCGAGCTGGTCCGCGAGCCGCCCCGGTTCGACTGATGCTGATGCTTGATACCAACATGCTCTCCGAGATCATGCGTCCTGAACCGGAGCGCAAAATTGCGGAGTGGATTCTCCGCCAGCCATCCGATGAGCTGTTCACCGCCGCCGTATGCCAGGCAGAAATCCTCTCCGGCCTTGCCATCATGCCGAACGGGCGTCGCCGCTCCGATCTGGAAGAGGCCGCGCGCGCCATGTTCGCTGACGACTTCGACGGTCGCATCCTGCCTTTCGACACCAAGGCCGCTTCGGCCTACGCCGAGGTGTTTGCAGCGCGCCGGAAGGTTGGGCGTCCGAGCGGGACCATCGATCTCATGCTGGCCGCAATTGCGCGCGCGCAGGGGGCGAGCATTGTCACTCGCAACGTGGCCGACTTCGAGGGCGTAGGCCTGCCGATCGTCAACCCGTGGGACGAGTAGCCGCTCCGACAACTCGTTTGCAAAGACGCCCCCACGACCGGGCCTAAGCCAGGGTAGTTCGTCGCCTACCTTCGTGTCAGCACCGACAGTCAGGACCGATCCGGGCTCGGCCTTGAGGCGCAGCGCCAAGCCATTGCCGCCGACGTCGCGCAGATCGGGGGCACGTCGGCCGCGATCTCCGACGTCATGTGCATGTTGACGATCGTAGGGGCCTTCTCGGGCATGTCGTCTTCTAGGCTCAGATTGCCTTACCAGGTAATTTAAGTTACCGGATAATAATACGTTCCATGGAGAATTTTGCATCAAGCTTGACACGATAACCGGATATAAAGGAATATCCGGTTATATAAATTACCAGATTAGAGGCTCAGATGCCTGTTGTTGTTGTCGCTTCCCCTAAAGGTGGATCGGGAAAATCCACCACCTCTGTCATCCTCGGCACCGAGCTGGCGCATGCAGGCGCATACGTAACAATGCTCGACTGTGACCCCAACCGATCTCTAACCCTGTGGGCGGAGCGCGGCACCCTGCCTCCCGGCATTACTGTCCTGTCCGACATCGGCGAGTCCGACATCATTAAAGCCATCAACAAGCACGATGCAGACAGCAGCGTCGTCATCGTCGATCTCGAAGGGGTGGCCTCCCGCCTAGTGTCACGCGCCATCAGTCACGCAGACCTCGTGCTCACTCCCATGCGGGCCACGACGTTGGACGCCACCATCGGCATCCGTACACTTGGCCTTATCGCAGAGGAGGAGGAGGCGCTTAAGCGGCCGATCCGCCATGCCATCGTTTTCACGATGACGCGGAGTATCGAGTCAAAGCAGCACCGTGCCATTGAGAAATCACTAGCAGCGCAAGGCGTCGATATCGTGCGGCCCGCTTTGATGGAACGGGCCGCCTTCTCGGCCTTATTCGAGTTTGGCGGTGACCTCCGCACCATCCCGGCGCAAGGGCGCATGGAACCGGCCGTCGAGAACGCCGCCGCCTTCGGCCGGGCTGTTTTTAAACGTCTGACTGAGAAAGCGTCATGAGCCAGGATGAACCCTCTGCCTTCGCCATCGACATCGGCGCTCTACGTAGTCGCACGAAGGACAGCACACGCGCCGCTATTGAAAAGGTTGACCAGGTGGGCGCGGAGCATGGCTTCGTCACTCGCGAGCCAACTGGCAAACGAGGCCGCAAGCCAAGCCCACGCACCGGCCAGGTACATGCCAAGGTAATGCCACATGTTGCCGAAGAGATCGGTGAGGAAGCTCGCCGTCGGGGTGTCCAGCAAGGCGTGGTCATCGAGGAGGCGTGGGCGCTCTATCGTCGGGAAAATAAGGGATAGGGTGACGTAACTACAATATTTTCAAAGTATTAGCCGTTAAGAAGGGTAGGGATGAGGCTTTCCGCCGTTCCTCGGATGCGCGCCCGACGCCCGACCTTAGAGCGTCCCAACTCGGCCTGCACCTTATCCCACTGATCCGGGTCTTTCAGTTCCCAACGCAGTCGGAAGCCGGTCAATGTGCCGCGCTGCTGTCCGCCCTGGCGAACCGGCTCGACTAACAAATCGAAATCAGACAAAGCATTGATTTCCTCCACGGCTGGAGTAAGTGCAGTTTGTTTAAATTGTGCAAAACCTTTTAATTTATCAGAAGGCACACTTAGAACTTCCCTGAATTCCTCTACCGATAACATTTCCTCAGTTCGGGTAAGATTGCGCCGTAAACAGAGCGCCTCATACAAAGCCAAAGCGTACTTAGTAGAGAAAGCAAACATAACGTGCGGTTTTATTCTTCCCCAATACTGTGATTGCTGTAGGATGTCGCGCATGGTAGGCGAGAAAGAATAGCGCAATTCGCCTTGAGGATGATCTTCATCGTCAGTCGTCGTGGTATCTGACAAGAGAGCTGTCCGGCGAGTGGCTTTGCTTCCTTTACTGTCGCGGGTCGGCACCAGCACCAGCGTCGTCATTAGCCGCTCGATGCTGTCGCGCACACGTTCGCCCCCTCGATGTGTAGGGCTGCGAAGGTGCCGCATTGGCATGACGTGCTCGACGTTGGCGGCAATATGTTCGCCCGCATGGCGGATGAGAAGATTGAGGACACGTCGATCATGAAGGGTAAGCGCCGATGACTGGCGCACCTCTATCATCTCGCCTGCTTTGACGATGCCATCAAGGTTGTGGCGCTGTGCAACTGTCTTGCCCATCCTTCCTTCGTAAGAGCTAACGTAAGCTCGTGCAACCGACTTCTTACACTACGGGCTTGGCCCCCCAATTTCTTATAATAGGCGTACCCAAGCGCACTTGTTGTGGATAAGTGAATCAGGTGGCCCCCCAATTCCTTACGATAATCCCCCCAATGGGTTACGATCACTCCCCCCAATTTCTTACGATAGCCCCCCCAATTCCTTATAATAAGCGCCGTAAGATATTGATTTTAATAATGAATTTTGCCCCTGAACTTAAAGAAATTAATTAGAGAACTTAAGAGAACAGATTCACACCCTCGGCGTTTCTGTGGATAACACGTGAAGCGCCTATGGAACATATCCGCCCGGCAGCCACACCGAGAACCTGATCAGGACGAAGAAGCCTCCTGATCGGTGGCAATCATCAAACAAGGCAGGCAGGAAGAGGCTGACACGAGGGTGCGGCCTGCATCCTTGTGCCTCACTCGGCAGCGTGGGGCGGGTGCATAGGGTTGGCATCGAAGCGACCGGCATAAGCAGGATCGGTGAGATAGCTGATGCGATTCAGCAGGTAAGGCGGCTCACCGGAGACGAGCACGATGGGTCGGGTGGGACCGAGGCGCATGACCTCATCGGGGGTGAGAAGGAAGCGGCCGTGCAGGTGCTCCCCGGTGCCGCTGGAGGTGGTGTTCGGCTTGAAGATACCGCTGCTCGACGTGGAGGCGGTTTGCGTGACGTAGCGGATGGTCTCTTGGCCGAGAGCGTCGGAGAGATACCGGGCGGTGTCGAAGTCCGCAGTGCCGAAGAACTGCTGGGAGGTGTTGGCCAGGAAGCTCTGCCAGCGGGGATAGACCGCCTTGAGCTGGGAGAGATCCTGGACGAACAGCCAGAGCTGGACGCCATAGCCCCGCAGGAGGGTCACACTGTCCGCCAGGCGGTCCATGTGCCCGAGCTGGCCGAACTCATCGAGGAAGAACGCCACTCGCTGTACAGGCTTCCCAGGAGCCGCTGTGACCCCGTCCAGGGCCAGGCCGACGAACCCGCGTACGAAGCCCAGGCAAGCGCGCAGCCGGTCTGGCGGAACGGCGAGGTAGACCGTCATCGGGCGGCGCTTGAGATCGGCTAGGGAGAAGTCCGAGCGGGCCAGGACGGCGCAGAGCCGGGGATCGTCCAGCCAAGCGGTATGGCGCACCACGGTAGACAGCACCGAGCCCCGCTCGCGCTCCGGTCGGTTGAGGTGCCCTGCCGCGGCGCGAGCAGGGATACGCTGGCCAGCCTCAGGATCGGCCTGCATGGCGGTGAAGGTGGCCGCCAGGTCGTCGGCCGGAGCGGTGACGATGCGGCGCAGCTCGGCCATGGTACGCCGCTCGACGGGCAAACCGGCAACGTAGATCAGCAGGCCGCGCAGCAGCTCGCGAGCTGTGTCGGTCCAGTGGGAGTCTGCTTCCTTACCCTCAACAGCGATCAGCATGTCAGCGAGGCCGGCGGCGCGGCTGACCACGTCGGGGGAGTCGGGGTCGGGGGTCCGGTAGCAGCGGAACCGAAAATGCATTCCAGCCGGCAGGCGACCGTAGCGCCACTTCCGCCTTATTGCAGACTCTGAAGCGAGAGGTATCCTGCCGGTATAAGCAGGAGTGACGAAGTTGGATCTTGGGAAGTCGATCGAGCAATATTTAGCGACGAACATATTCTACATTCTACCAACGGCTCTGGCTTGGATATTTTTTATTGAAGTTTTCAAACAAATTCTTAAGAACCATAATTATGTAGACATCACGGTTGAGCGTGTGGAACGTTTACTTAGTAAAAATAAAAGTGCCGCAGTGTTAGCCGCATTAGTTTTTCTCGCTATCGCTTATCGGACTGTCTTTCGTCATTCTAACAGCGCTAGCTTTGATATTGCACTGATTGTTATCGTTGGATTATTAAGTATATCGTTGTTTGCCGCCACTAGAGTGCCTCAGTGGGGAAAATCGGCTTTCGGGACGGGTTCATGGTTTGAGACTGCACTCACTGCATGGATGATGATGCTTTTTGCATTATTCATCGTGTATTCAACGCTCGGATTGATAATCCACTTTTTTCCCAACGTGTTGAACTAGCTCCGCTCATCACACCCCACGAGCTTATAGCTCCATTGGGTAGACCACAGCGACACGTCAGCGTGGAACACATTATGCGCGCCACTAGGGTTATTCTGGCTTTCTGGAACGGTATCAGTTCCAAGGTCTAGACCCTCTTGGAGCACGATCGTTCTGAAATGCAGTTTCGGCTCCGCTGCTACCGGAACCCCGATTCAGTCAGGTTCAAAGGCGAACCGACAACCCCCGTTGAGTCACGTCAAAGCCCCCGTTTAGTCACATTCGAGGTCGTAACCCTTTGTTTGTGAACGAGGATTCACGTCCTGAAGTTAGAATCTAAGAGAACTTAAACTGTAGGCGGTGGATAACCTCGGTCTGTGGATAACTGTCACGGTGCTCGGAGCCGTCAAGGACGGTCGCCACGGCTCCCGCCGCTTCAGGGTGCCTACGGCATTCTTGACCGCCCCTGGGCGCCGTTGCCCCCGAAGGGCGTCGGGACGGGAAGCGTCCCGAGCCATCGATCGGCCTCCGGCAGGTCGAACAGGAAGCGGCTGACAAGGTAAGGAAAATGCATTACCTTGCTGGCATTGTTGGCGCTGTTCAGGAGTAAGTCATGCCGATTGTCGAGGAGGTCTGCACTATCACGGCCAAGGGGCAGACAACAGTGCCCAAGGCTGTCCGACAGGCGCTTGGGGTGGGGTATGGCGGTCGCATCGCCTTCCGCGTGGAGGGGCATAGCGTGACCGTTCATGCCTTGCTGGAAAACGAGGCCTCTGACCCAGCTCTAGCGCCCTTCCTGGCCTTGCTGGAAGCCGACATGGCCAACCGGCCAGCAAAGGCCGTGCTGCCGCTCACGCCCGCCTTAGCGGCCCGTATGGAGGTGCTGACAGGCGGACTAGGGGAGGTGGACCCTGACGCGCCAATCGAGGGCGAAGTGGCGCTGTAGCCGGTGTTGGAACGCCACGGCTGGGCGCTCCATGCCCATCCACTTTTTCTGGACCAGGTAGAGCGCTTGCTGGCGGCTGTGGAGCGGGCCAAGCGATCGGACCCGGAAAAATGGCAGGGCAAGGCCAACACGAAGCTGCTGGCCGCCTTGCAAGCGCTGGTCCTGGACCGCATCCCACGCGATCCACTGGCGCCGGAGTTCCGGCAAGGTAACACGCTGGGCCGGGAGCACCGGCATTGGTTCCGGGCCAAGTTCGCCGGCAACCGCTTCCGCCTGTTCTTCCGCGCCGACTCGCAGGCCAAAGTGATCGTGTATGCCTGGGTCAACGACCGCGACACGCTACGCAAGGCCGGAGCAGGCAGCGATCCATATGCCGTGTTCGGGCGTATGCTGGCCAACGGCAACCCGCCCGACGACTGGCTGGCATTGCTGGCAGCAGCGGCCAAGCCTGACGCGCACCAACGGTTCAGTGCCGCCGCCGACGATGCTGGGGGCACCTAAGTTTGGTCGTTTAGGTCCCCCTCAAGCCTAGTCAGCGAAGACACCCCGTTGCCTTTGGCATTCAGAAATGCTCATCCGTCATCGTCTCGCTCTTTCGCCACAAGGCCTTAGCGCGCTCGGAGTCCAGCGCGTAGCTGCGCACCCCAGTGCCGCTAGTCGGGTCATCGTTCACGTCGGCGACGTGACAATCCTCGCAATATTGACCACCGACCTCATCGGCGGATGCCACGAACCCGGCCCATACAGACGTCGCTGCGCCTTGCGCGACTGTTTTCCAGCGAAATGCCGAAGCGGCAGCCGGTTGCGCCTCGATCATCTTGCGGGTGGTATCGGTCAGCACGGCGCCAGGATGAACGGCCGTTGCCCGCACGCTTTTGGACGTGTGCCTACGGTCGAACTCGACGGCAAACAGGATCGTGGCGGTTTTAGACCGGCGATAAGCAATGAGCGGGTCATAGGCCGTGCGGGCGAAATTGGGATCGTCCAAGTTCACGTCGGCCCCGCGGTGACCGGCCGAGGACACCATTATCAAGCATCCACCCGGCTTGAGCAAATCCGCGATCCGATTGACCAGCACGAAATGCCCAAGATGATTGGTGCCGAAATGCGTTTCGAAACTGTCCACGGTCATGCCTTGCGGCACCGCCATTACGCCCGCGTTGGCGATAATGGCGTCGAAGCGCTCGCCGGCGCTGAGCAGGGCGTCGGCACAGGCGCGAACGCTTGCCAGGGACGCCAGGTCGAGCGCAATCAACTCGATCTCGCTTCCGCGGGCCGCATCCACGCGGATCTGCTCGATGGCCGCTTTTCCTTTCGCAAGGTCGCGCGCGGTTCCTACCACTATCGCGCTGTGAGCAGCCAGAACGCGGGCGGTCTCCAGTCCGACTCCGGCCGACACGCCGGTCACCAGCACACGCCGGCCGCGTAGATCGATTTCGTCGAGAACGTCGTCGGCCGTCGTCGCCGCTCCGAACATTGCGGTCATTGGCTACTCTTCCCGTAACGGCTGACCGATCTGCTACGCGAAAAGATCGCCAAGTTCGAGTGTGATGACGTAATCCAGTCTGCCACGCGCGCGGGCCTGAACGTGCGTCCAGATTGCTGGCAGCCTCACGCGGGACGCCCACTTGTGAAGCGGCTGACCTCCTCCCGAGTGGCTTGGTAGGCGCCACAAGATGCGCGTGGTCTCCAGGTTGGCTTGCTCGATCGCTTGCCATCCACGTCATCGGTCACGTCGAAGACCAGCAGCCAATTGGCAGCATCGTGTTCGAGTGGTGCGGTAGTCTGCTTGTTGTAGTTCGTCTTGGCGCTGACGCACGCGCGCCCAGAGCCGGTCTTGATCAGCTTCGTAAGCATCCGCGACCTGGTTGACCGACCGCGGAGAGTTCCGCGTCATCCTTCATCACCGGCCAGCCTCCATTCCCGGTTGCCGTCTTCCTTTGTACCCATCACTGCGGCCGCGGCATCCTTATCGACATCAAAGGCCCGCAGTCCCCGCCGTCGCCAGCGTGTCAGCAGATCGCAGGCGTTCTCTCCTTTGCGTTCATCCTGTTCCTCCTGCCCGCCGTCCTGTAACCGTCCCGCAACTTCGAGGAGTGCGCCGAGCAGGGTAGCGCGGTCATCGTCCACCAGTTCGACCAGCCCGGCTTTCTGCACGAGGCCGCCGAGTTCAATCAGGTGTCTGGTGCGTGCGCGCCGGTCCTGCACCCACTGGCGCTTGTCGTCCCGGGCGCGGTCGAGGTCGAGTCTATTGCGCAGCACGGTCAGCCGCTGGAGCTGCGTTATTGTTGTCTGCAACTCCATCAGCAGGGTTGCCGGCGTTTGCTTTGGTCCCGCGCTTGCCGCTTGCCTGAAAGAACGCCTGCCCGCGTTCGGTCCACCTCGCGACGGCTTCGGGTGTCTTCTTGGATTGCTCCAACGCGGCAAGCAGGGCGCCGGCGAGCGCCTCAAAGGGCAGGGCATCGGCACCGGTGACCTGGACCAGCTCACCGAGCTGGACGGTCTTCTGTGTCTTGACCTTTTTGGCACGCTCCATGAGGGCTTGGAGTTCGGCATCGTAGTCACGCGGCTTGCGGGCCATGGCATACTTCCCAATTAACGAGGCAGCCTAACAGCGCCGATCGCTTGGGTTCAACTGGCGTTCCACAGGTTAACCGCATCATTTGTGGACCGAAGCGCAGCGAAGGTCAGCAGCTAAATGCGCGCTTAAACATTGCGTTGCAATGTGCGCTGGCCTGCGGCAGGCTTGTAGGAGATAGCACGAGTTACTACCCGTATGGCCATCTACCACTTTTCGGCCAAAGTCATCCAACGCTCCGCCGGGCGCAGCGCCGTTGCCGCTGCTGCCTACCGTTCGGCGTCTGAGCTTGCAGACGAGCGCGTTGGCCGGTCACACGACTACACCGCCAAGGAAGGCGTGGTGCATTCGGAGATCATGCTGCCCGCGGGTGCGCCGGAACGGTGGCAGGCGGTGGATAACCCGCCAGAGGCGGGGCGTTCGGCGCGTGAGCGCTTGTGGAACGAGGTTGAAGCGATCGAGCGCCGCAAGGATGCCGTGCTGGCGCGCGAGGTGGAGTTTGCCTTGCCGCGCGAGCTGTCCCAGGTCGAGGGTATTGCATTGGCGCAGGAGTTCGTGCGCCGGCAGTTCATCTCGCGCGGGATGGTGGCTGACTTGAACGTGCATTGGTCCAAGGAGCCGGATGGCGAGGTGAAGCCGCACGCACACGTCATGCTGTCGATGCGGGAGATCGACGGCGACGGGTTCGGCAAGAAGCAGCGCGCTTGGAACGACGTGGGCTTACTGCGGGAGTGGCGCGAGGGTTGGGCCGAGCTGGCGAACGCGCGGCTGGCGGAGCTGGGACATGACATCCGCATTGATCATCGCAGCTTGCGTGACCAGGGCATCGAGCTGGAGCCGCAGCACAAGATTGGTCCGGCGGGGGCGCGGCGCGAGGACCGCGGCGAGGATGCGGAGCGAGCGGCGGAGCACCGGGCCATTGCGCGGCGGAACGGGGAAGCGCTGTCTGCTGATCCCTCGATCGCGCTAGACGCGCTGACGCAGCAGCACTCGACGTTCACCCGGCGCGACATGGCGCGATTCGTGGATCGGCACACGGACGGGGCGGAGCAGTTCGCGTCCGTGCTGGCGAAGGTGGAGGCGGCGCCGGAGCTGGTGCGGCTGGGGGAGGACGAGCGGGGACGCGAGCGGTTCACCACGCGGGCAATGCTGGAGACGGAACGGCGCATGGAGGCTGCGTCTAGTGAGCTGGCTGGGCATGACGGGCACCGCATGTTGCAGGCGGCTGGATGGCGCGCGGTGAAGGCCACCGAGCGGGGCGGGCTGGTGCTGGAGGAGGAGCAGCGTGCGGCGTTCCGGAACGTCACGTCGGGGCCGGACCTGTCGCTCGTTGTGGGCTACGCGGGTAGCGGCAAGAGCACGATGCTTGGGGTAGCGCGGGCCGCGTGGGAGGCGGAGGGCTATACCGTCCGGGGGCTGGCGCTGTCCGGCATCGCGGCTGAAGGCTTGGAGAAGGGCGCGGAGATCGCGTCGCGCACCATTGCCAGCCTCGAGTACGCTTGGAAGGAAGGGCGCGACCAGCTCACCAGCCAGGACGTGCTTGTGGTGGACGAGGCTGGGATGATCGGCTCACGGCAGATGGAGCGGGTGCTGTCCGCAGCGCACGCGGCCGGGGCCAAGGTGGTGTTGATCGGCGACCCGGAGCAGTTGCAGGCGATCGAGGCCGGGGCGGCATTCCGAGCCTTGACAGAGCGGCATGGCGCGGCGGAGATCACCACCATACGCCGGCAGCACGAGGCGTGGCAGCGGGACGCCACGCGCGAGCTGGCCACGGGGCGCACAGAGGCGGCGCTGGAGCGGTATGCAGCGGCCGGCATGGTGCAGGCGGCCGACACGCGCGAGGCGGCGCGTGCGGGGCTGGTGGCGATCTGGGACGCGGCGCGGCGGCAGAGTCCACACGTCAGCCAGGTGATCCTGGCCTACACGCGCGCCGACGTGCGGGATCTGAACGAGAAGGCGCGGGCGGAGCTGCGAGCGGCGGGCGAGCTGCGGAGCGCCGACCAGGTAGTGCAGACCGAGCGGGGCGCGCGCGCCTTTGCTGCGGGCGACCGGATCATGTTCCAGAAGAACGAGCGCGGGCTTGGCGGCGATGGCCGCGGCCGCGGCGGTGTGGCGGTGAAGAACGGCACCTTGGGCACGGTGCTGGAGGTGGCGAGCGGCGGCGAGCGGCTGACGGTGCGGCTGGATGGGCAGGAGAAAGGGAAGGCTGGCCAGGCGGTGACGTTCACCACGCGCGATTACGCGCACCTGGATCACGGCTATGCGGCGACGGTTCACAAGGCGCAGGGCGTCACGGTTGATCGGGCGCATGTGCTCGCCACGCCGCACATGGACCGGCACGCGGCCTATGTCGGGCTGACGCGGCATCGGGACGGGGTGGCGCTGCACTACGCCCGCGAGGACTTTGCCAGCCCGGCGGCGCTGGCGCGGGTGCTGGGCCGGGAGCGGGCGAAGGACACCACGCTCGATTACGACCGGGACGGTGACGACCTGGTGCGGCGCTACGCCGAGCGGCGCGGGCTGGCGCCGGACAGCCAGATCGTGGTCCGGCCGCCGCTGGCGCCGGAACCGAAGAAGGCGGCTCCGCCGTGGCGGAGCCGGTTCGATGGGTTCACGCCGGATGCTGGCCTAGCCGAGTGCCCAGCACCTGCGGCCGAGCCGGCGAAGACCGTGCTGGCGCCAGCCCCCGGGCTGGCGGAGACGGTGGCGACGGGGCGGGCCGGGTTCCGGGAGCGGTTCGAGGCGCACCGGCGGCAGCAGGCCCAGGCACGGGACGAGGCAGCAGCGCGCGAGCTGGTGGGGCAGTGGGACCGGGTGCTGACCGCCTACAACGCGGCACTGCCAAAGCTGGGGGCTGACCCGGCGCTGGGCGGCACGCGCGAGCAGTTGGCGCAGTTCGGCCGCGGGGTGCGCGAGCAGCCCGGGGCGGCGCGGGTGCTGCGCGAGCAGGGGAAGGCGTTCGGAATGGCGGAGCGGCCCAACCTGGCGCGGATCGTGGCCGACCGGGAGCCGGAGCGGGTGGTGGCCGGGATCATGGCGAAGGCCGAAGACGGGATGCGGATGCAGATCAAGGCAGCCGCAGAGCTGGAAGCGGTGCGGCGGCAGGAAGAGCGCGCTCGGCAGGCGCCGCGGCTGAGCCGCGGCCCGTCGATGGGCATGTAAAGGCGGAGGGGATGAGCGAGACCGAGGACCGGCTGTATGGGCTGATGGAGATTGCCGAGCGGCAGCAGGCGGCGGTGCAAGCCACGCTAGACGGCTTGGCGGTGGAGCGCACGGCGATGGGGCGGGAACGCGAGGCGCTGGCCAAGACGGCGAGGGACTTGGCGTTAGGCACGCGAGTGGCAGCAGAAGCGGGAGTGCAGGCGAGCCTGGCCGGGGCAGCCACGGAGGGCGTGGCGGCTGTGCAGGCAGCGACGCGGCCCTTGCTGGGCCGACTGGCTGATATGACGGAGCGGGCCGGGCAGGCGGAGTCGGCGCTGCGGCGGGTGGTGCTATGGGCGAGCTGGCGGCTGCTGGGATGGGTGATGGCCGGGGTTGCCGGCCTGCTGCTGCTGGGCTGGCTAGCGAGCACCCTGGTGCTGTGGTGGGACAACGGGGCGATCACCGAGGCACGGATGCAGAAAGCGCAATTGCAGGCTGAGGTGGCGGAGATGCAGGCTAACCATGATGGCTGGGTCAAGGCGGGGATGCTGGGCAAGCTAGAACGGTGCGGGCCGAAAGCGCGGCTGTGTATCCGGGTGGACGAGGGTGCAGGACCGTTCGGAGAACGGTCGGACTACCGCGTCATCCAGGGATACTAGGATTGCGCCGCTTCGCGAACTTCAAGCTGCCCGATAAGCCTTCTGCGTGACCCCGACTGCCTTCATCGCCAAATGGCGTATCAACTCCCGCAACGAGCGAGCCGCGGCCCAAGAGCATTTTCTGGACCTGTGCGCGCTGCTGGACGAGCCGACCCCCAACTCGGACCCGACCGGGGCCGCCTACGCCTTCGAAAAGGGCGCCACCAAGGCCAGTGGCGGCGAGGGATGGGCCGACGTGTGGCGGCGCGGGCGGTTCGCGTGGGAATACAAGGGCAAGCACAAGGATTTGGACGCCGCGCACCGGCAGCTCCTCCAGTATGCAGGCGCGCTGGAGAACCCGCCGCTGCTGGTCACGTCCGACATCGAGCGCATCACCATCCGGACCAACTGGACCAACGCCGTATCCGAGCGGCACGAGGTCCGGCTGGAGGAGATGGCTGATCCCGTCCGACTTGGCGTGCTCAAGTCCGTGTTTGCCGACCCGGAGCGGCTGCGGCCCGGCACGACACGGGCGGCGCTGACGGCCAAGGCCGCGGCGGACTTCGCCGAGCTGGCGGGCCGGCTGCGGAGCCGTGGCAATGATCCGCAGGGGGTGGCCCACTTCGTCAACCGGCTGGTGTTCTGCCTGTTTGCCGACGACGTGGGTCTGCTGCCAGCCGGGCTGTTCGAGCGGATGCTGGATGCGGCGCGCAAACGGCCGGCGCAGTTCCAGGGCTATGCCAGTCGCCTATTCGCCGCGATGGCCGAGCGCGGCGGCGAGGTGGATTTCACGCCTGTTGCCTGGTTCAACGGCGGCTTGTTCGATGACGGTGCCGCCCTGCCGCTGGAAGCGGACGACATCGCGCTGTTGCAGCGGGCGGCGGCGCTGGATTGGGCGGAGGTTGACCCCTCCATCCTCGGCACCCTGTTCGAGCGGGGGCTGGACCCGGACAAGCGCAGCCAGCTCGGCGCGCACTACACGTCCCGCGAGATGATCGAGCGGCTGATCGAGCCGGTGGTGCGCCGTCCGTTGCTGGCCGAGTGGGGCGAAGTGCATGGGCGGATCGCGGCGGCGCTGGCGGCCGGCGCCGCCGCCAAGGCGGGCAGCAAGGCCAAGCGGGATGCACCGCGCCGGGCCGAGACGCTGTTCCGGGGCTTCCTGGACAGGCTACGCGCCTTCCGGGTCCTGGACCCAGCCTGCGGTTCTGGTAATTTCCTGTACCTCGCCCTGCTCGCGCTGAAGGACCTGGAGCACCAAGCCATGGTGGAGGCCGAGGCGATCGGCTTGCAGCGCGAGTTTCCCCAGGTGGGACCGGAGGCCGTACTAGGCTTAGAGGTGAACCCGTATGCGGCCGAGCTGGCGCGGGTGTCGGTCTGGATTGGCCACATCCAATGGGCGCGACGCCATGGCTTCCCGGCGCCGTCCGACCCCGTGCTGCGGACCCTGGACACCATCGCGTGCCGGGATGCCGTGTTGGCCGACGACGGTAGCCAGGCGGCATGGCCGACCACGGACGTGATCGTGGGCAACCCGCCGTTCCTTGGTGGCAAGCGGATACGCACCGTGTTGGGGGACGCCTATTGCGCCCGGCTGTTCGCCGCCTACGCCGGCCAGGTTCCGGCCGAGGCGGACCTGGTTTGCTATTGGGTATCGCGAGCACAGGAGGAAGTTGCAGCCGGTCGGCTGGCGCGTGCGGGTTTGGTGATGACGAACAGCATCCGGGGCGGTGCTAACAGGCGGGTGCTGGAGCCGATCGCGCAGGCGGGCGCGATCTCGACCGCTTGGGCTGACGAGCCTTGGACCCTGGACGGGGCGGCCGTGCGGGTGTCGCTGGTGTGCTGGGGACATGACCAAGTGCAAGCGCCGATGCTGAATGGTGTTACAGTGCCGGCGATCCACGCGGACCTGACGGCCGGCGCCTCTGACCTGACAACGGCGCGCAAGCTGCTGGAGAATGTGGGGGTAGTGTTCCAAGGATCAAAGAAGGTTGGACCGTTCGAGGTGCCGGGTGAACTTGCCCGCCGATGGTTGCTGCTGCCCAGCAACCCCAATGGGCGGCCAAACTCAGACGTTCTGCGGCCAAGCTGGATCGGCATAGACGTTGCCCGGCAACGACGTGACATTTGGATTGTGGACTTCACTGGCCTGACCCAGGAGCAAGCAGCGTTTTATGCAGCGCCATACGCCCATGTGGTCGAGCATGTGAAGCCCTTGCGGGATCATAACAACGACCGTCAGCGTCGCGAACGTTGGTGGCTGTTTGGACGGTCAGGTAGCGACTTGCGAGCTGCTATCAAGCCTTTGGAACGATACATCGTCACTCCCGAAGTGTCGAAGCATCGCGTGTTTGCATGGGCACCGCGTCCGGTCCTTCCCGATTGCAAGCTGATGGTGTTTGCACGAGACGACAACGTGACTTTCGGCATTCTACAGAGCCGATTGCATGAGATTTGGGCGCTGGCAAAGGGTTCATGGCATGGCGTTGGCAACGATCCCCGCTATACACCTTCCACGACCTTTGAGACCTTCCCTTTCCCGCCTGGCTTGACCCCCGACCAACCCGCTGCATCCTATGCCGACGACTTGCGGGCACAGGCCATCGCGCAAGCGGCGCAAGCACTTGTGGCAGCCCGGGACCACTGGCTAAATCCGCCGGAACTGGTTACGCCCACGCCGGAGGTGGTACCGGGCTTCCCCGACCGCCTGCTGCCTTGCGGTGCCCCTGCTATCGCTACGCTTCGCACCCGGACGCTCACCGTGCTGTATAACACCCGCGGCACCCCTGCCGGGGCTTGGCTGGACGGCTTGCACCGCACACTGGATGAAGCTGTTGTCGCTGCCTACGGCTGGCCGGCCGGACTGCCTGACACCGAGATGCTTGATCGATTGCTTGCATTGAATCACGACCGTAGAGCTACATCTTTAAGCCATCATGACCTGAACCCTCCGTTAGAAATCCAATATTAAGCCGGCAATGATGTCTAACTACCGCGCAGATTTCGACGTAAGCGGAACAGTTGTTCTGCCAATTAATAGTCCGCCACTTAGCATACGAAATAGTGACCCGGATTTTGAAATCATTATTTGCAATGCAGCCGCGGATACATCGGGTCTTGTTCCTAGACTTGATGTGCAAGTGATTGCAAAAGCAGAAAACATTGATAACGTTTCCAGCGCCTTTCGAGAGTTGCTGGCAAAGCAATTAGATATACTAACATTCGTTACTCAATTAACATTCCAAATCGAACAGTGCCGCCGCATTATGGAATGGGAGCCATATCAGAAAACTAGAGCATTCAAATTCTTGCAGGAATTTGATCCGCTATACCCTCCTAGTCCTGACTTACCTCCGGCCTGTATACAAACTGCCGAAATCATATCTCAATCTAATCCTGTCGGGTATATTCAGCATGCCCTACATTGCTTTCGTAACGGAGTTCGTGGAAGGCAATTGGAAGATCAGTTTCAAGACTTTTGGCTGGCCATTGAGACCGTTGCAGAAGGTCGTAAGGATAAGACAAAGATACCAATCTCATGCCCAAAGTGCCGAGGGCCATTGACGTGTAATCATTGTCAGGAGAACCCGCTGCGTGGCCCCTTATCGGGGCAAGCAGTTCGGAGTTTAATAGGCATAACTGTGAGACCTGGTGCGGATAAGATTTACCAAGATTTGTCGAACGTTCGCAATCGTTTGATGCACGGAGGAACTTCGGCGGCGGCGGCAATCGCAAAAACCGGACAGACTCTTGAGTATTTAGTAAACCTCGACGGAAATATCGCGTGGCACGCAATAAAAGCTTCTATGCCAGAACTGCAAGAACCACTTAGCTTCGGTCATCGAGACGGTATCTTTGCTAATGGAAGACTTGTGGCGGGACCTACGGGAATGTTCCAGTTTACGGGTGAAAGCGAACATCCAACAGACAGTGAAATTCCCTCGGTCAAAATCGAGATGGACACGCATTTTAGACCGTAACCCTGTCACTTCCGGTCGTCGCCAGTCAGGAGGCTGATTCAGCACCATGGCTTCTGTGCAACTCAACTTTCGACCATCCTCTATCGGAGCGCGAGAATGTCGGACGACGAGGCTTGGCCAGAAATCGTGCTTGGAGATGATGAGACCCAGGCTGATTACGTCCATCCGGAGAACGTTAAGCTGCTGCTGGATCTGGCGCAGGACGCGCTCAAGTCCCAAATCGAGGGCATCAGACAGATGTTCTCACGGCTGGGAACAGTGCTGGCGCAAGCGTCGGCACTGGCGAGCGCCTCAGCCGCTGCGGTCTTTTGGCTGATCACTCACCCCATTGCAGATCGTCCTGCATGGGTCACCTGGGCCGTTATGTTCACCACGTTGTTCTGGACAGGATCAGGCGCACTTGCCGTTGGGGGCTTGGCAGGTGCGAAATTCGGTGCGCCAGGTATAAATCCAAGAGAAGGTTATAGGCAGGACGTCTTGAGCCAAAGCGTGCGAGACATGCAGCTGTGGGTTATCGCATCGCATGCCGGCACGCTGACTAAAGGAAGGGCAGCAAGCAACCGCCTGCGCTGGTTTCTCAATGCCGCAATAATGCTTTTAGTGGCGGCACCTTTACTTTCTCTAGCCGTCGTCGCCGTAGGAAGTCTATTTCTTTGAGCCTTCATCAAGTCGGGTCTTGCCCTTCTTTACCGCTTCGAGGTCATGGTCATTGACCATGTGCGGCCTGGCAGGCGCAGGTTTCGGCTTTTGGGCTGGGTCGTCCGGTTTGGTTGCTGCGTTTTTCGGCGGTTCAGCCGGCGGGGTCTTTTTTTCTACCATGTCGAACTGCCAAATGGTTGAACTATGGTAACTCCGCTGCAGGCGGCGGTCTACAAAGAGGAGTCCAGGGAGCATCGGAACGGAAAACCGATGTAAGCCTTGAGCGTGCCCACAGCT
>CAXSEF010000066.1:0-18476 GCA_964236535.1 uncultured Acetobacteraceae bacterium
CCTAGAGCGGCGCTGCGCCGGCACCAGCCTTGTGCAGGCAACGCCAGAGGCTGCGCGTCCGGACCCCCGCACCCCGGCCTGCCTGCTTCCGCCGGGCAGCGTCGCGAGTTGCAGGTCCGCAGAGCGGCACCTATCATGGCGCGAGGTGTGGGCGCTCCGGCCCCGCAATCGCCCTCGGGCTGTGCGCGAGGGGTCACAGCGGCATGGTTGAGGGACCTGACGATGGCCGGCCTGCATCAGAGCGATTTCAAGAACCCGGTAGTCAACTGGGTTGATACAAGGCTTCCCGTATTCACCCTGCTGCAGAAAGAATACGGCACCTTCCCAACGCCGAAGAACTTCAACTATTTCTGGAACTTCGGCGCACTGGCGGTGGTCAACCTGCTGATCATGATCGCCACTGGCGTGTTCCTGGCGATGAACTACACCGCCAACACCAACCTGGCGTTCGACTCGGTCGAGCGCATCATGCGTGACGTCAACTACGGCTGGTTGATCCGCTACGTTCACATGAACGGTGCGTCGATGTTTTTTATTGTGATTTATATTCACATGTTCCGCGGCCTGTACTACGGGTCTTATAAGAAGCCGCGTGAGCTGCTGTGGATGACTGGCGTTGTCTTGTTCCTGCTGCTGATGGCGACCGCGTTCATGGGCTATGTGCTGCCCTGGGGGCAGATGTCGTATTGGGGTGCGACAGTCATCACCAACCTGTTCTCGGCAATCCCGGTGGTCGGAAACTCAGTCGTGACCTGGCTTTGGGGCGGCTTCTCGGTCGACAACCCGACGCTGAACCGGTTCTTCTCGCTGCACTATCTGCTGCCGTTCGTAATTACCGGCGTGATCTTCCTGCACGTTGCAGCGCTGCACATCACCGGCTCGAACAACCCGCTGGGCATCGACGTGAAGGGTCCGCAGGACACGCTGCCGTTCCATCCGTACTATACCGCGAAGGACAGCGTCGGCGTGGCGCTCTATCTTCTGGTGTTCGCCTGCCTGGTGTTCTTCGCACCTGACTACCTGGGCCACCCCGACAACTACGTGCCGGCCAACCCGCTGCAGACGCCGTCGGAGATCGTGCCGGAGTGGTACTTCCTGCCGTTCTATGCGATCCTGCGGTCGGTACCGAACAAGCTTGGCGGCGTCGCCTGCATGTTCGGCTCGATCGCGCTGCTGTTCGTGCTGCCCTGGCTCGACACTTCGCCGGTGCGCAGTGCCCGGTTCCGACCGATCTACCGGCTGCTGATGATCCTGCTGGTGGTTGCGATGTTCGCGCTGGGCTATGTCGGCGCGCATCGCCCGGAAGGTTGGAACGTGGTGATCGGGCGCGTTGCTACGACCTACTATTTCCTGCACTTCCTGGTTCTGCTTCCCCTGCTGGGAAAGCTGGAGCGGCCGTTGCCGCTGCCCGAGAGCATCAGCCGTCCGGTGCTGTCGGGTCGGCGGCCACGCGGTGGCGGGCCGCTGCCCGGCGGCGTGCCGGCCAAGCCGATGGGGCAGCCGTGATGCGCGCCGTCGGGCTCGGAGCCGCTCTGTTGCTGGGCGCTGCCGTACCGGTCCTCGCCCAGGAGGTGACACCGCCGCCGTCGCAGCATTGGTCCTTCCAGGGACCGTTCGGAACCTATGACCGCGCTTCCCTGCAGCGCGGCTTCCAGGTCTACAAGGAAGTCTGCTCGAACTGCCATTCGATGAAGCTGATGTCGTACCGCAACCTCGAAGGCATCGGGCTCGACGCCGCCCAGGTCCGTGCGGTCGCCGCCAGCGTGCAGGTGCCGGGTGGCACTGACGACAGCGGTGCCCCGGTCGACCGCAACGCGCTGCCGTCGGACGCCTTCCGCTCGCCGTTTCCCAACGACAAGGCGGCGCGTGCAGCCAACAACGGGGCCTTGCCACCCGATCAGTCGGACCTGGAAAAGGCGCGCGAGGGTGGCCCGAACTACATCGGCGCCCTGCTGACCGGGTACAAGGACCCGCCGCCCGGCATCACCGTGCCGGATGGCGCTTACTACAACGAGTACTTTCCGGGCCACGCCATTCACATGCCGCCGCCGCTGTCGGACGGTGTCGTGACCTACGCCGACGGCACGAAGCCCACGATCGATCAGATGGCGCGCGATGTCACCACGTTCCTCGCGTACACGTCTCACCCGGAGCTGGAGCAACGCAAGCGGCTCGGTGTGAAGATCGTGCTGTTCCTCGCCTTCATGACCGGGCTCACCTACGTCGTGAAGCGCAAGGTCTGGGCAGACGTGCACTGAACGATGCGCGAGCCCGAAGCCTGCGCCGCAACCGGGCGTGAACGAGAGGGCGGTCCGCGACGGCGGTCCGCCTCTGGCGTATGGAGCGGGGCATGGGCGGGATCGAGCCGGTTATCGGCATCATTGGCGGATCAGGGCTGTATGACATCGCAGGGTTGCTGGACCCGCAATGGCGGAGGATCGACACGCCATGGGGCACGCCATCGGACGAGCTGCTGTTCGGCCGGCTCGACGGGGTGCGCTGCGTGTTCCTGCCCCGGCACGGTCGCGGTCACCGCATTCCGCCCAGCAGCCTGAACTACCGCGCCAATGTCGATGCGCTGAAGCGCGCCGGCTGCACCGACGTGCTCTCGCTCTCGGCGGTGGGTTCGCTGCGCGAGGAGCTGCCGCCGGGTCATTTCGTCATCGTCGACCAGTTCATCGACCGCTCCTTTGCCCGCGAGAAGAGCTTCTTCGGCGAAGGATGCGTGGCCCATGTCTCGGTGGCAGATCCGGTCTGCGCCCGCCTCGGCGAGACGCTGCACCAGGTCGCGGACGCGCAGGGACTGCCGGTCAGCCGCGGCGGCACCTATCTGGTGATGGAGGGGCCTCAGTTCTCGAGCCGGGCCGAAAGCAACCTGTACCGTTCGTGGGGCTGCAGCGTGATCGGCATGACCAACATGCCGGAGGCCAAGCTCGCCCGCGAGGCCGAGCTCTGCTACGCGACGGTGGCGATGGTCACCGACTACGACTGCTGGCGCGAGGCGCACGACCACGTCACCGTCGACGCGGTCGTCAAGGTCCTGCTGGAGAATGCCGAGCGGGCCCGCACGCTGGTGCGCGGCGTGCTGCCGGCGCTGGGCCGCCGCCGCGCACCGTGTTCCGCGGGCTGCGAGCATGCGCTCGACCACGCGATCATCACGGCGCCAGAGGCACGCGACCCGGCGATGCTGGCGCGGCTTGATGCGGTGGCGGGCCGCGTGCTGCACGCCTGACCCGTCCAACATCACGATGAAGCGGATCGCGGTGGTGGGCGGCGGCATCGCCGGCCTGGCCTGTGGCGCACGGCTCGCCGCTGCAGGGCGGAGCGTTGTGCTGTTCGACAGCGGGCCGGTGCCGGGCGGCCGGATGACCACGCGGGTCATGGGTGGCGCAACCTTCAACGATGGCGCGCAGTTCGCTGCGGCCCGCGATCCGGATTTCGCAATGCTGGTGCAACGACTATGGGCAGGCAGCAAGGCGCTACCCTGGCCTGCGGCAGGGGAGGGACGCTGGACCGGGGTGCCGGGCATGTCGGCGCTGGCCGCGGGCATGGCGGCAGAGGCCATGGCGGCCGGGCTGGAGCTGGTCCAGGAAGTACGGCTGCAGGCGATCCGGCGAGGCGCCAGCTGGCGCCTGGAGCTGGAACGCGGCGAACCCGCTGCACGCGTGGTGCGCGAGGCCGAGGTCGCGCTGCTGGCGGTTCCGGCGCCTGCCGCCGCGGCGCTGCTGCGCGACGTCGCGCCCGCTGCTGCGGCGCGGCTGGACAGGGTTGCCATGGCCCCCTGCTGGACGCTGCTGCTGGTGCTGGAGGCGCCGCTCGATGCGCCGGACCTGCTCACGCCGGCAACCGGGCCGATCGGCTGGGCGGCGCGCGAGAACGCCCGGCCCGGAGCACCCGCCGGCCCGGAGCGCTGGGTGGTGCAGGCGGGACCGGACTGGTCGCGCGCCTGGCTGGAGCGAGCCCCCGGCGACGTGGAGGCGGCGCTGCTGGATGCGCTCGGCGGGCTGCTGGGTAGGCTGCCCGCGGTGCGCAGCCGAGCCTCGGCGCTGTGGCGCGACGCGAGGACCGAGCGGGCGCTGGGTGAGGCCTTCCTGTGGGATGCGGAACTCGGCCTCGGCCTGTGTGGCGACTGGTGCCTTGGCGCGCGGGTGGAGGCGGCCTGGCTGTCGGGCGACAAGCTCGCCAGTCGGGTGCTGGAGGTAAATTGAGCAACGCGAGACGCCGTTTGGTGGGGAGGGATCAGGCTTGAGCGCACCGAAGGACGGGGCGGCGTCCGGCGAGCAGGCGCGCTACGACAGCCTGGCGCCGGACTGGTGGGATGCTGCCGGGCCGATGCGGGCGCTGCATGCGATCAATCCGCTGCGCTCGGCCTGGGTGATCGAACGCGCTCGCGAGGCCGGGCTGGGTGATGATCTCGGCGGAGGCCGGGCGCTTGCCGGACTGCGCGTGCTCGACGTGGGCTGCTCCGGCGGCCTGCTCAGCGAGTCGCTGGCCAGGGCCGGCGCGAATATTACCGGCATCGACGTGTCGCCGCGCGCCGTCGCCGCGGCGCGGGTCCACGCGGCGGGGCAGCAGCTCGACATCGACTACCGGGTCGGCCGTCTCCACGAGGCATTGGGCGAGGCGGACAGCTTCGACATCGTCTGCGCGTTCGAGGTGGTCGAGCACGTCGAGAACCCGGGCGACTTCCTGGCCGGCTGCGTGCACCGGCTGTGCCCCGGCGGGCTGCTGTTCGTCTCCACAATCTCGCGCACCCCGGAGAGCCTGGTACTGGCAAAGCTGGCGGCCGAGTACGTGGTGCGTCTGCTGCCGCCCGGGACGCATCGCTGGTCGATGTTCCGAGATCCGGGAGAGATAGACGGGATCGTGCGCGCGCTGGGGCTACGCCGGGTCCGGCTCACCGGGATGGGCTACCTGCCCGGGGTGAACCGCGCCTGGTGGCGGGCCAACACCCGGGTGAACTGGATGGCGGCGTGGCGCAAGCCGGCGTGAGCGGTGCGTCGAACGCGTGCGCCGTTGGGCTGCGGGTGCTGCCGCCGGAACGCACTCGAGGAGCCGGGCTCTCGGCGACTTGTTCCGGCTGCGATAGCAAGGCATGGTTGCATTGCAGTAGGGAGAAACGCCTTGGGCCTGATTGTTCTGATTATCCTGATCATCCTGCTATTCGGCGGGGGACTGGGGACGACGTTCGGTGGCTGGGGAGGGGGCGCCTACGGCAGTTATGGCTATGGCGGCGTCGGACTTGGCACGATTCTGATCATCGTGCTGATTGTGCTTCTCGTCAGCGGCCGATTGTAGCGGCTGGGAGCTGCGACGCCGGTACGGGAATGGCAGTCGTGCACCGCTCCGGTGACTCCGCCGCACGCGGCGTGGCCCGGCCGGACCGAAGGGGCTGCGGCTCCTATGGCGGGCTGCGCAGGATCCGCGGGCGGCCCTGGAGCGGGTGGACAGCGCGGACGGTCTGACCCGTCGATCTGAATTGTGCCAGTAACGACAAGGTGGCGGGTCGATCGCCCCATGTCCGCCCGGTCGCGATGCATCACCCGGCTGTGCGGCTATCGGTGCTGGTGGCAGTCCGTCGGGCCAAGCTGCTGGGCCGCAGGCCGCGGCTCGATCACGCGTTCCGGCCGATCAAGGCGCAATGGGCGCTCTGGATGGCGCTGCCGGATCCGTGTTTTGTCTCGGACCCGCGCACCGCAGGCACCCTTCCGCGGGGTGGTGCGATCGATGTTGCCCTGGAGGACGCCCATGGCAGGGTGCTTCCGATGGGCACCGGCTTCAACGACATGACGGCAGCGGCGTCGCATGAGGCGGCCGACCTGCCGGCCGAAGCGATCCGCAACCGCGTGCTTCTGCTGGGCGTGATGGTTGTCAGCGGCTGGGAGTCTTAGCTGGCGGAGTGGTGGCACTACCAGGCGTCGGGCTGTACGGACTGGCCGGTACTTTGGGCGGCGGATATGCCAGGTGGACCGATGTAGCCTGGTAACCGGCGGCCAGGCGCTGCCAGGGGCCGCACACGCTGACGGGGGGAGCTCGGATTTCGAGACCCGCACAATCTTCGAGACCCGCACAATCAAGGATGAAGAGGTGCCCAGAACCCGCCGCCCTGCGGCCAGGCTGGACAGAGTCCCAGCTTTGGCAGGCGCAGCCGTCAGCGCAGTAGACGTTCTGCGTATCAGGAGTCATAGGCGACAAGCGCCTCGACCGGCACATCGAGACGCGCCCGCCCGGCCAGGAACCTCAGCTCGATCAGCACCCCGATCGCGGGTACGTCGGCACCGACCTGGCGCAGCAGCGAGAGGCCGGCAGACAGCGTGCCTCCGGTGGCGAGCAGGTCGTCGAGCAGTACGACGCGGCTCCCGGGCGACACGGCGTCGACCTGGATCTCCAGCCGATCGGTGCCGTATTCGAGCGCGTAGTCGAGCCCGACCAGCGGGCCCGGCAGCTTGTTGCGCTTGCGCAGCATGGTGAAGCCGATGCCGAGCTTGGTGGCAAGCGGGGCGGCCAGCAGGAAGCCGCGCGACTCGATGCCGGCCAGCAGGTCCGGGCGGTGGCCGTGGATGGCTCGCGCCATCCGTCCCATCGCCACCTGCCAGGCGTCGGCGTCACGCAGCAGGGTGCTGATGTCGTAGAACAGGATGCCAGGCCGGGGAAAATCCGGGATGGCCCTGATGTGGTTCTTGAGGTCCATGCGCGTTTCCGTGGAGAGGCGTTTGAGAGAGCTGCCAGCCGGGCGTTGGCGTTGCGAGCCGCCCGGACGTATAGCCGGCGGTGGTCGTCCCGCAACCCTGCCCGTCGGCGGCCTCGGGGATCGTCGATGTCGCGCACTGCGGTGGCTTGCGGGCTGGGAGTGGTTTTCGTAGTCGGGTGGCTGGTGGCCGCGGCCAGCCTTGCGGACCTGGTGCAGCCGGCGGGTGGCGCGATGCTCGGTGTGTTCTACGCGGTGTTCGGCGTGGCCTGGGTGTATCCGGTCTACAAGCTGATGCGCTGGTCGCTGCGCACCCGCCAGCCGGAGGTCGACGTGGACGGCCCGGTGCCGCGCGGCTGAAGACCTGTTCCGCCACGACGAAACAGGAAGGGCTCTGCCCAGACCGTGCTGGAGACAGCCGCTTCTGGAGACCTCATGCCCAAAGTGTGCGCAGATCCTGGGACCAAGCCCTTGGCGGGTCGATGGCAGAGCCTTGGCCTGACTTACAACGGGTGCATTGCCACTGAGCCGCTCCGCTTTTGCGCCCGGCCCTTCCGTCTCAATGCCGGCACGGGCATTCTGCGGCGATGGACCAGCAGCCCGATCCACGCACAAATTCCCACGCGCGCACCCTGCAGGTGATGGCTGCAGCTGCGCGTGAGGCCAGTCGCGGGCTGGCCAGCCTGCCGGGTGCCCGGCGCGACGCGGCGTTGCGGCGCGTGGCAGGCAGCCTGCGCGCCGCCGCCGCAACCATTCTCGTGGCCAATGCCGCCGATCTCGAGTCGTTTTCCGGGACACCGGGGATGCGCGACCGGCTGGCGCTCACGCCCGCGCGGATCGAGGCGATGGCGTCGGGGGTGGAGCAGGTGGCCGCACTGCCGGACCCGCTGGACCGCACGCTCGCGTCATGGGTGCGGCCGAACGGCCTGCGGATGCGGCGGGTGGCATCGCCGATCGGGGTCATCGGGATGATCTACGAGAGCCGGCCCAATGTCGGCGTTGACGCCGCGGCTCTGTGCCTGAAATCGGGCAACGCGGTGATCCTGCGCGGCGGTTCCGACAGCTTTTCGAGCGGGCGCGCGATCCACGCGGCGCTCCGCGACGGGCTGCTGCAGGCAGGTGTGCCGGAGGCGGCGGTGCAACAGGCGCCTTCCCCTGATCGCGCATTCGTGAGCGCCATGCTGGCGGCGTCCGGCCGGATCGACCTGATCATCCCGCGCGGCGGTCGTGGTCTGGTGGAGCGGGTGCAGCGGGACGCCCGGGTGCCGGTGCTCTCCCATGCGGAGGGGCTGTGCCACACCTTCGTGCACGCGGCCGCCGACGAGGAAATGGCCGTGCGCATCCTCGCCGACGCCAAGATGCGTCGCACCAGCATCTGCGGTGCCACCGAGACCCTGCTGGTCGATGCCGAGGTCGTGGCCACACTGCTGCCGCCGATCGTCGCCCGGCTGCGCGCACTCGGCTGCGATTTCCGTGCCGACGAACGGGCGCGGCAGGTGATGCCGGAGTTGTGCGCGGCCGGACCGGACGATTTCGCTACCGAATGGCTGGACGCGACGCTCTCGGTAGCGGTGGTGGACGGTGTCGACGGAGCGCTGGAGCACATCGCCCGGCACGGCAGCGAGCACACCGAGGCAATCGTGACGAACGACCCGGCAGCAGCGCGGCAATTCCTCGACGGCTCCAACAGCGCGGTGACGATGTGGAACGCCTCGACGCAGTTCTGCGACGGCGGCGAATTCGGATTCGGTGCCGAGATCGGCATCGCCACCGGGCGGCTGCACGCCCGCGGCCCTATCGGCGTGGAGCAGCTCACCACGTTCCGCTACGTGGTGGAAGGATCCGGGCAGGTCAGGGGCTAGTGGGCACGGTGGCATTGCGGGCTGTCTCGGACTGGCGGGGTGCACCGGCCTGGCCTTCGCCAGGGCGCCAGCGCGTTGGCCTGCTCGGCGGCTCGTTCAACCCGGCCCATTCCGGGCACCGCCATGTGGCAGAGCTGGCACTTCGACGGCTGCGGCTCGACCAGGTGTGGCTGATGGTCTCGCCCGGAAACCCGCTGAAGCCGGCGTACGGCATGGCCGGGCTTGCGGAGCGGCTCGCCTCGACGCGCCGGGTTGCGGACGGTCGGCGCATCGTCGCCACCGATATCGAGCGCCGGCTCGGCACCCGCTACACGCTGGACACGGTTCGTGCGCTACGCCGCCGGTTTCCTCGCGTGCGCTTCGTCTGGCTGATGGGTGCCGACGTGCTGGCTGAGCTGCCTCGCTGGCACTGCTGGCAGGCGCTGGTGCGCATCGTCGCCTTCGTGGTCCTGCCGCGTCCCGGCTACACGCGCGCGGCGCTGGCCGGGAGGGCGGCGACATGCCTGCGTGCGTTCCGTATCCCCGCGCAGGCGGCGGCGACGCTCGTCGACCGCCAGCCGCCGGCCTGGGTGTTCCTGCCCGCACGCGAGACCGCTGCCTCGGCGACGGCGCTACGCCGCTCCGGGCAGCAGGCCGGGTGCCAGGCTGGACAACAGTAACGCGGGTTGAGCCGACAGGGGTGCCGAAGCCGCGACAGGGTGCTACGCTCGACCGTCGGCGCCTGTGGATCCGGGTCCGGCGCGCCTCGAACGGAGAACGACGATCGCCAGAAAGCCACCTGCCGAGTCAGCTAGCAAGGCCGCTCGTGGAACCACGGGGGACCTGGCCAAGCGTCGCCCGCCCACGGCGCCCGCCGTGCTGTCGGAGGCGGCCAAGACCCTGGGCACACCGCGCAAGAAGGCCGCCGCAGCCGGACCGCGCGCATCCAGTGTGCCTGAGTCGCGCGAGCCTGCAGCCGAGCCGTCGCAGCTCGACCGGGTGCAGGCGGTGATTGTCGAGAGCCTGGAGGCCGACAAGGGAGAGGCGCTGGTGACGCTTGATCTCGCCGGACGCGCGAGCTTCGCCGATCGCATGATCATCGCGACCGGGCTCGCCGACCGACAGATTACCGCCATGGCGACCCACCTCGAGGAGGCGCTGCACAAGGCCGGGGTCAAGCGGGTGCTGATCGAGGGCGCTGGCGGCTCGGACTGGGTGCTGATCGATGCGGGCGACATCATCGTCCACCTGTTCAAGCCGGAGGCGCGCACGCTGTATGCGCTGGAACGGATGTGGGGCGCCGAACTTGATGAGGCGCCACGCGACGTGCCGGCCCAGGCGACGGAGCCGGCCTGAGACGCCCGGCGATCCTGGCCGGGGATGCGGCTGATCGCGATCGGGCGGCTGCGCGCCGGACCGGAAGCGGAGCTGTTCACCCGCTATGCCGCGCGGCTGCGCCCGGCACTTGTGGTCACCGAGCTGGCCGAGGGCCGCGGTGCGGCCCCGGAAGCGAAGCGCCGCGAGGGCGAGGCGATCCTCGCCGCCCTGCCCGATCAGGCGCTGGCGGTGGCGCTCGACCTCGATGGTGCTGCGCCGGACAGCAACGCTTTTGCGACCACGCTGGACGGCTGGCTCGCCGGGCAGCGGCCGGTGTGCTTCGTGCTTGGCGGGGCCGAGGGCCTGTCGGCGGCGGTGATGGCGCGCGCCGACCACGCCCTGTCTCTCGGCCGGCTGACCTGGCCGCACTTGCTGGCACGGGTCATGCTGGCCGAGCAGCTCTATCGCGCCCGTTCGATCGCACAGCGGCATCCCTATCACCGCGCTGGACGGCCTTGACCGCCGGCATTGCGGGAGCCGCATGACGACGCTGCGCTTCCTGCACCTGGCCGACCTGCACCTCGACTCGCCGCTGCGTGGGTTGGAGGCCCACCCGGACGCGCCCGCCGCGCGCATCCGCGACGCCTCGCGCCGCGCGCTTGTCAAGGCTGTCGACTTTGCCCTGCACGAGCAGCTGAGGCTGGTGGTGATCGCGGGCGACCTGTTCGACGGCGACTGGAAGGACTGGCGCACCGGCCATTTCCTGGTGGCGCAGATCGGCCGCCTGACGCGCGCCGGCGTGCGGGTGGTGGCGATCAGCGGCAACCACGACGCCGACAGCGTGGTCTCGCGCCGCGTGACCTGGGATGAGCCTGCGACCCTGCTCCGCAGCGACCAGCCGCAGACGATCGAGCTGCCCGAGATCGGCGTCGCGGTGCACGGACAGAGTTTCGGCACCCGGGCGATGCTGGACAACCTCGCCCTGGGCTATCCGAGGGCGGTGGAGGGGCTGTTCAACATCGGCCTGCTGCACACCGCCGCCGCCGGGCACGACGGGCACGCCAACTACGCGCCGTGCTCGGTGGCGCAACTGGCTGCGCACGGCTACGACTACTGGGCGCTCGGCCATGTGCACACCCGCACGATACTGCACCCGGACCCGCCGGTGGTGTTCGCCGGCAACTTGCAGGGCCGCCACGTCAACGAGCCCGGCGCCAAGGGCGGCACGCTGGTTACGGTGCGGGACGGCCGGGTGGCGAACGAGCACGTGTCCTTCGACGTGCTGCGCTGGCAGCGCCTTGCGGTCGACGTCTCGGAAGCGGGCGACGTCGAGGCGGCGCTGTCGCTGGTGCAAGCGGCCACTGGCGCGGCGCTGGACCAGGCCGAGGGCCGGCTGCTGGCGCTTCGGGTGGCGCTGGTGGGGGCCTGCCGCGCTCACGCCGCGCTGACCCGCGATGCCGGCGAGATGCGCGAGCAGGTGCGCGGCGCGCTGCTGGCCATGGCCGGCGAGGCGGTCTGGCTGGAGTCGGTGGAGGTGGCGACGCGGCCGCGCCTCGACCGCGCGGAGATGCGTGCACGCCCCGACGCCTTCGGCCGGCTGGTGCGCAGCATCGAGGCGCCGAAGCCGGCGGCCCTCGCCGAAGACCTCGCCGCCTATGCCCGCCACATGCTGGCCAAGGGCGCGGGGCTCGGCGAGGTGCTGCGCGAGCAGCATGCGGCGGTGCTGCTCGCGCAGGGCCGTCTGCCCGAGGAGCTGATGCAGCGCGCGCGCGACCTGGTGCTGGCGCGGCTCTCCGAGCAGGAGGGCTGATGCGGCTGGCCTCGCTGACCCTGGAGCGTTACGGGCCGTTCGAGAACCGAACGATCGGCTTCGATCCGCGGCCGGGGGTCCTGAACGTGCTGATGGCGCCGAACGGGGCCGGCAAGTCGGTGCTGCGCCGCGCTTTTGGCGACCTGCTGTTCGGCATCGGCGGCACATCTAAAATGGGCTTCCGCTTCGGCTATGGCGGGATGCGGTTGCACGCCGACCTGCATGGGGCCGATGGCACCAGCCTGCGCGTGGTGCGGCGCAAGGGGCATGGAGCCACGCTGCACGACACGGAAGGGCGCGAGCTAGCCCCGGCAGTGCTGGCGCGACTGATGGGTCCGCTCGACCAGCGCCGCCTTGGTCAGCTGTTCGCGCTCGACACCGACCGGCTGCGCGCCGGGGCGAGGGAGCTGCTGGAGACCGGCGGCGATCTCGCGGAGGCGCTGCTGTCAGCAAGCTCGGGCCTGCATCGGGCCCGCACGCTCGACCGCGCCTTCGAGGGCGCACGCGACGCGCTGGCGCCCCGCGCGCGCAGGGCGGGCCGGCCGTTCTACCAGGCGCTCGACGCCCTGCAGGAGGCGCGCCGGCTCGGGCGCCAGGCAAACCTGTCTCCGGACGCCTGGGAGCAGCATCGGGCGGCACTCGGCGTCGCAGCGTCGCGGCTGGCCGAGGCCGAGGCCGCGGCGGTGGCGGTTGGCGTCACGGCGACCCGGTTGCAGCGGCTTCGCCTCACGCGGCCGTTGCTGGCCCGCCACACGCAGGCCGCGGCGTGGCTCGCCGGGCATCCCGAGGCACCAGTGCTGCCGGCGGCGTTGGGTGCAGAGCTCGTGCAGGCACGCGAGGCGCTGTTCCACGCCGAGGACGCCGAGCGCCGTGCCGCGGGCGTGCTCGAACGCCACGAGGCGGCACTGCTGCAGCTTCGCCCCGACCTCGCGTTGCTGGACCGGGAGGCAGCGGTGGAGGCGCTGTCCGGCGAGGCGGCGCAGATCCACCAGATCGAGGCGGACCTCGCAGAAGATTCACGCGCTCTGGCCGACGCGGAACGGCGCTGCGCCGGGCTGTTGCGCGAACTCGGCATCGAGGCTGGCTGGAGGGACGCGGCGTTGCTGTTGCCGGCGTCACCGCTGCTCGCCGAGGCGCACTCGCTGCTGGAGCGCGAGGCTTCGTTCCAGGCGCGGCTGGTCGACCTGCCGGACGAACTGGACGCCCTGCGCCTGGAGCGCGACGCGCTGGCCAGCGAGCTGGCGGTGCTGCCGCAGGTGCAGCAGGAGCGTGACCTCGACACGCTGATTCGTGAAATACGCGAGGCCGGCGACCCCGCACGGCTGGCGGCGACGGCTTCGGCGGACGCGTCGCTTTGCGGCGTGGAGGCGGGCCTGTCGCTGGCACTGGTGCCGGGCTGGCCGGGAGGCAACGGGCTGGCGGAGATCGGTCCCGAAGCCGCGTCCGGCTACGAGCGCCGCCACGAAAGCCTCGCTAGATCACGCCGTGCGCTGGACACCGCGCTGGCCGCCGCCGGGTCGGCCCGCACGCAACTGGACGCCGACCGCGCCGCGGTCGCCGATCTGGTCGCGCGCGAGCGTGCGGTCGAGCCGCGGGAGGTGACGGACGCGCGCAGGCGCCGCGACCGCGGCTGGGACCTGGTGGTCGGACTTGCCTTCCCGGAGCCGGGAGGACCGGATGCGCGTGCGGCGGAAGAGGCGCGCGACTGGGCCGGCGGCACGAGCCTGCCGGTCGCCTATGCACGCGCGGTCGACGCGGCGGACCGGCTGGCCGACCGCAGGGTGGAGGAGGCCGCTTCGGTCGACCGCCTCGCCCAGGCGCGCCTGATACTTGAACGCAGCGAGCGTGCAGCTGCCACGGCCGAGGCGGCTGCGGCGGCGGCGCACCTCGCGGTCGCCGCGGCGATGGCGGTGTGGCAGCGCTCGCTGACGCCGCTCCGGCTCGACACGGAATCGACTGCCGCCGACGTTCGCGAGTTCCTGCGCCGGCGCGAGGCGGCTCTGACGGCCGCTGCCTCGGCCTCGCTTGCCGATGCGGCGATGGCGCGCCTCATGGCGCAGCAGGCGCAATGGGCGGCCTGCCTTGCCCGGATGCTCGGCTGCCCGGATGCCGCGCTGCCGATGCTGCTGGCCGAGGCGGAACGCAGGACCGCCGCAGCGACCATGTCGGCCACGGCGATCGCCAGCGTCTCGGGGCAGCTCGGCCAAGTTGGCGCCCGCATCGCTCGCACCGAGGCGGCGCTGGAGGCGGAGCGTGGGCGCTACGCGGCTTGGCAGATCGACTGGGCGCGCCTGCTGATGGCGCTGCACCGTCCGGCCGCGGAGACTGCCGCCGCCCTCCGCCTGGTGATCGACCTGCTCGGCCGGCTGCGCGAGGCAATCGCCGCGGCCTCGGCGCTGGACGAACGGGTTGGCGGCATGCACCGGCGCTGCGCAACGTTCGCCGACCACGCCGTGGCCCTGGCTGGGCTGGGGCGGCCGGAACTCGGCGCAGGCCGGCCGGCGGAGGTGGCGCGGCAGCTGGCAACGGCGTTGGCGACGCAGCGATCGGTGTGCGCGCAGCAGCAGCAGGCGCGGCTCGTGCGCGACCAGTCCCGCACCGACCATGGTGCGGCGGCGGAGGTGCTGGCGGCGGCGCATATCGCGGTCGGGCGCGTCGTGCGGCTGTCGGATACGACGCCCGGAGCCGAAGAGCTGGCCACGATCGAGGCGGCCGCGTCGCGCATCGCCTTCGCCGAGGAACGCCGTCGGCAGCAGGATGTGCTTGACGAGGCGGAGACCGCGCTGCTGGCGGCAGGCGCCGGTCTCGGGGTCGACGTGCTCCGCGCCGAGGCCGACGCGATCGCGCCCGAGCTCGCCGAGGCGGAGTTGCTGGCGGTGCAAGCCAGGCAGGCGCAGGCGATCGCCGCCCAGAGCGAGGCGGCAGCCGAGCGGCAGCGCCTGACGGGCGAGATGGAGCGACTGATCGGTGCCGACGACGCGGCTCTGGCTGCCGAGCAGAGGGAGGCTGCGGTGGCACTGCTCGGCCGGACGCTGGACGAGGCGTTGGTGCAGCACGCGGCCGGGTTGCTGCTGCGCCAGGGTCTGGCCGAGCTGGAGCAGGGCGGGGAGAACCGGCTGGTTGGGCGGATGGGCGAGGTGTTTAGCGCAGTCACCGGCGGTGCCTACGCCGGGCTGCGCGTCGAGGCAGCGGAGGAACGACGCCCGGCGCGTCTGGCGGTGCTGGAGCGCGATTTTCCCGGCGAGCTGCGCGAGATCGATGAGCTGTCCGAGGGCACCCGCGACCAGCTGTTCCTGGCGCTCCGCCTGGCGGCGATCGGCGAGCAGCTGGACCATGCGCCGTGCCCGCCTTTCCTCGCCGACGACATCCTGCAGACGTTCGACGATCGGCGCGCGCTGGCCGCCATGCGGGCGCTGCTGGAACTCAGCACCCGGACCCAGGTGATCGTGCTGACCCACCACCGCCACCTGCTCGACCTGCTTGGCGAACTGCCGGAGGGTGCCGTGCACGTGTGCCGGCTTGAAGCAGACCCGGGCGCCGACTCGCCGGCGCCGCAATCAGAGGCAAGGAATGAGCCATGACTGCGATGTCCGAGAGCGAGGACCGCGAGGCGCTGGTGCGGGCCTGCCGCCACCTGGACGCGGCCGGCCTGAATCGCGGCACGTCGGGCAACGTCAGCCTGCGCCGGGGCGCCGTCGTGCTGATCTCGCCTTCCGCGGTGCCGCCGGACCGCCTGTCGCCTGGCGATATCGCGGCGATGCCGATCGACGGGGCAGGCGCCTGGAGCGGCCCATTGCGCCCCTCGACCGAGTGGCGCTTCCACCTCGACATCCTGCGCGCCCGGCCTGAACTGGGTGCGGTCGTGCACTGCCACCCGCCATTCGGGACCGCGCTCGCCATCGCCCGCCGGCCGATTCCCGCCTGCCACTACATGGTGGCGCTGTTCGGGGGTGCTGACGTACGCTGTGCGCCCTACGCGCTGTTCGGGTCCGCCGCACTGTCCACCCACGCGCTGCAGGCACTGGAGGGGCGCAGGGCGTGCCTGCTTGCCAATCACGGCGCGATCGTCTGCGCGCCCGGTCTGGAGCATGCGCTTCGTCTTGCCGACGAGCTGGAGACGCTGGCGGCGCAGTACTGCCGGAGTTTGCCGCTCGGCCCGGTGCTGCTCGACGAGGCGGAGATCGCGGCGGCGGTCGAGGCCTTCGCCAGCTACCGGCCGCATGCAGCCGATACCAGAACGGCGTCGACACACTGACGCCGGGCGGATCCTGCGGATGGCACTTGGGACCTGCCAGTCCGGCGAGCCGCTACTCCAGTCCGTGGTCATGCAGGTAGGTGTGGAAGGGGCCGCGATCCTGGTCGTTGTCGGCGCAGGACGTGAGCGCGGCGCAGAACAGGGCGGCGGTCAGCATCAGAATGCGTTGGGTCATGACCCGATCATGGTCAAGCAGCGGGCTCGATAGAAGCCCTGTGGTCAGCCGGGCCGTCAAATCTTGGCTGGTCGCGCATGGCTCGTCGCGACGCCGATGTTTTGTGCCGGACCAGACAACAGTGATCGCCCGCGGCGCCGGTGCCGCGGGTGGACGCTTGGCCAAATGCCCCGCCCTGGGCTACCGCTCGCAGCGGGCTGATCAGCCCATGCCGTTTGGCCCTCGACTGCGTGGCGCGGCAGCAGTTCCAGGCCACCAGCTCGACACCGGCTGATCGCCCGAGGCGCACGTAAGGCATCATGGCCGGCCCGGTCGCGCCAGCCAGACTGCGGCTAAGGCCTGCGCCGTGCGTGCCGCTTCCGCCTGCGCAACCCGCGCCGGCGGCATCGCCCGTCATGGGCACAGGAGCAGAACCATGTCCGAACCTCTGAGCAACGAGACGGCGGCGCTCGCGCTGCAGAACCTTCCGGCGCTGATCGGGCTGGTGGCCGGCAACCGGCTGGCCACGGTGAACGCCACCATCCAGGCGGCACTTACCAATGCTGATGCCGACTCGTCGGGCGAGATCAGTCGCCTGCAGGCCGCGTTCGACAAGTTCGAGGACAGTAACCCGTTGGTGGCCGAGGCGCTTGCGGCGGCTCGGCAGGCTTCTATCGTGCTCGGCCTGCAGTTTCCGAGCGAGGAGCAGATCTTCGCCCAGGTAAAGGCAGCGGCCGTAGACCTGATCGGCGCCTTTCGCGCCCGCCCCATGCGGTAGCCATCGACGTCGGTGGACGATTGGCCGCACCGTCCATTGTGCAGCGAAGCAGTGCTGCAGCGCGCTGGAGACCCCGCAAACTCTGGTCGGAGTGAGAGGATTCGAACCTCCGGCCCCTGCGTCCCGAACACAGTGCTCTACCAGGCTGAGCTACACTCCGACTGTGGCGCGGCTATAGCCGCTGTCCCGGTGCGGAGCAAGCGGCAAGCCATCCCGCCAGGGTTCAAGCCCTTGGCGGGATTGCGTGCCGGACGGTGCACCAGATCTTGCGATACCCTGCCATGCCGGCCTTCTGCCGCACATCTGTCAACCGGCCTCGAAAAGTCCTCGTCCGGAGCATCTGGTCGAAGGCTTCGCCATGTCCGCCTGGAATTCGGATCCCGCGCGACTCGTTTCACAGCCGCCCAGGCACTTCCAAGCCCGCGCCACCCGCATCGAGCCGGCGCAGCGCGGCACCCACGTCCGGTACCACCTCGAACAGCAACGCGGTCTCCTCTCCGGCAAACCCGTCCTGCACCGCGGCCGCGAGTGCACCCAGCAGCCCGCGCGCCCAGCCGCCGACATCGCAGATCACCACCGGCTTGTCGTGAAGCCCAAGCTGGCGCCAGGTGATGATCTCCACCGTCTCGTCGAGCGTGCCCAGCCCGCCCGGCATCGTCACAAACGCATCGGCGAGCGCGAACATGCGCTGCTTGCGACTGTGCATACTGTCGGTAATCACGAGGTCGGCGACCCCTGCATGCGCCACCTCCCGGCGCGTGAGGAATTCGGGAATCACCCCGCTCACATCGCCGCCTCCCTCCAGCACCGCATCGGCCACCACGCCCATCAGCCCGATGCGCCCTCCGCCGTAGATCAGCCGTATGGAGCGCCGCGCGAGACCGGCACCCAGCTCCCGCGCCGCCTGCGTCATCGCCGCGTCGTGCCCGTTGCGCGAGCCACAGAACACGGCCACGGAACGGATTGGTAACGCGGGGGACGGCATGGCATGCTCCGCTTTGTCGCCCGTGGCGCTGCGGCGCGGCCCGTGCGGCTGACCGGCCGGCGATCCGGCCCTGTGTGGCGAAGCACGCGCAGCGATGCAACCATGTGCGACGCCGCGCGGAGGATCAAATGCGTTCACAGCGACGAAGCCGCTCCCGGCCGCGGCGGACCGATACCGGTCTGCAGCCCGTGCGGTGATCGACCTTCGCGACGCTTCCAACACGGCTGCCGAGGTCCGCGCTGTGCTGGACCTCCAGCCGCATCCGGAGGGTGGCTGCTATCGCGAGACCTGGCGCGACCACCAAGATAGCGGCGAGCGCGGCGCCGGCACCGCGATCCTGTTCCTGCTTGAGGCGGGCGAGCGCAGCCGCTGGCACCGCGTCGACGCTGCGGAGCTCTGGCTGTGGCAGGCGGGCGCTCCGCTGGCGCTCGGCCTCGGCACGGTGGCGGGCGGCCAGCACCCTTCGGGAACGCGGCCCTCGCGCCCTGCACGGTGGCAGCGGGAACAGGTGCGATCTCGGCAGGACGTAACGACACGGTGGCTCCCCCCTCGGCTGACCTACAGCAAGTTAGGTCAACACGGAGCCAGTGAATGGCCATGGGCATGTCGGGCGTCAGCAAGAGCCAGGTGTCGCGGCTGTGTGCCGAA
>CAXSEF010000067.1:0-17810 GCA_964236535.1 uncultured Acetobacteraceae bacterium
GAAAGCCCAGCCTTGCGCTTGCCTCGCGCCTTGAAGGCGCGGCCTGCCGGCCCGTTATTCCTGCCATGGGACACAAGCAGCAGGCCGCGTCCGGAACGGTGCTTTCGGTGGCGACGCCATGGCAGGAATTCGTGGTGGTCTGCGCCAAGTGCAGCCGGAAGCTGGGCGGCGGCTTCGGCCCCGACGGCGACCAGAAGCTGCGCAGCGCGTTGAAGGAGACCCTGCGCGAGCAGGGGCGGCGGCGCAGCGTGCGCGTCGTCGAGGCCGGCTGCTTCGGGCTGTGCCCGCGCGGCGGGGTGGCGGTGGCGCATGGCGCCGCGCCGGGGACCCTGCTGGTCGCGGCGAAGGGCGAGGCGGCCGCGGCGCTCCTCCACCGGCTCGGCGCGGCGGCCGCGCACCAGGGCGGCGGCACCACTCCCTGATCTGTGCGGCTCCGGGGCTCAGCCGCCGGCGGGTCGCCGCTTCCAGGACATGGGGCGACGCCCTGGCGTTGCCTGCCGGTCGTCCCGCCGAGTGGCGCGACCGCTCGCGAGCGCCTAGATCAGGGCACGCCTTTCGCCAGGAGCCGCCATGCTCGCGACCTCGCATGCCTTCAAGGACCACGCCGCCCGTTCGCTGCGCGATGCGCCTTTGCAGGCTGCGCTGGCGTACAGCACGCGGCACATGCAGGCGCGCCGCGGCGCCGCGGTTGCGGGGCTGCCCGAGTTCGAGCGGTTGCGCGACATCGGCCGCGACATCAAGAACCACACGCTCGAGCACATGGACTTCTACCTCGACGCCTACGCCCGCGCGGTGGAGGCGGCGGGAGGCACGGTGCACTGGTGCAGCACGGCGGCGGAGGCGCGCGCGGCGGTGCTGGGCATCTGCCGCGCGGCGGGGGCGCACACCGTCACCAAGGGCAAGTCGATGATCTCCGAGGAGATCGGGCTGAACGAGCACCTCGAGCTGCACGGCATGGTGCCGGTCGAGACCGATCTTGCCGAGTACATCCTGCAGCTGCGCGACGAGGCGCCGAGCCACATCGTGGCGCCGGCGTTCCATCTCAACCGGGCCGACTGGGAGGCGCAGTTCCGGCTCAGCCACGCCCACCTGCCGGCGGACCGGGTGTTCGCCGAGCGCAGCGACATCATGGCCGAGGCGCGCGCCGAGCTGCGCACCCGCTTCCTTGCCGCCGACGTGGGCATCACCGGGGCGAACTTCCTGATCGCCGAGACCGGCAGCTCGGTGATCGTGACCAACGAGGGCAACGGCGACCTGACGCAGACCCTGCCGCGGGTGCACATCGCGATCGCCGGCATCGACAAGATCGTGCCGACGCTCGAGGACACCATGACGCTGGTCCGCCTGCTGGCGCGTTCCGCCACCGGGCAGGACATCTCGGTGTACACCACGTTCTCCACCGGGGCGCGGCGGCCCGGCGACCTCGACGGCCCCGATGCCTACCACGTGGTGCTGATCGACAACGGCCGCTCGTCGATGCTGGGCACCGAGTTCCAGGACATGCTGCGCTGCATCCGCTGCGCCGCGTGCATGAACCACTGCCCGGTGTACGGCGCGGTCGGCGGCCACGCCTATGGCTGGGTGTATCCGGGGCCGATGGGCAGCGTGCTGACCCCTGCCCTCGTCGGCGTGGCGGAGGCGGCGGCGCTGCCCAACGCATCGACGTTCTGCGGCAAGTGCGAGGCGGTGTGCCCGGTCAAGATCCCGCTGCCGGCGATGATGCGGCACTGGCGGGAAAAGGAGTTCGAGCGCCACCTCACGCCGCGCGCGCAGCGTCGCAACCTGGCGCTGTGGGCGTACCTGGCGCGGCGCCCGGCGCTGTACCGTGCCGCGACCGGCGTTGCCGCGCGGGCGCTGGGGCTGTTCGGGCGGCGGCGGGGGCGGTTCGCCTGGCTGCCGCTGGCGGGCGGCTGGACCGCGGGGCGCGACCTGCCGGCGCCGGAGGGGGAGACGTTCTTCGCGCGCTACGCACGCGAGCGGCGGGCGGCGGCGTGATCGGCGCGTCGGGCCGGGCTGCGTGCGGGGTGCGCCGGGAACGGGTCCCGGGGGTGTTGTTGGCGGGGGCCGGGCGAGCCGCCCGGGGCGCGTCGGTGTTGCGGGTGGGTGCCGGCGGCTCCGGCCCTGACGGGTTCCGGCTCGTGGCAGGCGGGGCGGAGCCTTGGCCAGCCCTGCTCCGTCGCCGCGCCGTGCCATGAGCCGCGAGGTCATTCTCGGCACCATCCGCCGCGGGCTGCGCCGGGGCGAGCTCGACGCCGACACCCGCGCCCGGCTCGACGCGCGGCTGCGCGCGCCCGTCCGCCGCCTCATCCCGCTGCGCAGCCTGCTGCCGCATGCCGAGCAGGTCGCGCTGTTCGCCCGGCAGGTGGAACGGGAGTTCGGTACCGTCGCCCGTGTGGCGTCGGGCGAGGATGTGCCCGGCGCGATCGCGGACTACCTGGCGGCGCAGAACCTGCCGTCCGAGGCGGCGATCGGCCCGCATCCGGAGCTGCGCGCGCTGCCGTGGCACCGCACGCCGCTGCTGTCGCTGCGCGAGGGCGTCGCGGCGGGCACCGACATGGTCTCGATCCAGCAGGGCTTCGCGGGGATCGCCGAGACCGGCACCCTGATGCTGCCGTCCGGCCCGGAGCGCCCGACCACGCTGAACCTGCTCGCCGACACCGCGATCGTGGTGCTGCGCTCAAGCCGCGTGGTCGGCCCCTACGAGGATGCCTGGGACCTGTTGCGCCGCGAGCGCGCCGCTGCGGCCGGTGGCGCCATGCCGCGCAACGTCATGCTGGTGACCGGGCCTTCGCGCTCGGCGGACATCGAGCAGACGCTCGAGCTCGGGGCGCACGGGCCGCGCCGCCTGCACGTCGTGCTGGTGGACGACACGACGGAGCGGACCGCGCCGGATGGCCCGGCGCGCGACCCGGCCGGGCCGGCGGACTGGGGGGCCGGCGGACTGGGGGCCGACGGACTGGGGGCCGACGGACTGGGACGCCGGCGCCGCGGCGGGATGACGTGATACCTGCAACGTGAGCGGGCGGACGTGAGCGGGGTACGACGCGGCCTGCGCGGCCCGCGTGCGCTGAGCGATGACGATCTTGCGCTGTGGGCGGCGTATGCCCGCCTGGTCGCGCCGATGATGGGGCGGGTCGCGCCCGAGGCTCCCGCCGCGGCGGCTCCGCCGGTGGGGCGGGCCGAGGCGGCTCCGGTGGCGACCGTGTCGCGACTGGTCGCGGGACCGCCGGTGTTTCGCGTCGCGCCGCTGATCGTCGGCCTGCAGCCGCCGGGGGTCGATGCGGCGACCTGGCAGAAGCTGTGCCGGGGCAGGCTCGCCGCGACCCGCACGCTCGACCTGCACGGCCGCACGGCGCAGCGGGCGTTCCACGCGCTGCACGGCTTCCTGCGCACCGCACACGTCGACCGGCAGCGCGTCGTCGAGGTGATCACCGGGCGCGGCAGCGGCGAGGCGGGCGGGGTGATCCGACGCGAGTTCCCGCTGTGGCTGAACCTGCACGAGCTGCGGCCGATGGTGCTGGCCGCCGCGCACCCGATGCCCGGGCCTGGCCTGGCGAACCTGGGTTCGGTGCGCCTGCTGCTGCGCAAGCCGCGGTGAGCGCGCGGCTGCACCTTGGTCACCGGGCGGGTTGCGCAGCGGCTACCCGACGCGGTGCTCGTCGCCGACTTATACCGGCGGCACGGCACGTTTGACATGCAGGCGCAGCAAGGCTGGACTCTCGTCCCGCCCGCATTGCGACGGCCCAAGCGGGGCCATTGCAACCTTGCGCGGGCCACGCCCAGAGCCGCCAAAGACCTGAGGGTTTTGGAAACCCCTAAGCATATGGATTCCAGAGGCGAGCCTTTGGCGGAGTCCAGAGGCAGAGCCTCTGGCCTTGCTTGCCCAACAGCCCAAGCGCAACGCCCGTTGGTGCTGGGCCCGCCGGCTCATCGGCGCCCGTCTTTCCCGGTTCAGGCCGGGCAAGAGGAGCCGGCCTGCTCAGTAGGCGTGGTCGCTCTGGGATGCCGGGTCCTGGCTCTGCCGGGCGTCGGCCGCCTGCTGCGCGCGCACCGCCTGGCGGTGCTTGTGGCGCACGTACATGCCGGTGACGCAGCCGCCCGCCGCCCCCAGCACGCCGTGATGCGCGATATGGCCGCCCACCGCGCCGGCCGCGCCGTATTTCACGCAGCCGCCCGGCTCGGCCTGGGCGCCGCTCGCAAGCCCGCTGGTCAGCAGCGCGAAAGCGGTCAGGAACGCCGTTGTCTTCATGTCGTCTCTCCATTGCGCCAGTGGCGCGCAATCCCTTCGCAGGAGCAACGCTGGCGCCGAACGTGATTTCGCGTCGCCACCCGGGTCTGCAGGCACCCGGCGGCAGTGCGCACCGGGATGCGGTGCCACGCGTCATACCAGCTAGCCTCGAGCATGACCAGTTCGGCAAGCAAGGCCAGAGGCTCCGCCTCCGGACGCAGCCGCTGGCCCGTCTTTGAAGTCCCAAGCTTAGGAAGGGGTTTCCAGAGGCCTCAGACCTTCGATGGGTCTGGGCGGAGGGAGAGCCTGGCCTTGCTGCGCTTACAGGTCAATGCTTGGGCCGCTGGGCTCAGGATTCGGTGGCGAGGGGCGCGTGGTTCAGCAGCGCCACCAGGGCCACGCCGCCCAGGGTGTTGCCGATCAGCGTCGGCAGCAGGAAGTGCGTGAAGTAGCCCAGCGGCGAGAGCAGCCCCGCCAGCACCGCGAACGCCGCCTCCACCGACCCGGCGATGCTGTGCGAGAAATGCCCGAGCGCCACGAAGTAGGTCAGCACCAGCACCACCAGCATCCGCGCCGAGCCCGCACCCGGCAGCAGCCAGATCATCAGCGCGATCAGCCAGCCGGCCAGCACCGCCTTGACCAGCATCGGCCAGAAGCTGTCCTGCAGCGCCTCCGCGGCGACGCCGTTCAGCGCCTCCCACACCGGCGGCTGGAACAGCGCGGGATGGCAGACCAGCAGCGCGAACAGCATCGTGCCCAGCAGGTTGGTCGCCAGCACCACCGCCCAGTAGCGCAGCAGCGTCGTCACCCCGCTCCACTTCCGCGCGGCGAGCACCGGCAGCACCGCGGTCAGCGTGGACTCGGTGAACAGCTGCTGGCGTCCCAGCACCACGATCAGGAAGCCCAGCGTGTAGCCCATCGCCGAGGCCAGGATGCGCCACGGCGCGTCCGGCAGCGCGCTGCGGATCAGCGCCACGGCCAGGAACGAGAACCCCATCGACAGCCCCGCCGCCAGCCCGGACCACGCGACCGCGCCGCTGTGCCGCGCGAGGTCGTGCTCGCCCTCGCGGCGGATCACCTCGTGGATGTCGGCAGGCAGCGGCGAGGCGCTGGCCTGGCCCGTGGACTCCTGGTCTGACATCGCCCCCACCTTGCCGGCGGCCCGCGCCGGCGAAGCACACAAGGGCGCTGGGCCGGCGGATGCAAGCAGCACCGGGCCGGGTGGCGCTGCGGAGGGCGGCCAGGCCTGGCAAGGCCGGGCTCTCCCGCCGCCCGCATCCAACGGCCAGGCGGCGGCGTCGGAACCTTGCGCAGGCTACGTCCACACCCGCCAAGGGCCGGGGGCCTACGGAAGGCGCTTGCCTAAGCACAGGGATTCTCAAGGCTTGCCTTGAGCGGAGTCCAGAGGCAGAGCCTCTGGCCTTGCCTGCCGCGCCGTCGCGCACCCTCGTGGCTGCCTGCGGGCCTGGACGTGCGTGGTTGCCTGCGCGCCCGGACGTGGCATTCTGGCCGGCGCTGCGCCCGCGGCCGACGCGGCAGCCGCAACCGCGGCAGGAGGAGCAGGAGCGCCATGCTGCACGCCGTGAACCTGGCCTACTCGTTCTCGGGCGCCGCCGTCGGCCTGCTGGTCGGCCTGACCGGGGTGGGCGGCGGCTCGCTGATGACGCCGGTGCTGATGCTGATGTTCGGCATCCATCCGGCGACCGCGGTCGGCACCGACCTGCTCTACGCCGCGATGACCAAGAGCGTCGGCACCGTGGTGCACAGCGCGCACGGCTCGGTCGACTGGCGCATCGTGCGCCGGCTCGCCACCGGCAGCGTGCCGGCGACCGCACTCACGCTGGCCGTGCTGTCGCGCGCCGGCGGCGTCGAGAGCCACGCCCACCTCATCTCCACGGTGCTCGGCGCCGCCCTGGTGCTGACCGCGCTGTCGCTGTTCTTCCGCCGCCAGCTCATGGCCGCCGCCGCCCGCCTCGGCCCCGGCAAGCCGCGCCATCCCGCCGGCTGGACCGTGTTCGTCGGCGCCACGCTCGGCGTGCTGGTCAGCGTGTCGTCGGTCGGCGCCGGCGCGCTGGGCGTGAGCGCGCTGATCGTGCTGTACCCGCGCATCGACACCGTCCGCCTGGTGGGCTCGGACATCGCCCACGCCGTCCCGCTCACGCTCGTTGCAGGCCTCGGCCACTGGTATCTCGGCTCGGTCGATTTTGCGCTGCTCGGCTCGCTGCTGATCGGCTCGATCCCCGGCATCGTCGTCGGCAGCCTGCTTGCCACCCGGGTTCCCGACCTGGTGCTCCGCCCGGTGCTGGCCTGCACCCTGCTCGCGGTCGGCACCCGGCTGGTGGCCTGAGCCCGCGGCGGAGCAGGCAGGGACGAGCTCTGCCCGGACCCGCGACGGGCCCGGGCCGCCTGATCCCGCCGCTTGAGCATGGGAAGTCCCCGGGCCTGGCTCGGGCGCAGTCCGGGGCCTGCCTGCGCTGGGCCGCCGCGCGCCCGCTTGCTACGCTGCCGCGATGACCGCCGCCCGCACCACCGGCGCCTCGCCGACCATCGCGCAGTGGCTCGCCATGAAGGCCGAGCAGCCGGATGCCCTGCTGTTCTTCCGCATGGGCGACTTCTTCGAGCTGTTCTTCGACGATGCCCGCGCGGCGGCGGCGGCACTCGACATCGCGCTCACCGCGCGCGGCGAGCACGACGGCGCGCCGATCCCGATGTGCGGCGTCCCGGTCTCCACCTCGGAGCTGTATCTCGCCCGGCTGATCCGGCGCGGCTTCCGCGTCGCCGTCGCCGAGCAGATGGAGACCGCGGCCGCGCGCAGCGGGCGCGGCCCGCTGCGGCGCGAGATCGTGCGCCTGGTGACGCCGGGCACCCTGACCGAGGACGCGCTGCTCGACGCCGGCCGGCCGAGCCTGCTGCTGGCGCTGGCCGCGGTGCCCGCACGCGGCCAGGGTACCAGTGCCGGCGTCGGTGCCGCCGCCGGCCCTGGAGGCTTTGGCGCCGCGTGGCTCGACGTGTCCACCGGCCTGTTCGAGACCGAGGATCTGGCCGCCGACGCGCTGCCGGCCCTGCTCGGCCGGGTCGAGCCGTCCGAGATCGTGGCGCAGGGTTCGGTCCCGCTCGGCGAGTGGGAGCACCGCCGCGCGCCCGGCGGCCACGCCCCGGCCGCGCCGCTCGCCGCGCGTGCCCGGCTTGCCGAGGCGTTCGAGGCGGCCAGCCTGGAGGCGTTCGGCCGCTTCTCCGACGCCGAGGCGATCGCCGCGATGCTGGCGCTCGACTACGTGCGCGCGACGCAGGCCGGCCGGCTGCCCCGGCTCTCGCCGCCCTCGGCCACCGGGGCGGCGGCGCACCTGGCGCTCGACCCGGCGACGCGCGCTAGCCTGGAGATCACGCGCGCGCGTGACGGCGCCGGCGAGGGCGCGGCGGACGGCGCAGGGCCCTGCCTGCTCTCGGCGGTCGGCCGCACCCTGACCGCGCCGGGCGCCCGCCTGCTGGCGCGGCGCCTCGCCGCCCCGCTCACCGATGTCGCCGCGATCGCCTCGCGCCAGGACGCCTGGGCCTGGCTGCTGAGCGAGCCCGCCGCACTCTCCGGCCTGCGCACCGCGCTGCGCGGCGCCCCGGACATGGTCCGCGCGCTGGGCCGGCTTTCACTCGGGCGTGGCGGCGCGCGCGATCTTGCCGCGATCCGCGACGGGCTGGCCGCCGCAGGGGCTGCTGCAGCGGCGCTCGCCGGTTCGGTGCCCGCTGCCCTGCGTCCCGACCGTGACGCCCTGCCCGCGGCCGCCGATCCCGTCGCCGCCGACCGGGCCATCCCGGCGACGTCTGCCGCCCGGGTCGATCTTCCGGTCCAGGCCGCTGTTCCTGCTCCGGTCGCTTCTGCCTTGGCCGCTTCTGCCCCGGCCGCTTCTGCCCCGGCCGCTGGCCCGCACGGGCTCGCCGCGCTGCACACGCTGCTGGCGCGCGCGCTCGCCGCGGGCCCGGTGCGCGCGGCGGGCGCGGAGGAGGCGGTCGCCGTGGGCTTCGACGGCGAGCTCGACGGCGAGCGTGCCCTGCGCGACGACAGCCGGCGCGTGATCGCCACGCTGCAGCTCGACTACGCGCAGCGCTACCGCACCGCGAGCCTGCGCATCCGCCACCACGCCCAGCTCGGCTACGTGATCGAGGCGCCGGCGGCCGCGGTGGAGGCGCTGCGCGCCCACCCGGACCTCACCCTGCGCCAGTCCATGGCCAGCGGCGCGCGGTTTTCCAGCGCCGAGCTGGCCGAGCTCGACCGCCGCATCGCCGAGGCCGCCGAGCGGGCCGGCGCGCGCGAGCGGGCGGTGCTCGCGCGGCTGGTCGCCGACGTGCTGGCGCAGTCCGCGGCGATCGCCGCCGCCGGCGCGGCGCTGGCCGGGCTCGACGTCGCGCAGGGCTCGGCCCGTCTTGCCGAGGGCGGGCGGTGGTGCCGGCCCGTCGTCACCGCCGACCTCGCCTTCTGCATCGAGGCCGGGCGCCATCCGGTGGTCGAGGCGGCACTCGCCGCGGCCGGTGGGCCGGGGATCGATCGCGCGGCGGACGCCCCGTTCCAGCCCAACGGCTGCGATCTCTCGCCCGAGCGCCGGGTGCTGCTGCTGACCGGGCCGAACATGGCCGGCAAGTCCACCTTCCTGCGGCAGAACGCGCTGATCGTGATCCTGGCGCAGGCCGGGCTGCCGGTGCCGGCGGAGCGCGCGCGCATCGGCGTGGTGGACCGGCTGTTCAGCCGGGTCGGTGCGTCGGACGACCTGGCCCGCGGCCGCTCGACCTTCATGGTCGAGATGACCGAGACCGCGGCGATCCTGCACCAGGCCGGGCCGCGCTCGCTGGTGGTGGTCGACGAGATCGGCCGCGGCACCGCGACGCTCGACGGCCTGGCGATCGCCTGGTCGGTGCTGGAGGCGCTGCACGAGAGCTGCTGCTGCCGCACGGTGTTCGCCACCCACTTCCACGAGCTGGCGCAGCTCGGCGGCGGCAGCGGCCCGGTGGCGGTGGGCGGCGTCGCCGGCGGGCGGCTGGCACGGATGCGGCCGCACACCATGCGGGTCCAGGAGTGGAAGGGCGGCGTCGTGTTCCTGCACGAGGTCGCCGAGGGGGCCGCGGGGCGCAGCTGGGGCGTGCACGTCGCGCGCCTTGCGGGGGTCCCGGCCCCGGTGGTGCGGCGCGCCGGGCTGCTGCTGTCGCGGCTGGAGCAGGGGCAGCGGCCGGGTGCGGAGCTGCCGCTGTTCGCCGGCCTGCCGGCCCCGGAGCCGGTGGGCGGTCCCGGCGCCGAGGCCGGGCTCGCGCCGGCCGGCCAGGCGGTGATCGAGGCGCTCGCGGCGCTCGATCCGGACGCGTTGAGTCCGCGCGACGCGCTGGAGGTGGTGTACCGGCTGCGCCGCATCGCCGCCGGGGCGGGCTGATGCCAGGCGCGTGGGCGTTGAGGAAGCAAGGCCAGAGGCTCTGCCTCTGGACTCCGCCAAAGGCCGAGCCTTTGGAATCCGTATGCTTGAGCAAGGGGTTTCCAAAGGTCCCGGGCCCTTGGCGTAGCCCGCGCCGGGTTCCGCTGGTCCGCTTGGGGCGTTGGCATGCGGGCAGAGGGGTGCCCGGCCTTGCTGCGCTTCCAGGTCGGTGTCCAAGGCCGCTGGCATGAGGGAAGCGTCACCGAAGGTGCCTGGCCTTTGGCTGGTCTGGGCAGAGCTCGGCCCTGCTGCGCTTGAGGGCGGAGCCACCGGCCAGGTCCCGCCCTGAGCCAGGCGGCAGCGGTCCGGGCCTTGCCTGCCGATCCGGGCGATACGCTTCCTGTTGCACCCATCCTGTGCGGCGCTACGTTGTGTCCGATGGCCGACCAGGACCCGACCCCTCCGCTCCAGTCCGCGGCGCCGCTCGACTCCGCGCTGGCCGACCTGGCTGCCCGGCACCCGGCCGGCCTGGTTCTGCGCGAGGCGGTGCTGGCGCTGTTCCGCCGCCACCTCACGCGCGTGCAGCAGCAGGTCCGCGAGGATTTCGAGGCCTACCAGGTGAGCGGGCTGGAGGCGGCGCGCCTGCTCTCGGGGCATGTCGACGGGCTGATCACCGCACTGCACTGCCACGCCGACGACCTGGCGTCGCAGCCCGACGGCCCCGACCTGGGCACGCCGGACGTGCCCGCTCCCGATGTGCCCGCTCCTGATGTGCCCGCTCCCGATGTTGTGGCGCCCGGCGTGCTGGCGCCCGACCTGCTTGCGCCCGATGTGCTCGCGCCCGATGTGCTCGCGCCCGATGTGCTCGCGATCGTCGCGACCGGCGGCTACGGTCGCGGCGTGATGGCGCCGTTCAGCGACATCGACCTGCTGTTCCTCACGCCGCCCGCGCCCACGCCGGGCCTGCTGCGCCGCGTCGAGTACATGCTGTACTTCCTCTGGGACCTCGGGCTGAAGGTCGGGCATGCCACCCGATCGATCGAGCAGTGCCTCGACCAGGCGGCGCACGACGTCACCGTCACCACCACCCTGCTCGACGCCCGGCTGATCAGCGGGGACGAGCCGCTGTTCGATGCGTTCCGCGACCGGTTTGCCGCGGCCACCACCCACCCCGGCAGCTTCATCGCCGCCAAGCAGGCCGAGCGCGGCATGCGCCACCGCCGCTTCGGCGAGAGCGCCTACCTGGTCGAGCCCAACATCAAGGAGGGTCGCGGCGGGCTGCGCGACATCCAGACGCTGTACTGGATGCTGCGCTACGTGTTCGGCGTCGGCATCGACCAGCTCGACCACCCGCACGCCACCGCCTGCGGCATGCTCAGCATGCGCGAGGCCGCCAAGGCGCGGCGCGCCTGGGATTTCCTGTGGAGCGTGCGGTTCCATCTGCACTACGTGTCCGGCCGCGCCGAGGAGCGCCTGACCTTCGACCTGCAGCCGGTGGTGGGCGCGCGCATCGGCTACACCCGCCATGGCCGCCAGGACGGCGTCGAACGCTTCATGCGCCACTACTTCCTCACCGCGCGCGAGGTGAACCGGCTGAGGCTGGTGCTCGAGCCGGCGATCCTGCGCGAGGCGCTGGGGCCGCCGGCGCTGGCCGCCGAGGCCGACCCGGACCTGCGCGCCGAGGGCTTCGGCCTGGCCGACGGCAAGCTGATGCTGGCGCCCGGCCACACCTTCCGCGACGACCCGCTGGCGATGCTGCGCGTGCTGGCGACCGCGCGCGACCGCGACGTGGCGCTGCACCCGCTGACGCTGCGCTCGCTGATCCGCCACGAGCGCCATGCGACGTCGCTGCGCGGCCGGCTGGACGCGGCGGAGATCGTGCTCGACCTGCTGTGCGGCCGCGACAACGCGCACAACCGCGCCGACGGCGCGAAGTGGATGCGCATCCTCAACGAGACCGGGCTGCTCGGCCGCTACCTGCCGGACTGGGCGCGCATCGTCGGCCAGATGCAGTTCGACACCTACCATGTGTTCACCGTCGACGAGCACACCATCGAGGCGCTCGCCATCCTGAACCGGCTGGAGCGCGGCGAGCTCGCCGAGGCGCTGCCGGTCGCCTCGGGCATCATCGAGGACCTGCAGTCGCGCCGCGCGCTGTATGTCGCGACGCTGCTGCACGACATCGCCAAGGGCCGCGGCGGCGAGCACTCGGCCCTCGGCGCCGAGCTCGCGCTGGAGATCGGCCCGCGCCTCGGCCTGTCCGCGGAGGAGACCGAGACCGTGTCGTGGCTGGTGCTGCACCACCTGCTGCTCAGCCAGACCGCGTTCCGCCGCGACATCGACGACCCCAAGACCATCCTCGACGTGGCCGACACCATCCAGTCGCCGGAGCGCCTCAAGCTGCTGCTCGTGCTCACGGTGGCCGACATGCGCGCGGTCAGCCCGCGGGTGTGGAACGGCTGGAAGGCGACGCTGCTGCGCGAGCTGTACGACCGCATCGCCGAGGTGCTCGCGGGCGGGCTGGCCACCACCGAGCGCGACGTGCGGGTCGCCCGAGCCAAGCAGGTGGCGAGCGGTACGCTGGCCGACGCCGGCTGGAACCAGGCGGATATCGACGCCTTCCTGGGGCTGGGCTATGGCGGCTACTGGCTGTCGTTCGACCCGGAGACCCACGTCCGCCACGCCCACATGGTCCGCGATGCCGAGCGCCGCGGCGCCCCGCTCTCGATCGAGTGCCAGGCCCTGCCCGCCCGCGCGGTCACCGAGGTCACCGTCTATGTCACCGACCATGCGGGCCTGGTGAGCCGCATCGCCGGCGCGCTCGCGGTGGCGGGCGCGTCGATCGTCGACGCCAGGGTGCACACCCTGACCAGTGGCCGGGCGCTCGACACCTTCTGGATCCAGGACGCCGCCGGCGGCGCCTTCGACGCGCCGCACCGCCTTGCCCGGCTGTCGGTGCTGGTCGAGCAGTCGCTCGCCGGCGAGATCACCATGGCGAGCGAGATCCACAAGGCCGGGCGCGCCCTGCTCGGCAGCCGGATGCGCGCGATCCACGTGCCGCCGCGCGTGGTCGTCGACAACCGCGCGTCGAACACCCACACCGTGCTGGAGGTCAACGGCCGCGACCGCCCGGGCCTGATGCACGACGTGACCGCGGCGATCAGCGAGCAGGGCGTGCAGATCGCCTCGGCGCACGTCACCACGTACGGCGTGCGGGCGGTCGACGTGTTCTACGTCAAGGACGTGTTCGGGCTGAAGATCGAGAACGAGCGCAAGCTGGCGCAGCTGCGCGAGGCGGTGCTGGAAGCGCTCAAGACGCCGGACGACGCGGCGCCGCGGCCGGAGCCGGTGCGGCGGCGGCGGGATGCGGCCTGAGGAAAGCCAGGCGGCGTGCCTTTGTTGGGCCGGTCCAGGGCGGCTCGCCCTGGCGGAGTCCAGAGGCAGAGCCTCTGGCCTTGCCTTACCCCGTCTCCCGCAGCGCCGCCGCCACCTCCGCCACGACCCCGCCCCAGGCCCGCGCGTGCTGCTGTCGGAACAGCCGCACCGAGCGGTACCAGGGCGAGTCCGCCCGCGCCCGCATCCAGCGCCAGTCCGGCGCGTGCGGCAGCATCACCCACGCCGGCACCCCCATCGCCCCGGCCAGGTGCGCCACCGAGGTGTCGACCGTCACCAGCAGGTCGAGCCCTGCCAGCACCGCCGCGGTGTCGGCGTAGCTGGCGAGGCTTTCGCCCAGCTCTGTGACACCCAGGGGCGCCAGCTCGCCGCAGCGCGGGCCGACCTGCAGCCCCACCATCGTCTGCCCGGCCAGGATGCCGGCTTGTGCGAGCGCCGCGGCGTCGTTCGGCGGCAGCGAGCGGCGCCGGTCGTTGGAGTGCGCCGGGTTGCCGGCCCACACCAGGCCGACCCGCCGCCCGGCCGGCAGCCGGCGGCGCCATGCCGCCGCAAGCGCCGGGTCCGCGTGCAGGTAGCCGCCCGCGGACGGGATCGAGTCGAGCGTGGTGCCGAACAGCCCCGGGAGGCTCATCTGGTCGACCCAGACGTCGTAGTCCGCCCGGTCGGGCGAGGCGGCCAGCACGCGCACGCCTTCGATCCGGCGCAGCAGCGGCCGCAGCGCCGGCGCGCAGTGCAGCAGCACCTCCGTCGCCTGTGCGGCCAGCGGCGGCAGGTAGCGCGCCAGCTGGATCGCGTCGCCGAAGCCCTGCTCGGCCAGCACCAGGACGCGCTGTCCGTGCAGCGCTTCGCCGCGCCATTGCGGGCCGTCCAGCTCGGTGAATGCCGCCGGAAACCGGCGCTTGCGCCACTCGTAGCGGGCCCAGCCCTCGGCGAGACGCCCGGCAAGCAGACAGGCGATCCCGCGGTTCCAGTGCGCCGCGGCCAGGCCCGGCTGCAGCGCGATCGCGCGGTCGCAGGCGGCGATCGCCTCGTCGGTGGCGCCGCGCTCGCCCAGCACGTGGCCCAGGCTGACGTGCGCCTCCGCCAGGCTGGGATCGAGCGCCAGCGCGCGACGCAGCAGCGCCTCGGCCCGCTCCGGCTGGTCGAGGTCGGCCACCGCGTTGCCCAGGTTGGCGTACGCGGGCGCGTGGTCGGGATCGGCCTGCAGCGCCCGCTCGAACGCGCGCACCGCCTGCTCCGGCCGGGCCAGCGCATTCAGCGCCGAGCCGTGCAGGAACTCCGCCTCCGCGCGCAGCCGCGGCGACAGCACGGGATCGGCCAGCAGCGGCGCGACCGTGGCCGGCACCATCCAGGGGCGCCCGGTCGCCAGCAGCGCGCGGCATAGCGCCACGCCCTGCGCGGCGTGGCCCGGCCGCAGTACGGCTGCGCGCTCGAGCAGCGCCGCCGCCTCGGTCGCGCGCCCGGTGCCCAGCGTCAGCAGGCCGAGGACGAACAGCGCGCTGGCGCAGCTTCCGTCCTCGGCGAGCACCGCACGGTAGCGCGCCTCCGCCTCCGGCAGCCGTCCGGCGCGCTGGTGCGCAATGCCTTCGGCAAGCTTGTCTGCTGGCTTCATGCACGCAGTGTCGCGGTTTCGGGTTAAGCGACGGCTTATGCGGCGGGACGCAAGGCCAGAGGCTCTGCCTCTGGACTCCGCCGGGAGCCGAGCCCCCGGACCCACACGATTCGGGGGCACCCGTCGTCTGGGCCGGTTACGGGTCTGGGCGGGGTCCGGTCCTGCCTGACGGGCGGTGCTTGACGCGCCCTGCCCCCCGGTTCCAAGACCGTCGCATCATGCACCTGATCGAGAGCCTGCGTATGGTCATGGCCCCGCCGCACCCGGCGGGCCGTCCGTTCATCGCCGCGGCTGCGCTCCTTGCCCTGTTGGGCCTCGTGCTGTGCGGGTTCCATCCCGCGCCCGGCCTGCTGCTGCTGCTGCTGGGCGGGCTTGCGCTGCTGTTCTGCCTGTACTTCTTCCGCGACCCGGAGCGGTTCGCGCCCCGCCGTGCCGGCGTCGTGGTGGCGCCCGCGGACGGACGCGTGGTGACCGTCGGGCCCGCGGTGCCGCCGGTCGAGCTTGGGCTTGGCGACGCGCCGCGCATCCGGGTCGGCATCTTTCTTTCCGTGCTCAACGTGCACGTGAACCGGGTGCCGGTGGATGCGGTGGTCACGCGCATCGCCTACCGGCACGGCAAGTACCTCAACGCCAGCCTGGACAAGGCGAGCGAGCACAACGAGCGCAACGCGCTGGCGCTCACGCTCGAGGACGGGCGCACCATGGCGGTGGTGCAGATCGCCGGGCTGATCGCGCGGCGCATCCTGTGCGGCGTGCGCGAGGGCGAGGCGGTGCACGCCGGCGCGCGCTTCGGCATCATCCGCTTCGGCAGCCGCACCGACCTCTATCTGCCGCCGGGCGTCGACTCGCTGGTGGCCATCGGCCAGACCATGGTTGGCGGCGAGACGGTGATCGCGGCACTCGGTCCGGTCACGCCGGGTGGCGCGCGGCCCGGCGTCATGGCGTCGGCCGCCGCGCTCGACCCCACGGACCTGCTGTCGTGAGCCGCGAGCCTGCGGAGAGGCCGTTCGCGCGCATCCCGTTCCGGCCGTCGGCCCGCGCCGCGCCACCCGGGGGCGCCGAGGCGGGCGGCGCCGGGCGGGGCCCGGAGCCGCCCGGCGCCGCGCTGCGCCGCATCCGCCGGCAGCGCCGCCGGCCGCGCTTCAAGGGCGTGTCGTTCAACCGGATGGTCCCCAACCTGATGACCATGCTCGGGCTGTGCGCCGGGCTGACCGGCATGCGCTTCGCGCTCGACAGCCGTTTCGGGGCGACGGGGGTGGCGCTGCTGGTCGCGGCCTGCATCGACGGGGTCGACGGGCGGCTCGCGCGGATGCTCAAGGCGACCTCGCGGTTCGGCGCGGAGTTCGACAGCCTGGCCGACTTCCTGTGTTTCGGCGTGGCGCCGGCGTTCATCCTGTATCTGTGGTCGCTGCACAGCGTCGGCAGCTACGGCTTCCTGCCCTGCCTGGTGTTCGCGGTCTGCATGGCGCTGCGCCTGGCTCGGTTCAACGCCTCGCTCAGCGATGGGCCTAGCCCGGCATACGCCTACAGCTTCTTCAGCGGCGTCCCGGCTCCCGCGGGCGCGGGGCTCGCACTGTTCCCGATGTTCCTCGGGCTGGAGGCGCAGCGGCAGGGCTGGGACGGCGTGCGCGCGTTTTCCCACTATCCGCTGGTCGCAGCCGTGGCGCTGACCGGCACGGCGCTGCTGCTGGTGTCGACCCTGCCGGTGTGGAACTTCAAGAACTTCCGGGTGCCGGCGCAGTATGTCCTGCCGCTGCTGCTCGGCACCGGGGTTGCCGCCGCGGTGCTGGTGGCCGACCCGTGGGCCGCGCTCGCGGCGCTCGGGGTGGTGTATGTCGGGATGCTGCCGTTCAGCGTGCGCAGTTTCCGCCGGCTGCGCCGCGACGCCGGGGATGCCGCGTAGGCAGCCAGGGTCCTGCGCTTCGCAACCCTTCGAGTCCGGGGCATGCCGCCAGGGATGGCACCCGAAGGATGGCGCTATCGGGGGCGGTCTCCTTCGGGGGACGGGTTTCGCAGGTCCGATGCCGGCAAGCGGGCCTTTGGTGGGTCTGGGCAAGGCCTGGCCTGCTTGCTGTTCCGGCGCGGTGCCGCCTGCTGTATCGTCTCGCGATGGCATCAAGTCCGCCCCGACGCCGGCTCTCCGCGCTTGCGATCGCCGTGGGGCTGCTGCTGTTCGTGGGGGCGGGCAGCGTCGCGGTGGTCACGCTCCGTCTCGGGGCCGCTCCCGCGCCTGCCGACTCGCCTGCCGCCGAGCCGCCGCCGCCGCCGGCCGGCCGTGACCAGGCGCAGGAGGACGCCGGCCGCCCTGCCGTGGCCGAGCCGGACGCCGGGGCACGCGTTGCGCCGTCGTTCGATGTCGTGCGCGTGGGTCCCGGCGGCGTCGCGGTGTTCGCCGGCCGGGCGGCGCCGGGCGACGAGGTCAGCATCCATGACGGGTCGCAGCTGCTGGGCCGCGTCACCGCCGACGCGAGCGGGGGATGGGTGCTCACGCCCGACCGGCCGCTGGCGCCCGGGGGACGCGAGCTGACGCTGAGCGCGCGCGACCCGGCCGCATCGGGCGACCCGGAGCGGGTGGGCAGCGCCCCGGTGCTGCTCGTCGTCCCCGATCCGGGCAAGGGCGCGGACGGCACCGGGCCGCTCGCGGTGCTGGCGCCGGACGCCGCGGCGCCGCGGGTGCTGCAGGCGCCGGGTGCCGCCGCCGGCCCGCTCGGGCTCGACACCGTCGACTACGACGAGAGCGCGCGCATCCGCTTCGCCGGCCATGCGGCGCCGCATGCCACGGTCCGCCTGTATGCCGACAACCGCCCGCTCGGCGACGCGACCGCCGACGCGTCCGGGCGGTGGGCGCTGACCGCCCTGTCGCTCGCGCCCGGCCCGCACCAGCTGCGTGTCGACCAGGTGGGCGAGCGGGGCGCCGTCGTGGCCCGCGTCGAGCTGCCGTTCCGCAAGGTGCTGCTGCCGCACGGCGCGGTGCGGCGCGGCCAGGTCGTGGTGCAGCCGGGCGAGAACCTGTGGCGCCTGGCGCGGACGGCGTATGGCGACGGGCTGCGCTACACCGTCATCCTGCGCGCCAACCGCTCGCAGATCCGCGACCCCGACCGCATCTATCCGGGCCAGGCGTTCACCATACCGCCACTGCCGCAGCACTAGTACCGGCGGGCCAAGGCATTGAACTGTCAGCGCAGCA
>CAXSEF010000068.1:0-17508 GCA_964236535.1 uncultured Acetobacteraceae bacterium
CGACCCCGCGTCGGGCAGGAAATACCGACGCCGGTCGGTCAGATCACGCTCTAGCTACCGGGGTGCGCGGACCGGGCGACGCGCGCGGGCGCGCCCCTTGATGGTTCGCGCGGCCCGACCTATTGCAGCAGGGCGCCGATGGGGCGTCGCCAAGTGGTAAGGCAGCGGACTTTGATTCCGCCATTCGGAGGTTCGAATCCTCCCGCCCCAGCAGGCCGCGCCTGCTTCGCCGATCCGCCAGCAGGCTGGATCAGCCGGACTTCCCGCCTCAGGAGACCAGCGCCGCCGGCGGCGTCGTCACCCCGAACAGCACCACCTGCGATCCGTTCTGGAACGTGAAGGTGCTGCCGTATGCACCGGAACTGGTCGAGACCGGCCCGCCGTCGATGGTGTTCAGCTCCAGCGTGTCGGCCGCATGGTATCCCACTACCGACAGAGTCCCGCCCAGCGCCTCCCAGGCGGACACCGTGTCCGCACCCACGCCGGCGAACACCACGGTGGAGCCGGAGCCGCCGGTCAGACTGTCCGGCCCGTTGCCGCCGACGATCGTCTCCGCCCCCGCACCGGCCGTGGCCGCGTTTGCGGTTGCCGCCGAACAGAACAGCAGGTCGCCGTTGCCGCCGCCCACCAGCGTCGCGGCCCCGCTGCCGCCGATCACGTCCGAGGCGCCGCCATAGCCCGCGTCGAAGATGCCGCCGCCGCTGCCGCCGAACAGCGTCGCCGTCCCGCCGCCGGGCCGCACCGTGTCCGTGCCCGCGCCGCCCACGACCACCAGGCTGCCGCTGCCCCCCAGCACCGAGACCGACGGTCCCGCGGCATAGACGATGCCCGCTCCCGCATCGGCCTCGATGGTGTCGCGTCCGAAGCTGGTCAGCTCGGCCTGGTTGCCGGTCAGCGTCAGCAGGTTCGCCCCGCTGGCCGGGGTCGCGCTGTCCGTGACATCAGGGGCGGCATCGAGCGCCTCCCAGCCGTCGATCTGCGTGACGCTGCCCGCGGTCACCTCCGAGGCATAGAGGTCGGTCGAAACCGTGCCGACGATGGTGGGCACGCCGCCGGGCCCATTGATCCAGATCGGCCCGCCGCTGCTGCCTGGGTCGAGAGAGACCAGGCCGGTGAGCGCGCGCGCGGAGCCGTCCTGGCTGACCTGCCCGGCCGCGGTGACCTCGGGTCCGCCATCCGGCAGCCCGGCGATCCGCACCGGTGTCGACGGGCCGACCGCCGTCGTGTTGAGCTGGAACACCGGAGCCGTTCCCAGCGCCGTGCCGAAATTCACGAGCGCGTAGTCGCTCTGCGTCGCGCCCTCGGTCAGCTCGTCGCCAGTGTCATCAATGGCGTTGTAGTGGAAATCCTCGGCATAGATGCCGCTCTGGAACACCACCTCGGACCCGGCCATGGCATCGGCTTCCGGCACCGCCTGGGGCAGCGCCACGATCGCCACCGCTGCCCCTATCCCCTGCTGATAAACGCCGTGTGCCGCGGTCAACACCTCGCCCGGGGCGATGACCGTCCCGGAGAACTGCAGCACCGAGCCGTCGGAGAAGGTCGCGAGGAGCCCCACGACCGAGGTGTAGGGCGCTTCGTCGGGGGCGGCGGTCGTGTTCGTGGCCATGCTGCTCTCTCGGCTGTTGCGGAAGGCAAGCCTGATCCGCGCCCCGCGGCAAGGGCCTCTGGCGGGAAGACGAAGGCGAGGCCCTGCCCTGCCTCGCTGAAGCTTTGGATGTCTGGTCCTGGAGTGATACCAGAAACGATCCTAATGGTGCGGAGAATGTGCTCCATGCCAACGTGCCGATGGGTATACGGTAATGACGCGCCTGCTAGAGGCGACTGATCAGCATTTTGCATGGCTTCTTGGTGAGATCACTTTCCCGGACGGTCTGACAGCACCGCCGGACGGAGTAGATGATAAAGCCGCTCTTTCGGTAATCCGCCACCTTGTCGTGAACCTGCATTTGGCTGGACACCGAAGTCACTGGCTTATTGTGGATGGCATTGAGGTCGTTGGGTTATGTGGCTTCAAGCGTCCGCCCGATCCATCGGGCACTGCCGAGATTTGATATGGAGTAGCAACAAGCCGTCGCGGCAGGGGTTTTGCGACGCGGGCCGTCGCAATCATGCTCGATAGAGCCAGTGATATCGGAAGCGTCTTGAGATTTAACGCCGAGACTACCGAGGATAACTTGGCGTCACATGTGGTCCTCAAGCGGAATGGCTTCTCTCAAACGGGTCGACGGCATGATGCCGAAGACGGTGACCTCATCCAATGGATGATACCCGTCTCATGAGGTTCTGGCTTTCTCGTGATGCGGTGTTTTGGCGATGGCGTGATTCGTTTTCTCCTGTCTGGATTTGGAGAGTGCGATGGGTGCGGCACTGGTGGTGCGCGACGACATCGAAGCGGCAGCACTGCGGCGCCTTGCGCGAGACGCGAGCGCGACGGCCGGGTGGCAGCGCGGCTGCTGGCGATCGCGGGCGTGCTGGACGGCCTGAGCCGGGCGGCGGCAGCGCGTGCCGCAGGCATGGACCGCCAGACGCTGCGTGACTGGGTGATCCGCTTCAACGCAGAGGGCGTCGCAGGCCTGCGCGACCAGCCGCGTCCTGGTCGTCCGGTCGGCATGGACGAGGGCAGGCAGGCGGCGCTGCGGGCGATGATCCTGCGCGGCCCGATCCGGAGCGGGACGGAGTTTCGTCCTGGCGCATCGTGGACCTGTGCCGCCTGGCCGAGCAACGCCTGGGCGTGACCTGTCGCCCGAGCGGGATGCTGCGGCTGGTCAGCTCGCTTGGTCTGTCCTGGCAGAAGACCCGGCCCTGTCACCCGCAGGCCGACAAGGCGGCGCAGCAGCGCTTCAAAAAGGGGGTCTCGCCGCGATCCTGAGCGCCATCGTCCAGGCTCATCCCGGCGCCGAGGTGCAGCTCTGGTGCCACGACGAGGCCAGGGTGGAACAGAAGGGCCGCGGCACTCGTGTCTGGTTCCAGCGCGGCCAGCGGCCGAGCGGGTCTGGCTCTCCCTGCGCAAGCGCTTTCTCTCGCACCGGCTGTTCGCCGACTTCGACGCCATCGTGGATGGCTGCTGCGACGCCTGGACGCGCCTGCTCGCAGAACCAGGACGTCTCGCAGCCCTCACAAGCTACCCATACCTGCAGAAAATCAGGACTCCATCAGACAAGTATGAGGTGACGGGGATTGCGCTTGAAGATGTCTGGAGTGGTGGCGGCTACGTGCCGCGGCCTGTGCAAGCAAGGACCCAGGTCAAACCCGCAGCTTCTGGATTTGGCATCGGTCCGCAAAGGTGCCCCACGCACCGAGGCGGCCAGGGTCGGCGGCGTGACCTTGCAGATTGTCCTGCCGTCCTGAACCGAATGCTCGACCTCGAACGACCGGAGTACATCCGCTTGGTGTGACAGCCAATGCCGATAGATGTTCCACGTCTATCATCCGGTCCACGCGACACAGTTCAGTATAGTCGCACGATTTTTGGCAGATCCGTTACAGCAAATCCCGCAGGCGTCGATGAATAGTCGATCTGGCGCGGCCGTGGACGGCGGCATGTCCCACAACGCGGTCGTCGAGCGGTTCGGCGTGGCGGTGGCGTCCGCCGTCCGCCGTCCTGGGCTTCATGAGATGGGACCATACCGACCAGCTCGATAATTTTGTTACCGAAACGAGTAGATGGCTTGAAGTTGGCAAGATCAAGGTGCGCAAGGATATCAGCAACGGGTTGGACAGCGCCCCATCGGCGTTCATCAGCACGCTGACCGGATCGAAGCTTGGCAAGACCATCGTCAAGCGCTCGGCATGACCGCTGGATCTGGGCGGCACGATCACCGCAGCGTCCGGCGAGCGCCTGGCAATCTCGCCATACGCGCCGTCCTGGTCATACGCGCCGTCTGCGGTGAACAAGGCGAGCGGACCCGCCTGGTCAAGCAGGGTGCTGACCTGCGAGGCGTGGTCGACATCGCTGGTGCTCAGCGTGGCAGCGACGATCCGCCCGGTGTCGGCGTCCACTCCGACGTGCAGCGGGCGCCAGGACCGGCGCAGGCGCGTGCCGTGCTTCTCGAGCAGCCGCTCGCCCGCGCCGCACAGCTTCAGTCCGGTGCTGTCCACCAGCAGGTGCATGGGTGCGGAGAGAGGCGCGGTGATGCCGCATCCAGCGTCTCCATCCTGCGGCTCAGCGTCGAGTGGTCCGGCACCGCGAGATCCACGCCGAGCAGCGCGAGGACGGAGCCGGTCAGCCCCTCGGTCTGGCACAGGGCCAGGCGGAACACCGCACGCAATGTCAGCGCCGTGACGATGGCCAAGGCTGAATAGCGCAGCTGGCCGCCTCGTGTGGTGCGTGGCTCGGCCTTCCAGGCTGCGATCGCCGCGTCGGTGAACCAGACTGTGTGGCTGCCGTGTTGCCGCAGAGCGCCATCGTAGACTGCCGAGTTTGCCACCGGGTGTCGCTACTGAAGCATGTGGTGACGCTGGGCAACGCTGGCCTTGAACGGCACGGCCCGGACCTCTGGGGACAGTAACGGGCACCGTGGCTGCCATTCTACATCAGCAGGGCGACGGCCAACGAATCCGTGCAATATGGTTGCGAGCCGCGCCGTCCTACCCGTTGTGAGGCGTTACCCCATCTAGTTCTCGTGCCCGCAACCCAATCATCCTCGGCCTTCACCACGTGACCAAGCCGCCCGACGATCCCGACAGGGAGGGATCACCGTTCGCCCTGCTGCGCCCGCACTGGCGCCTAGTGCTGGCGGCGTTCCTCGGCTGGTTCCTCGACGCCTTCGACCAGGTGGCCCTGCTTCTGGTACTACCCGAGATCGGCCGCCACTTCGGCGTTTCCCTCACCGCCATGGGCCTGGTCATCACCGCGCAGAGCCTCGGCCGTGCCATCGGCAACATCAGCTGGGGCTGGCTCGCCGACCGCTACGGGCGAAAACTTACCTTCATGATCGGCGTGGTCTGGTTCGCCGTCTTCTCCGGCCTGACCGCGCTGGCCTGGAGCTACGCCGCGCTGGTTGTGATCCAGCTGCTGTTCGGCATCGGCTTCGGCGGCGAATGGACCGCCTCGGCCGCTCTGCTGATGGAAAGCGTGCCGGCCCGCTCCCGCCAGGTCGCCTCTTCGCTGATGATGGCCGGCTACGAGGTCGGATTCTTCGCCGCCGCCGGAACCCAGGCAGTGCTGCTGCCGCTGTTCGGCTGGCGCGCCCTGTTCATAGTCGGCATCGCTCCTGCCCTGCTGGCGGTCTTCATCCGCGTCGGCGTCCATGAAAGCCCGGTCTGGCTGCGCATGCAGCAGGAGCGCGCCGCTAGCCCTCGCGACACGCCTCCGAAGCCGCGCCTGCGCATGGACCGCGCAGCCTGGCAGGCCTGCGTCCTGATGATTGCGCTGCAGTTCCAGACCGCCTCGGTCTACAGCTTCTATCCGACGATCCTGAAGACCGTGTACGGCTACGGTGCCGCCGGCGTGTTCGCCGGCGTCGCCGCCTACTCAATCGGCTCCGTACTCGGCAAGCTGCTGTGCGGCCGCATCGCGACCCGTATCGGCGACCGCTGGACGATGCTGGGCTGCCTCGCTGTCACCGTGCTCGGCATCGTGCCCTTCGTGTCCGCTGCCACGACGCCCGCGCTGCTGGGCGCGGCCGTGGTCGTGGGCGGGTCGAGCAGCGGCGTGTTCGCCCTGGTGCCGCACTACCTGTCATTACGCTTCTCCAACGCGGTGCGCTCGTTCGGCATGGGCCTCGCCTACGCGCTCGCCGCCGGCAGTCACGGCATCGCCACCTTTGTCGTGCCTGCGGCCGCGCCCGGCCTCGGTCTGCAGCACGCCGTGGAGCTGTTCGTGGTGGCCAGCTCGCTCGCCGTCGCCGCGATCGCGCTGCGCGAGCCCCGCGTTCTGCCGGGCTTCGACATGGACGAGCCCTAGTCTCAGCCGGCTGTCCATCCGCCGTCCGGCCTCGCGCCGTATCCAGGTTATACCAGAGGCCCCAGGCACTGACTTGTAAGCGCAGCAAGGCTGGGCTTACGCTCTACCCGCATTCCAATGGCCAAGCGGGCCAACGGAAACTAAGGTTGCCCCATTTGCGTGGACGGTTTGTGGGCTTGCGGACTACAGCCTGCATTTCGGCTTCGTCGGTCATGAGAGAGCGGTAGCCCAGGCCCGAGTGCAGCCGCACCGGGTTGTACCAACCCTTGATGGAGCTGAAGCAGGCCATCCGGGCCTTGGCCTGGGACGTGAACCGTCGACGGCTGAGCAGCCCGGCTTCCAAGGCGGAAAAGAAGCTCTCCGCCATGGCGTTGTCGTAGGCGTCGCTAACCGATCCCATCGAGGGCCTGACGTCAGCTTCTCCACAATGCTTGCCGAACGCCAGGGACGTGTATTGGCTGCCCCGGTCGCTGTGGTGGATGACGTCCTTCGGCCGTCGCTGGCCAACCGCCAGCTCCATCGCGTCCAGCACCAGCCCCGCGCGCAGGTGGTTCGCCATCGACCAGCCGACGATCCTGCGGCTCCAGGCGTTCAGGACGACAGCCAGGCAGAAGAAAGCCCGCCGTGATCGGCACGTAGGTGATGTCGGCCACCCAGAGCTGGTTCGGCCCAGGCTCGGTGAAGTCGCGATCCACCAAGTCGGGTGCAGGTCTGGCGTCCTTGTCCCGCCGCGTCGTCGCCGGTCCGCCGTGCCGATGGCTGCGCCGACGAGCCCGCCCTCGCGCATCAGCCGGGCGATGCGCTTGCGGCCGTGCCTCTCTCCTGCCCGAAGCTCGGCATGGGCGCGAGGCGCTCCGTAGATCTGGCGTGAGCTGACGTGCACTGTGCGGATGCGCTTCGGCAGGGCCGTATCGGCAAGGGCGTGGGCAGCAACTTTTGAAAGGATGTCACGCTCCACCCGGTGCTGCCTGTTCTTGCGGCGAAGCCGGACCAGCTCGTCGCGTTTGGCTACAGCCAGGCCGGGACCGCCTCCTCGCGTCGGCCTTCGCTACGCTCGGCCTGGGCAACCCAGGTGCGGATCGACCAGGGTGTCGGCGCAAACTCGCGGGCAAGCTCGTCAGGATCGCGTCCGGCACGAACCAGATCGACCATCCAGCGGCGGAACTCAGCCGTATACGGAGCACGCGTTCCAAGCATCAAGAGCACCTCTGGCGAAAGCTTCAGGCTGTCCACGAAACCGGGTCAGTCCCAGCGGCTCTGTAGGGCCGGCAAGCTGCCGACGCATGCGCACGAGGGCGTCGGGATGCGGAACAGCGCCGGATCACCGGCCGATACACGTCCTTGGCTGCGGGCCGCTCCTTCGCGTCATCGTGCTCGAGGAGACAGCCAGGCAGGGGTCAATCAGACGCATGGTGGACGCGACGACCCGCGGGTCGCGCTCCTGCCATGGTTGCCGCAAAGACGTCCCGGCCAGACTGGGACCGCGCCTCCAGCCACGCGGCCGCAGCTTGCACGAATTGCAGGGTCTGCAGCCGGGCAAGCTCATGCGCGGCTTCGGCCCGCACGGCACCACCGATCGGCAGCGCCGCGTCAGTGGCTGTGCGGGCCGACGCGGCGTTGCAGCAGGTGAAAGAACAACGGCACGAACAGGGTGCCCAGCAGGGTGGCACCGATCATGCCGCCGACGACGCAGGTGCCGAGCGACTGTCGGCTGCCGGCTCCCGGCCCGGAGCCGAGCGCCAGCGGCACGCAGCCGATGACGAAGGCGAGCGACGTCATCACGATCGGGCGCAGCCGCAACCGCGCTGCGGACAGTGCGGCGGTGCGCGGATCGAGGCCGCGGCGCTGCTCCATGGTCGCGAACTGCACGATCAGCACCGCGTTCTTGGCGGCCAAGCCGACCAGGGCAACCAAGCCGATCTCGACGTAGACGTCGAGCGCGCGGCCGCGCAGCCACACCGCGACGAACGCGGCGCCGAGCGCGAACGGCACCGACAGCAGGATGGCGAACGGCAGACGCCAGCTCTCGAACTGCGCCGCCAGGATCAGGCCGACCATCAGCAGGCCTAGCAGCAGCGTGCGGGCTCCGGAGCGGCCCGCGAGCTTCTCCTGGTAGGCGGCGCCGGCCCAGGCGATGTCAAAGCCGCGCGGCAGGGAGTCGCGCGCAACCGCCTCGGCTGCGGCGATTGCCTGGCCGGAGCTGAAGCCGGCGGCGGCGCTGCCAGTGACCTGGGCGGAGGCATAGACGTTGAAGCGTTCGAGCTGATCGGCGCCCACGGTGCGGCGCAGGTGCACCAGGGCCGCGAGCGGCACCATCTCACCGTCGCTCGTGCCCGTCGTGGCAACCCCCGGAGTCCCGGTGCCGTTCGGCGTGCCCGACGGGGAGGAACGGACGAACACCTCGCGCAGGTTGCCAGGGTCCTGGCGGAACGGGGCGTCGGATTGCAGGTTCACGTGGTAGTTGCGGCCCTCCAGGGTGAAATCGTTGACGTAGAGGCTGCCGAACGTGCTCTGCAACGCGGCGTAGATCGACTCGACCGGCACACCCAGCGCCGCCGCCCGGTCGCGGTCGACGTCGACCCGGTAGCGCGGGGTGTTGGCCTGCAGCGTGGTCACCAGCCCGGCGAGCTCGGGGCGGGTAGCAGCGGCGTGCAGGTAGGCCTGGGTTGCGGCCTCCAGCGCCGCAAGGCCGGCGCCGCCACGGTCGAGAATGTGCAGCTCGAAGCCGCCGACGTTGCCGAGGCCCTCGATCGCCGGCGGGTTGAAGCTGGCGGCGACGGCGTCCTTCTCGCGCCCGAGCGCCGCAGTGAAACGGGCGGCGAGCGCCGTGGCCGAGTGGCCGGCGCCGCGCAGGCTCCAGTCGCGCAGCCGCACGTATGCGACACCGGCGTTGGTCTGACTGCCGTTGGAAAGCTGGTTGTAGCCGGAGAACGCCAGGCTGCCCTCGACGTCGGGATCGCGCGACATCAGAGTGTCGACCCGGCCCATCAGCGCCGTCGTTCGGCTGAGCGTGGCTGCCGGCGGCAGCGACCAGACGACGAAGAGCTGGCCGCGGTCCTCCTCTGGCACCAGAGCCGCCGGGAGACGCAGGCCGGCCGCGACGCCGAGCCCGACGCACAGAACCGCCAGCGCCAGGCCAGCCGCGTGGTGGCGCAGCAGCCAGCCGACGGCGGCACCGTAGCCTGCAGCAAGGCGGCCGGCGGCGCGGTCCAGGTGGCGGAGCAGGCCACGGGCCCGACCCGACCCGTCCTGGCGCTGGGGGGCTGGACGCAGCAGCAGCACGCACAGTGCCGGAGTCAGGGTGAGCGCCACGAAGCCGGACAACGTCACCGCGACCGTGACCGTGGCTGCGAACTGGCGATAGAGCTGCCCGGTCAGGCCGCCCTGCAACGTGACCGGGATGAACACCGCGCACAGCACCAGCACGACGGCGACCAGGGCGCCGCCGACCTCGCCCATGGCCCGCGCAGTGGCCTCGCGCGGAGCGAGCCCCTCCTCGTCCATCAGGCGGACGACGTTCTCCACCACCACGATCGCGTCGTCGACCACGATGCCGATCGCCAGCACCAGTCCGAACAGGGTAAGCAGGTTGATGGAGTAGCCCAGCACCGCGAGCCCGGCGAAGGTGCCAATCACCGAGACCGGCACCGCCAGCAGCGGGATCAGCGTGGCGCGCGCGCTGCGCAGGAACGCCCACACCACCAGCGCCACCAGAAGGAGTGCGTCCCCCAGGCCGAGCAGGGTCTCGCGGATCGAGGCGCGCACGAACTCCGTGGTGTCGAGCGGCGTGGTCCATGTCATGCCCGGGGGGAAGTCGCGCGCCAGCGTCGCCATGCGGCCGCGCAGGCGCGCCATCACGGCGAGGGCGTTGGCGCCGGGCTGCAGGAAGACGCCGATCGGCATCGCCGGGCCACCGTCCTGCACCGCATCGAAGTCGTAGTGCTCCGAGCCGAGCTGCAGCCGGGCCACGTCACGCAGCCGCAGCGCGGTGCCGTCGGGGCCGGCGGCAAGGATAATGGCGCCGAACGCCGCCGCGTCGGGCAGGCGTCCCGGCGCGGTCATTCCCGTGGTCCATGCGCCGCCTCGGTCGGGCGGCGCATTGATCGTGCCGGTGGCGAACTGGCCGTTCTGCGCGCGGATCGCGGCGGCCACGTCGGCGGCGGTCAGGCGGAACTGCGCGAGCTTGTCGGGGTGCAGCCACACCCGCATCGCGTAGTCCTTCTGCCCGAAGAACTCGGCCTGACCCACGCCGGGCACGCGCTTGAGTTCGTCGATCACCTGGCGTTGCGCATATGCGCCCAGGAACAGGTCGTCGTAGCGCCGCGTGGGCGAACCAAGCGAGACGATCGCCAGCAGCGTGCTCGATGCCTTGGACACCTGCAGCCCCGCGCGCTGGGTCTCCGCCGGCAGGGTGCTGGTCGCGGTCTGCACCCGGTTGCTGACGTTGATGGTCGCCTGGTCCGGGTCGGTGCCGATGTCGAAGCTTGCGGTCAGCGACAACGAGCCGTCACTGATATTGGACTGCAGGAACAGCAGGTGGTCCACGCCGTTGATCGCGCGCTCCAGCGGCAGCGCTACTGTCTGCGCCACGCTCGCAGCGTCGGCCCCTGGGTAGGTGGCTGCGACCTGTACCTGTGGCGGCACGATCTGCGGGTACTGCGCCACGGGCAGGGTGCCCATGCACGCAAGCCCAGCGAGGGTGATCACCAGCGACAGCACGGTCGCCAGCACCGGGCGGTCGATGAAGGTGCGGGCGTTCAGCATCGAGGCCGTTCGGACGGCCGCAGGGAGGAGCTCCGAGTCACGACTCCGCTAGAGTCAAAGGCTCGGGTAGCTGGTCGTCCAGGACGCGGTCGGTCCAGGCGACGCCGCCTCCGTTCGGGTCGGCCAACCGCCTTTGTCGCCGGACCAGTCGGACCATCGTCGGACGGCTGACTACCAGGGACCGAGGCCCGTGGCGGGTCGGCGCAGAGCCGGGCGGTGCCCTCTTCCTGCCCGTTCTCGCAGCCCTCGCGCGTCACGGGGTGACCTGCACGGTGTGGCCGTCCTCGACCTTCAGAGCGCCGGCCGTGACGACGCGCTCGCCGGCGGCGAGCCCGGACTGCACCACCCAGGACTCTTCGACGGCTGCGCCCGGTGCGGGAGCGTCGACGACGGCCGGGCCGAGCGTCAACCCGCGCCGGGCGGCGTGGCCGTCGGGAGCGACGACCCAGGCGTAAGAGCCGGCCGCGTCCTGCTGCACCGCCTGCTGCGGCACGGTCAGGGCGTCCGGAAGGCTGATGCCGCCGATACGGATGCGCACGAACGCGCCGGGCAGCAGCCGGTCGTCGGGATTGGGGAACAGGGCGCGACCGTGCACCGTGCCGGTGTCCTGGTCCACGATGCTGTCGGTGAAGTCAACGGCGCCGGGATGGGAGTAGGTCGTGCCGTCCTCCTCCAGCACCGTGGCTGGCAGGCGGTCCAGGCCGACGCCGCCGTCGCGCCGCAGGGCGCGCAGGGTGGCGAGGTCGTCGTCGGTGAACGCGAAGGCGACGTAGACCGGATCGGTCTGGGTGATCGTGGTCAGCAGCGTGTTGGCCGCGACCAGGCTGCCCTCCGGCAGGGCCTCCAGGCTGGTGACGCCATCGAGCGGGGCAACGACCGTGGTCCAGGACAGGGTCAGCGCCTCGGTGCGCAGCGCGGCCTGGGCGGCGGCGGCGTTCGCCTCGGCCAGTGCGGCCGCAGAGCCGGCATCGTCGCGGGCCATGAGGCTGCCGGCCTGGGTGGTGAGCAGCGCCTCGGCGCGGCGCTCGTCGCGAACCGCCTTGTCGCGCTGCGCCTCGGCCTGCTGCAGCAGCGCGGCGGCGTGCGCGACGGCGGCCTCGTACGGCATGGGGTCGAGGCGCACCAGCACCGCGCCGGCGGCGACACGTGCGCCCTCGGTGTAGCGGCGCTGCAGCAGCAGGCCACCGATGCGAGCGCGCACCTCGGTGCGGCGGAAGGCGACGACGCGGCCGGCATACTGCCAGGTCAGCGGCACGGTGTGCGGCTGCACGGTCACGGCAGAGACCTGGGGCGTGACGGCAGGTCTGGCGGCGGGCTTCGGAGGATCGCAGGCGGCGAGGGCGACGAGCTGTAGCCAGGCAAGGCCGAAGGCCCGACTTCTGGTCGCTCTTGAAGGCAGCGCTCCAGGACCCGCACTGGTCTTGCGCTGGCGGCGCACAGTGCGGAGTGCCGCAGAGCTCACATGAACGGGCTCCAGAGGCCAAGCCTCCGGTCTCGTCTCGGTTCGATCACTCATTCCGTGAGCAGCCCCGTCGATTGCCGCTCGGACAGGCCGCTGTAGGTATGGCCCGGCCGCGTTAACACCGATCGGACAGCGCCCGTCGTAATCGTGCGCATCGCACACTAGGATGCGGTGCCACGAGTGTCGACTGCGAGTCTCGCAACGCCGCAACAGTCCAGTGGGTCACGCAAGAGCACGGCCGGTGCATTGGTCCATTGTTCCGGCAGCAGGGGCCAGCCCTCGGCCCCGTCTACCACCCACAGCCGCCGCATCGCTTCCGTCCCCATCAAGCCCAAGCAGGTAGCCTTATGGGCAAGAGGTAGAACACGTCGCCTCGGATTGGCCAGAACTCGGAGCTTTGCGGCCGTCGGGCAGTCGGGTTGAACACACGACCGATCGGTCACATCCATGCAGTGGATCGGCGACAGCGTCCAGCACACAGCGACCGGGTTGCCGAGAAACATACGCTCGGTGAACACGTTCGCAGTGACGTCGCGACATGGCGTCGCGGGTTCGTCAAAGCCGACGAGGTCGGGGGCGTGCCAGTCATCTCGTCCGACTCCGGTCCAGCGTTGGCAAGATGCTCGACAGGACCGCGCCCGATCACCATGTCCGCTGCAGCAGGAGGTCCGTCATGGCAGTCTATCGCAAGCGTCCCGAGGCCGTTGCCGCGCTGACGCCGGAGCAGCACCGCGTCACCCAGCAGAGCGGGACGGAGCGTGCCGGCACGGGCGCGCTGCTGCACAACACGCAGCCCGGCATCTACGTCGACATCGTCTCGGGCGAGCCGCTGTTCGCCAGTTCCGAGAAGTTCGAGTCGGGCTGCGGCTGGCCGAGCTTCACCAGACCGGTCGAGGCTGCAAATGTGGCGGAGCTGCAGGACGTGTCGCACGGCATGAGCCGCACCGAGGTGCGCTCCAGGCACGGCGACAGCCATCTCGGCCATGTGTTCGACGACGGACCGCGCGACAGGGGCGGTCTGCGGTATTGCATCAACTCGGCGTCGCTGCGGTTCGTCCATCGCGACGCCATGCAGGCGGAGGGCTACAGCGCCTATCTGCCCCAGGTGGAGGAAGTGGCATGAGCACCGAGTGCGCGGTTCTGGCGGGAGGCTGCTTCTGGGGCATGCAGGACCTGATCCGCAGCCTGCCGGGCGTGGTCTCGACCCGCGTCGGCTATTCCGGCGGCGAGGTGCAGAATGCCACCTACCGCAACCACGGCAATCATGCCGAGGCGATCGAGATCACCTTCGACCCCGTCCGGACCAGCTTCCGCACCCTGCTCGAGTTCTTCTTCCAGATCCACGACCCGACCACCAGGAACCGCCAAGGCAACGACTGCGGTGCCAGTTATCGATCGGCGATCTTCACCACGAACCCCGAGCAGAAGGCGGTCGCGGCGGACACGATCGCCGACATCGAGGCCTCCCGCCTGTGGCCGGGCAAGGTCGTGACCGAAGTCGCCCCGGTTGGGGATTTCTGGGAGGCCGAGCCGGAGCACCAGGATTACCTGCAGCGGGTCCCGGGCGGCTATACCTGCCACTTCGTGCGGCCCGGCTGGAAGCTGCCGCACCGAGAGGCTGCGGCCTGAGCGCACCCTGATGCGAGCGCCGGGCCAGCTCTCGCCCGAAGTGGCAAGACAGCTCGGCGGTGACGCCGGGCCCAGACCCCGGACCTGGCACCATCCCGTCCAGGCTCTGGTCCGATGCACCAGCCGGTGAAGCGAAACCGGCGCAACCTCTGCGAGTCGGCGATCATTGTTGATCGAGGAGCAGAACTCTGAACAACGATGACCGGGCAGACTAGGAGCTCAAATGTCGACGAGCGCAACTGCCTGCCATGGTCATTTCGGATGCAGGCTCACAGCGCTCAGGCAATCTCCACGCGCCCGGACCGAACGACCAGTTCGCGCAGCGGCCTCGAGCGACACGAACGCCTCGAAGTCCGCGGTCCGGCTACTCGCCGGATCACGCGCGGCGCCAAACGGGCAGGTTGCCGGCGTGCAGAAACAACAGCGACCCGCCGTCGTCGGAGATCTTAGTCCATGCCGAATCCTGTCCAGTCAGCCGTCCGCGCGGCGATCGAGGGCGGTGTCGAGCTGGTGGCGGCGTATAACCGAAAGCGGCTGCCCCGGACCGAAAATCCCTTCCTCGTCGGCATCCACAAGCCGATGCAGGCGGAACTGACGCTCCAGGATCTTGCCGTGACGGGGTCGATACCCGCGGGGCTCGACGGGCGATATCTCAAGATGGGTGCAAACCCGGTCACCGCCGATCCTGCGGGCCACCACTGGTTCCTCGGCGACGGCATGGTGCATGGCATCGCCATCAGGGAAGGGAAGGCGCTGTGGTACCGCAACCGCTGGATCCTTTCACGCCTGGCGGCTGCGGCGCTGGGCCGGACCGCCGCACCCGGACCGCGCCATGGGCGCAACGATACCGTCAACACCAACGTGGTTGCGATCGGCGGCCGCGCCTTCGCCTTGGTGGAGGCGGGTAGCTTTCCTGTCGAACTCTCCGAGACCCTGGAGGAGCAGTGTTACAACCCGTTCGACGGGACGCTCGAGGGCTCGTTCACCGGACACCCGCATCGCGATCCGCTGACTGGCGAGCACCACGCCGTCGCCTATGACGGCAGCATTTGGGATGCGGTGCGCCATGTCGTGGTCGCGGCGAACGGCAAGGTGGTCCGCGATGTGCCGATTGCGGTCAGACATGGTCCCTGCATCCATGATTGCGCGTTCACGGCACGTTTTGCCGTGGTTCTGGATCTCCCGGTCACCTTCTCGATGCGTGCCGTGCTCGCGGGCCATGCCTTCCCGTTCCGCTGGAACCCGGCTCACGCTGCCCGTCTGGGCCTGCTGCCAAGACACGGCGATGCGGCCGGGGTGATCTGGTGCGACGTCGAGCCGTGCTACGTGTTCCACGTGGCCAATGCCTTTGATGGCGCAGACGGCCAAGTGGTCCTCGACGTCATCGCCTATACCACGATGTTCGCCTCGATTGGGGACCGACTCGACGCTCTGGGCCAGCTCGAACGCTGGACGGTGGACCCCGCAACGCGCCGGGTCGACCGGCGCGTGATCGACCGCACGCCACAGGAGTTCCCGCGCATCGACGAGCGCCGCTTCGGCCAGGTCCATCGCTACGCCTACACGGTGTCCGTGCCGCCTGATGGGGACCCGCAGTTCGCCGGTGCCACAAGGCTGTACAAGCATGATCTCGTGACCGGCAGCCGCCGCGTGCATGAATTCGGCGACGACCGCGTGCCGGGCGAATTCGTGTTCGTGCCGGCGTCCACCGACTCGGGCGAGGATGAAGGCTGGCTCGTCGGCCTTGTTATCAACACGACGGACCAGACCACCGACTTCGCGATCCTTGACGCACGACGTTTCGAAGCGGCACCGGTCGCCACGGTACGGCTGCCGCATCGGATCCCGCCAGGCTTCCATGGGAACTGGTTTCCGTCTGCGTAAGGAGCCCACGCGTGGTGCAATCGCACGTAGCGGTGCTGCCACCCTCGACCCTCATCGGCGTGGATTAGGAGGTGAACTACGTCGAGGTCGAGCCGATCAGCGGCAAGCCGTTCTCCTCCAAGGCGCGGCGCCAGTGCTACGAGCAGGGTGCCGCGCGGTTCGGCTGGGCCACCCGCCTCCAGGCACCGCGGCAGATGCGCGACGAGGCGGGCATGCTGGCCGGCTGGGGCATGGGCACGGCGGTGTCCCGGCACTGATGTTTCAGGGCCAGGCACGCGCAGTGCTGCGACAGGACGGCACCGGTGTGGTGGAGACCAGCGCGCATGACATGAGCCAGGGCGCCGGGACCGCATTCGCCCAAATTGCGGCCGACTCGCGGGCCTCAACCCGGAGCGCACCGAGTTCCGCTGCGGCACCTCCGACCTGCCGGATGCGGGGATCGCGTGCGGCTCGGGATACACCGTAGCGGTGGGTGCAGCGATCAATAGCGCCGGAGCGGACGTGATCGCCAAGCTCGCGGACCTGGCGATGGGCGACAAACATTCTTTGCTGTTCGGCGCCGGCAATGTGGGGGTGATCGCGCGAGGTGGCGGACTGCACCGCCGGGCATGCTCGAGGTCAAAGGAAACGGCACCGGCGCGATGGACCCGGTGGCGCAGGTGACCTGCGCCATGTATGCCCACGGGGCGGTGTTCGCCGAGGTGAAGGTTGACCCGGATTTCGGACAGGTGCGCGTGACCCGGCTGGTGGGGCGTTCGCCGCCGGCATCGTCGTCAACCCGCGCATGGTGCGCAGCCAGTGTTACGGCAGGATGATCTGGAGCGTGTCCTTCGCGCTGCACGAGCACGCGGTGGTCGACAAGCGCGCCAGCCGTCCCATGAACCCGAACCTCGGCGAGTACTATGTCCCGGTGAACGCAGAGGTGCCAAGTATCGAGGCGATCCTGGTCAAGAAGCGCGTTCACGTAAACGCCCTCGGCATCAAGGGCGAGGGAGAGATCGGGATCACCGGCACAGCGGGCGCCATCGCCAACACGGTCTGGCACGCGACCGGCGTGCGCGTGCGCAGCTGTCCGATCACGCTGGATCGGCTGATCAAAGCTTAGGACGGTCGGCGCCTCGCGAACACCGTCCGGCGTCCTGGCCGCTGGTCGTGCTGGCCAGCAGTGCGAGCACGTGCTGCTGGCCGGCATGTCGACACGGAAAACGACACGTTCAAGGCATTCAGTCTTTCGAGTATTGGGACATAGAGGGGATCCTCCAGGAGGCTCTCTCTCGGGCGCCAGACCAGGCGAACACGTCTCGTGCCCAGTTCATGAATGCACCAGTCCAACCCGTCGACCGCAGCCTTACCGCAGACCCACGGTCCGAGCGCCGTCCGGCCTCGCAGCTTGTCGTCGCCGATTCAGGAGTGCCGCATGGCCATGAATCGCATCTACCCGGATGCATCGTGCGGCAGTCTCGCGGTAGCTAATCCCCAAGTCGCGCCGCACCCTTGCCTTCTTCCGGGCAGATGGCACCGTGGATATAGGCGGATGCGGTGCGCTGGTCGTGCGGCGCTGACGGCCGTATACCGCGCCTCGTCCATCGCCGACAGCTTGGCGGGGAAGTCTTTTTGAAAGCGGGGATGGCTTGCGGGTCCTGCGCATGATGACGGGGGCGTGCCGACAGCTTGGCGTAGCGGAACGCACGCAGTTTCCGGCTCAGCGTCTGCTTGCTGATCGACAGCGCGAACTCGTCCCACACCCACTACGCCAGGTCGATCAGCCGTTAGCGCACCACGCCGTGCACCGCCGGGATCGGACCTGCCCCTCGGCGCTGAACCGCATCACTCAGTCGCGCACGATCTGGAGCGTGACGCC
>CAXSEF010000069.1:0-17083 GCA_964236535.1 uncultured Acetobacteraceae bacterium
CGAGGAAGCGCCAGACCGTGCTGGCCGCGAACAGGCGCCATGGCGCGAGCGCAGCGACGCCGAGACCTGCAAGCAACGCCGGATCGAACGCCGCTTCAGCCGCCTCAGGCACTTCCGGCGCTTCGCCATGCGCCGTGACCGACGAACCATCCACTTCACCGGCTTCACAGGCCTCGCCGCAACCATGATCCGGCTAAAATGAATGTCGATCGGCACTGGGCTTCGCCTGGCCCGGCGCTACTCGATCGAGAGCGCCTCGCCACCCCAGCTGCGTAGCCGTGCAGCCGACACGCTGGGCGTCCGCTCCACCAGCAGCTCGGGCCGCAGCGCCTCCAGCGTCTCGTCGGCCGCCTGCCTAGAGTAGAGGCACACGAGATCGACCTCGCGCAATCCCGCCAGCACCGCGGCTGCCGGCGGCACTTCGCCCTCGCGCGTCCCGTCATGGAACAGACCGACGATCAGCCGGTCGCACGCGGTCCGCGCCTGCTCCATCAGACGCAAGTCGGTGCTACGGCGGCCGTCCAGGCCGCCGCTCTCGGTCCCCGGCGCGAATCCGGTACGCCAGCCCATGCGTCGCCAGCGTGCGATGTGCTCGACCGCGAGCTTCGGCGAAACCACCTTGCGCGGCACCATGTCGCGCGGCGACAGCGCCTCCAGCAGGTCCGCTTCCTGCGCCACCGCCAGCCCGGCCTGCGCCAGCACCACCCCCGCCGCCAGGTTGGCGACTCGTGCCGAAGTGCGCAATGACAGTCCGATCGCCAGCCCCGCCGCCATCGCTGCGACCAGCGTATCGTTGGCGGCCGCAGCCTCGAACGCCTCCGCGGCCAGTGACGGCAGGTGCAGCGTGCCTTCCGAGTCGACCAGGGTCAGACCGCGCGATGCCCGGTTGACCGCGACCGCACCGAACCCGAACTGCGTGCGCAGGCGTGTCGCCGCCGCCTCGCAAGCCGCCTCGGTAAGTACCGGTTCGCCCACGACCTCCGCCAGCTCGTCGAGCGTCGGGCAAACCAGATCGGCTCCGTTGTAGCGGCCGTATGCGGTGCCGTGCGGCTCGACGATCACCGGACGCCCCGCTTGGCGCGCTGCGGCGATGATCTGGCCCGGGACCTCGCCGGCAAGCACACCTTTGCCGTAATCCGACAGCACGCTGACCGAGGTCGCCGCCATCGCGTCGCGGGTGATGCGCAGCATCCGCTCGACCAGCTTTGGATGCACCGGCGCGTCGTCTTCGCGGTCGGAGCGGAGCAGCTGCTGCCCACGCGCCATGTAGCGGGTCTTCTGGGTGGTGCAGCGCGAACCCTGCACCAGCAGCCAGGGCTCGACATTCGGCTGCCCGCCGATCAGCCCGGTCAGGTCCGAACCCGCTTGGTCGTCGCCGACCACCGAGACGAAGGCTACCGCGGCACCCAGGCCGGTCAGGTTACGCACCACGTTGCCGGCGCCACCCGCCATCGCCAGCTCGCGCTTGACCGCAAGCACCGGGGTCGGCGCCTCCTTGCTGATCCGCGACACGCTGCCGTAGACGTGCAGGTCGAGCATGACGTCGCCCACTACCATTACGCTGGCGCGCGACAGCCGCCGCACGGCGTCCGCCATTTCCTTCTCAGGCGCCTTGGCCGGGGTCTCGGGTGGATCCATCAAACAGGGCTAGCGTCCCGTTCGGCGCAAGGCAAGCCATCGAAGCCGGCCGGCAAGGCCGGTCGTATCGCACCCGACTTCGCGCAGCGATGCCGGCAACAGGCAACCGGCACGCCGATCCTGCCGGACGCCACAGTCCAGCATTCCTACCCGAACCCGGGATCCGCAGTCGAGCCTGCCCGGGAACTCGCTCTGCCGAGTCAGCTGGCCTTCTGGTGTGAGCATTGGAGCCGAGCAGAAGCGCGTCATACCAACTGGCCTTGAGCATGACCGGCGAGGCAAGCAAGGCCACAGGCTCAGCTTTTGAACTCGGTCGGAGGCTGAGCCTGTGGAATCCACATGCCTAGGGAATAGTTCGCAGAGGTTTCAGACCTTTGGTGGGTCTAGGCGCAGCCGGCACAAGATTCCGCTGGTCTGCTTGGACCATTGGAACGCGGGCAGAAGGAGAGCACAGCCGTAATGCCCTTACAGGGTAATACTTGGGGCCGCTGGTATCCAATGGCCGCCAGAGGTGAGTTCCCAGGCAGGTTTGCTCAGGGATCGCGGCTCAGACCCTTCTCCTCCAGCGCCGCCAGGTAGCCCCGCCAGCGCTCGGACTGCTCCATTCCGATTTGGTGCAGGTAGTCCCACGAGAAGATGCCGGTGTCGTGCAGGTCGTCGAACACCAGCCGGACCGCGTAGTGCCCTACCGGCTCGATCCTCATGATGCCGACATGGCGCCGACCCGGCACCGTGATGCGCTGCGACGGCCCGTGCCCCTGCACCTCGGCGCTCGGGCTCTCGACGCGCAGGTACTCGGCTGGAAAGCTGAAGCGATGTCCGTCGTCGAACACCACGTGAAGTTGCTTCTCGGCCTGCACTAGACGGATTTCAGTGGGTGTCGGCATGTCTATTCCAGCCCGCTCGCCTCATCGGGCAGCATGATCGGGATCCCGTCGCGGATCGGGAAGGCGAGCCCCGCCTGGCGGCTGATCAGCCTGCTGCCGGCACTGTCGTACTCCAGCGCCGACCGGGTGAGCGGACAGACCAGAATTTCCAGTAGGCGGAGGTCAAGCTCAGCTGGCGCCGCCGCGTCGGCCACACCTGCATCAGCTCCGGAATCGCTGGCCGCCATCCTCATGCACCCCCATCTTCAGCAGCGTGAGCAGCGCGTCCGCTTGGTCCACCTGGGTCGGCGCTTCGAGCAGCGCCTGCTTCTCGGCCGGCTCGAACGGACAGACCATCGACAGCGTCACCACCAGGAGCTCGTCCGGCATCTCCTCGATCGCCTCCCAGTTCGCCTCGAAGCCCCGTACCTGGAAATAAGTCCGCAACGCCGCCAGCAGGCCCTCGCGGTCGATCCCGGCATCGCCCGTCGGCTCGTCGAGATCGCCCACGAAGCGGTTGTAGTTGGCGACGACACGCCGATAGCCGCGGTGGGCGGCGATTTCGCGCACCACGTCGAAACGGATGAGACCGGTCATTGTGATCAGGTAGCGACCATCCTCGGTCTCGCTGAACGACGACAGGCGGCCCAGGCAGCCGACCCGGTAGAGCGATCCAGCGTCGTCGCCGGCGCCGCGATCCTCCTGGATCATCCCGAACGCACGCGTGCCACCTAGCGCGTCCTCGACCATCGCAATGTAACGCGGCTCGAAGATATGTAGCGGTAGTCGACCGCCGGGAAGCAGGAGCGCACCGTTCAGCGGGAACACCGCGAGCTGCCGAGGCAGGTTCTCGGGCTGGGACGGCGACATGTCCATCGGCGTGTCAGCTGAACAGCAGTGTTGAAAGTTTTCGCCGTGCCGCTACCGACGCCAAGTCATCGAACCCCCAGGCCTCGAAAAACTTTAGCAGCTGCTGTCGCGCGCCATCCTCGTTCCAGGCGCGGTCGCAGCGGACGATCTCCAGCAGCGCGTCCGCTGCCTCTGCGCGCCGGCCGAGACCGTTGAGCGCGGTTGCCAGCTCGTAGCGCGCGGCGTGGTCGGCGGCGTCGGCCTGCAGCCGCCGCTCGAACTCGCCGAGCCTGGATGCCGCCTCGCGGCCCTGCTCGGCCAGCAACAACGCGCTGGCTGCCCCGGTGATCTCGGCGTGGCCGCGGATTGAGGCCGGCACCTGTTCCAGGGCGGCGCGCGCCTCCTCCTCCTGCCCGAGCGCCAGCAACGCCCGGACCAGGCCGCCCCACGCTTCGGGGCTCTCCGGTTCGGACTGCAGCATCGCGGTAAAGGTGTCGGCCGCAAGCTCGGCGTCACCCTCTTCCAGCGCCGCACGCCCCTCGGCCAGCAGGTCCGCCGACGTGCTGCCACCCGCGAGCTTCAGCAGCGCCTCGACAAACCGCTTGACCTCGCTCTCCGGCAGCGCGCCCTGGAATACATCGGCGATCTGCCCCTGCCAGAACGCGGCAACCGTCGGTACAGACTGCAGCGGCAGACCGAGCTGCGTCAGCTGGGCGACCAGCGCGCGGTTCTTGTCGATGTCGACCTTGACCAAGCGCACCCGTCCACCCGCCGCCAGCGTGACGCGCTCCAGCGCCGGGGTTAGCTGCTTGCACGGCCCGCACCAAGTCGCCCAGAAATCCACCAGCACCGGAACCGACCGCGATGCCTCGATCACGTCCTGCAGGAAGGTTTGCTGGTCGCCGTCGGTGATGAGCGGTGCATCCTGCTCCGGTGCGGCGGTCGCGGCGGCCTTGGCCGGTTGCCCGATGATCAGGTCCATGGTGTCTTCCTCGCGCCAGCCGACGCATCGGCCTTATGAAGCGTAGATGTTGTTCGTGACCCAGCGCGCAAGCGTAGGCCGGCCCCCTAGATAGTCACGCCCGACTGCACTTCCGTCCCGGCGCCCCGATCGCAATCGCCCGACGCGCTCAGCCGCTCTCGATCTCATCGAGCCCGCGCGCGAGAAGATCCACGAGATCGGCCTGCGCCAGCGCCAGACAGCCCTCCGTTGGCGCCAAGTCGCCTCGAGCCACATGCAGGAAAATCGCTGAGCCGCGCCCGGGAAGCACCGGGGCATCGTTCCACCCCAGCACCGCCACGATGTCATACACCGTGTCGTCGCGCCACAGCCGCTCGTGCCGCCCGGGATGCGGTAGCACCACGCCGCAGTTGTAGTCGGCATGGCGGATGTCGTCGCACCAGGCGTCATCGGGCGCGATCGGCTCCAGCGGCAGCGAACCGGCGATCGCTCGGCGTTCGGCCGCACTCAGCCGGTCGGCCCGGTAAAGCACGCGGCGCAGCGGCAGCACGCCACGCGGCGTCGCGCCGTCCCCCTCGACCTTGTGGTCGGCCAGCCCGCCGCGGCCGAGCGCCACCCGCATTGTGCCCGCCCCGAAGCGCAGCACGCTCTCGCCCCCAGCTTCCTCCAGACCCGCGCGCATCGCCGTCTCCTCCTCGCCTACCACGCCGGACCACCGCGGCACGCCCGCCCGGGGCCGCCGGCCCGGTTCAGCCGAAAAGATGGCCGAGCCGCTGCGCCTTGGCCGCAAGGTACTTGTCGTTCACGCCGTTCGCCACGATCGCGTGGCTCAACCGGGCGGCAACGTCAATGCCGCAGGCCTGCAGTGCAGCGACCTTGGCCGGGTTGTTGGTCAGCAGCCGGATACGCCGCACGCCGAGTTCCTCCAGCATGGTCGCCGCCGCCAGGAAACTGCGCTCGTCTACTCCCCAGCCCAGCGCCAAGTTGGCGTCCAGCGTGTCCAGGCCGCGGTCCTGCAATGCATAGGCGCGCAGCTTGTTCACCAGCCCAATGCCGCGTCCCTCCTGCGCGAGGTAGAGCAGCACGCCGGCGCCCTCGGTCGCCATGCGGCGGATCGCCTGGCGCAGCTGTGGCCCGCAATCGCAGCGCACGCTGCCCAGCAGATCCCCCGTGAAGCACTCGGAGTGCAGCCGCACCAGCGGCGTTTCGCAGTCCTCCGGCCGGCCGATGAGCAGCGCCAGGTGCTCGATCCCCGCGTCGGGCGAGCGGAACGCGACCAGCCGCGCGTCGGCTGCGTCCTCGAGCGGCACCTGCGCCTCGGCCACCCGCACCAGCCTATCCGCTGCCTGCAGCGGATAGGCCAGCACGCTCTCGACCGGCACGCGGACCAGCTCGGCCGCCCCGCGGCCCGGCCGCATCGCATCGAGCGGCGCCACGATTGCCGCCGGCAGCAGCCGCGCCAGCTTGACCAGCATCAGCACCGCGACCGCTGCGGCCGGCAGCGCCACCTCGGCCGGCGGCTGCGCCAGCAGCTGATCCACGGTCGGATCGGCGATGGCACGCAACCGCTCGGCGCTGAACGCCCCGGCAGGCAAGGCGAACGCGAGCACCGCGTCATCGGCCACGGTCCGGCTCGAAATCGCCGCCGCCCGCACCCCCGACAGCAGCAGGCAGGGCGGCCGCTGCGTCACGCCGCCCAGCTCGCGCATGCCGGCCATTGATGCACCCTCCGCCGCCGCCACCACCAGCGGGTCGGCGCCGTCCAGGATCACCGGCACGCCGCGCCGCAGCTCGCCGATCGCGCGATGGACTTGGCGCGCGGTGAGCGCGGACTGCACGGAATCGGCTGGATCAGTCATCGCGGCAGGGCATCCATGACCGGCTCGAGGCACGCGGCCCGACGCTGGGGCTCGACGCACGGTATCAGCATGGTTCCATAAGGTCGGACCGCGCGATCGGCAAACAAGCGGGCCTCTGTCCGACGCCGTTGAACCGGCGGCGGGATGAAGCGTTCCGCTCTCGGAACCGTGCGTAATCTAGTGATCCGCAAGCCCGGCTGGGACGGCACACGAGTGTCCATGCGCGATCACGCACCAGCACAGGACGTGCAGCCCGTTGATCGACCGCCAGCCTTGCCTGGTGCCGTCAGTTGGAGGAAGACCCGATGGTTGCCGAGCGTCCGGTTCTGATCGTCGACGACGATCGCACGCTGCGCGAGGAGCTGGTGACGCAGCTGCAGCATGAAGGTGAGTTCTCCGCCGCGGAGGCGGCCAACGTGGCGGAGGCCTCGGCGCTGGTGACGGCGAACGGCGCGCGGTTTGACGCACTCATCCTCGACGTGGGACTGCCCGACGGCGACGGGCGCGACCTCTGCGCCGACCTGCGGCGCCAGGGCCTGCGTATGCCGATCATCATGCTGACCGGTTCCGACGACGAGGCCGACGTGGTGCGCGGCCTTGATTCCGGCGCCAACGACTACATCGCCAAGCCGTTCCGACTCAATGAGCTGCTCGCCCGGTTGCGCGCCCAGCTGCGCATCTTCGAGAACAGCGAGGACGCAGTGTTCACCATCGGGCCATACACCTTCCGCCCCAGCGCCAAGCTGCTACAGGAGCCGGCCCGCAACCGCCGCATCCGGCTGACCGAGAAGGAAGCGGCGATCCTCAAGTTCCTCTATCGCGCCGGCACCAAGCCGGTGCCGCGGCAGATTCTGCTCAACGAGGTTTGGGGCTACAACGCCGCGGTCACCACCCACACGCTCGAGACCCACATCTACCGGCTACGGCAGAAGATCGAACCCGACCCGTCCAACGCCCGCCTGCTGGTGACCGAAGGCGGCGGCTACCGGCTAGACCCGCTCGGCCTGCCTGCCCCGGGCTGACTGGCCGCACGGCGTCGCGCGGCATCTTCCGCTCAGCGGTCCGTTCCAGCCGGGCCGCGCCTAGCGGCTAATCAGCACCGCGACCGGCGCGTGCTTCAGTACGTGCCGGGTCACTCCGCCCAGGATCAGCTGCCGCAGCCGCGAGTGCAAATAGACCCACATGCGCATCAGGTCAGCGCTGAGCGCGTGCTGGCAAGCAGTCCCGCGCCGACCTCGCGATCGACCGGACGGAACAGCGCGACGTCGGCCGCGACCTCATGCGCCGCGAGGTAACTGACCAGGTCGCCGGCCGGCGGGCCACGCCGCTGATACGCCGGCGCGCGGCACCGAACCGCCTTGCGCGCGCTGCAGCCACGGCATGACGCCGCACACCGCCGCAGCCGCTTCCGCGGTGCCATTCCAGGCCACGCAGACCCAAGTGCCGAGTCAGGCCGGCATCGGCGTCATGGTCTGCTCCTGCGTCGCGCCGGGCAGCCGGCGTCTCCTGCTCCGGCGCCCGGCTACTCCGGTCCCAGCCGCTACGGATACAGCTTGCCGGTCTCCCACCCCTCGTCGGTGCGGGTATACACCATGCGGTCGTGTAGCCGGAACGGCATCTCCTGCCAGAACTCGATTACCGAGGGCAGCACCCGGAAGCCCGACCAGTACGCCGGCCGGTCGATGGCCTCCCCTGGAAAGCGCCCCTCAGCCTCCGCCACCCGCCCCTCCAGCTCGGCGCGCGAAGCGAGCGGCCGCGACTGCGTCGACGCCCAGGCGCCCAACCGCGACGCACGCGCGCGCGAGGCGAAGTAGGCGTCGGCCTCCGCCTCGGTCACGTCCTCCACGCAGCCCTCGACCCGGACCTGGCGCTGCAGCGTCTTCCAGTGGAACAGCAAGGCGGCATGGCGGTTCGTCGCCAGCTCGCGGCCCTTGCGGCCCTCCTTGTTGGTGTAGAACACGAAGCCGCGAGCATCGACTCCCTTGAGCAGCACGATTCTGGCCGAGGGCACGCCCTGAACGGTGCTGGTCGCCACCGTCATCGCATTCGGATCGTTGACCTCAAGGCGGGAAGCTTCCGCAAGCCAGTCCTCGAACAGCGCGATCGGGTCGGAATTTGTCATGTAGGACACCCTGAAGTTACTCCTCTGCACGCTGCGCCTACCCGCAAGCCGCGCTGCGGAACCACGGCCCGCAGACCAGGAGCCCGCAGCCGGAGACGCAGGCCGGCGTGGCAAATCGAGGATCATCTGCCAGCACAGCTGCCGGTCACAGGTTACCGCCAAAAGATGATTTCGCGCCGTCCGGACCCGGCTGGTTACGGACGTCCCGCCTTACCCCGCCCGGAGAGCCGCCCAGACAAGCTTGCCTGGGCGCAACCGCTGTGTCACGACCGCCGCATCCCGCACACGCTGGAGGATGGCCATGCTGGACGCCAAGCGGAGCCTGCCACCGCGGGGCACGCTCATGCAGGGCCGACGCGGTCTGGTCATGGGCGTTGCCAACGACCGGTCGATCGCCTGGGGCATCGCTGACGCCTGCGCCGCCCAAGGCGCCGAACTCGCCTTCAGCTACCAGGGTGACGCGCTGCGGAAGCGCGTGCGTCCGCTTGCCGAGAGCGTTGGCTCCTCGCTGGTGCTGCCGTGCGATGTGAGCGACGACGCCGCAGTCGAAGGGCTGTTCTCGAGTCTTGCCGAAACCTGGGAACACCTTGATTTCGTCGTCCACGCCATCGGCTGGGCAGATAAGGCCTATCTGCGCGGCCGGTACTGCGACACGCCGCGCGCCGTCTTCCTGCAGGCGCTCGACATCTCGTGCTTCTCGTTCACCGCGGTGTGCCGCCACGCCAGCGCCATGATGCGGCCGGGCGGTTCGCTGCTCACCTTGTCCTATCTCGGCGCAGAACGTGTCATGCCGCACTACAACGTCATGGGCATCGCCAAGGCAGCGCTCGAGACCTCGGTGCGCTATCTCGCGGCCGACCTCGGCCCCGCGGGCATCCGGGTGAACGCTATCAGTGCCGGGCCGATCAAGACCCTGGCTGCGAGCGGCATCGGCGACTTCCGCTACATTCTGCGCTGGAATCAGCTTAACGCACCGCTGGAGCGCAACACCAGCATCGAGGAGGTCGGCGGCGCCGGGCTCTACCTGCTGTCGCCGCTGTCGAGCGGGGTAACCGGCGAGATCCACCACGTTGACTGCGGCTACCACGTCGTGGGCATGAAGAACCCGAACGCTCCAGACATCGACGTGGTCTCGGACTGAGAGCCGATCGGAATGCACCCGCAGTCCGAGACAGGCTCCGAGCCCGCACCGCGGACACCTCCCGGTTCTGCATCCCCGCGCGAACGACCCGATGTCGTATAATAGCTTCGGCCACCTGTTCCGGGTCACCACTTGGGGCGAGAGCCACGGCCCGGCGATCGGCTGCGTGGTCGATGGCTGCCCGCCGCGCCTCGCCTTGTCCGAGGCCGACATCCAGCCCTGGCTCGACCGCCGCCGCCCTGGGCAGTCAAGCTTCACCACCCAGCGCCAGGAAGCCGACCAGGTGCGCATCCTCTCGGGCGTCTACGAGGGCCGGACCACCGGGACCCCGATTTCGCTGATGATCGAGAATACCGACCAGCGCTCGCGCGACTACGGCGCCATCGCCGACCGATTCCGCCCCGGCCATGCTGACCTGACCTACGAGCTGAAATACGGCACCCGCGACCCGCGCGGCGGCGGGCGCTCCTCGGCGCGGGAGACAGCCTGCCGGGTCGCCGCCGGGGCCGTCGCCCGGCTGGTGCTGGGCCACGCCGTGCAGGTGCGCGGCGCGCTGGTGCAAATGGGGCAGGACCGCATCGACCCCGGACGCTGGGACTGGGCGGAGACCGGACGAAACCCGTTCTTCTGCCCCGATGCGCTGGCGGCGCAGCGCTGGGCTGGGCAGCTCGCGGCCGTGCGTAAAGCCGGCTCGTCGATTGGCGCCGTGATCGAGCTGGTGGCCGAGGGCGTTGCCCCGGGCCTGGGCGCCCCGATCTACGGTAAGCTCGACAGCGACCTCGCCGCAGCGCTGATGTCGATCAATGCGGTCAAAGGAGTTGAGATCGGCGACGGGTTTGCCGTGGCCGGGCTCGTCGGCGAGGCCAACGTCGACGAGATGACCATGGGGGATGGGGCGATCGCCTTCGCGTCCAATCACGCCGGCGGCATCCTCGGCGGGATCTCCACCGGGCAGCCAATCGTTGCCCGGTTTGCGGTTAAGCCGACCAGCTCGATCCTGTCGCCGCGGCGTTCGGTCACCCGCCAGGGCGCGGAGGTCGAAGTCGTGACGCGAGGCCGCCACGACCCTTGCGTCGGGTTGCGCGCAGTGCCGGTCGGCGAGGCCATGCTGGCCTGCGTGCTGGTCGACCACCTGTTGCGCCACCGCGCTCAGAACCCGGAGCCCGCCCCGTTCCGCGTGCAACAACAGGTTACAAACCTGTAATCACCATGGTGTGATGCCGAGCTGGCCCGGTTCGCCTGCAAGCTATCGTTCATGTCATCTGCACCGGCTCGGGCACCCCTCTCAACCCTGAACGCCTTCGTGGCGCTGGTGGGTGCGGAACACTGGAAATCGCGCATCGTTTCGCTGGGCAACGCCCCCAAAACCGGACTGTGTGGGCGGGCCCTGTTGCAGACCCATGCGATTGAGCTGGTGATTGAGCGGATGCGCCGCGCCAGCCGCGACGACGTCACCAGCACTGCAGATCGCTGCATCGCCGCGCTGATTATGGACACAGTCGCGCTTGCGCGGCGGATTGCTCCGGAAGCCCGCCAGCGCCTGTGCGTCCGGCTTGCAGCCGCGATGGGCGAAGGCCAGACCCTGGTGCCGTTTTTCCATGTGATGCGCGCCGCCGCGCTGCAGCGCGCGCGGGGATTCCAGGTCACCTACGCCGGCATCGAGCAGGGCGAGGTCTTCGACCTGCTGATCTCGCGCGACGGCGTCGAGGCGGAAATCGCCTGCGACGTCATGTCGGCCGAGGACGGGCGCGACGTCCACCGCGGCGCATGGTTCAATCTGGTCGACCGGGTCGACCCCGAGCTGCAGACTTGGCTCGCCGCCCACCCAGGCCGCTACCTGCTCAAGATGACGCTGCCGCAGGGCCTGAAGCGACCCCCGGACGAGATCGGGGAGCAGTCCCTGGCCTCGCTCCACCAGCGCATCAGCAGCTTGCTGTCCGAGCGCCGGCGCGCCGACCACGACGAGGCCGCGGTGCTGCGCCTCGACCCGTTGCTGCTTGCGGCCGCCCAGGCCGAGGAGCGGGGGCTGATGTCCCGCCTGCGCCAGGAATTCGGGCCCGAGGCCCACCTGTCGGTGACCTCAGCTGGCCAGGCCGTGTTCGTGATGGCCGCACGCGCCGGGCGCGAGAACGAGGTCGCGACCGCCCTGCGCCGGCGCATGGCCGCGATCGCCCCGCTGCGTCTCACCGGCACCCGACCCGGGATTCTGGCGATGTTTATGGAGGACACCGATCGCAACGAGTGGCGCCTGCTGCGCGAGCGACTCGAGCTCGAGGGCGAGGCCAGGCAGTTCCTGACCAACACCAAGGCGAGGCCGGTCGTCGCCGTGACCTGTAGCTCGCGCCTGGAGCTGTTCGGCATGGGCCAGCCGGACGCCGCTTCGGACGGCGAGCTGCGGTTCCGCAACCCCGCCCACCCGGCAGCCAAAAGCGCGGCCCTTGCCGCGGCGGTGCAGTCGTCAAATTGATCGTGCGGCACCGGTGAAGCAGGCAAGGCCAGAGGCTCTGCCTCTGGGCCCCGCTAAAAGCTAGCCCTGAGAAGCCTTATGCAGAGGCAAGTAGTTTACAAAGGGCTCAGCTCCTTGGCGAGTCTGGTCAGAGCTCAGCCTCGCTTCCTGGCCACGCCTGAGCGTTCACCTCCTGTGTGCGGCGAGCAGGAACTCCCGGTTCCCCGCCGGCCCCGTGATCGGACTCGCCTCGACGCCGAGCACCGACCACCCGGGCTCGGCTTCCAGCCACGCCGCGACTTGGTCGCACACCGCCTGATGCACCTCCGGGTCACGCACCACGCCTTTCGCGCCGACTTTGCCCGGCCCAGCCTCAAACTGCGGCTTGACCAGCAGCACCGCCCAGCTTCCAGGTTCGCACAGCCGCAGCGGCCCCGGCAGCAGCGTGCGCAGCCCGATGAAGCTCGCATCGCAGACCAGCACCTGCACCGCCGCGCCGAGCGCGTCCGGGCCCAGGTGGCGCGCATTGACACGCTCGTGCACCACCACCCGCGGGTCCTGCCGGAGCTTCCAGGCGAGCTGGCCATGGCCTACATCGACCGCGTGCACCCGGAGCGCGCCGTGGTGCAGCAGCACGTCGGTGAACCCGCCGGTCGACGCGCCGACGTCCAGGCAGACCCGCCCCTGGGGAGACAGCGCGAAATGGCGCAGCGCATGGTCCAGCTTCAGCCCGCCGCGTGACACCCAGGGATGGTCCTGCCCGCGGATCTCGAGCGTGATCTCCTCGGGCAGCAGGTCGCCGGCTTTGGCAATCCGCTGCTCGCCGCTGAACACCTTGCCGGCCAGGATCAGCGCCTGGCCGCGCGCCCGGCTTTCGACCAGCCCGCGGTCGAGCAGGAGCTGGTCCACGCGCCGCCGCGTCATCGCCGTGCCGTCCTGGACCTGCAGACGAGACAGGGCCAGGTGCTGCCCAGACCCGCCGGCCCCTCGTCCTCGATCATGGGCGCCTTGAAAAGGCTGCCCTGGAGCAAATGGATTCTCAAGGCTTGCCTTGAACGGAGTCTGAAGGCGGAGCCTCTGGCCTTGCCTGCCTGAGCGGCCATCGCTGGTGTCAGCTGGTGCGCGCGACCACGAAGGCGGCCAGCTCGCGCAGCCGCTCCGACCCGGCGCCGAACCAATCGAGCTGCGCTGCGGCGCTGTCCGCCAGCGCCCGCGCCTGCGCCTGCGCACGCGCCAAGCCCAGCAGCCCGACCACGGTGGCCTTGCCCGTCGCCGCATCCTTGCCCGCGGTCTTGCCGATCTGCCCTGTGGTGCCGGTCTCGTCAAGGATGTCGTCGGCGATCTGGAACGCTGCACCCAGCTCGCGCCCGTAGGCAGCGATGTGTGCACGCGCCTCGGGGTCGCAGCAGCCCAGGATCGCCCCGGCCTCGGCGCTGTACTGGATCAGCCGCCCGGTCTTGAGCGCCTGCAACCGCAGCAGCTCGGCAAGCCCGAGCGACGGCGCCTCCCCGGCCAGCCCCTCGCTGACCATGTCGATCATCTGGCCGCCAACCATTCCCGCCGCACCGGCCGCTCGCCCCAGCGCCAACACCAATTCGCAGCGCACCTGCGCGTCGCGGTGCGTCTGCGGCTCGGCAAGAATTTCGAAGGCCCGGGTCTGCAGCGCGTCGCCCGCCAGGATCGCGGTTGCCTCGTCGAACGCGCGGTGGGTTGACGGCTTGCCACGGCGCAGGTCGTCGTCGTCCATCGCCGGCAGGTCGTCATGCACCAGGGAATAGGCGTGCAGCATCTCGACCGAGGCCGCCACCCGGGCCGGGCCCGGCCCGCGAACGCCAAACATCGACGCCACCTCCATGACCAGGAAGCCGCGCATCCGCTTGCCGCCGCCGAGCACGGCGTAGCGCATCGCGTCGACCACGCGACCCTCGCCGCCCGACACCGGCGGCAGCAGGCCGTCGAGCCCGGCCTCTATCATCCGTGCCGTGCCCTGCAGCGCCTCGGTCAGCACCCCGCCACGCACCGCCATCTCCTGCGCCAGCACATCCTGCGACATCAGCTGCCGGGCCCCGCCGCCTGCGCGACCTCGACGAGTCCCTCATGGCGCTCACTGCCGACACCGTGCTCGACGATCACCTGCACCCTGGCTTCAGCCTCGCTCAGCTGTGCCTCGCAGTGGCGGCGCAGCAGGGTGCCGCGCTCGTAGCAGGAAATCGCTTCCTCGAGCTTCTGCTGCCCGCCCTCCAGACCGCGCACGATCTGCTCCAGCTCGCCCAGCGCGTCCTCGAACGACAGCTCCGGCAACGCCTCGTTCATGCGGCCTCTCCTCGATCCACTGATGGTGGTAGCCTGCAACGGACCAGGTCGGAAGTTCCCAGCCACTGCATTGGCCACCGGTGTGTCGCCGACGCCGCAGTCGGGCTCGGCAGCAGGCAAGCAATGCTGGGCCCTGCCGAGCCCCGCAAAGGGCCGCCTTCTCCGGGCATGGAACCCTTTGATCCGGTTTCTCAACCGCAGGGATGCTCAGAGCCAGCCTTAAGCGAAATCCAGAGGCAGAGCCTCTGGCCTTCCCTGCTCCAGGTCCATGCCGGTCCGGTCTCCACAAGGGCTGGGAGTCGGCGAGGCGAGTCGCAGACCGCCACGGCAAGAACCTGGCAGACAGGTCCTACGCCCACATCAGGCGGCGCACGTGCTCGCCGACGCAGCGCCCGAGCGCGTCAGGGTCGTAGCCGCCCTCGAGCACCGAGACCAGCCTGCCCTGGCAATGACGCGCCGCCACGTCAACCAGGCGGTCGGTGAGCCATCCGAAATCCTCGACATCGAGCTCCAGTTCGGCCAGCGGGTCGGCGCGGTGCGCGTCGAACCCGGCGGACAGGATGAGCATGTCCGGCCGGAACGCCTCGAGCGCCGGCAACAGCCGTTCTGCCCAGACCGCTCGGAACGCCGCGCCGTCCGCTCCCGGCGGCAGGACCGCGTTCACGATGTTGTCCGCGACACCGTGCTCGGTCTGGCGACCGGTCCCCGGGTAGCACGGCCACTGGTGACTCGATGCGTAGAACAGCGCCGCGTCGGCCGCGAACATCGCCTGGGTGCCGTTGCCGTGATGGACGTCGAAATCAACTACGGCCACCCGGTGCAGCCCCCAGCGGTCGCGCGCCCGGTGCGCGGCCACCGCCACGCTGTTGAACAGGCAGAACCCCATCGCCCGGGACGGCTCGGCATGGTGGCCGGGCGGACGCACCGCCACGAACGCCGCGCGCGCCGAACCGTCCATCACCGCATCGACCGCGGCGACAGCACCACCTGCGGCCCGCAGTGCCGCCGCAGCACTACCCGGGCTGAGCATGGTGTCCGGATCGAGCGCAAGGCGCGCCCCGGGCGCAACCGCGGCCCCCAGGACGTCCTCCACGTAGGCACGGCCGTGTACCTGGGTCAGCTGCCCGAGCTCGGCCAGCGGCGCCGCCGCACGCAGCAGACCCGCGAAATCCGGGTGATCGAGCGCCGCAAGCACCGCACCCAGACGTCCCGCAGTCTCGGGGTGGCCGGGGCCGGTGTCGTGCCCCAGGCAGTCGTCGTGAGTGAACAGCGCCACCGTCATGCCGGACCTGGGCCGCCGCCCGCATCCGCGGCGGCATCGACACGGCGCCGGATCACGAAGCTGAGCACGCCCGCCTCGTCGCTGCACGAGAGCAGGGCATGGCCGCTCTCCCGGCAGTACGCCTGCATGTCCGCGGCCGACGACCGGTCGGTCGCCAGCACGCGCAAACGCTCGCCCGCCGCCATGCCACGAAGCACCTTGTTGGCGCGCAGCACCGGCAGCGGGCACGCCAAGCCTCTCACATCGAGCAGCCGTTCTGACATGAACCAGTCTCGCCCTGACCGGCCCGACGAGGCAAGTCCCACCCCGCAGCGGGTCCCCGCCTTGAAGCAGCGGGCAGAGCCCTGGCCTTCCCAGTCGCCGAGACAACGCCGCCGCAACGTTCGCGCTTGAGCGCGCCCTTGCGCCGCCGCATAACCGGATCATGGACACTCGGCGCATCGGCGTGGATTTCGGCGGCACCAAGATCGAGATCGCGGTCCTCGAGGAGGACGGCGAGATCCTGCTCCGCCGCCGCGTGCCCAATCCAGGCAACTACGACGACGCCATCCGCGTGCTGCAGGGGCTGGTCCAGTCGGTCGACACCCGCCTCGGCGAACCGGCCAGCATCGGCATTGGCATCCCCGGCTCGATCAGCCCCGAAACCGGGCTGGTCAAGAACGCCAACTCTACCTGGCTGATCGGCCGCCCGTTCGGTCGCGACATCGCAGATGCCCTGGGGCGTGCGGTCCGGGTGGAGAACGATGCGAACTGCTTCGCGCTTTCAGAGGCAGTCGATGGTGCAGCCGCCGGCCACCACGTCGTGTTCGGCGTCATCATCGGCACCGGCTGCGGGGGCGGCATTGTGGTGGACGGCTGCGTGCTCACCGGGGCGCACAGCATCTGCGGCGAATGGGGGCACAACCCGCTGCCCTGGCCACGCGTCGAGGAGTTCCCGATGCCGACCTGCTTCTGCGGCAACGTTGGCTGCATCGAACGCTTCGTTGCCGGTCCGTCGCTCGCGGCCGACTGCGACGGGCCGGGCCACAGCGACGCGAGCCTGATCCCAGGACGTGCCGCAAACGGCGACCCGGCCGCGCTGCAGGCGCTGGCCCGCCACGCAGACCGGCTGGCCCGCGGCCTTGCACAGATTGTCAACCTGCTCGACCCCAACGCCATCGTCCTCGGCGGTGGGCTGTCCAACATGGATCACCTCTACACTGAGCTGCCGCGTCTGATGCCGCGCTACGTGATCACCGACCCGGTGCGCACCCCGATCCTGCGCAACCGGCACGGCGACAGCTCCGGAGTGCGCGGTGCCGCATGGCTGTGGTCGAAGCAGTCGCGCATGGCCTAGTTGTTTAGTCCCTGCGTGTGGTGGTACGGACGACCAGGCGGCACGGGATAGGTTATGGGACAGGTTCTACACGGCTGCGCCCGCATGACGGAGGCGGTGCGTTTCGCGATCCAGCGTAGTCAAGAGGGCGTAAGGGCGCTTGCAACGCGCCACGGTGTCAGTGCGACGACGGTCCAGAAGCGGCGCAAGCGGAACCACGCCCATGACGCAGCCACGGGGCCGAAAGAGGTCCGTTCATCGGTTCGGACGCCCGAAGAGGAAGCCGCCGTG
>CAXSEF010000070.1:0-1868 GCA_964236535.1 uncultured Acetobacteraceae bacterium
TCCCGTTGAGTGGCTTGTCGGGTAGTCCGGAAGTGCCCTCAAGACCTCATCGGCCACTTACTTGGCAGTCGGAAAACAGGTGTTTTCCGCGGGCCTGAGCGGAGCCGCCGTAAACGGGCACTTCGGCGTCTGAAATATGCACGACAAACCATGTCGGAATGGGTTAGTGTGCGAGAACTTCTTTGATGAGGTTTTCCGCACATGCTGGTCGGCTACATGCGCGTCTCCACCGAGGGCAACCGGCAGGTCATGGATCTGCAACGCGATGCGCTACTCGCGGCAGGCATCGACGAGCGCCACCTGTTCGAAGATCGGGCCAGCGGCAGCCGTGGCGACCGTGCCGGGTTGGCCAAGGTCTTGGCCTTCATCCGGGCAGGTGACTGCTTGGTAGTCTGGAAGCTCGACCGGCTCGGCCGCTCGTTGCCGCATCTGCTGACCACGGTCACTGACCTCAAGGCACGCGGCATCGCGTTCCGCAGCCTGACCGAACAGATGGACACCACGACCGCGCAGGGGGAGCTGGTGTTCCACATCTTCGGCGCGCTCGCCCAGTTCGAGCGGTCGCTGATCCAGGAACGCGTGCAGGCCGGGCTTGCCGCCGCAGCACGCCGTGGTCGCCGGGGCGGCCGCCCCGTGACGATCGGCGCCGAGAAGCTCGGGGCGGTCACGGCCGCCCTGAACGGCGGCGCCACCAAGGCTGCGGTGTGCCGCACCTTCGGCATCAAGCGCAGCACGCTGATCGACTCCCTCGCCCGGATCGGATGGTCTGCCGGCCTCAAGCGACAGGAGGCATGAGTGGGCGCGACGGCAGCAATTGAATGAACACCAGCTTGCGGAGCTGTTTGACCCGCCAGTCGAACAACGCGAGCTGGTACGCCACTACACCCTGTCATCCGAGGATTTGGCGGCGGCCCAGCACTGCCGTGGCGACCACAACCGGCTCGGCTATGCTCTGCTACCTGCGCCACCCCGGCCGCGCGTTGCGGGCCGGTGAGCGCCCACCTTCTGCCATGGTGGAGTTCGTGGCTGACCAAATCGGCGTGACACCGGGTGCAATCGACGAATACGTCGCAGCCGAACGGAGCCGGCAGCGCCACGCCGTCGAATGTCAGGACTACCTCGGCCTGCGCCCGTTTGGCCGCCGTGCCTGCGCCGAACTATTGGACACCCTGCTCCCGCAAGCCATCGAGACCGACAAGCTGGCCGTCCTGGCCTGGCTGGTGATGCTGACCTGCCGAGATCGCCGCATCGTGGTACCCTCGCCCGCGGCGCTTGAACGGCTGTGCTCTGACCTGCGTCACCAGGCGCGTCGCGAAGTGCATCGTCGCCTGACCCACGGCCTGTCCGCCGAGCAGCGCCGTGGCCTGGACGCCTTGGTGCAACGCCGAGAGAACACCGGACAGAACTGTTGTGGACGGTACTCGCGGCGGTGTAGATATAGAGGTGATCATAGAGGACGACGGGAAGACGATCGTAACAGGACTCCCTACAAACACGACACGAAACCCGAAAGGAAGAAAGTAGTGTCTCTCAACGAAACCGACGCACAAACCATCGAAAATCATCTCAACCAAATCTGTGATTTAGTATTATCAAAAATGACTGACCAAGATCGGCTTCAAGTAAGGCGATACATCGCCGCAGGAGAGTATGGTCTGGCTTTGGACGATATGGCCGATATCGTTCTTGAGTCTAAAAAGACTGTCGCGCCAGAGTTGCGCAGCCTGTTTTATGCAGTCGCGGCCAAGATGAGAATCGAGCCTGGAGCCGGATGGAGTGGCGTCGACAGCATCTTGAAGCCAAATCACGCCACATCATAATGCCAAAATTCGGATGGAAAGACCTGCCGGAAAACGGGATCGGATTGA
>CAXSEF010000070.1:1968-9929 GCA_964236535.1 uncultured Acetobacteraceae bacterium
ATCATAATGCCAAAATTCGGATGGAAAGACCTGCCGGAAAACGGGATCGGATTGAAGCGAGGACGTCGCTTCAGCGTCCGCTGGCCGACGAAGCCAGGACGCCGGAAGAAGCTCGGGATCTCTACATCCGTGGCGTTGAAGCCAGGCAACTGGCGCTTGGTCCAGGAGGGTTCGAGGAGTTCGAGGGGCACTTCTGAGGTTTCCTCGAAACCCGGCCCTACATGCGAGCACGGCATGGGTTGGCGATGAGTCTGCTACAACTCGGCGACGTGGACGCAGCCCTCGAGCATTTCCGGGCCATGCTGAAGCTGAATCCCAACGACAACCAAGGCATCCGTTACCTCCTCCTGGCCGGGCTGCTCCGTCGGAATGACCTGCCCGGAGCCAAGGCCCTGCTGGCGGCCTATGGCGAAGAATGGAGCGCGAACTGGCTCTACACGAGGGCCTTGATCGCTTTCTGCGAAGGCGCGGGGCCAAGCCGGCAACCCTGAAGCTGCTGAACGACGCTCAGTCCTCAAACAAACACGTGCCCGCCAGCCTTGCCGGGATTGATTCGCCCGTGATCAATGGCAGTGGTTACGTCACCATGAGCGGTCCCGACGAAGCCTCCTGCTACGTGCTCGAAATTGGCAAAGCGTGGAAAGACACACCCGGCGTCATCGCCTGGCTGCTCGACATGACAGGTCCAGCAACCTCGAAGCGCACACGCCCCAAGACACCCATCGAAAAGGCTTAATGTGCAGTTCTGAGCGAACGGTGAAGTGATCCCAAATCGACTATGGACTGCCTCGCAAGCATTGTAGAAGCTTCGCCATGGTCCTGCCACCCTGCCCGTTCACGACCGCCGAGCGCATCCTGATCCGCAATCAACTCATAATCCGCTTCGGCCAGGTACCCCACTTCCAAGATGGCATCTGGCACGGCGGCGACCAAGTCGGGCAACCGCCGAGCGTAGGACAAGTCATGCAGGCACCTCGTGGATGTCATGCTGCGTGGCCGCTGTGACACCATTTTCATGCTGCCGGAATGCGGCAAGCGCTTGGTACACCTGGAGCCGCGCGCGCATGACACTGCCAAGCGGCTGGTGGGCCAGAAGGGTGTTTGCCGGTCGGAACGTCATCTCCTCGTCGAAGTAGCGCTGGCGTGCTGCGCTGTAGGCATCCTGCGCCGGTAGCCGAAGGATCGCGACCGTCCGGTAAGGGCTTTCCGCGGTCGGCCATTCCACCGACGCATCCTCGATTGGCTGGGTGTCGGCATTACTCCAAAGCTGCGCACGAAGCTCGTAGACCGCCTCATGGCTGCTGAAATAGGCCGTTGCGGCATGGCGGAAGCCGTCCTCATCCTGGTGCGGGTCAAGCTGCCACGTCTTGAGCGCCGCTTGCGCGTCGGACACCGGAAACGCGCCGAGCTTGGCGACATAGTCGCCGAACCGGATCGGCGCCTGGCTGTAGTAGGGCTCGGCCATCGGATGGCTGAACGGGTGACCAAAGAAATCCGCTTTCGGGCTTTCCGTCCCGAAGGCGTGCAGGAGGCGGTTAAAGTTGCGCGCTCCTGCCGAAACGGCGCTCTTCACTCCCTCGGGCATCCCCGTCGACTTGCCGATGATCGTCCCGTCGCGCAGGAAGCCTTTTGCCGTACCCGACGGGAAGGTCGGGCCGCTGGCGAAGACGAAGTCCTGCGTGTCGGCGTTGTGTCCATCCAGCTTCTCGCCCGCGACATCGTAGACCTTGATGGCCATGCCGCGATGCGTGGAAACGCGGTCGCCCAACGTTTCGCCTGGTCCCTGCGCGAAACGGACGGCAACGGGATGGTTGCCGGGCGTGGCGAACAGTCCTTGAGCGAGCTCGGAGGGAAAGCCTTCTGTAATTTCCAGCGTGCCGGTGACCAGCGCGCTGGACTTGGCGTGGCTCGCGCGCACGGCGTGGTGCTGGCGCTTCTCAACAGTTTCGCTCTGCTGGGTCATGCCGCGAATGATGCCGTCGATGGTCTCCTGCTCTCGCGGCTCGGGTTGCTCGATCTCGGGACGGTAGCGAAGAAAGCTCATAGGAACCTCGTGATTAGGGACGTGCGCCGGCAAGGAACGCGAGAAGCAGTTCGGCCACCGCGCCGGGCGCTTCACGCTGGGGAAAGTGGCCCACGCCGGGAAGGCCGACCATTTCGAAAAGGCCGTCGAACTTCGCCGGCACCTCGGCGAAGCTGTCCTGAATCGTCACGCCGTCCACGTCACCTTTGATGAACAGCGTCGGCAGCGATAGTCTGGTCGTCGCCTTGATCTTGGTTTCCAGCCACTCGCTGCGTGGATCGGGTGCTGCCACCTCCCAGCGCGAACGGTAACTGTGCAGGGTGATGTCCACCCAATCAGGGTTGTCGAAGGAGGTCGCGACCTTGCGGAACATCGCCTCGTCGAACCAGCCCGGTGGCGCCCAGTTCTCCCAGTGGACGTGGGCGAAACCGTGCGGGTCGGCGCACACGGCCTGCGCACCGCGTTCCGTCGCCATGAACCAGTGGTACCAGTACCGCTGCGCCTGCTCGAACGGCGGCGTCGGCATTCCGCCGAGCCGCGGTGGGGTCGACAGCATGGCGATGCGCTCGATCCGATCGGGCCATCCCACGGCCAGTGCCTCGGCGATGTTGGAGCCCCAGTCGTGCCCGACTACCATCAGCTTGCCGATGCCGAGCTCGTCGAGCAGCGCGATCATGTCCATGGCGTGGATTCCGGAATTGCCGGTGCGTGGCGCCTGGGTATCCAGGAACCGCGTGCCGCCAAAACCGCGGAGCATCGGTATGATGACCCGGTAGCCGGCGTTGCCGACTACTGGCGCTACCTGGTCCCAGGTGGAGGCATCATCGGGCCAGCCATGGAGAAGTAGGGCCGCCTTGTCGGACTCCGTGTTCAGCTGGTTGACCTGGAACGCAAGACCAGCCGCCTGGATCACCGGCATGGCAGCAACGACATGCACCGGTCCCGGCGAGCCGTTGCCGAGCCGCTGGCGAGTGCGGACGTCATGCGTGGTCATCCAGCAGCTTGTCGATCGTAATTGGCAGGCTGCGAACCCGCTTGCCGGTCGCGTGAAAGATTGCGTTGGCGACCGCACCCGCGGTGCCGACGATTCCAATCTCGCCGAGCCCCTTCACGCCCAGGGGCGTCACCTCCGGATCCGGCTCGTCCACAAAAATCACCTCGATGTCCTGGATGTCGGCATGGGCGGGGATATGGTACTCGGCGAGGTTGTGGTTCATGAACCGGCCCAGCCGGTTGTCGAGCATGGTTTCCTCGTGCATCGCCATGCCGATCCCCATCACCACCCCGCCCAGGATCTGGCTGCGGGCCGTCTTGGGATTGATGATGCGCCCGGCGGCGACGGCGCTCACCACCCGGGTGACGCGCACCACGCCCAGCTCCTCGTCCACCTTCACCTCCACGAACACCGCGCTGTGAGTGTGGCGGGACTTGCGCATCTGGCTGATCATGCCCGATAGGCCAGCGCTCGCCGTCTCCTCCGCCTCAATGGAGGACAGATCGGCCGCGCGCATCGCTTCGGTGATGCCGACGCCGACCGACGGGTCGGCGCGCAGGACGATGCGCCCCCCGGTGAACTCCACCTCGTCGAACGAGGCGTGGCCGAGCGGCTTGCCCTCGACGCTGGCCGCCGCCTTCAGCAGCTGCCAGCCCACCGCCTGGCAGGCAACCTGGACCGCGGCACCGGCCGATGCGGCGCCCCAGGAGCCGCCCTCCACCGGGGAGTGCGGCAGGTCGGAATCGCCAAGTCTGGCCGTGATCTGGTCGGGCTGCAGGCCCAGCGTATCGGCCGCGACCAGCGTCATGACCGTGTAGGTCCCGGTGCCGATGTCGGACGTGGCGGTCGCGACCTCCAGGTGGCCGTTGGCGCTCAGCACAGCGCGCGCGGAGGTCTTGGCGAACATCGCGTCCCACATGCCGGTCGCCATGCCCCAGCCCACTAGCTCCGACCCCTCGCGCATGGAGCGCGGCGCCTGGGACCGCCCGGCCCAGCCGAACGCCGCGGCACCGGCCGCATAGGCCTCGCGCAGCGCCTTGCTGGTGTAGGGCGTACCGTTCATGGCATCGATGTCGGAGTAGTTGATCAGCCGGAACTCCAGCGGATCGACGTGGGCCGCATACGCCATCTCGTCCATCGCCATCTCGAACAGCGCCATCCCGGTAGCCGCGCCGGGGGCCCGCATGTCGCCGGAGGTGTAGGTGTCGCGCGGTGCGATGGTGTACTCGCCGCTGGCGTTGGGGCAGTCGTAGCCCATCAGCCCCCAGGTGACGACGTCCTCCATGTTGTTCTCGAACCGGGAGGTCGAGGTGGTGGCGCTGATCGACATGCCGGTCAGCTTGCCTGCGATGTCGGTGCCGAGCCGGACCGTCTGCACGGCCTGCGGGCGGTGCACGTGGGTGAACATCTGTTGCCGGGTTAGCACCAGGCGGATCGAGCGCTCCAGCTTCTTGGCCGCCATTACCGCCAGATAGACCTGGTACTGCGGGCGCAGACCCGAGCCGAAGCCGCCGCCGACATACGGGTTCAGCACGCGCACCTTGTCCTTGGCGAAGCCGAAGATGTTGGCGATATAGGTTTGGACGTTCTGCGAGCCCTGCGTCTTGTCGTGCACGGTGATGCGGCCGTCACCCTCCCAGGCCACGGTGGTGGCGTGCATCTCCATCGGGTTGTGGTGCTCGGTGGCCAGCTCGTACTCGGCTGAGATCCCCACCGGGGCCTCCGCCAGCGCCGTTTCGGCATCGCCGCGGTTCTTGGGCGGGTGGAAGGTTTGGCGCTTCTTCGACGGCATGAACTTCTCGGCCAGTGAGGCCTCGAAATCGGTGTTGTGCGGCTCGGCCTCGTAAGTGATGGCGATCAGGCTTGCGGCGTAGCGCGCGGCCTCGAACGTTTCGGCCAGCACCACGGCCACCGGCTGCCCGCTGAACCGGATCTGCGCATCCCCAAGGGCACGGAACGGCGAACCCGGCGGCGCCACCTCGTCCTGGTAGTTGCTGTCGCGCCAGGCGACATGCGGGCGGTTCCCGTGCGTCAGCACCTCGATCACGCCTGGCACGCTGCGTGCGGCGGCCTCGTCGATGGCGGTGATGCTGCCCTTGGCGATCGTGGCGGAAACCACGACGCCGTACACCATGCCCGGCGGGGCGTACTCGGCGGCGTATTTCGCGCGGCCGGTGACCTTGTCCAGGCCATCGACACGGTTGATGGCGCTGCCGATACCGATCCTTGTGGTGACGTTCATGATGCTGCCCCTTATGCCACGCGCTTGTCGGTCTGCGATTGCGGCGTGGCGTCCGTCGCCTGCCGCAGCGCCCGTACGATCGCCTTGCGCGCCAGGTCGATCTTGAAGCTGTTGTCGCCCTGGCCGACGGCGCCCTGCAGCAGCGCGCCCGCCGCCGTCAGGAACGCCTCCTGCGACGCTGGGCGGCCTACCAGCAGCGCCTCCGCCTCCGGCCGCCGCCAGGGCTTGTGCGCCACGCCACCGAGCGCGATCCGCGCCTCCGCTACCACACCGTCCTCCATTCGCAGTGCCGCGGCGACGGAAACGAGCGCGAAAGCGTAGGAGAGCCGGTCCCGCAGCTTGAGGTAGGTGTAGTTCGCCGTAAACACCTCGGCCGGCAGGTCGATGGCGGTGACGAGTTCGCCGGGCCGCAGCGTGTTGTCGCGCGCCGGGTCGCCGCCGGGCAGGCGGTGGTAGTCGGCGATGGCGATGGCGCGGTCGCCGTCCGGCCCCGTCACCTGCACGGTCGCGTCCAGCGCCGCGAAAGCCACGCACATGTCGGACGGGTGGGTGGCGATGCAGGAGGGGCTGGCGCCCAGGATGGCATGGATGCGGTTCACCCCGCCGATGGCGCCGCAGCCCGAACCGGGCGCGCGTTTGTTGCAGGGTGTGCCAACGTCGTAGAAATAGTAGCAGCGCGTGCGCTGGTTCAGGTTGCCGCCGTTGGTCGCGGCGTTGCGCAGCTGCGGGCTCGCTCCGGCCAGGATCGTGGAGGCGAGCAGCGGGTAGTGCTCGACGACCAGGGGGTGCCGGGCCGTGTCGGCGTTGCTCACCAGCGCGCCCAGGCGCAGCCCGCCGTCGGGCAGGCTCTCGATCGTGGCGAGCGGGAGGCGGTTGATGTCCACGACGGTGGCGGGCCGCTCAGTGCCCTCCTTCATCAGGTCCACTAGGTTGGTGCCACCAGCCAGGAACCGGGTCCCGACCAAGGCGCCCGCCTTCACAGCCTCCGGCACGCTGGCGGCGCGCACGTAATCGAAGCGGTTCATCGCGACGTCTCCATCACCGAGAGCACCGCGTCGACAATGTTGGTGTAGGCGCCGCAGCGGCAGAGATTGCCGCTCATTGCCTCGCGCACCTCGTCGCGCGTGTGCGCCACGCCCTCGTCAATCAGCGCCTTGGCAGAACAGATCTGGCCCGGTGTGCAGTAGCCACACTGGAACGCGTCATGGTCCATGAACGCCTGCTGTAGCGGATGCAGGCTGTCGCCGGTTGCCAATCCCTCGATGGTGGTGATGTCGGCGCCGTCGCGCGTGACCGCCAGCAGCAGGCAGCTGTTCATCCGCTTGCCGTCCACCAGCACGGTGCACGCGCCGCACTGGCCGTGGTCGCAGCCCTTTTTCGTGCCGGTCAGGAGTTCGCGTTCGCGCAGCAGGTCGAGCAACGTGGTCCAGGGCTCCACGGAAAGCGAGCGACGCTGCCCGTTGATCGTCAGCGTGATCGGCACGGTGCCGATCGGTTCGGCCGGATCGATTCGGCGCATTGTGTCGATCACTGACATGGTTCGGAGGTCTCCTTGAAACGGGGCTGGGCCATCAGCCCTGCCATCCCTTGAGGAAGGTGAGCAGCGCGTCGTTGACGACGTCCGGTCGCTCCTCATGCGGCAGGTGGCCGCATAGCGGGACCGGAACGGTGGTGAGGTTCTCGGCAATCTCGCGCCAGATGGCGGGAAAATCCCACATCTTGCCGCCGGACTCGAACTCCTCACCCCATAAGGCGAGGGTCGGGCACGACAGCTTGGTGTCGGCATCGGCGTCATCCTGGCGGACGTCCTCCTCCGCGGCACGGTAGTCCTCGAATGCGCCGCGCAAGGCGCCATGCTGTTCGTAGGCGCGAGCATAGGTGGCGATGTCGTCCACGCTCAGCGCTTGCGGATCGTAGGTCCAGCCCTGAAAGATGAACCGCAGCCACAACTCCTCGCGTCCGGTGACGAGCGCTTCTGGCAAGTCGCGCACGGCGTTGAATAGGAAGAACCAGTGGCCGCGCGCCACCTTCGCGTCCATCCGCTCGAAGATTACCCGGGTCGGGATGTTGTCGAGTGCTGCGAAGCGGTCCGTCGCCTCCGGAAAATCTTTTGCGAACCGCAGCCCCACACGGGCGCCGCGGTCGTGTCCGACGATGGGTGCCCGAGTGATGCCGAGCGCCTCCATCAGCGCCTTCACGTCCCGCGCCATGGTCCGCTTGTCGTACCCCGCGGCGGGCTTCTCCGTCGCACCATAGCCGCGCAGGTCCGGCACAATCAGCCGGTAGTGCTGGCCCAGCACAGGAAGCTGGTGACGCCACGCATACCAGGTTTCCGGAAAGCCATGCAGCAGGATCACGGGAGGGCCGGATCCGGCCTCCACGTAATGCTGCTTGAGTCCGTTCGCTTCCAAACGATGGTGCGTGGGTTCTACCGCTGTCATCCCAGCTTCGCGCCAATGATGTCGAGCTTGCTGATCTTTGCAGGCTTGGCGAGCAGCGCGTTCGAGCATGCCATCAGCCGGGCAGCACCTCGGCCGGACAGGTGAGCACGGCGGCCGCTCTCGTCCGGGAAGCGCTCAAAGACGCCGAACACGCGCTTGCTCAGCCGCACGCCAAACCAGGGGCCTGTCGCCGGCTCGGACTGCACGTCACGGACCAGCTTCTGCGCTACGTGGCCTGGGTAGTTGCCGACGGTCGTCAAC
>CAXSEF010000070.1:10029-16948 GCA_964236535.1 uncultured Acetobacteraceae bacterium
GTCACGGACCAGCTTCTGCGCTACGTGGCCTGGGTAGTTGCCGACGGTCGTCAACGCTTCGGTAGGCACGTCCAACCCGCTCTGGTCCTTGGCTCGGCGTGGGGTGCGGTCGGTGAGGGTGCCGGGGATAACGAACCTCTCCATGACCTTGTCCGTCAGGCCCGGCGCCAAGCGGCCCAGCAGCGAAACCAGCACCCCGCCACCGCCCACGAACACGCTGCGGACTGGCCTGGTGGCCGATCGCAGGATGGCGGAGGCGACTACCTCCGGCGCGTAGACAGCGGGAACGTGCTGCGGCTCGGACGAAAGATAGTTCTTGGCGTTGACCGTAAATGGCGTGTTGATCTGGACCGGCTTGATCAGCGTGACGGAGACCGGTGCGCCCTCGTTTTCCAACTGCATCCGCAGGGCCTCGGTGAAACCCTTGATCGCGAACTTGGTCGCGGAATATGCGCCTTGCAGCGGCACGGAACGCTCGGACACCTCGCTGTCCAGGTTGATGATAGCGCCACCGCCGGATTGCTTCAGCTGCCTAGCCGCCTCGCGCGAGCCGTAGACCAAGCCCCAGTAGTTAACCTCGAAGGCCCGCCGCATGTCAGCAATCGACACCTCCTCTATTCGGCCGTAGACGCCGGTGCCGGCATTGTTGACCCAGGTGTCGAAACCGCCGAACGCTTCCTTTGCCTTGGCCGAGATTGCTGCAGCCGTGTTCTCCTGCGACACGTCGGCAATGACTGCGACGGCGTGTCCGCCATCCTTGCCGATCTCGGCAACGAGTTGGCCGAGCGCCCGTTCGCTGCGTGCCGCGAGCACGAGGTGGGCGCCGGCCTTCGCGGCCATGCGGGCCGTGGCAAGGCCGATTCCGGAGGTGGCGCCAGTGATAACGATCACCTGCTGGTTCAAGGGCTTCAAATTAATACGCATCTGTTACTTCCTGCGCACACCGGTGCGTTCACTAAGGTGACGGAGGCTGGCAAGCTGGCCCCAGCTGTTCGACCAAGCACGTGGTTCACGACAGTCGGCTCACGATGTAGAGCAAGCGCGTTCAACGACGTGACGGCAGCACCGGCATGCCGGAGTCGATCGCTCATCACTCAGCCAGACTCCTGAAAGCTGCTCTCATTCCTCAACTCCCTTGCGCTGCCTAACGCATACGTGTGGAGTGGCACTGCATGGCAAGCCTGACAGACCTATTTAAGGACTGCGCAGTCCAAATGTTGCAGCGGCTCCGATGACAAACGCGTCAGCAGTGAGCTCCATGGGCCGACCGCGTGAGTTCAATATGCAGGCTGCATTGCAGGCTGCACTGATGGTTTTCTGGCGGGGCGGTTACGCCGCCACGTCCCTCGATGACCTGACCGCCGCAATGGGGTTGAGCCGTTCGAGCTTCTATAGCGCGTTCGGGACCAAGCACGACGTGCTGCTGAGCGCCGTCAGACACTATGTCGACGAGGTTTACGCAGATCTGGAGGCCCTCGCAGCCGCGGAGTACGCTCCAAGTGATCGTGTCCGGGCTGTTGTAGGCACCTTGGCTAAGTCTCATGGGGACGGAAACGGGTGTCTGCTCGTTAACTCCATTGCCGAGTTGGCGCCCGATGATCTGGACGTTTGTGAGATCGCACGCATGCAGGTCGGCCGCGTCACGCGTCTGTTGCAGGGACTGCTTGCGACGGCTGGGCACAGGTCTGAAACGGCCGAGCACCTGTCAGTTACTCTGATCGCGTGTGCATTTGGCGCAACGACGCTTCGCAAAACAGGATTTCCCGAAGCGGCTCTCGTTGGCATTCTGGCGCAGGTTGATCGATTGCTAGATCTTCCGATCACGGGGGGGACGGAACCGCCGCATTCTATTATATGCCTGGGTGCCAGACTCGCTCCTGCCAACCCTTGCATTTCGTCGAAGCAAGTGGACGAGTGATTTATTTCAGTCTTCTAGCCGATAACGGTCGCGTTTATTCTGAAGGCAGTCCTAGAAAGCTGAACTGTTATCAAGACTCAGAGTCGATAGCAGTATCTTGGTAAATGCCAGAACTTCTAAAGCTGGCTGTTGTATATCGAGAGCTCCGCTTCCTCTCCCGGGTTCATTCTCAATCAGGCTGCGATCAGGTCCCTAATCCGGCTGGCGAGCGCCTCCATCGCAAACGGCTTGGTCAGCACATGCATGCCAGGGCCGAGGTGGCCATGACTCAGCACAGCATGTGGCGCAACCCAGGGCCTGGGCGTTGCAGGAAAGTGCCGGTCTCCAGCGCCGCTTTCTGGGGGTCCGGTAGCAAGAGAACCGAAAGTTCGATTCAGGTGATCGAGGCTATGTCAGCCGCAGTGACAGAGGCGTCAGCACCGTCAAGCTGCCGGCGAGTTTGGGCTGCTGCCACCGCCGCATTGCCACAGGCGGGCGGGTACTGGTCAGTGGCTATTGATGACTGCAGCCAGTTCCTCCGACGTACCGCAGGGGAATGCGTGCGCAAGGTGGTCGAGAAACGCTGACACCTTCGGGCTCAGTAGACGACGTGACGTGTAGAGCGCCCATAACTCCACTCCGCCGCCTTCTGCTTCCCCCCAATACACCAGCCTGCCTTGAGTGATGTCACCGAACACCAGCGACAGGGGAAGAAGTCCGGCACCCGCACCCGCTCGAACGGCATCGCGCACCATGAACAATGATGACAGCCTGAGTACTGGGGCGAGCGGGTGCGCCTGCACGCCCGTCGCGGCTATAATCCGCCACGGCTTCGAGATGTCGGTGACGCCGAGCAGGACGCTCGGCACGGGTTTGTCCAGCTTTGGTCGATGAACGGTCGGAGCCGCCACGACCACCAGTCGGTCGCGGAGGAAGCAACGTCCGATCAGGGCCTCGTCAACCGGCGGATTGACACGAATGACAAGGTCATAACCCTCCTCGACTAGGTCGACCGCCCGGTCCTCAGCCGTGACGTCCACCTGCACCTCGGGGTTCTGCAGGACGAAGTCGGCGGCAAGCCGGCCCATTGCCGCCTGCGCGAACAGGAGGGGTGCGCTGATCCGCAATCGGCCGCGCGGGCGGTCCTCGCCCGACGCAACATCAGCAGCAGCGTCGTCGATCTCGCTCAGGAGTTGGGCGGTGCGCTCGTGAAGCGCTCGGCCTGCATCGGTCAGCCTGGGTCGGCGTGCGCCACGCTCGAACAGGCGCAGGCCGAGGCTGACTTCAAGCTCGGCTACCCGGCGCGAGAGCGTGGCCTTGGGCCGACCGGTCGCCTGCGCAGCCCGGCCGAACCCGCCGTGCCGAGCGACTAGGTTGAAGTCTGCAAGCGCGAGGAGATCCACAACTGATCCACCGGTGAGACAGTCCGTTCCAGATTAGCGTCTTCTGGTCTGCCCATGGATCATTACCTCATCAGCATCGCTTCCGCCACGTCAGGAGATTGCCATGACCATCCTCGTCACAGGTTCTACGGGCACGATCGGCACGCAAGTTGTCGCCCAACTGGCCAAACGCGGGGCCGACGTGCGCGCGCTGGTGCGTGATCCGGCCAAAGCCAAACTGCCGGATGATGTCGTGGCCGTGCGAGGCGACATGCTGGACGTCGAGTCGATGCGCCGCGCGCTCGACGGCGTGACCACGCTGTTCCTGCTAAACGCCGTCGTACCGGATGAATTCACCCAGGCGCTGATCGCGCTCAACCTGGCGCGCGAGGCGGGCGTCGAGCGGATCGTCTATTTCTCGGTCATCCACAGCGACATCTACGTCAACGTGCCCCACTTCGCTGGCAAACACGCCGTAGAGCGGATGATCGAGCAGATGGGGCTGCACGCGACGATCCTGCGTCCGTCCTACTTCATCAACAACGACTTGAGCATCAAGGACGTGGTGATCGGCCACGGCGTCTATCCCATGCCGGTTGGCGCCAAGGGGCTGGCCATGGTGGACGTGCGCGATATTGGCGAGATCGTCGCCATCGAGCTGCTGCGCCGCGAGCAGTCAGCCGAACCGCTGCCGCTCGACAGGCTCGACGTGGTGGGTCCCGACAGCCTCACCGGCACCGGCATCGCCACAATCTGGAGCGAGGTGCTTGGCCGCTCCATCACCTACGGCGGCGACGACACCGCGGCCTTTGAGCAAACCATGAAGGCGTTCGCGCCCGGCTGGATGGCCTACGACATGCGGATGATGGCCGAGCGCTTCCAAAGCGATGGCATGATGCCCGAACCCGGCGATGTCGACCGCCTGACCGCCATGCTCGGACGGCCACTGCGTTCCTACCGCGACTTCGCCGCCGAGGTTGCCACGGCCGCGCAGAAGGGCTGATCGCATGGCCGTCCTGCACCACGACCTCCACCTTAAAGATCAGGCGGCGATGCTGGCGATGCGCGCAGCGCTGGCGGTCTCCGCCAAGCCCGTGCTTGGCCCCGACAGCCGCCCCGGCTTCGACGCGATGATCTCCAGGAAACCCGCCCCCGACGGCGTCGCCTTCGAGGCGGGCGAGGTCGGCGGCGTGGCGGGATGGTGGTGCCGGCCACCGGGCGCCGATCCCTCGGCGGCCATCTCCTATCTGCACGGGGGCGCCTTCGTGCTCGGGTTCGCAGTGGCGTACCGGCATTTTGCCGGCCAGGTCGCGGCCCGTGCGGGCGCCTCGGCCTTCGTTGCAAATTATGCGCTGGCGCCAGAAAATCCTTTCCCGGCGGCATTGTCCGACGCGCGAGCCGCCTTCGAGGGCCTGGGCGAGGTCGGCGCCCGGCGGATCACGCTCTGCGGCGACTCGGCGGGAGGCGGCCTCGCGCTCGCCCTGCTGCTCGCGACAACGCGCACACCGCGCCCGCCCTTGGGCGCAGCCGTCATGTCGCCCTGGATCGACCTGTCGCTGTCCGGCGCGTCGATGCAAACCCGGGCAGCCGCCGATCCGCTGCTCTCCCGCGACGCCCTCGCTGAGGCTGTAAGGCTTTACCTGAACGGGGGCGACCCCCACGATCCACAGGTGTCCGTGCTGGACGGTGACTTCGATGGCATGGCGCCGGTGCGTATTCACGTCGGCGATGCGGAAGTCCTGCTCGACGACGCCGTGCGCTTCGCCGAGCGCGCCGAGGGCGCTGGCCGGGTCTGCGACGCCCACGTTTGGGACGGGATGGTCCACGTCTTCCCGTCCAACCTTCTACTGCACGCCGCCAGGGCGACGCTGGACGATGTCGGCGTGTTCCTGCGCGATCGGCTGCACAAAGGCGCCGTGTCGTGAAGGTCGCGGTGCTGGGCGCGACCGGCGGGACCGGCCGCGCGATCATCCGCGAGGCGCGGCGACAGGGTCACGCGATGACGGCGCTGGTGCGGTCGGAGGTGAAAGCCGAAGGTCTCGCAGGCACCAAGTTGGTCGTGGGTGACGCGCGCGATCAGGCCGCGCTGTCGCACACGATCGAGGGCTGCGACGCGGTGATCAGCGCGCTCGGCACGTCCATGAGTCCGTTGCGCCAAGTCACGCTGCTCTCGGCCGCGGCTGCCGCGTTGATCGGCGCGATGCAGCAACAGGGTGTGCGGCGGCTGGTCTGCATCACAGGTATGGGCGCCGGCGACAGCCGCGGTCACGGCGGCGTCGTGTTCGATCGTCTCATCATGCCGCTGCTGCTGCGCAAGGTGTATGTCGATAAGGATCAACAAGAGGCGCTGGTTCGCCGAAGCGGACTTGATTGGGTACTCGTGCGGCCGACCGTCCTGAACGACAAGCCGGCACGGGGAAGCGTCCGGGCGCTCACCGACCTGACCGGTTTTCAAGGCGGCACGATCGCCCGTGAGGATGTCGCACATTTCGTCGTGCAGCAGCTTACGGACGACAGCTGGTTGAACAGCGCTCCCCTAATTACCTGGTGAGCTTGATCAAGTCACATCCAGTTTAAAGGCGTGACGGCTACTCACATCTGTTCGCTCTGCAGCGGCTGGACTACGGAGGCGGCCAGATTAGTCCGGAACATGCTGTCGTTTTCTAACATACTTCTTGTCAGAATTAGACTGTCAATCTCCGATCGTCTTGATGCTTAGAGGCTGTCTCTGCACGCTATCGCAATGGGGCTGGCTGGCTGCGGCGGGATGTGATTCCAACAGGTTGTCGAGACCGAGTTGGACCAGCAGCCGATGTGGACCGCAACCAGCCGTGCGCAGCATAGTCGCCGGGCTTCGCTTTTCCAGTGACCTGACCGATGCCGAGTGGATGGTCCTCCAGCCTCTCCTGCCGCCTCGATCGCCTGTCGGGCGACGACCGAGCTGGCCAATGCGGGAGATCGTCAACGCTATCTTCTACGTGCTGTGCGGCGGGGTTCCCTGGCGGATGCTGCCCCCGTGCTTTCCGCCTCGGCAAACCGTCTATGGCTGGTTCGCCGCCTGGCGCGATACAGGCATCTGGCAGACGATCAACCACCATCTGGTCGTGCTCGATCGCGAGCGCTGCGGGCGCGAGGCAAGCCCCACGGCCGCCGTCATCGACAGCCAGAGCGTGAAGACGACAAAAGCGGGTGGCCCACGGGGCTACGATGCGGGCAAGAAGATCAAGGGCCGCAAGCGGCATGCGATGGTGGACACGGACGGTCGCGCCCTGACGCTGCAGGTCCATCCGGCCGACGTGCAGGACCGTGACGGGGCCGTGCCCCTGCTCAAGGCTTCCAGGCCGCGTTTCCCGTTCGTCCCCCTCGCCTTCGCGGATACGGCCTACGCGGCCGCGCGCGTCTCGAACGCGACCAGCATTGCCATCCGGATCGTGCGCAAGATCCCGGGGCAGGTCGGTTTCGAGGTCCACCCGAGGCGCTGGGTCGTCGAGCGATGCTTCGCTTGGCTCAACCGCAACCGACGGCTGGCAAAGGACTTCGAGGCAAGCATCGCCTCCGCGACCGCGTTCCTCTACGCCGCTTCAGCCATGATGCTGATCAAGCGGCTAGCTCGTTCCGCGTGAGTTCAGAGTCAGACTCT
>CAXSEF010000071.1:0-16731 GCA_964236535.1 uncultured Acetobacteraceae bacterium
AGCTTCCACCCCGCGCCGGAAGCCTCCGACTTACTCAGAAACGGTCATGCTCTAGCCGTCGCGGAAACTGCTGGCCGGGTAGCCTTGCGCATAGAGCAGCGCTCGAAAATCCGAATGCTGGACCTGGTTGTGGATCTCCCGGGCGACGACGGCGCGGGCGCGGTAGGCTACTGCCAGGCCCGCCTCGCGCAGCATGGGCAAGTCGTTGGCGCCGTCGCCTACTGCCATGGTGGCGGCAGGGCGCAGGCCACGGCTGGCGGCGAGTTCGTGCAGAGCAGCACGTTTGGCGTCGCCGTCCAGGACGGGTTCCTGCAACAGGCCGGTGAGGATACCGTTCTCGATGAGCAGGGTGTTGCCGCGGTGCTCGTCGAAGCCGCAGAGCTCTGCGACATGGGCGGTGAATACCGTGAAGCCGCTGGAGATCAGGGCAGTGCGGGCGTTATGGGCGCGCATGGTGGCGACCAAGGTGCGAGCTCCGGAGGAGAGGCAGATCTCGGCGAGGCAGCGTTCGAGTGTGGCGACGGGGGTGCCGCGCAGCAGTGCGATGCGGTCGCGCATGGCCTGGGCGAAGCCGGTCTCGCCATCAACGCTGGCGCGGGTGATCGCGGCAACCTCGGCGCCGACGCCGGCGAGCTCGGCGAGACGGTCGAGAGTTTCGCTGGCGGCGATCGTGCCGTCCATGTCGGCGACGAGTAGACCCTTGCGCCGGCCGCGGGCGCGGCTCACCAGGACGTCGACGGGTGCGGTCCCGAGAGCGGCCTGTATCTGTTGGGGGTCGGGGCGGTACAGGCAGGAGATGTCGGCAGCGTCGGGCGAGAGGATCGCGGATGCGCGGCCGGCGGTGGCGTCGCGCATGCTGGAGAGCAGGCCGGGAGAGAGGCCGGCGCCCTGGGCGGCGACGAGGGTAAGGACGTAGGGCATGAGCGCGGCATGGCACGAAGCGGGGGCAAGTGGCCAGCGGCGGAGCCCTGGCCTGGTTCTGTCTCATGGGTGACCCGGGCCTGCTGCCGCCGTGCCTGATTGTTGCCGGCCCGACGGCGAGCGGGAAGTCCGCGCTGGCGCTGGGGCTCGCGGAGCGGCTGGGCGGTGTGGTGGTCAACGCCGACTCGATGCAGGTGTATCGCGAGCTGCGCGTGCTGACGGCGCGCCCTTCCGTCGCGGACGAGGCTCGGGTGCCGCATCGGTTGTATGGGGTGCGGGCGGCGGCGGAGCCGGGAAGCGTCGCGTGGTGGCGGGACGCGGCGCTGGCGGCGCTGGCGGCGGCAACGGCCGCCGGGCGGCTGCCGGTGCTGTGCGGGGGGACGGGGCTGTATCTGGCGGCGCTGTCGGCGGGATTGGCGCAGGTGCCGGAGGTCGGGACGGAGGCGCGGGCGGAAGCGCGGGCGCTGGTGGCGGAGCTGGGGGCGGCGGGCCTGCACGCGCGGTTGGGCGGGGTGGACGCGAAGACGGCGGCGCGGCTGCGGCCGAGCGACCCGCAGCGTGTGGCGCGGGCGTGGGAGGTATGGCGTGGGACAGGGCGGGGGCTGGCGGAATGGCAGGCGCGGCCCCGGCTCGGTGCAGCACCCTACCGGTTCAGCGTGATCCGTCTCGACCCGCCGCGGGAGGCACTGCGGACGACGATCGCGGCACGATTCGCGGCGATGCTGGCGGCGGGGGGACTGGGAGAGGTGACAGCACTGCTGGCGGCCGGGCTGGATCCGACGCTGCCGGCGATGCGGGCGCACGGGGTGCCGGAGCTGTCGGCGCATCTGCGCGGGGAGGTGGCGCTGGAGGTGGCGGCGGCAGCGGCAGTGGCCGCGACAGTTGCCTACACCAAGCGGCAGGCAACGTGGTTCCGCGCTCGCCACATGGCGGACCCCAGCCGAACGCAGGTAATCGATGCGTGCGTGACAAATTTTGCGCAATTTTCGGAAAGAAGCGTGGCTGATCTAATCAACTTTATTTTTCTAGCGGGTTGACCTTGCGGGTAGGGAGCGCGTAGCTCCGGATGGTCTGAGGGGGCCGGCCATGCCGTTCGTAGAGCGTGCCGGAGCCGACTGGGCGAGAGGAAGTGCGATGAACGCGATCACCGACCTGCATTCGGGCGCCGCGGCTTTGCCTGAACTGTCATCCGGCGCCGTGACGCTGCTGCGCGCGCTGCGCGACCAGGGTGTCGAGGTGATCTTCGGCTATCCGGGCGGGGCGGTGTTGCCGATCTACGATGCTCTGTATCAGCAGGAGGCGATCCGGCACGTGCTGGTCAGGCACGAGCAGGCGGCCGTGCACGCGGCGGAGGGGTATGCGCGCTCGACCGGTAAGGTGGGCTGCGTGCTGGTGACCAGCGGCCCCGGGGCGACGAACGCGGTCACCGGGCTGGTGGATGCGCTGATGGACAGCATCCCGTTGGTATGCCTGACCGGGCAGGTGCCGACCCACCTGATCGGCAACGACGCATTCCAGGAGGCGGACACCACTGGGATCACTCGGCCGGCAACGAAGCATAACTACCTGGTCAAGCGGCCGGAGGATTTGGCCCGGGTGGTGCACGAGGCGTTCTACGTGGCGCGCTCAGGGCGGCCCGGGCCGGTGCTGGTGGACCTGCCGAAGGACATCCTCATTGGGGACGCGCCATACGTGGTGCCGGCAAGCGGGCCGCACCGGTCGTACCGGCCGGTCGTAGAACCGGAGCCGGCAGCGATCCGGCGTGCAGTGGCGATGCTGAAGTCGGCGCGGCGGCCGATCGTCTATGCGGGCGGAGGCGTGATCAACGCGGGGCCGCAGGCTTCGGAGCGGCTGACGGAGTTCGTGCGGGCAACAGGGTTCCCGTGCACCAACACCCTGATGGGGCTCGGCGCGTTTCCGGGGAGCGATCCGCAGTTCCTCGGCATGCTCGGCATGCACGGCACCTACGAGGCCAACATGGCGATGCATGGCTGTGACGTCATGCTCAACATCGGTGCACGGTTCGACGACCGGGTGACGGGACGGCTCGATGCGTTCAGCCCGGATTCGCTGAAGATCCACTGCGACATCGACCGGTCATCGATCAACAAGAACGTGCGGGTCGACCTCGCGATCCTGGGCGATGCGGGACGCATTCTCGATGCGTTGCTGGCAGCCTGGAATATCGACGACGCCCAGCAGGACAAGGCTGCGATCGCGGGATGGTGGCGGCAGATCGACATCTGGCGGGCGAAGAAGTCGCTGGAGTTCGTCCAGGACCTGAGCGCCGGCGCGGTGATCCGGCCGCAGTATGCGGTGCGGCGGCTGAACGAGCTGTGCCTCGAAGACGGGCGCGACACCTTCATCACCACGGAGGTAGGCCAGCACCAGATGTGGGCGGCACAGCATTTTCTCTACGAGAAGCCGAACCGATGGATGACCAGCGGCGGGCTAGGGACGATGGGCTACGGGCTGCCAGCGGCAATGGGCGTGCAGGTGGCGATGCCGGACGCGCTGGTGATCGACATCGCCGGCGAGGCGAGCATCCTGATGAACATCCAGGAGATGGGCACGCTCGCGCAGTACCGGCTGCCAGTGAAGGTCTTCATCCTGAACAACCAGTACATGGGCATGGTGCGGCAGTGGCAGGAGCTGCTGCACGGCAACCGCTATTCCGAGAGCTACAGCTCGGCGCTGCCGGACTTCGTCAAGCTGGCGGAAAGCTTCCATGCTGTGGGATTGCGGGCGCGTTCAGTCGACGAGCTCGACGGCGTCATCTCGCGGATGCTGGCAGAGCCGGGGCCGGTCATTGCCGACATCTGCGTGGCCGAGAAGGAGAACGTCTACCCGATGATCCCGTCGGGGGCTGCGCACAACGAGATGATTCTTGGTCCGGGGCACGATTTGGAGGCCGCGTCGATCACCAACGAGGGGCTGATGCTGCTCTGATGCCGCATCCGCAGACGGGGGCCGGCGATCCCGTTCGCTCGGCCACGATGTCAGTACTGGTGGAGAACGAGGCCGGCGTGCTGGCGCGGGTGATCGGGCTGTTCGCGGGGCGGGGCTACAACATCGACAGCCTGACCGTAGCGCCTGTCGATGACGATGGGCACCGCTCGAGGATCAACATCGTCACCTCCGGCACCGAGATGGTGATCGGGCAGATCAAGGCGCAGCTCGACCGGCTGGTGCCGGTGCATCGGGTGGCGGACCTCACGCAGTCGGGCCCGCACCTCGCGCGCGAACTGGCAATGATCAAAGTGGCGGGGACGGGTGAGCATCGTGCCGAGGCGCTGCGCATCGCCGACGCGTTCCGCGCGCGGGTGATCGACGCGACGACCGAGAGCTTCGTGTTCGAGCTTACAGGTGCGACGGACAAGCTCGACGCGTTTTTGGGGCTAATGCGGCCGCTGGGTCTGGTCGAGGTGTCGCGGACCGGAGTGGCGGCAATTTCCCGGGGGCTTGGGACGCTCTAGGCATTGCGGCAAGACAAGGCGAGGGGCTCTGTCCCGGTGGCAGGCCCCAAACCCGTACACAACAGGCCCTGCAACACACTTGCAGGGCGGCCAGTGTTTGCAGGGCCTTGTGAGGCAGGTCCAGGGAGCCCTGGCCTTATTTTTCATGAAGGGAGACCCGCAGATGCGCGTCTATTACGATCGCGACGCCGACCTTAACCTGATCAAGGCCAGGAAAGTCGCCGTCATCGGCTATGGCAGCCAGGGCCATGCTCACGCCCGCAACATGAAGGACAGCGGCGTGGCGAACCTCGTCGTCGGATTGCGATCTGGTTCGGCGGGGATCGCAAAAGCGGAGGCAGCGGGGCTGCGGGTGATCGCGCCGGCCGAGGCGGCAGCATGGGCGGACGTGGTGATGGTGCTCACGCCCGACGAGGGGCAAGGCGACCTCTACCGCGACAGCCTCAGCGCGAACATGAAGCAGGGCGCTGCGCTGGCGTTCGCACACGGGCTGAACGTGCACTTCAACCTGCTCGACCCGCGGCCGGACCTCGACGTGTTTATGATCGCGCCGAAGGGGCCGGGGCATACTGTGCGCTCGGAGTATCAGCGTGGCGGCGGTGTGCCGTGCTTGGTGGCGGTGGCGCAAGACCCGTCAGGCAACGCGCTGGAGATCGCGCTGTCGTATGCATCGGCAATTGGCGGCGGGCGCGCGGGAATCATCGAGACGACGTTCAAGGAGGAATGCGAGACCGACCTGTTCGGCGAACAAGCGGTGCTGTGTGGCGGGCTGGTCGAGTTGATCAAGGCGGGATTCGAGACGTTGACCGAGGCGGGGTATGCGCCGGAAATGGCATATTTCGAGTGCCTGCACGAGGTGAAGCTGATCGTGGACCTGATCTACGAGGGCGGCATCGCGAACATGAATTATTCGATCAGCAATACTGCCGAATATGGCGAGTATGTCACCGGGCCGCGCATTGTCACCGCCGAGACCAAGGCGGAGATGAAGCGGGTGCTGACCGATATCCAGTCGGGGCGTTTCGCGCGGGACTGGATGCTGGAGAACAAGGTGAACCAGTCGAGCTTCAAGGCGACGCGGCGCAGACTCGCGGAGCACCCGATCGAGCAGGTCGGCGAGAAGCTGCGGGCGATGATGCCTTGGATCAGCAAGACCGCGCTGGTGGACAAGGCGAAAAACTGAGGAAGAAGGTAAGGCCAGAGGCTCTGCCTCTGAACCCCGCCTGGGGCTGAGCCCCCGGAGGGTCGGAGAGGGCCCGGCCTTGCTGTCTCTACATTGCGATGAGCGTCCCCTCCGGCCGTCCGGTGCTCCAGTTGACACGGCCGGCGGTGCGGCAGGCGGCGCAGACGGCGAGCCACTGGGTGTGGACGGTGCCGCACTGGCCGCAGCGCCAGGAAGGATCGGAGGGGGCGGTAGCAGCGTGGCGGAGGGCTTCGCGGGCTTCGTCGGGGCGATTGTCGGCCTCGGCGATGTCGGCGAGGAGCAACCAGACGCGCTGCTGGTCGAGGCCGAGGCCGCGGGCCTGCTCGGCCTGGGTGCGGGCGGCGGTGGGTAGGCCGGCGTCGAGAGACAGGCGGGCGAGCAGGAAGTGGCTTTCGGCGTGGTCAGGGGTGCCTTGCACGAGAGCTTCGGCGGCGTGCAGGCGCTCGGTTCTGTCGGTAGCCGGAGCGATGGCAAATTCGGCGACGTCGGGGTGGGGAGCGAGCGTCCAGCAGCGGCGGAGAACGTCCTGCGCGCGGCCTTCCTTGCCCTGCTCGCGCAACCGGCGGGCATAGGCGATCGCGGCAGGGGCAAGGGAGGGATCGGCGTCGAAGGCCTGTCTCGCGAGCTTGCGCGCCTCGGCGGGGTTGGACTGCTCCTCGGCGGCAGCGGTGGCGAAGGCGGCGAGCGGGGCGTCGGGGGCGGAGAGGGCCAGCGCCCCGCGCCAGTCGCGGGTCTGCACCGCGAGCTGGGCGCGCTCGGAGCGCAGCCAAGCGGCGCCTGGCTGAGCGGCTTCGGCGCGACGGGCGTATTCGGCGGCGGCGTCCCAGTCCTGCCGGGCGAGCGCCTGGCGCAGGAGGCCGCGCAGACCGAGGAAGCTTGCGTCCTTGCGCAACGCGAGGTCGCGGAAAATCTCCTCGGCTTCGTCCTCGCGGCCGGAAACACGAGCGGCCTGGGCGGCGAGCAGGAGGGTCTGCGGCGTATCGCCGAGCAGGCGGCGGGAGCGGGCGGCTTCACGGCGGGCGTCGGAGCCGTCGCCGGCAGCAAGTGCGAGCAGGCTTTGCGTCACGGCCTGGTCGCCGCGGCGGCGCTGTCGCAGGGCGCCCCGAGTGTTGAACCATTGCGGCAGGCGGAACACCGCCGAGAGCAGGCGGAGGGCGAGGTAGAGCACGCCGAACAGCACCGCGAGGGCAAGGATGGCGATGGCCACGGAGGACTGCACGGTGGTGCCGCCGACATGCAGGACGAACTGGCCCGGCAGGTGGGCGACGTACCAGGCGATTGTGACGACGACGGCTGCTAGGACAAGCAGCGCGATGGCGCGGCGCATCAGGCGTGCGCCACAAGCTGGGCGAGAGCTGCGCGGGCGTCGAGCAGGGACTGCGCCTGGGCAAGCCAGTCCGCCATCGCGTCCTTTGCGGGCCCTTGCAGGGTCCGCACGACCTGCACGGTGCCGGCAAGGTCGCCGGCGTCGAGCGCGTCCTGGGCCCGCGCGAGCACGCCAGAGGCCGGGTCGCCAACGACGACACTGTCGCCCTGGCGGACGACGACCCCCTGCTGCACACGGGCCCAGATGCGGCCGAGGAAGGGCCGGTCGGCGGATTGCGGCTGGCTTGCCTGGCGCGCAGCCTCGGCGGCATCGGCGAAGCCGAGCTTGAGTGCGGCTTCGGTTGGAGGTGGGGCGTTGGCGTATCTCGCCAGCGCAGGTGGGGCGTCGGGAAGGGTCCCGAGCGAATGGCCGGCGGCGAGGTCGACCTGGGCAGATTGCAGCTGCGCCATGCGACCGGCGCGCGCGGCGAGTCCGGCGACCTTGCCGGAGGACTGCTCGACGATGCCGAGGCGGGTCTCGATGGCGGCAAGGCGGGCGCTGGCCGTGGCGAGGTTGGTTTGCTGCGCGGCGGCGGCGATGCCGAGCTGCTTCGCGGCCGCTGCAGCGGCCGCATCCTGCTTCGTGCCGAGGTCCGATGCCAGGGTCTGGCGCGCGGCTTGATCGGCGGCGGTGGCAGCGTCGATGCGGCCGGACAGCGCGGCGGAGCCGGCGTCGATGCGACCGCCCAGCGCGGTGGCGAGGGCGTCGCGCGCGGACTTGTCGGCGTCCTGGTCGGCGGCGATCTGGTGCTCCAGCCCGGCGAGGGCTGCGACGGCCCCGGAGCGGGCCTGGGTGATGGCGGCGTCGGTGCGGCCGTTGACGCTGTCCATGTCGGCCTGCTGGCGGGCGCCGAGCTGGTCCTCGCGGGTGGCCAGCGCATCGATGCGGCGCGACAGCTCGGTCAGGTCCTGGGCGCCGGCGCCGACCGCGGATTTCTCCAGCGCGCCAAGGCGCTGGTCGAGCGGGGCGAGGTCGGCGGGCTTGCGGGCCTCGAGCTCTGCGAGCCGCGGCTTGAGGGCGTCGAGCTGCCCGGCAAGGGTGTCGCGCTGCTGCTTCGCGGCCTGGACCTCGCCGTCGAGGGCCTGCAACCGCCCGGTGTCCTGGGCCAGCTCGTTGCTGGGATGGGCCCAGACGTAGGCGAGGCCGCCGGCGGTCAGCACGACGCCGGCAAGCGCCAGGGCGCCGAGCGCGGTCGCGGTGCGTGCGTTGCGCGCCGCGGCGTCGGTACTTGTGCGCAGCGAGGCGGGCGTGGCCGCGACATGCGGCAGCGGCCCGGGGGTCGCAGCCGCAGCTGGCGCGGCCTCTGCGGCGGCTGCGGCGTAGGGAACGGGGTCGGGGGCTGTGGCCGGGCCAGGGTCTGGTTGCGGCGCGGCGGGGGTTGGCCCGCCCACAATCTGGGCATCGGGCACGGGGCCGGCGCGGTTTGTGCGCTTGGCGCCGGGCGGAAGGTTGCGATCGCTCATAGCAGGGCCAGAACTCCGTCCAGGGTCGGGTGTCGCGCTACGGCGAGTCGCCGCCACGGCAAAGCGTGTAGCGCGGCGGCGGCGCGCTCGCCAATTACCACAGCCTCGACCGTGGTCAGCGCGGGCACAAGGGCAGGCGGCAGTGTGGTCACGAAGGCGCGCGCGGTCTCGGCGGAAAGGAACAGCGCCGCGTGCAGGCGGCGAGCGGCCAGTGCGTCCCGGGCAGCAGACGGGAAGCGGTTGACAGGGCCGGCGGCGTAGAGCACGCGGCGCAGCACCCGGAAGCCGCGGGCGCGCAGGTCCGTGGCCAGCCCATGGCCTTGGCCGTGGCCGCAGGCGAGCAGCAGCGGCCCGCCTGCCGGGTCGCACAGGCTGGCGGCAAGGCCGGCGAGCGCTGCCGCGTCGCCGTCGGCGCTATGCACGTGGGGGAAGCCGCGGGCGCGAGCGCGGGCGGCGGTGGCGTCGCCGACGGCGAGCAGCGGGCGTTGATTGGGGGCGAGGCGGTCCGCCGCTCGGGGGCTGGCGGCGAGCGTGGCCTGGATGGCGGCGGCATCGGGCAGGCGGGCGGCGCGGTCGCGCAATATCAGGAACGGGGCGATCACTGGGTCGAAGCCGCGGGCGCGTAGCACGGAGGCGGTAGCGTCGGGCTCGGGGCGGGTGACGAGCACGACGGGCGTGGCGGGTACGGCTGGCGCAGGGCTGGATGCGACGCAGCCGGGAACCTCGGGGTCAGGCGAAGATGTCATCCGGGCTGTCGGCGCGCAGCTCGGCGCCGAGATCGCGACCGAGGCGCTCGGCGTCGCTGGCGGGGCCGTGCCGGCTGCGCTTGAGCAGGAACGAGCCGTTCTCGCGGGCGACCAGGCCCGTGAGGTGAAGCATGCCGGCTTCGCCCGGTCTGGCCGGAAGCAGGCGAGCGTGGCCGCCGATTGGCGTGCGGCAGGACCCGTCAAGCACCGCGAGCATGGCGCGTTCGGCGGTGGAGACTGCGCGGGCCTCCGGGTCCTCGATGCCGGCAAGGAGTTCCTGCAAGGCCAGGTCGTCCTCGCGCACGGTGATGCCGACGATGCCCTGGCCGGCAGAGGGGACCATGGAGTCGGGGTCGAGGATCACCGACAAGGCGGGGGTGAGGCCGAGGCGGCGCAGGCCGGCCAGCGCCAGCATGCTGGCCGTGCATTCGCCTGCGGCCACCTTGTCGAGCCGGGTCTGCACGTTGCCGCGCAGCATGGCGACGCGCAGGTCGGGGCGGGCGTGCAACAGCTGGGCCTGCCGCCTGACCGAGGAGGTGCCGATCAGCGCACCGGCGGGGAGCACGGAATAGGGGTCGGCGGGGTCGGGGATGCCGCAGTCGGGGCCGAGGATGAGGACGTCGCGCGCATCCTCGCGGCGCAGGGTGCAGGCGAGAACGATGCCGGGCGGGAGTGCCGTTTCCAGGTCCTTGAGGCTGTGCACGGCGAAGTCGATGCGACGCTCAACCAGGGCCTCGTGGATCTCCTTGGCGAACAGGCCTTTGCCGCCGATCTCGGCAAGCAGGCGGTCCTGCACGCGGTCGCCGGTGGTGCGGATGGCGTGTTCCTGGAACACCGTGCTGTCGCCGTAGAGAGGGGCACGCAGGACCGGGCAGAAGCGGCTGAGCAGGGCGAGGAAGGCGCGGGTCTGCACCAGGGCGAGCGGGGACGCGCGGGTGCCGACGCGCAGCGGCAGGCTGCGCTCGTGCGAGACGACCGAGTGGTTGCGATGCGCGAGCGGGGCGAGGATGGGGGGCAGGGGTTGGGACGCGGGCATCGGCGTGTCCTATTACCCGGCGCACGGAAAGGAAAGCGAGCGGATGCACAGCGGGAGGCCGACGAGGGCCAGCGCCGGACATGGTGATCGCGGCGGAACTGGGGAGGTTGCGGGCGCCGGCGCTGCTGGCGCGGCTTGGGTGCCGAGGTTGCAGGGCTGGAGCGCGTCCGGGGCGCCGGGCGCGGCGGTCGGGTCGGAACCGGGCGCACGGCCGGTGCTAGGACCGGTGCTAGGACCAGTTCTAGGAATTGAGTCCTCGTGCGACGAGACCGGAGTGGCAGTGCTGTCGGGCGCGGGGATGGTGCTCGCCGAGGCGCTGCTGAGCCAGCAGGAGCATGCAGCGTTCGGGGGTGTGGTGCCCGAGATCGCGGCGCGCGCGCACCTGGCGCATCTGCCACAGATGGTGCGCGCTGTCCTGCGGCAGGCGCGTCTGCTGCCCGAGGAGCTGGGGGCGGTGGCCGCGACGGTAGGGCCGGGACTGATCGGCGGGCTGATCGTCGGCAGCGGGGTGGGCAAGGGGCTGGCGCTGGCAGCCGGGGTGCCGTTTGTCGCGGTCAACCACCTGGAGGCACATGCGCTGTCGGCACGGCTGCCGGGGCTGGGTGCGCCCGGGCTGGACAGCGATGGGCCGGGTGGCGAGGCAACGGACGGTGTGAGTGGCGGCGGTTCGGAGGGCGTAACGTTCCCGTATGTGCTGCTGCTGGTTTCAGGCGGGCACTGCCAGTGCGTGGCGGTCGAAGGCGTCGGGCGCTACCGCCGGCTGGGCGGGACCATCGATGACGCGGTGGGCGAGGCGTTCGACAAGGTGGCGAAGATGCTGGGGCTGGGCTGGCCGGGCGGCCCGGCACTGGAGCGGCTGGCACGGTCGGGTGATGCGACCGGGGTCCGGCTGCCGCGGCCGCTACTAGGGCGCGAGGGGTGCGACTTCAGCTTCAGTGGACTGAAGACGGCGGTGGCGCAGCGGGTGGCAGCGTATCCGGCGGGGCCGCTGCAGGCAGGTGATGCGGCGGATATCGCGGCAGGGTTCCAGGCGGCGTGCGCGGAGGTGCTGGCCGACCGGGCGGGGCGGGCGCTGGCGATGCTGTCGGGACCGGGATTGGCGGCAACGGCGCTGGTGGTGGCGGGCGGGGTGGCGGCGAATGCTGCGGTGCGCGCGGCGCTGCAGGCGGTGGCCCAGGCGCGAGGGGTGCGGCTGGTGGCGCCCCCGGTGCGGCTGTGCACCGACAACGCGGTGATGGTGGCGTGGGCGGCGATCGAGCGGTTGCGGCTGGGCGAGGCGGACGGGCGTGGGGTGGCGCCGCGGCCACGCTGGCCGCTTGAGGAGTTGCGGGAGCCTGGGATGGCGGGCGACGCGGCCGCAGCTGGAGGCACGGGAGGCGAGACGGTAGGGCGGGGCGGGGCGGGTACCCCGGGGGAAATGGCCGGCGGGCGGAGCTTGGCGTGAACTACCGGCATGCCTTCCATGCCGGCAATGCGGCGGACTGCGTCAAGCACGCGTTGCTGGTCTGGCTGGTCGGAGCGATGCAGCGCAAGCCGGGGGGATTCCTGGCGATTGACACCCATGCGGGGGCGGGGCGATCCGACCTTGCGGGCGGGGCGGCGGCGCGCACCGGGGAATGGCGGCAGGGCATCGGCCGGCTGTGGCCGGACCCGCCTGAGGTGCTGCTCGGGTACGTGGCGCTGGCCGTGCCAGGAGGAGTACCGGCGGCGGATGGTGAGCCGCGCGGGTCGGCGATTGGCGACGTGGCCGAAGCAGGCGAGGCAGACGGGCCAGGCGAGGCGGGCGGGACGGGCGAGGCAGAGGGGGCGGTAGGTGCGCGTTACTACTTGGGCTCGCCGGGGCTCCTGCGGGGTTTGCTGCGGGTGCAGGACCGGCTGGTGTGCTGCGAGCTGCACCCCGAGGAGCACGCGGCGCTGCGGCGACTGTTCGCAGGCGATACCCGGGTGGGGGTGCATCTGCGCGACGGGTATGCGGCGCTGCGCGCGTTCCTGCCGCCGGCCGAGCGGCGCGCGCTGGTGCTGATCGACCCGCCGTTCGAGCGGGCGGGAGAGTTCAGCCGGCTCGTCGAAGCGCTGGTGGCGGCGCAAGCGCGGTTCGGCGATGCGGTGCTGGCGGCGTGGTACCCAATCAAGCATCGGGCGCCGGTGCGCACGTTCCACGCGGCACTCCGCGAGAGCCGGCTGCGCGATGTGGTGGCCGCCGAGCTGTGGCTGCGCGCCCCGACCGATCCGGAACGGCTGAACGGCTGCGGGCTGGTGGTGGTGCGGCCGCCGTGGCGGTTCGAGGCGGCGGCGGCGGGGCTGCTTGCGGCACTGCTGGCGCGGCTGGGCAAGGGTGAGGCCGGGCAGGGGTTCGATGTCGTGCGGCTCAGTGGTGAGTAGCGCGCAGGCCGGCAGCGTCGGGCCGGGCGGCGCGGCAAGCGGGACGCGGATCGCCGTGGTGGGGGCGGGAGCCTGGGGGACGGCGCTTGCGGTGCAGTGCCTGCGGGCGGGGGCGGAGGTGACGCTGTGGGCGCGCGACGTCGGGCGGGCCGAGCGGACGCCGCGGCTTGCCGGCTTCGCGTTGCCGGCGGGCGTGCTGGTGCAGGCGTTGCCCGAGCAGGCCGACGCGATCCTGCTGTGCGTGCCGATGCAGTCGCTGCGCGCAGTGACGGGCGCGATGCGGCCGCGGGTGCCGCTGGTCGCGTGCTGCAAGGGAGTGGAGGCGGACACCGGGCTGCTGCCGCTCGAGGTTCTGGCGGAGCTGCATCCCGGGCAGCCGACAGCGGTGCTGAGCGGGCCCAACTTCGCGCACGAGATCGCGGCCGGGCAGCCAGCCGCCTCGGTGCTGGCGGCGGTGGATCCGGCGCTGCGGGAGAGGCTGGTGGGGCTGCTGGCGACGCCGGGATTCCGGCTCTACGGCAACGACGACGTGGTCGGCGTGCAGGTGGGAGGTGCTGCGAAGAACGTGGTGGCGATCGCGGCCGGGGCGGTGGTGGGGGCGCGGCTGGGAGAGAACGCGCGGGCGGCGCTGGTGACGCGCGGGCTGGTGGAGATCGGGCGACTCGCGGCCTCGCTCGGCGGGCGGGCGGACACCGTGGCGGGGCTATCCGGGCTCGGCGACCTGCTGCTGACCTGCACCGGGGAGTCGAGCCGCAACTTCCGCTTCGGGCTGGCGCTCGGCCGTGGGGAACGGCCGGCGGAGGCGGCGCTTGCGCAGGCCGGCGTGGTCGAGGGGGCGGCGACAGCAGCGGCGTTGCTGGCGCGGGGGCGGGGGCTCGACCTGCCTGTATGCGCGGCGGTGGCGGGGCTGGTGGCGGGAGAGACGGGGCTGGACGAGGCGATCGCGGCGCTGCTGGCGCGGCCGCGGCGGGACGAGTAAGGGAAGAAAGGCCAGGGCGCTGCCCTGGACCCGCTGGGGCCTGAGGCCCCAGACCCGCACATGTTCTGGGGCGGTGGCCGAGGTTATTGCAGGGCTTGAGGGATGGATTGCAAAGCCTTCGCCTTTGCCGGAGTCCAGAGTCAGAGCCTTTGGCCTTGCCTACCGCATCTCCACGATGACCGGAACGTGGTCGGAGGGCTGTTCCTCGCCGCGTTCCGCACGGTCGGGGCTGGCGGAGACGAGGCGTTCGGCGAGCTCGGCGGAAAGCAGGACGTGGTCGATGCGCAGGCCGCGGTCGCGCGACCAAGCGCCTGCCTGGTAGTCCCAGAAAGTCCAGACCGGGCCGTGCGGGTGCAGCGCTCGTATGGCGTCGGTGAGGCCCGACCAGAGCAGGGCACGATAGCGGGCGCGGGTCTCCGGGCGGACGAGGGCGTCGGTGTCGCCCAGCGTGCCGGGGGCGTAGTCGGCGTCGGTCGGGGCGACGTTGTAGTCGCCGGCGAGAACCAGCGGGATGTCCTGGGCGAGCAGGTCACGGGCGCGCTCGCCGAGGCGTTCCATCCAGGCCAGCTTGTAGGCGTAGCCGGCATCGCCGCCGGAGTTGCCGTTGGGAAGATAGAGGTTGCCGACGCGGGTGCCTTCGGTATGGACCTCGACGTAGCGGGCCTGGGTGTCGTCTTCCGGCAGGCCGGGCAGGGTGCGGGCGGTGACCTCGAACGGCAGGCGCGAGAGAATGGCAACACCGTTGTAGGCTTTCTGGCCAACGATGGCGGCCTGGTAGCCAAGCGCCTCGAAGGCTGCAGTGGGAAAACCGGGGGATTCGGTCTTGATCTCCTGGAGCAGGAGGAGGTCGGGCCGCCGGCGCTCGAGGAACCGGGCGATGTGGCCCTGGCGCATGCGGACGGAGTTCACGTTCCAGGTGGCGACGATCATGCCAGGCGGCCGTGAGCGAATTGACCCCAGCGCTCTGCCCCGTCCTTCAAGGCGGGTATCCGCCGGGAACCGAGCCCTCAGACCCATGCGAGCCAGGGGCACCGAACGCCGGGTTGGGCGCGCTTGGCGACTGGTTTCCAAACGGCTCCGCCTGTCGGCGGGTCTGGGCAGGACTCGGCCTTGCTTGCTTTTCGGTGGCGGAAGTCACTCGACGGAGAAGCTGGTGCCGCAGCCGCAGGCCGAAACGGCGTTCGGGTTGGTGACCGTGAAATGCGCACCCATCAGGGCGTCGGTGTAGTCGAGCTGGGCGCCGGCGAGCAGGTCGAGGCTGGAGGGATCGACGAGGACGCGGGCCAGGCCCCGTTCGACGATGAGGTCGTCGGGCTGAGCGGATTGTTCCAGCTCGAAATTGTACTGGAAGCCGCTGCAGCCGCCGGCGAGCACGGAGACGCGCAGCGCCTGCGGCATGCCTGGCTGGTCGGCGACGATCTCCGCGATGCGGGCGGCGGCGCGCTCCGAGACGGCGAAGGGGGCTGAGGTCATGGCTTGTCTCCGGGGGGCTCAGGCGGAACATAGCCTTCGCGGGGCGACAATTGAAGGTGGGGGTGGCGGGGTGTAGGTGAACGGGTATGCAGAGCGACCCGGTTAACGCAGGCGATCAGAATGCGGGCCGGCCCGGGGTGGGCGCGGCGGCGCCGAAGCCGTATCAGCGCGTGGCGCTGCAGCCGTGGGCGGTGCGGGTGACACGCGGGCGGCTGCATGACGAGGCGCCGTCGGGCACGCGCAGCCCTTGGCAGCGTGATCGCGACCGGGTGATCCACAGCGCGGCGTTCCGCAAGCTGCAGTACAAGACGCAGGTGTTCGTCAACCACGAGGGCGACTTCTTCCGCACCCGGCTGACCCACACCCTGGAGGTGGCCCAGATCGCCCGCTCGATCGCGCGCGAGCTGGGGGTGGACGAGGACCTGACGGAGGCGCTGGCGCTGGCGCACGATCTGGGACACCCCCCGTTCGGGCACGCGGGGGAGGACGGGCTGAACGCGGGGATGCGGCCGTATGGCGGGTTCAGCCATAACGCCCAGTCGCTGCGGACCGTGACGCGTCTGGAGACGCGGTATGCGGCGTTCGACGGGTTGAATCTCACATGGGAGACGCTGGAGGGCCTCGCCAAGCATAACGGTCCGCTCGCCGTGCCGCCAGCCGGGATCAAGGAGTACGACACACTGCATTGCCTGCAACTCCGCAGCTATGCGTCGGTGGAGGCGCAGGTGGCGGCGGCTTCGGACGACATCGCATATCACAGCCATGATCTCGATGACGGGCTGCGCGCGGGGCTGTTCGGGATCGGCGAGGCGGCGGAACTGCCGGTGGTGGGCGACGCGTTTTTGCAAGCGCGTCGCGCGTCGCCGGGCGTGGCCGGAGAGCGGCTGCGGCACGAGACGATCCGGCGGGTGATCAACGCGCTTGTGGTCGACATGGTGGGCGAGACGCGGCGGCGGGTGGCCGGCCTGGCGCCCGCGGACGTGGACGCGATCCGGGCGGCGGCGGGGCCGGTTGTGGGATTCAGCGCCGGAATGGAAGCGGCGAACCGGGCGATCAAGGCGTTCCTGCGGGCACGGATGTATCGTCACTGGCGGGTGAACCGGATGTCGCTCAAGGCGCGGACGCTGACGGAGGCGCTGTTCGAGGTGCTGCACGCGCACACGGACACGCTGCCGGACGGGTGGCGGGAGGCAGCGGGTGAGGCAGGGTCGGCGCAGGCGGCGGCGATCGTGTCGGATTACGTGGCGGGGATGACGGACCGCTTCGCGCTGGAGGAGCACCGGCGGCTGACGGACCTGTCGATTCCGGGGTAGGGATAAGAAAGCACGACCGGGCTCTGCCCTGACCCGCAAAGGGCCGCCGGCCATTCGATCCCGTTTGTCGAGCAGGCCCACGCGGTGCTTGGCAGCCGCCGCACTGCGGTGGAAGGCTGGGTTGAGGCTGCGGTCTGCGCACAGGATGCTCGCGCGACTTGCCGCAGGCTCATGCGGGGTGGCAGGACGCGGTTTCCAGGGCCTCCGGCCTTTGTTTGCAGCTACCTACACAACGACCGGGAACGCCTCGGCGGGTGCGCAGAGCACACCAAGAAATTGGTCCACAATCCCGCCCAGGTATCTGAGACGAACGACAGCTCATACCGCTGAGCATGTCAGCTGGCTTGTTGGATGTAGGGGTAGTTGCAAAGC
>CAXSEF010000072.1:0-13146 GCA_964236535.1 uncultured Acetobacteraceae bacterium
CACAACGGAAAACCAGGGAACGCGCGCCCGTGCAACCCTAAAATGCTCTAGCGGCATCGGGTAACGAACCCGGCAGCCTATGATGGCGCTCTGCGGCAACACGGCAGCCTCACAGTCTGGTTCACCGACGCGGCGAACGCAGCCTGGAAGGCCTTTAACAGCCCGCCCTCGCGGGTAGCCGCCAGCAGGCGGGTCAGCAGGCGCTCCGTAGCTTTATGCTGGAGCAGCCGGCCGCGGAACTCGCACAGCACCGAGAAGTCGAAGCCGCCATCGGCCAGGTCAAGGGCGAGCAGGTATCTCCAGTCGATCCGACCCCGGACGGCGTCGGCTGCCTGACGGTCGCTCAAACCCTCGCGGAACTGCATGAGCGTCACAAGACAAGGCGGCAGGGCGCATAGGCGGGCTGGCCAAGCTTTGGATAGTGGTCGGCAAAGTCGGCATCGGCGAACACGGCGCCGAGCTTGTCTCTCAGAAGCACATACGGGTTACCGCGCCGGAACGCGGAACGCGGCACGCGCGATGCGCACGGTGTCGTCGGGCACGGACGGGAGCGGCTGCAACGGCAGAGACATGGGCGATCTCCAAAACAAAACCGAGCCAACGCCCCGCTGGCCCATGCGCTCCGGACTTCGCCAACAGTGTCCGGCCGTTCCTTGCAATTCTTTTCCGTTTCGATAACGGCTCCAAGGTCGTGGTGGCTTTTGGGGGCGTACGTCGCTTTAAAGGTTATTCGTCGAACGGCTGTTCATTCCGGATGTATTGAGGTCACAGGGGCTCGGAACTCAGCCGTTGAAAAATGCCGAGATGGAAGCAAAGCGGCGTGGCTGTCGAGGAGCTTGGCTCGATACTTTCAACGCCGCGGCTGCACGCTTTTACAAGAAAAAAGGCTATCAGCCATTCGGCGTCATTGCTGACTATCCACCCGGCACTGCCAGGTAGTTCCTGTCCAATCTTTCTAAACCGGATCACCAATGTTTTCACACAGCCTCCGCCATTCTCAGTCATCTGAATGCTCGCCTGTCAGTTTCCAGACTTGGCTGCAGTGGGCTGCCAAAGGCGATTTCAGCGATACGCCCAGCGCGTGTCTGGCTGATACCAAGCGGCCCTGAGAGTGACTGGCCAGGCAAGCAAGGCCAGTCACTCTGCCTCTGGACTCTGCCAAAAGCCTAGGCCTCTGGAGCAGATAATGGCTGCCGGTCACCTAGCGGGTGAAGCGGCGTTCCCGGCCACGCTCTCTGCCGCCTCGACCGCCGCGACGTCGAGCAGCCGCTCGATCACCTCCGGCTCCTGGGCGCCGGCAATCGCGTGTCGGCCCGACACCACGAAGCATGGCACGCCATTGATGCCGAGCCGGTGGGCACGCAGGTTCTCTGCGTGGATCGCCTCGGCCTCGGCGTCGCCCAGGAGGAACTGCCGCGCCGCCTCGCCGTCGAGCCCGCAGGAGGCCGCCACCGCCGTCAGCACCCGCAGTTCACCCAGGTCGCGGCCGTCGGTGAAGTGTGCCGCGAACAGCGCCTCCACCATCTCGCCCGCGCGGCCGTAGCGCGCGGCCAGCCGCACCAGACGGTGCGCGTCCACGCTCGACGGCGTGCGCCGGATGCGTTCGAAGCGGAACTGCACCCCCTCGGCCAGTCCGATTTCGGTGATCGACAGGTAGAGCCGCCGCGCGCGGTCCTCGCCGCCGAACTTGCGCAGCACGTATTCGGCGCGGCTCATCCCGGCTGCTGGCATGTCGGGGTTGAGCAGGAACGGGCGCCAGGTGAGCTCGAACTGCAGCTCCGGCCGCCGCCGCAGCGTCCGCAGCAGCCGCCGTACGCCGATGTAGCACCAGGGGCAGACCAAGTCGTGCACGACCTCGATGCAAAGACGGGTGCGGCTTGGAGTTTCGATCCTCACCCGAGCATCCTACGCAGCCATGCCGCGCAGGAGAAGCCGTCAGACAAGCAACGTGCCAAGGCGCGCGGGCGCGAAGACGGGTTCGAGATAATCGGCTTCAATCACCTAGGCATGTTCCTGCCCACGCGCCTGCTCGTGCCGCTGCTGGAGGAGAGCGCCTAGCCCCGATGATCGCGGGGCCGCGCATGCGGCCGCCAGACAAGGCGGGACAGCGCCTCCGGCCTTGCCCGCCGGCGTCGCCTCACGGCCGCGGCCTGACCACCGGCCCGGTCTTGCGCACCGCCCGGTCGCTGCGGACGTCGCGGCGGAGCTTGTTCTCCCCGAGCAGCAGCAAGATGGGGGCGGCGATGAAGATCGAGCTGGAGGTGCCGACGACGATGCCGAACAGCATCACCCAGGCGAACCCCGAGAGGGTGGCGCCGCCGAACAGGGCGAGCGGCAGGGCGGCGAGGAACACCGTGGACGAGGTGGCCAGCGTGCGGTTCAGGGTCTCGTTGATCGACAGGTCGATGAGCTCGCGCAGCGGCATGGTGCGATACTTGCGCAGGTTCTCGCGCATGCGGTCGTAGACCACGACCTTGTCGTTGGTGGAATAGCCGATGACGGTGAGGATCGCGGCAACCATCACCAGGTCGAACTCGATGCGGGTGAGGGCCAGGAAACCGATGGTCTTGGTCACGTCGAGCAGCAGGGTGACGACGGCGCCGACGGCGAACTGCCATTCGAAGCGGATCCAGATGTACGTCATGATCATCAGCAGGCTGATGCCGAGCGCCAGCAGGCCGTTGCGGAACAGCTCGCTGGACACCGAGGCGCCCACGGCGTCGGCGCGCAGGATGGTGGTGCCGGGGGCGGCCTGCTCCAGGGCGGCGCGGACCTTCTGGGTTTCGGCCTGGTTTGCGGCGTCGCTGGGCTGGGCGTCGAGGCGCAGCAGGACGTCGTCGGCGGCGCCGAAGCGCTGCAGGCCAGCCGCAGGCACGCCCTGGGCCGAGAGTGCAGCGCGCAGGGCGGTGAAGTCGGCGGGGCCCGGGGTGCGGGCCTCGATGACGACGCCGCCCTTGAAGTCGATGCCGAGGTCGAGGCCGGGGTAGAAGAACAGCCCGACCGAGGCCAGCGAGAGCACCGCGGAGGTGGCGAGGCCGAGGAAGCGGCCACGCATGAAGCGGATGCGGGTCCCGTCCTTGACGAAGCGGAACAGCGGGCGGGTGAACATCGGGCGAAACCTTCGCGAGGTAGGAAGCAAAGCTGGGCTCTGCCCAGACCCGCCAGGGGCGAGCCGCCCCTGGACCGGCATCAATTCGGCACTCGTGGCACGACAAGGATCGGGTGCCGCAGCTTTTCTCTCGCATGGAGTCTCAAGGCTTGCCCTGAGCGGAGTCCAGAGGCAGCGCCTGCGGCCTCGCCTACACGGGCAGCAGCGACGGCCGCCATGCCGCGTACCAGCGCACCATCAGCATGCGCGCAAGCACGGTCGCGGTGAACAGGGTGGTGACGATGCCCACCGTGATGGTCAGCGCGAAGCCGCGCACCGGGCCGGTGCCGAACACGAACAGCATGACGTGGGCGAGCAGCGCGGTGACGTTGCTGTCGATGATGGTGGAATAGGCACGCCGGAAGCCGGCTTCCATGGCGTTGACCGGGCTACGGCCGGCCTGTGCCTCCTCTCGGATACGCTCGTTGATCAGGATGTTGGCGTCCACCGCCATGCCCAGCGTGAGCAGGATGCCGGCCATGCCGGGGAGCGTCAGCGTGGCGCCGAACAGCGACAGGATGGCGACCATCAGCACCAGATTGGCAACAAGCGCGATGTTCGCCAGCCAGCCGAACAGCCCGTAGAACGTGCCCATGAAGCCGACGACGAGCAGCAGGCCGACAAGCAGCGACAGCGCGCCGGCGCGGATCGAGTCGGCTCCCAGCTCCGGCCCGACGCTGCGGCTCTCGACCACCGTCAGCGGCGCCGGAAGCGCGCCGGCGCGCAGCAGCAGCGCAAGGTCGGTGGCGGACTGCGCGGTGAAGTTGCCGCTGATCTGGCCGGAGCCGCCAGGGATGACGCCCTGGATGACCGGGGCGCTGATGACCTTGTTGTCGAGCACGATGGCGAAGCGGTGGCCAAGGTTGGTGCGGGTGACGTCGGCAAAACGTCGGCCGCCGGCGCTGTCGAGGGTGAAGTTGACCACCCACTGGCCAGTCTGCTGATTCTGCGCGGGGGTGGCGTTGGTCAGCGAGGCACCGTCGACATCGGCGTGGCGGCTGACGACGATGCGTGCGCCCGGGGCGTCGCTGGAGGGCAGGCTGTCCTCGCCGAGCGGCGGTGCGGCGGGGTTCGCCTTCTCGTCGACCAAGTGGAAGCTCATCTTGGCGGTCTGCCCGAGCAGCTCGCGGATGCGGTTGGGGTCGGTGACGCCGGGCAGCTCCACGACGATGCGGTCCTCGCCCTGGCGGGTGATCTGCGGGTCGGCGACGCCGGAGCCGTCGATGCGGCGGCGCACGATCTCGATGGACTGCTCGATGGCGGCGCGGGCGCGGGTGGCGAGCGCCGTCGGCTGCAGGGTGAGCGCGATCTGACCGTCCGGGGTGGTGGCGACGGTGAACTCGTTCGGCACGGAGGGAGAAATGGCGCGCAGGGCGGCCAACGCCTCCGCGAGCTTCGCGGGGTCGGGCAGGCGCAGGGTGACGCGCGGGGTGCCGGCGGGCAGTGCCGCAGGAGCAAGGTTCATGGCGGGCGTGGCGCCATAGCCGCCCGCGCCAACGGGAGCGGTGCCAGGGAACGCGGGGGCGGACGTGGGCGCCGCGAGGGTCGTGCCCGTGGCGGCGACCGCCGGGGTGGCCTGAGCCGAGGATGCTGCGCCGCCGGGCGTGTCGGCAGCCGGATGACCAATGACGGGGCTGTCCGGAGCGGCAGCGGCTGGCGCGGCAGGAGCGGCCGAAGGGCTGTCGGCTGCCGGGATGGCGGGATGGGTGCCGGCTGCGACATCGGCGGGCCTGGGATGGCCGGTGGAGATGGCGATGTTGCGGTAGCCGATGGCACCTCCGGGCGCATGGATCAGCGCCTGGCGCGCCTCGTCGGCGAGGCCCTCGAGGCGCTCGCGCACCACCGTATCCATGTCGACTTGCATCAGCAGGTAGGAGCCACCGCGCAGGTCGAGGCCGAGGTTGACACGGTGCCAGGGCAGCCACGCCGCCGGCGCCGCGAACAGGTTGGGCAGGCACAGCAGCACGCCGAGCGCGCAGATGCCGAGGATGAGCGCCGTCCTGGCCCGGCTGAAATACATCATCGAGGCGTTCCCGCAGCGTGTGGCGGGATACCCCGCCGGATTGCGGCGGACCATGCCGAGGGGCGGGGGGGGATGCAACTGTCCGGTCGCAGGAGAAGGCAGGTCCGGGGGCGAGGCCACTCCCGGACCCCGGCGCTCACTGGCGCGGCGGGAGCGGCCTGAGCCTCGACCCGGTCGGTCCGCGGGGGCCGCTCGCTCCTGGCGGGTCCCGGCCTAGACCAAGGGGAGCACAGCCCGGCCTGGCTTGCCTGGCTCCGCGGTCACGGGGCTGCTACGGCTCCGGCATGGAACAGCTTCGCATCGGCATCCTGGGCGCCGGCCATTTCGGGCGTTTCCACGCGCTCAAGGTCAAGGCGGCGCCGCGTGCGGTGCTGGTGGGCGTGCACGACCCGGACCCGGCGCGGGCGGATGCGGTGGGGCGAGAGGCGGGGGCGCCGGCGCTCGGCCTGGGCAAGCTGATCGAGGCGGCGGACGCAGTGGTGGTGGCCGCACCCGCGGAGGTGCACTTCGCCCTGGCGCGGCAGGCGCTGGAGGCCGGGCGGCACGTGCTGGTGGAGAAGCCCATCGCGGCAAGCCTCGCGGAGGCGGACGCGCTGGCGGCGCTGGCGGCGGAGCGGCGGCTGGTGCTGCAGGTGGGGCACCTGCTGCGCTATTCGGCGGAGCATGCGGCGATCTCGGCCCGGATCAGCCGGCCGCTGTATATTGAGGCGACGCGGATCGCGCCGTACAAACCACGCGGCACCGACGTCTCGGTGATCCTGGACCTGATGATCCACGACCTCGACTTGGTGCTGTCGCTGGTGGACAGCCCGATCGAGAGCGTGGACGCGCTGGGGGCGGCGGTGTCGAGCCCGCTCGAGGACATCGCCAACGCGCGGGTGCGGTTCGCCAACGGCTGCGTGGCGACGATCACGGCAAGCCGGATCTCGCTGAAGACCGAGCGGCGGATGCGGCTGTTCAGCGAGGAGGGGTATCTCTCGGCGGATTTCGGCGCGCGCGAGCTGGTGATGATCGGCCGCAAGCGGGGGCTGCCGTTGCCGGGAACGGGGGGGTTCCGACGCGAGGCGGTGAACTGGAAGGACCACGACTCCATGGCCGCAGAGCACGGTGCGTTCGTGGCGTCGTGCCTGGACCAGGCGCCGGTGCTGGTGGACGCGCCGGCCGGGCGGCGGGCGCTCGCCGCGGCGCTCGCCGTGGGGGAGAGCATGGCGACGTCGCGAGCGCGCGCGGAGCTGTCGGGGCTGGTGGGGGTGCGGGCGGGCTAGGCAAGGCTGGCTTGCGGCCGCGACGGACCCGTCGCGGCCGCAGCGGCACGCGGCGTGGCGAGTGGGTCCGCAGCGCCCGTGTTGCGGGACGATGCGGCGTGTCCGGGCGACGCGTACGCGCGGTGCCTTGCGGGTGGCAACGAGGTCCGTGCGTGGACGCGCTTCGCGCTTCCTTAACCCATTCTGCCTACCGTTCGACTTGAGGGCCGTCCGGTGCGGCAGTGAACCATTCTGTGTCTCCGCCTGGGTACCGCCAGGGCACGACTTTGCAGGTTGGGGACGACAGGGAATGTTTGGATTGGCAATTCTGCCGTGCAAGGCCAGGCCCAGCTTGATGTTCTTGCTCGGTCGCAGGTGGTGATCAAATTCAGCCTTGACGGCAAGATCCTGACCGCGAGCGATGAGTTCCTCGACGCACTCGGCTATACCCTGGCCGAGGTGCAGGGCCGGCACCACAGCATGTTCGTTGCCGAGCAGATCAAGGCCAGCCCGCAGTATGTGGCTTTCTGGGAAATCTGCGGCGGGCGAGTGCCAGGCGGCCGAATTCAGGCGGATCACCAAGGGTGGCCAGGAAATCTGGATTCAGGCGTCGTACAACCCGGTGCTGCTGCGCGGCCGGCCGGTCAAGGTGGTGAAGTATGCAAGAGCTGCTGACACATACATTGGCCCGGTAGCTTGGCCTCCAGTTCGGGATGACGTTCCTGCAAGGCTCGAGGCTTCCCACCTGCCAGAAGGCGAGGGGAGGGGCCGAGGTGCTCCGATGCACTGGATTATCGTGAGGCGTTGAGCGTCCCTTGTCGCGCATTCAGACGGTTGCAGCCATCGATTCCAATTGAACCAGGCACGCATTCCGGTCGGAGCCCGCCGGGCATTTCGATGATCCCAGCCGGGTAGCGGTGCGTGTCGCGAGCGGGATGGATCGGGCTTGGTGGGCGTCGTCATCGTCAAGCCTGGCCTTGGCGACGCGCAGCTTGCACATGCTTTCTTCCTTCAGCTCGAGCTGGTGTGCGCCGTGCACGACCTGTCCAGCACGGCATCGGCGATGGTGGGATTTCGGCGATGGTGGGATTGCCGATGTACTCATGCCAAAGCTCCACGAGCACTTGGCTAGTCACGATGGTCGACGCCCTGTCGTGCCGATCGTCGACGATCTCCATCAGGTCGCGGCGCTGCTCGACCGTGAGCGGCGTGATCGCCCAGTCGTCCAGAATCAGCACCTGCACCCGGGCAAGATTCTTCAGCATGCGGGCGTAGCGGCCGTCGCCGCGAGCCAGCCCGAGCGCCTCCAGCAGCCGCGGCACCCGCTGGTAGAGCACCGAACGGTTGTCACGGCAGGCTCGATAACCAGGGGGCAGGCAGCCGAGACACCGAGTCGCTCGGCCGCAGCCTGGCGTGACAGGCCATCTGCGAAGGCTGTAACCCAGCCAGGAGCGAAGGTCTGTGGAGAGTGGCTTGTTCATGCATACTCAAGCAGAATCCAATCACTTTGGCTCATACCTGCTGCGGTGAAGTAGCTGGCGCAGTCCTCCGGCGTGAAGCGCGGCAGGGCGACGTGGATGGTGTCCCAAAGGCCTTTGACGGTGCGTGCCGCTGCCCTTGCAGGTGAAGGGGCGCAACAGGTGCCGGTGACGCCGGCCATCATCGCAGACAGTGACAAGGCTTCCGCTCGGCCCGAACTGGCGCGTCGCTCGCACACGGGCGCATGGTCCTGCCGGTATGGCGGGAACCTGGCGGCGCAGAGTCATGCCGCCTGATGATGGAGGCGCACGGGTGGTTGCGGGACGACGGTTAAGCGTGAATCTCAACAAGGTGGCCTTGCTGCGCAACGCGAGGCACACCGGCACCCCGGATGTGCTGCGCTTTGCCAAGTTGGCCCGCGAGGCTGGAGCGGACGGCATCACCGTTCACCCCCGGCCCGACGAACGCCACATCCGGCGCACCGACGTGCTGGACTTAGCCGAGCTGATGCGGCCTTGGCGCCCGGGTTTCGAGCTGAACGTCGAGGGTTACCCGGACGAGCGGCTACTTGAAATCATACGGGCGGTAAGGCCTGAGCAATGCACCTTGGTCCCCGACGCTGAGAGCGCCTTCACCTCCGAGGAGGGCTGGCGGCTAAGCAACCGGGACATGCCGCTGGTTATTGCTGCCGTGGCCGAGTTGCGGCGGCTGGGCTGCCGTGTGGTCCTGTTCCTTGATCCCGATCCCACGGTTGTGCCGAGAGTGCCCGATACAGGAGCGGACGGGATCGAGATCTACACCGGGTCCTACGCCGCTGCGGCGCGTGCAGGCCGCTCGGAGACGCTGCTTAAGGCCTGCGCCACCACGGCTCGCACGGCGGCCGGGCTCGGCTTGGCGGTGAACGTCGGGCACGACCTCAACCTCGATAACCTCCCGCCGCTGGTAGCAGCGTTGCCGGCGGTGGCTGAAGCTTCAGTTGGCCACGAGCTGACGGCCGACGCGCTAATGATGGGCTTCACCGCCGCTGTATCAGCCTACAAGGCGGCGCTCGACGGCCAAGCTCATCCCTGACCTGCTGGCCCTTGTGGACGGGCGGCTTCTTCGGCGCGGTCTTCATCAGCACCGCGATCCCAGTGATGCCCCGCTTGGGGTCACGTGTGTGGACGGCCCCCTGGTGCAAGGGGGCTAACAAGGGATTTGGCGACAGGTGCGACTGCGGTCGTGTGTCCGGCCTGTTGACGCGGCACATCGCCGCTGGCCCAGATGGGTTCCGCGTCCGGTGCCCAAACGCCATAGCGGCCTTGTTGGCCGTGTGACCCCGCTGGGTATGCCGGACGTCGGCTCGACCGATCGCCATCTCCCTTACTGCCTTCCTGCACCTGGCATCAGCGCGCCGGTCAAGCCGCCGCGCCCACGAGCGGCTTGGCCCGGTAGGCCTCGCCGCGCGCCATCATCGCCCAAACGATCCGGGCGGTCTTGTTGGCCAGCGCCACTGCCGCGAGCTTGCGCGGCTTGCGGGCCAGCAATTGCGTTAGCCACGGCGAGGCCAAGCGAGCGCCGGGCTTAATGGCGTGGCGGATCACTGCCGTGGCACCCACCACCAGCAACTGGCGTAGCCGTTCATGGCCGGCCCTGGTTATGCCGCCCAGACGCTGCTTGCCGCCGCTGGAGTGCGCACGCGGCGTCAGCCCGAGCCAAGCCGCGAGGTGACGGCCGCTCTCGAACTGCGACGCTTCCACGTTCAGCACGAGGCTGACCGCGGTGATCGGCCCGATGCCGGGCACCTTTGCCAGGCGCCGACTGACCTCGTTCGCCTTGTGCATCGCAAGTAGCCGGGCGTCGAGCTCAGCCACGTGGATGTCGATCTGCTCGATCTGCCGGCCGAGCAAGTCCAGCATCTCGCGCGCGACCTCCGGCACGCCCGGGTCGGTCGCCAGCTTGGCCAGCAGTTCCTCCATCCGCGACACGCCGAGCGGCACCACCAAGCCGAACTCCGTCGCGTGCCCGCGCAGGGCGTTCACCGCCTGCGTGCGCTGGCGCACCAGCAGCTCCCGCGTGCGCAGCACCATGAGCTCGCCTTGCCGCTCGGCCGTTTTGACCGGAACGAACCGCATGGACGGACGGCCGGCCGCCTCGCAGATTGCCTCCGCGTCGGCCCGGTCGGTTTTGCTGCGCTTGACGAAGGGCTTGACGTATTGCGGCGGGATCAGCCGCACTTGGTGGCCCATCGCCGTCAGGCGCCGCGCCCAGTGATGGGAGCCACCGCACGCCTCAACAGCAATCTCCGTTGGCGCCAGCTTACCCATGAAGGCCTCGAACGCACCTCGGCGCAGGTCCCGCCGCAGCACTGCAGCGCCGCTTGCATCCACCCCGTGCAGCGTGAACACATGCTTGGACGTGTCCATTCCAACTCGCGTAAGCTCCATTTCGGACGGCTCCCTGGTTTGATTTCCAACGACCAAACTTTGGCACATCCGATGCCGCAGGGGCCGTCCACCCCAACGCCATAGGACGGGCAGGATAGCACGGTTGGTGGCACGGACCGGGAACGTGGTCAGGCCGCGGCTGCGGTGTTCTGGCTGGCGACGGTGCCGCGCAGGGGCCTGAACCCGTCCTGGCCGAGGCTGGTGTCGGCACCCCAGAGATAGTCGCCGGTGAGGTTGATGTGCTGCTAGCCGACCGGCGTGACGTGGGCGAGCAGATCGTCGGGGATCAGGTCGCCACGGCGCCGTGCGGCATCCAGCGCGCGGCCGAGATAGACGGTATTCCACAGCGCGATGGCGGCCGTGACCAGGGCCAGGCCACTGGCCCGGTGCTGCTGGGCCTGGGCCGTGTGGTCGTGCAGGCGTCCGAGGCGGTGGAAGCACACGGCGCCCGGGCGAGGGCGTTGCGGCTCTCGCCCTTGTTCAGCTCTGCCGTGGCTTGGCGGCGCAGCGCCGGCGGCTCCAGCCAGTCCAGTGCGTGCAGGGTGCGCTCGATGCGCCCGATCTCGCGCAGCACCAGGGCCAGCCCGTTCTGCCGTGGGGTGGCGCCGAGCCGCCTGAGCAGCAGCGAGGCGCTGACTGTGCCCGTTCGCACCGAGGCCGCAAGGCGGAGCACGTCGTCCCACTGCGCCGCGATCAGCCTGTCGTCGGGCTTTCCAGCGATGAACGGCGTGAGCGCCGGCCAGGTCGAGGCCGGACCAAAGGCGTAGAGCTTGCGGTGCGCCAGGCTGGGGATGCGCGGGGCGAAGCGGAACCCCAGGAGGTGCGCCAGGGCGGACACGTGGTCGCTGACGCCGCCGCCGCCCGTGTGGTGGATGCTGATGCCGAGGTCGGCCTCATGGTGGAGCAGCCCGTCGATGACATAGGCCGCCTCGCCCGAGGGCGGGATAGACACCGTGTGGAACGGGGCATGCCGGGCCGAGACGTGGGTGTAGAACAGCCCTGCCGACTCCCGTCCGTGTCCGTGCCGGGCGTTGTGGGCGCCGAGCGCCTCGCCGCGGCCTGCTGTCAGGAACGCCTGCCCGTCGGAACTGGACACGTCGGCGGCCCCGAACAGGGCGGCAAGCGATTGGCGCTGCTGGGCATTCACCAGGGTGGCCAGGGTGTGCCAGTACGTCTCCTCGCGCAGGTGCCATCCCGCGGTCCAGGCCAGCTTGCGGTAGCTGGCGGCCGCGCAGGCGTCCGCCATGCGGGTCAGGCCGAGGTTGGTGGCATCGGCCAGCACGGCGGTGAGCACGACACGCGGATTCTCGGCAGGCATTCCGGTGTGCAGGTGGGTGAAGGAGTCGGCAAACCCGGTCCAGCGATGCACGTCGTCCAGCACCGCTGTGATGCGGGCGCCGGGCAGCATGGCGTAGAGCCGTTCGGCCGCCGCCTCCGCCGCTTCCGGGGTGATCGCCCTGAGCGGGGTGATCCTCATCTCGCCGCCGCTGATCCTGACCTCCCCCAGCGTGTCCGCCACGGCCTTGGCATCGACCTCCCCCATGTGCCGCTCCAGCAGGGCGCGGCGTCCGGCGAGGTATTCCTCCGCCGTCGCGGGCACGGCGACCGGCAGCGGCCCGGCCTCACGCATGGCGGAGAACAGCACGGGCGCGATGAGCTGGTCCTTGACGGCCCGCCACTGCCGGCTGCCCTCGACCCAGATGTCGCCGGCGCGCAGCCGGTCGCGCAGCGCCAGCAGGGTGGCCGCTTCCCAGGTGCGGCGGTGCCCGGCGCGGCCGTTGCCGCTGCCGTCCAGCACCGCGTCGCGCCAGGCAGGGCGGAGAAAGCCGGTCGGCAGGCTCCTGGGCCATCGCTGGCCGCCGCTGGCATAGGCCTCCCGCAGCATCTCCACCGCGCGCAGCGTCCCGGCTGCGGCGGGCACTGCGCGGAGCCGGAAGGCATCGAGGAATACCGGGCCAAGCCGGTGCAGCACCGCCAGGCACGCGCGGCCAGGGCAGGCAGGTCCACCTTGTCCGGTCGGGCCAGGCGCTCCGCCTCGGCGACGCTTGCCGCCAGCCGTTCCCAGCCGACAGAGTCGGCAACGGCGCCGTCCAGGTCGGCGTCGCCTTCCCTGGCCGCGATCAGGGCGCCGCCGAGCCGGACCAGCAGGCGCACCTTGTCGTTGATGGCCCGGGCATCGCGCAGGAGGGTACTCTCCTCGCAGGCCTCGGCACGGCGGAACATGAGGCCGACCCCCAGGAACGTGACCTCGCCGCCTTTGCCGAGCGCAGCGGCTACAAGGTGGTGGGCACCTACAAAGAAACCGCCTCGGGCGTGAAGCTCGACCGTGCCGAGCGCAGGCTGGCGCTGGCGCAGCGGCGCGAGATCGGCGTGGTGCTGGTGACGGAGCTGTCGTGCTGGGGCGCAGTATCACCGACCTGCTGGCAACGCTCAAGGAGCTGGAAGCCCGTCGGGTGTCGCTGGTTGCGCTGAACGGGATGGCGTTCGACCTCACGACGCCGCAAGGGCGCATGATGGCCACCCTCCTGGCCGGCATCGCCGAGTTCAAACGAGAACTGACGGTGGAACGTATCCGTTCCGGCATCACCGCGGCCAAGGCGCGCGGCAAGCGGCTGGGCCGCCAGTTTGGGCAACGGCCAAAGTCGGACCGCCTTGGGCCTAGGGTTCTGGCCCTGGTCGAACAGGGACGAAGCTACCGCTTTATCAGGCGCGGAGTCGGACTTAGCAAGAACACCACCGCTGATACTGTTAAACGAAAGAGAACGTAGTATTTCAACGGTTCAGAAACACGCGCTAGGGAACCTATCGCTGCGGATTACTGAAGAG
>CAXSEF010000072.1:13246-16376 GCA_964236535.1 uncultured Acetobacteraceae bacterium
TTCAACGGTTCAGAAACACGCGCTAGGGAACCTATCGCTGCGGATTACTGAAGAGGACGATAGAGATGTAACTATTAATGGGAAAAGACTATCCAACGCTTGACCCAGGTAGATGATCCATACGATTTCTCATCTCGAGCCCGAGAAAGAAGTTCATGAGGACAGGCGACACTAGTTCGGGTCGACCGCCTTTCTCGACGTTCCAGGGTCCCGAGTGATCAAGGGTCGGTAGGACGACACGGCGGCTTCCGGGTAGAGCGGCAGCTAGCCTGCTCGCGGCCGTTTGAAGATAACGGGGACTGCGTGTCCCGTTCAGGATCAGTGTCGGCTTGTGGAGGGCTAAGACCGAATCCATCGCGTCCTGCATGCTGGCCACCACATCGAAGTCGTAGCGCATGGCAGGCACGAGTTCCGACAGCCTGAGGTATGCGTCGTCACGTTTCGCGTCGGAGCGCAGGAGCAAACCGGTGATGCGGCGCGCGACCCGCTTCGGCAGCAACCGGACTGGCAGCGGCGCAAGCCCGACAATCCGCCCGGCCGTCACCAGCGCCGAGGCGAGATCACCGCGATCCACGTCGTTCTTGAATTGAGCGATGCCGTGTCGATCGATGTCTTGGGGGTAGAACGGCGGTTCATATAGCGCCGCCTTCTCGATGGCGGGAAGACGTCGTGCCGCTTCCAGAACAATCATCGCGCCTGAGCTTAGGCCGAAGACGAAGCGTGCGCCCGAGGCGGCCTGCACGGCTCCGATATCCTCCACGTCCCGGCCGACATCATGTCCAGGCCGGTATGGAAGCGGGCTCATGCCCCGCCCGCGCCGGTCGGGAATCAGGACCGTGAAGCAGCCGGAAAGGGTTTGCGCCAGATCGGAGTAATGGGCCGCGGCGCCCATCGCGCCCTGCACCAGGATCAGGCCGGGACCGTGGCCGAGCTTGGCGTAGCCGATTTCCGTGCCGTCGCGGGAAACCGCCGCGGCCTGCATCACCGAACGGGATCGAGCTTGGCCACGTCCACCGACCTGCGGCCGAGACGCGCCATCTGGGTGAACATGAAGCCTGGTGCAACCCGGCTCATGGTCGCGAGCAAGGCGCTGACCCCGGGTCGGATCTCGAGCCGGCCGGCCTCGATCCCTGCAAGGGCGCGACGGGCGAGCTCATCCGGCGGCATCGCTTTCTCCCCTTTCATCTCCTCCGTGAACTCGCCGCGGAACAGCGGGGTCTCCACCGGGGGCGGCGCCAGCTCCACCACCGTGACCCCTGTTCCCCGCAACTGCTCGCGCAGGCACCGAGTATAGCTGTGCATGGCCGCTTTGGCGGCGCTGTACACTGGTGAGATCGGCAGGGGCACGAAGGCCAGGCCGGAGGAGACGTTGACGATCAGCGCGCTCTTCCGGGCGGACAGCACGGGCAGGAACTGCTGCACCATCCGGATCGGGCCAGTCAGGTTGACGTCGACCTCTCGCGTCACGTCTGCAAGGTTGCGGTGCGCGCCAAGCCTAAGGTTGCGCATGATGCCGGCGTTGTTGAACAGTACGTCCAGCGTGGGATGGCGCGCCACGACCTGCTCATGAAGCTCGGCGATCTGAACGGGGTCGCTGACATCGCTCCGGAAGGTGTCCACCCCGGGCAGCTCGCGTTTTGCGGCGTCCAGCTTGGCCGGATCGCGGCCAGTGATTAGCACCGTGTTGCCACGTGCTACCAGGAGGCGGGCCAGCGAAAGCCCGATACCGCTTGTTCCTCCCGTGACAAGCACAGTCCGTCCCGAAAGCTTCATTGCACCCGTTCTCCCGATCGCTCACCATGTGCCACCGGAAACAATAGTGTCAATGGAAACATGAATGCAAGTCGGGATACCCGGAACCGGACAGCGGGCGGTGCACGCGAGCGCCCCTACCACCATGGCAACCTGCGCGAAGCCCTGCTCGATGCGGCCCAAGCTTCGATCGAAAGCGGGACCGCCTACGAGGTTTCGCTGCGCGAACTCGGCCGGACGGTGGGCGTCAGTCACACGTCCGCACAGCGCCACTTCGCCGACAGGCGCGACCTGCTGAATGCGTTGGCGCAGCGGGGGTTCGATCGGCTGAGCGCCGCGCTAGCTGAGCCCATTGAGGATCGTACCCTGTCGTTCGATGCGCGCCTGATCCGGCTGGCCCGAGCCCATGTCGGCTTCGCTGGGCGCCATCCGGCGCTGTTCCGGTGGATGTCCGAAGCCATGGGCCTCGCCGATGCTTCGGCCCCGCTCCTCGCAGCTCGGGACAGGGCCTTTGCACCGGCATCCTCAATCTTCGCAGACGGCCAGGCGGCAGGGGCTGTCGTTCCCGGCAACCCCGAACAACTGGGCCTCGCCAGCTTCGCAGCCGTTCAGGGCCTCATCGCGCTGTCCCCCGGCGGCAAGTTCGATGGTCTCCCGCTGGACACGCTGGTCGGCGGCGTAATCGAGCGGATCATCCTTGGGCTCCGACCCAGGCCTTAGACAACCAAAGACGGGCATCTCACCGTTGGCCCCGTTCGCGATCCGTGCCGCCAAGCGTGCTTTTAGGTCCGTCCTATGGCGTGACCCTCGTTTGGGTGCGGCAACGGTGCTGGCGCTGATCGTGGTAAGCCAGATGCTGGGCTCGCTGGCGTTCGACCACTTCGGCCTGCCACGGCACCCGGTAACTTCGGTCCGGCTGGCGAGCGGGGCCATTATAATCCTCGGCGCCGTCCTGGTCCGGCTTTAGAATGTGGGGCATCACCGAAAGAACTCGTCATGAGCGCTCAATCGACGGCTGGCGAAGGACTTCGAGGCAAGTGTCGCCTCCGCAACCGCGTTCATCCATGCCGCATCAGCCATGATGCTGATCAAGCGGCCGGCTCGTTCCGCATGAGTTCAGAGCCTGTCTTGCTCTGTTAAAACCGTCATGTGGCGAAGGCCAGCAGGGCGAGGTTATGGGTGAGGACACGCGGGACGAGTTCGTGCTGTTGGGCACTGTTGCGGCGCGGGGTCAGGGCGGACCCGAGGCGTCGCTTGTGCTGGCTGAAGGTGCTGGCGGTGATCTGTGAAGGAGGAAGCCGCAGCGAGGCGGCACGAGTTGGCGGCGTCACGCTCCAGATCGTGCGCGACTGAGTGATGCGGTTCAGCGCCGAGGGGC
>CAXSEF010000073.1:0-16335 GCA_964236535.1 uncultured Acetobacteraceae bacterium
GGTATTAGACCCCAGCGGAGTCCAGAGGCAGAGCCTCAGGCCTTGCTCGCCTGTCGTCCACCCTCAGACCGGGCAAACCCCCGAAGCGCACTGTAGGTGCGCCCAGTCTACCGCCTCCCGCACCGCCCCGTCGCGGATGTTGGCGACGAGAGCGGCAAAGCGCCCGGTAGGGACCTCCTCCTCCGGCAGGTACTCGTAGCCCAGCTCGCTGTCCGGCCGGCTCGGCAGGACGGAGCAGCAGCGCACCTGCGGCTGCTCGGTGCGCACGATGCTGCGGAACGCGTCGAGGTTGAAGCGATCGGTGTACACCTTGAGCGTATAGCTCACTTGGTTGCCCTGTTCGGCGCCGATCCAGTGCCGCTCCAGCAGCCGGAGCCAGTGGTACTGCTGCTCCGGGCTAGCCTCCGGTGCGGTGACGAGACGATCGCCAAGCCCGAGACGCAGCGCCAGCGGCACGGTGGGGAAGCCGACGATCGACATGCCCGGGAACGTGCGCAGCTCGCGCACCGGATAGCCCCGCGCCTCGTACTCGCCCAGCAGCGGGTCGGAACCGGTCGCCCACGCCCCGGAGGCCTGGTCGCGCTGGCCCTTGAACTGCACCCAGCGCAAGTACTGCCGGCGCGCCGGCAGGTGCGCCCCCTCGGTCAGGCCGAACAGCTTGCTGGTGGTGCCGGCCGGCTTGACCGTGGTCACCGTGACCGGCCGGGCCATGCCGAGCTCGGCCGCATACTCCACCGCCTCCTGCTTCGCGATGTCGGACAGCGCCCGGAGCATCCGCCAGAACGGCGCGGAGCGGTGCTCGTCGAGCAGGTCGTGGAAGTCGTAGCCGAAGCGCATCCAGGCCCACTCGTGCAGGCCGGTCGGGCCGATGCCGATGCGGTTGGTGCGGGCGACCTCCTCCGCATACAGCGCGTCCATGCGGTTGGCGCGCAGCAGGAAGCGCACTCCGAGACGCACGGATTCCTCCACCCGCGTGTCCCACTCGCGCACCACCTCGGCCTCGGCGTCGCCAGGAACGAAGCTGTCGAGCCCGGCGGGGCAGGCGAGCAGGGGAGCGAAGTCGCCGATGACGCAGTAGCCGCCGGTGACGTGCAGGGTGATCTCGCCGCACGGGTTGGTGGTGACCGGAAAGCGGGCGGCAGCGGCGCGGGCGGAGGCGTCCGCCATCAGGGCAGCGGCGTGATCGAGCTGGTAGCGCTGCGAACGGAAGTCGCGGCCGTCGGCGTAGACGGGCTTCTGGCGGGCGGCTCCGGTGCGGTGGTCCTCGAGCTGATCACCGTTGATGAGGCCGGGCTCGCCGTTGACGTAGGCGCAGCGGGTGACCTCGTCGAACACCTGGCGGGCGTGGGCGGCGACGGCGTCGGTGGGGGCAAGGGAGAAGGCGTCGGCGGGGTCGGTGCGGGCGACGGCTTCCCAGAACTCGCGGTCGACCATGACGGAATGGTTGGCGGTCCACAGCCCGCCCTCGGACTTGGAGCGGATGAAGCGGAGCACGCCAGCATCGCGCCAAGACTTGGTCGCCATGCGCGCGGCGCGCCGGGCACCGCCGACCTGGACCTCGACCGAAAGGTGGTGGTCGACCAGCAGCGCCTGCTCCCAGGGCTGCAGGGTCTCGGACTCCGGGTCGCGGTCGCGGGCCGGCTCGATGACGTGGCGGCGGATGTTGAGCAGGCCGCGCAACAGGGAGATCGGGCCGGAGGCGGGGCGGCCCTGCATGCCGGCGATCGGCGCCCCGGCAGGGCGGACGATGCTGAGGTCGAGGACGAGAACATGGTCGCGCAGGCGGCGGAACGCCATCGATTCGAGGATCTCCACCGCCTTCGCCCAGCCCTCGCGGCTGTCGGCGATCTGGTGGATGATGGCGCCGGCAGGGGCATGAGACAGGTCGGCAAGCAGCTCCTGGCCCAGGAAGCCGCGCAGCCTGGCCTCGTCGGTCGGCGTCAGGGTGGCTGCAGTGATGCCCCAGGACAGCACGCCGAGTTCGACGCCGAAGCGGCACATCGCCTCCGGGTCGGCGGGATAGTCGGTGTGGGTGGGCGAGAGATGCAGCATCAGGGTGGGGGCGAAGGACCAGTCGACGTTGACCAGCTCGTCGTCATAGGCGCGGCCGACCCCGGAGCCGTTGAGCAGCAGATAGAACTCGGCGAACGAGGCGATGGCGGTGGCGCAGTTGGTGAACACCTCCATGTTGCGCCCGGACTGCGCTGCGTCGCCATGCTGCAGGTGGCGGCCGGAGGCGAGCAGCGCGCCGGTCGCGATGGCATTGCGCAGCCGCGACTGCTCGGCGTCGCAGTCCCACGACGTGGGCGGCGTCATGCTGCGCGCAGGTTCGGCTGCGGTGTCAGAACGCAGCAACGGGTGGCGCGGCGCCGCGGGGTGTAGCGGCCCGGGGTGGCGCATCGCCGGATCCAGGGCCGCGGGGCGCATTGCCTCGAAGCGCAGTGCGGGGGTGCGGACGAGCGAGATGTTGCCCTCGGCGACGCGGTCGGCGACGCGGCCGAAGCACTCCTGGTCCTCGGGGCGGAACACGGTGCGGCGGCCCACGGCCACGCCCATGCCGGCGTCAAGCAGGCGCGGCGTCAGCGGAGCGGTGCCGAACCCGCTAACCAGGTGCGACTTGTCGCCAGCACTCGGGTGCACGTCGCGCTGGTGCTGGAAGGATCCGTCCATTCGTTCGCTCCGGCGAAATCGGGGTGTCGGCGGGCGGCCGGTGGTGTCGCAAAAGTCGCCCGCGGCTGCTGCTGCTGGTCGCGGCTTAACTAGATATAGTTAGGTCACCAGTGTGACAAACACCAAATCTGGCAGGCAGCCCCACTTTAGGCTTGACGAATCGGTGCGGGGTTGTGGCGGCGTACCGCTCCTGCGGTGTCGGCGGAGCAGCCGGGCTGGTTCGCGCCGGTGTGATAATCAGTGGTTTCAAGGGACTCCGGGACTTGCTGGAATCTGCGCCGGATTCGTCCACAAGTGCCGCCCGGGATCCTGGTGCGGCGCAACATCAGTGGTTCACAGACGCGGCATGACCCCGGTCGCCGGCATCACACAGGAGGATGGCAATGCCGATCTATACGCTGGGCGGGCACGTGCCCGAGCTGCCGCTGGCGGATGACGTCTGGGTCGCGCCGGACGCGCACGTGATCGGGCAGGTCAGGCTTGGCATCGGAGTGGGGGTGTGGTTCGGGGCGGTGCTGCGCGGCGACAATGCGGCGATCGAGATCGGCGCGGGCAGCAACGTGCAGGACAACGCGGTGCTGCACGTCGACCCAGGAATGCCGCTTACCGTCGGTGCCGGGGTGACGATCGGGCACGGCGCGATCGTCCATGGCTGCACGCTGGGCGACAACGTGCTGGTGGGGATGGGGGCGGTGGTGATGAACCGCGTGGTGGTGGGGGCGGACTGCCTAATCGGCGCCGCGGCGGTGGTCACCGAGGGTAGGGTGTTCCCGCCGGGGTCCCTGATCGTCGGCAGCCCGGCACGGGTGATGCGGGCGCTGACGGAAGCGGAGATTGCCGGGCTGCGGCGCTCGGCGGAACACTACGTGGCGAACTGGAAGCTGTTCGCCGACGGGATGCGGGTGGTGGGGTGAAGCCAAAGGCCAGGGCTCCCTGGACCCGCCAAAGGCCGTGGCCTTTGGGGAACCATTCTGAAGGGCGCCTCAGGGCTGCGGAGCCACATGGCGGCCGCCGCAGCCCTGAACACGCTGCCAAAATGGGGTCTGGGGCTCCAAGGCCCCAGCGGGTCGAGAGCAGAGCCCTCGCCTTCCCTTCGACCGGCGGCGCTAGAGCGCCTGGGTGATGGCCTTGACCTCGGTGTAGTTGTGCAGGACCTCCTCGCCCATCTCGCGGCCCCAGCCGGACTGCTTGTAGCCGCCGAATGGCAGGCTGGCGTCGAACACGTTGTGGCAGTTCAGCCAAACCGTGCCGGCGCGGATACGACGCGCCATCTTGTGCGCAACGCCGGCGTTTCCGGTCCAGACGCTGGAGGCGAGGCCGAAAATGGTGTCGTTGGCCTCCTTGGCGATCCGGTCGAGATCGTCGTCGTCGAAGCGCTGGGCCACCAGGACCGGGCCGAAGATCTCCTCGCGGACCACCTTCATGTCGCGGTTGGTGTCGGCCATCACGGTCGGCTGCACGAAATAGCCGCCGTTGCTGTCGGACAGGGTGCCGCCGCCGGCGAGGATCGAAGCGCCTTCCTTGCGGCCCGCCTCGATGTAGCCGGTGACGCGGGTGAACTGCTCGTCCGAGACCAGCGGGCCCATTTCGGTGGAGCGGTCGAGTCCCGGTCCGATCTTGATGGTGTTCGCGATGCCTGACACGCCCTCGAGCACCTGGTCGAAGATCTTGCGGTGCACGAACAGGCGCGAGCCGGCGCAGCACACTTGGCCCTGGTTGAAGAAGATGGCCGAGGCGGCGCCGGGGATCGCCTTGGTGATGTCGGCGTCGGAGAACACGATGGTCGGCGACTTGCCGCCCAGCTCGAGACTGACCTTCTTGAGGTTGCCGGTGGCGGCGCGGGCGATGATCTTGCCCACGTCGGTCGAGCCGGTGAAGGCGATCTTGTCGACGTCGGGATGCTCGGAAAGCGCAGCGCCGGCTGTCTCGCCGTAGCCGGTCATGATGTTGAGCACGCCGGGCGGGAAACCGGCCTCGACCACCAGCTCGGCGAGGCGGAGCGCCGTCAGCGGGGTCTGCTCGGCGGCCTTGAGCACGACGGTGCAGCCGGTGGCGATGGCGGGCGCGATCTTCCACGCGGCCATCAGCAGCGGGAAGTTCCACGGGATGATCTGGCCGACGACGCCGACCGGCTCGCGGACGGTGTAGGAGAGGTACTCGCCCGGCACCGACAGCGGCAGGTAGGCGCCACGGATCTTGGTGGCCCAGCCGGCCATGTAGCGGAACATGTCGATCGCCAGCGCCACGTCGGCGGCGCGGGCCACGGTGACCGGCTTGCCGTTGTCGAGGCTCTCCAGCTCAGCGAATTCGTCCGCGTCGCGCTCCAGCAGGTCGGCGAGCTTCCACAGCAAGATCCCGCGCTGGCTGTGGGTGACGCGGGCCCAGCTGCCGTCATCGAAGGTGCGGCGGGCTGCGGCGACCGCGCGGTTGACATCCTCGCGGTCGGCCTCGGCCACGCTCATGACGATCTGCCCGGTCGCCGGGTTGTAGATCGGGATGGTCTTGCCGGAAGCAGCCGCCACCAGCTCGCCGTCGATCAGCATCTTGCCGCCGCGTGACAGGAAGCCGCGTGCGGCTTCGCCGAGGCGGGTGTCCTGGGCAATGACGTCCATAATGTCGGTTCCCTTTGTTTGATCCGCTTGGCGCGGCTTCTTGATGGGGCGACGATGGCTGCTCGGCCGGTGAGCTGGCTTTAAAGCCTTCGTCGTCCGTCTCGATTATGGACTGTCGCGCAACCTTTCGCCTGCGGCTAGTATCAATTTATCAAGTCGGCAAAGGAGTTGCCGAGCGTTGGATACGGGCCAAGAGTGCGGGCATCGCACCGTCGCGGACCTCGCCACCTAGGAGCAACGCTTTCGCAATCGGCTTGGATGATGATGCCTCCTGGTGGAACGACTGGGCCGCGGCATGGCAGGATTTGACCAAGGTTAAGCCTGCTCGTGACCTGGTTCGGCACTCCGCTCCATGTAGCTGCCGGCAGCGGAGTGCTTCGTCACGGGCCGATCGGATCCTCGCCGCGCAACTTGTTCAGCAGGACCGCCGACGAGGGCGGCACCCGCCTGGTTGCCACCCGCAGCGTCGGTTGGCCCCGCACCGGACGTGCGCTGCGCGTCACCCGAAGCTGCACACCGTTGGCATCGCCGACGACGTGACCGGACCAGGCCAGGGCCAGACCCGACTACGCGCGATTGTGGGCGGCAGCACAGACCAGGAGGGCGCGCCGCTCGACGGGCTTGCTGCCGCTCGGCCGGACACAGCTCGATCTGGTCACGACGGTGCTGGCCTCTGGCTGGCATGTCCCCGGCCAGGACTGCCTGGTAGGGCTGCGGCAGGTGACGATGCCGGACGGCTTCGTGGTCCGGGTGGGGTTGATCGCGCTTGACCTGGCGGACGCGGCGTTCCCGATCCTGGTGCCCGGATCGGCAAGGCCCGACGCCCTGACAACGCGCAGGCTCGCCCTGGTCCAGGACGGCCGACGCCCCGAGCAGGCGGAGCGCTTCTCCCCGCTCGTCTGCCTTGCCGTGCCGCGCGGCGCCTGCCTCGAAGCGATCGGGCGGACGATCGGCTCGCTGGAAGCCGCGGGACGCTACGATGGGCATTACATGCTGGTCACCGAGACCGCGGACCGGCCGCAACCAAAGGGGATTGATCCGCGGTGGCTACTATACCGCCACGATCCCGGCTTGTCGGTTCGGGTCGCGGCGACCGCGCGGCTGGACCAGGGGGTCGCAGAGTGTTTTCGGCCGGTGATGTGTCTCACGATCGGTCAAGTCGTCGAGGCACCGGTGGAGCCGATGCTGCACAAGCTGATGCGGACATCTGCCGGCTCGCCCGGCCTTCGGTGACGCGCCAAGCCGCCGGCGCCGACGCACGCGAGGCGAACCGCCCGGCCTGACCGCGAGAGTGCCGGTCGGGTCGCGCCCGAAGCTGCACTCCGCGCGAGGACCCGGTTCCGGTCCGGCTCGACCCTGCCTAATGCCTAGGACGCGTAGCGGAGCGCCGGTACGTCGGCAACCGCGGGCAGCAGGCCTTCGACCACAAGGCTGCCGACTGCGTTCTGCCACAGCCACAAGCCATTTTGCTGGCCGACGAAGCTCGCCTCGCCGCCGAGCGCGCCCGTCGGCTGGAAGCCAGCGGCGAGGCCGATCGCATACAGCCCGGCGAGTGGACGGCCCGCCGCATCCATGATCTGGCAGTCCGCGCCGACCAGCGGTTTGAGCCCGTCGCCATGGGCGTGCAGCGCGAGTTCCAGCCCGTCGACATCAAGTACTGGCAGCGCGTGCGGGCGGTAGCCCAGGGCGGGCACGATCACGTCGGCACGGTCAAGCAGTGCGTGCGCCTCGGCATCCTCGCCATCCCGCAGTCGCTGCAGGCGCAGCCGCGGCTCCGGCGGACGCCTGCCGATGCCCCGCGCGCGCATGACCAGCTCGCGCGAGTCGAAACGCAGCCCGGCGAAGCGAAACACCCGCCCGCTGATCGGACAGATGTCGTCGGGTCCGAATTCGAAATAACCGTCGGCCTCGGCCTCCGCGGGTGTCACGTAGAACACCCGCAGCTCGCGGCGGTGCAGGATGGTCAGGGCGCCGCTCCCGAGCGCAGACGGCATGCGGTACAGCAGCGCATGGGCCACCGAGACCGCGCTGGTCGATCCGCCCACCACCACGATGCGCGGATCGTCGAGGTCGCGCAGGCGTTCGGCGATCTGGTCGAGGCCGGGCTGGGTGAGCGCGTCGCCGGATTGCACCAGCTTGTGGTCGTATCGCGGCGAAAGCGGCGCGCCGGCGACACGTTCGGCACCGAGCCGGAACGGCGGCTGATGGCCGCCGGTCGCCAGCACGACGCTGCGCGACAGGATCTCACGCACCGATCCGCCGCCGGCGTCGGCCTCGTCGCCGGGCTGGGCGACCGGGCGCACACGGACCGCCCAGCCACCCGCCCGCTGCTGCACCGACAGTGCCTCGTGCCCGGTCAGCACCTCGCCGCCGCCGTCGCGGATCATCGCCTCGATCGCCTTGCCCATCAGGTCCATGAGCTCGCCGACCATGGCGAGCGGGATGGCGTGGCCATGCAGCGCGCGGATCCGGCGCACCAACGGCTGGTCGCGCAACGCACCGAGCCGGGAACCCGGATCGACATCGATCGAGCTGATGAAGGTCTCCGCGGCGCTGTCAGAGTTGATCGCGTACCGGCCGATCGTGCCGGCGCCGAGCCGCTCGCCGCGCTCGACCACGGTGATGCCGTGCTGCACCAGTTCGTCGAACCGTCCGGCCTGTAACGCCGCGATCAGCGGCGAGAGACCGCCGGGACCGCCACCCACGAAAATCGCGTTCTGCATCGCCTTGCACTCCGTGTTCCACCGGCAGGGCCACCCTGTCGGGCGGACCGCTCCACAACGCTCTCATCGCCACGATCTGTTCGCTCTTGCGCTTCCGCAAGCAGCCGCGCCGGCGATCGCATTACCGATCCGGCTTGTGACGGGTGTCACATTGCCGGATCGAGATTAACGCTTCCTGCCGTGTGGTGCGGCGTGGCGCGACAGACGGGCGACTGACGTCTGCCGTCAGATCATCGGACAACCGCGTCTCGTGCAGGCCGGCTCACGCCGCAGTCAGTGCCGGCCACCTGCAACGAGGCGTCAGGCCAGCCCGTAGACGCCCCGTCACAGCCGCCCGGAAGCGACCCCTACGAAACGGGGCTTCCGGCCTTGTCCTCAATCCGCGCAAAAGGCGGCCGCGCTCAGCAACGCATCGGCGGCGACCCACGCGGGCGGCACAAGTGGCGCCAACTCGCGCACGCGTGTGCAGACAACCGAGACATGCTCGGCGGTCAGCGGGTCGGACAGCGGAAGCGATACCAGGCGCCCGGCGATCTGCTCGGTCACCGGGAGCGGGCCCATGGTGCAGACTTCACGAAAATAGGGCTGCTCGGCCAGATGTGGGGAGAAATACATCGCGGCGCCAATGCCATGATGCTTGAGTTCGAGGATGAACGCCTCGCGTGTTCCGGCGTAGGAGTCGGGAAGCAGCACCGGCATGAACTGGTGGGCCTGTCGCAACCCGGTCATCTTCTGGAAGATCCATCCGGGCAGCAGTCGCTGATACTGCGCCGCAAGCGCCTCGCGATGGGCAACAACCCGAGGGAATTCGGCCAGCTTGGCCAGTGCCTGCAACGCAGTGACCTCGCCCATCTTCGAGTTGAGGCCGGGCAGACGGGCGGTCCGCGGCTCGGTGAAGCCGAAGTTCCCCATCGCGCGCATCGCCGCCAGCGCGTCCGGATCGGCATTGTAGATCACCCCAGCCTCGCCCACCGCGAACGTCTTGGTGGCGTGCATCGAGAACACGATGGAATGGCGCGACCTGGCGCCGAAACCATGGCCCTGCGCATCGACTGAGCCCAGGGAGGCGGCGGCGTCGACCACCACCGGGATGCCGTGCTGTTCGGAAATCCGGTCGTAACGCGCGAGGTCGAGGCAGTTGCCGAACGTGGCATAGGGCACAATCGCCGCGATCTGGTCGGAATAGGCGGCCAGCAAGGCCGCCTCGGCATCGGCACAAGGCAGCCAAGTCTGCGGATCGATGTCGTAGAGCAGCGGTGTCAGGTTGTTCCACAGCGCGGCGTGCGCGGTGGCAGCAAAGGTGAAGGATGGCATGAGGACGAAGCGACGCCTGGGCGTTCCGCGTCCGATGGCATGCCGGATCGCCAGCATCAGCCCGATGGTTGCGTTGCAGACCGTCAGGCATCCGCCAACACCGCCGAACAGGGTATCGGTCAACTCGTTCTCGAAGCGGGTATTGACCGGCCCGTAGTTGGAGTAGATACCGGAATCGTCGATTGCTGCGAGTTCGGCAGTAAGTTCACTAAGGCGACTGGGGCGCGGCTGAAGAAAGGGGATAGTCATGATCGTTCCCGCAAACTGGACTTGGCCTGCGCGATTCAGGCCCTGTGGATCGTCGCAATTTTGGTGACGAACCAGATAATACCACATCCACAACGTCTGAGCAATCGAGCAGTATCTCGCGGCACGACACACCACGACTTCGACTGGCAAGTGTGGTAGCCGGGTTACTGTGGCAGACGGTCTACAACACGATTCCCACGGAACGGCAAGGCAAACGCCGACGGCTCTCGCCCTGGAACAGGAAAGCATATCAGGCCTGAATGCCGCATCTCGATCCGCCGGAACGCGATCGAGACCTCGGGTGACGAAGCCTTCGAAAACCCTTCGCCTGAACTGGAGGGCTGCCATAAGCCTGGACTCCGGCCCGTTCCAGGGGCGGAACCCGGACCTTCCCTGGTCGGCGACACGGGTCCCAGCGCCGACCAGCCCGGCCTAGTTCGGGTGAAACACCACCTTGACGCAGTTGTCCTTCTTGTCCCGAAATGTCTTGTACAACTCGGGCCCGTCTTCGAGTGTCGTGCTGCGATGGGTGATCAGAAAGGTCGGATCGATGCTGCCGTCCTGGATCAGCTTGGCGAGCGGCTCAAGATAGCGCTTCACGTGCGTCTGCCCGCTTTTGAAGGTAAGGCCCTTCTGCACGACGGCGCCCATGTTGATCGGGATCGGGCCAGCGTAGACGCCAGGGATCGAGACGATGCCGCAAGGGCGTACCGCCTGGATCATCTGCTCCAGCGCGTAGGGGCGCTGGGTGCTGGTCAGCTTCTCCTGTATGGTGCTGACCAGGTTGAACATGCCGTGCCCGGCGCTGGACTCCATGCCCACGCAGTCGACCACGCAGTCCGCCCCCTGGCCATTGCTGATCTCCTTGATGCGCTCCATCACGTCCTCGCGGGTGAAGTCGATGACATCGGTCGCCCCAGCCTTGCGCGCCAGCTCGATGCGCTCTGGCACGGTGTCGATGGCAATGATGCGGCCCGCACCCTTGATGACGGCGGAGCGGATGGCGAACAGCCCCACCGGACCGGCCCCCCAGATCGCGACGATCTCGCCGCCCTCGAGGTCGCAGTGGTCGATCGCCTGCCAGCCCGTCGGCAGGATGTCAGTGAGAAACAGCGCGTGCTCGTCGTCCATGCCTTCGGGAACCAGCATCGGCGCCACGTCGGCCATCGGCACGCGGACGTACTCAGCCTGTCCGCCGGCATAGCCGCCGGTGATGTGCGCGTAGCCGAACAGCCCCGCCGTCGGATAGCCGAACATCTTGGCCGCCATCTCGCCGTTGCGGTTGGAGCGCAGGCAGCATGACCAGTTGCCCAGCTTGCACATGCGGCACTCGCCGCAGTTGATGTTGAACGGCACGACCACGCGGTCGCCCTTTTTGAACTTGCTGATCGCCGAACCGGTGTCCACGACCTCGCCCATGAACTCGTGGCCGAGGATGTCGCCGCTTTCCATGGTCGGCATCTGGCCGTCCATCAGATGCAGGTCGGAACCGCAGATCGCACAGGCAGTCACCTTGATGATGATGTCGCGCGCGTCCTCGATCGAGGGATCGGGGACAGTGTCGCAGCGGATGTCGCCGACGCCGTGCCAGCAGAGTGCTTTCATTTCAGGCTCCTGTTTGGTTTGCGATCACGCGAAACAAGGCCAGGGCTCTGCCCTGGACCCGCTGGTGCCTGAGGCCCCAGACCCACTGATGAAAAGGCGCACCGTGCCGCGATGTGCCTTTCGTGGGCCAGTCCAGGGGCGGAGCCCGGCCTTGCTGGCTTCGGCACGAGGTTCAGGCTTGCTTCGCGGTCAGCACGTCGAGCCGGTCGACTTGCGCCGGCTTTGCCAGCACGGCGTTGGAGCGGCGCATCAGCAGGGCCGCGCCCTTGCCCGCAAGGTGGGCACGACGCGCCGCCTCGCCGGGGAAGGTCTCGAAGATCTCGTACACCCCACGGCCAAGGCGGGCGCCGAACCAGGGCCGGGTGCCGGGCTCGGCCTCGACATGGGCGTGGATGCCGCGCATCAGCGCATCCAGCTCGCGCTCCTTGCCGCGCCGCGCCACCAGGCGGATGTGCAGCGCCTTGGCATTGCGGCTGCTGCCCTTGCTGCCGCCGATCCTGACCGGACGGTGCGATGTCGGGTTCAGCAGCCGATACAACGCATATCCAACGCCGACCGCACCGGCCGCGGCAGCCATCGGGTGCAGCGTGGCCTCGGTGTAGAGGCTGCTGGTCATCACGTGGCCCTCGTAGTTGCCGCGCTCCTTCAGGTCGTCGGTGGCCTGGTCAAGGCCGCTCGCGTCGCCGGCCCGCCGGGGCGTGCGGCCACTCGGCGTGCCCGGGATGACGAACGCCTCCATCACCTTGTCGACCAGCCCCGGGGCGAGATGTCCGAGCGTGGACATCATCCGCGCTCCGCCACCGGCATACACCTCCTTCTTGGGGGTGACGGCGCAGTGCAGGATCGCTCGCGCCACCACCTCGGGAGCGTAGACCGGGGATACATGGTGCGGCTCGGAACCTAGGTTATTCTTCGCATTGGTGGTGAACGGGGTGTCGATCTGGCCGGGCTTGACCAGACTCACCGAGATCGGCGCGCCCTCGTCTTCCAGCTCCATGCGCAGCGCCTCGGTAAACCCCTTGATGGCGTGCTTGGAGGCCGAGTAGATGCCCTGCAACGGCACGGCGCGCTCCGAGACCTCGCTGCCGAGATTGATGATGGCGCCACCGGACTGCCTGAGATACTGCACCGCGACGCGCGAGCCATATACCAACCCCCAGAAGTTGGTCTCGAACACCTCACGCATGTCGCCGATTTCGGCGGTTGCGGCACGGCCGTACAGCCCGGTGCCGGCATTGTTGACCCAGGTGTGGAAACCGCCGAACCGGCGTATCGCCGAGACGGCGATCTGCTGCACCTGATCCTCGTGCCCGACGTCGGCCGTGACCGCGAACGCCTCGCCCCCGGCGGCGGTGATCTCGGCCACCAGCGTGTCGAGCGCCCCGCTGCTGCGTGCGGCGAGCACCAGGCGGGCGCCGCGGGCTGCCGCCATGCGTGCGGTGGCGAGACCGATCCCGGAGGTCGCCCCGGTGATGACGATGGTCTGCTTGGCGAGCGGCTCGAGCGTGACGCGCTTCGGCATGAGGCGGCTCCTGTACGATCGGCCCGGTCGCGGCCCGGCTGCTGCCAGGTCGGCCCGGACATGGACTTGTCGTGAACGTCCGACCACGCGCCCGGATTTGCGCCCGTTGCGCACGATCCGCCCCGGAGGAAGTCCGAGCCCTTCGCCTGCGACCGACAACCCGCTGCCATAGCTCGGAATTTCCCGGCGCATCCGGCCCGGTCTGCCGCTTCGGCTGCGCGCACAAAGCCGTCATAGGCGAGTACACTCGTTCGAGGCGCTCGACGGAGACGGGCCAGCCGGAACATCCGGACCGCGAGTCACGCGCGCCGGCATCGGCATGAAGCCGGCCGCGGCAACGGCCCGCCGACGGCGCCGCGGCACGCAAGGCGGGTCAGGCCCCCTGGACTGCCGGAAGTCCTGGAGCGCGCAGGATCGAGTCCTGGCCCGGGTGATGCTCAGAGCCGTAATACGACCATCCGACCGGCTGACACCCGGCGTGAACCCGCTCATGACACCAGGCCCTGCCATGCAGTTGACACGGGTTAGGCAACATTTTGCCATGCCAGTGCGTTTGATCGCTACACCTGGCATAAGCCCGGCGACAAGGCGGCGTACCCTGCGCCGCGCGAAACATACTTCTGGAGGCACCATGAAATCCGCAGCACTCGGTCTTGCCGCAGCGACCCTTCTCGCCGGTATGGCCGGCGCACCCGGCCTGACGTTCGCCCAGACCACGTCGACGCAGAATACGACAACGCAGAACAAGTCCACCGGGATGGCGACGTCGACCGGCCAGGGCACGGCGATGACGCCGGGAACCCCGTCGGGCACCGCTGCCGCTTCCGGCAATGACAATCAGGCCGTCGCCACGACGCCCGCCAACGCCATGACCCCGGCCAGCGGCGCCAATTCGTTCAGCCGCGGCGAGGCGCGCCGTCGGATCGCCGCGCGCGGCTTCACCCAGGTCGCCGGCCTGGCGAAGGACACGAACGGCGTGTGGCGCGGCCAGGCGATGCACGACGGCGCGACGACCGGGGTGTGGCTTGACTACAAAGGCAACGTCGGCACCGCGGCCCCCAAGTAGAACCGGTTTTCAGGGAGACATCTGATGGCATATCGCACGGTTACCCATCTGTACAATAGCTACGACGAGGCGGTCGGCGTGGTGAGCGCGCTGGAGGCGGCGGGCATCTCGCATGACCGCATCAGCCTGGTCGCCAACAGCACCGGCAGCACCACGGGCACCGGCACCACAAGCACGGGCACGACAGGCACGGGCATGACCGGCACCGGCACCACGGGCACGATGACCGGCGCCGATCCCACCGGAGTGGCCCCGACCACGCCCGAGGGCGCGGGCAGTGCGACGGGCGCAAGCATCGGCACCATTCTCGGCGGCGGGGCGGGCCTGCTGGCCGGCATCGGCGCACTGGCAATTCCCGGCGTGGGACCTGTCGTGGCGGCGGGCTGGCTGGTGGCCACGCTGACCGGCGCCGGCGTCGGTGCAGGCGCAGGCGGTCTGCTTGGTTCGCTTACCGGTGCCGGCGTCCACGAGGACGACGCGAACGTCTACGCCGAGGGCGTGCGTCGTGGCGGCACCCTGGTCAGCGTCCAGGCTGACGAGGCTGAGTATGCCAAGATCGATGCCATGATGAACAACCAGGGTCGGCTCGATCCGGCGGCGTTGCGCACCAACTACCAGAGCCAGGGCTGGTCGCAGTACGATCCGACGGCCACCCCGATGACGGAATCCGAGATCACCGCGAACCGCGGGCGACCCGGGAACCTCTGAGCCCGGTCGGCTCGAAGCGACAAGGACTGGCGGCGGTAAATCCCGCCGCCAGGACAGGTGCCGGAACGTCGCACCGTGTGGCGTTCACTGCCTTTGTGAACGTAGGTGCATCGTCGATCTCGGGCTGAACTATGCGGTTGCGGGATCGGCATCTGCCGATGCCAAGCCTTTCAGCGATGCTTTCCTGGAGCAGGGGTCCATTGCCTGTAATTACAGGAACGTCTTCTGTCGACTGGCGGACAGTATCCTGCGCTTGCTGGCCCGACCGGTCGCTGCGACTAGCGGCACCGAGCACAGGCCTGCAAGCGCAGCAAGATTGGGCGTTTCCTCCGCCCTCACCCTACTGGCCTAAGCAGGCCGGCGAAACTCTGCACAGGTTACGCCTACACCCGCCAAAGGCCTGAGGCTTCCGGAAAGCCCTTCCTCAAGCATGGGAATTCTAAGGGATTAGCCAATGGCTGCGTGCAGTGGCAGAGACTCTGACCTTGCTTGCATGGCCCATTACCCTCAACGCCTGTTGGTGCAGACGCGACGGCCTTGTCGCTCACTTCATGCCCACGAACTCGTCAATCATCGTCCGGTCGCGCGCGATGTGTGGGGACACCTCCCGCGTCACCTGGGCTTTCTGCAGGATCAGGATGCGGTCCGAGAGTGCCGCGATGAAACCGAGGTTCTGCTCCGCGAGCACCACCGTCAGCCCGCGTTGCTGGCGCACCGTCTGCAGCGTCTCGATCATCTCCTCGATGATCGACGGCTGGATGCCGTCTGTCGGCTCGTCGAGCAGGATCAGCCCGGGCCGCCCGCACACGTAGCGCGCCAGTGCCAACAGCTGCTGCTCGCCGTCGGACAACGCGCCGCCTGGCCGGTCCAGCAGCCGGGTCAGGCGCGGGAAGTCCTGCAGGATCGCCGCGATGGTCGCCTTCGCGTCGGAACGGCGCAGGCAGCCCATTCCAGGTTCTCGGCCACGCTCAACGTGGCGAAGATCTCCCGCCCCTGCGGCACGTAGCCGATGCCCAGCCTCGCCCGTGCCGCAGGCGCAAGCCGCGTCACGTCCTGGCCGCCGATCTGGACCCGGCCCGCGGTCGCCGGCAGGTAGCCCATCAGGGTGCGCAGCAGGATGGTCTTGCCCATGCCGTTATGCCCGAGGATGCCTACCGTCTCGCCCTCGGCCGCGGCCAGCGTGACCCCGGCCAGGATCGGGATGCGCCCGTAGCCGGAGTGCAGCCCCGACGCCGCGAGCGTGGTCATGCCGCCTGCCGCCCGAGATAGATGTCGCGCACCTGCTGGTCCGCCAGCACCCGGCCGACCTCGTCCTCGATCAGCACGCTGCCCTGGTTGAACACGGTGACGGTGGTCGCGATCATCCGGATGAACTGCATGTCGTGCTCGACGATTAACAGCGCCTGCGTGCGGTTGATATCGCGGATCAGCTTGGCGGTGCGCAGCACCTCGGCGTGGTTCATCCCGCCACCGGCTTGTCGAGCAGGATCATGTCCGACTCCTGCGCCAGCACGGTCGCGATCTCGACCCACTGGCGCTGCCTGTGTGCGATCCGCCCGGCGATCGGCTCGAGCTGCAGGCGCGAGAGCGTGCGTTCCACCACCTCGCGGGCCCGCCGCACCGACCCGAGCCGATGAAGATGTTCTCGCGCACCGACAGCCGCTGAATACATTCGGCACCTGCGTCTTGATGCCGACCCCAGCCTGGCGATCTCGTGCGGATTGGCCCGGTCACGTCCTTCCCGCGCAGCAGGATGGTGCCCGCGCTCGGGCGGAGCTACCCGGTCAGGGTCTTGAAGAACGTGCTCTTGCCGGCCCCGTTCGGCCCGATCAGGCAGCGCAGTTCGGTCGTGTCTCCGGGCGTGGT
>CAXSEF010000074.1:0-6739 GCA_964236535.1 uncultured Acetobacteraceae bacterium
GGGGAGCCCGGCCTTGCTTCGCGTACGGGCCGATGCCAAAGGCCGCTGGCATAGGGCCCGTGGCCCGGGTGGGCCGAGGGCGGGGCGCTCGCCCTGCGTTCGCGGGCGGGGGGAAGCTGATGCCGGAGGGGCTGATGGCGGCATCGCGGCCGATGGGGCGGCGGCGGGTTGCGGATCTGCTGCTGGGCAAGAGTGCCACGCTGGTGCTGGCGGCGGTGGCGCTGAGCCTGGGGATCGCGAGTTTCGTGACGCTGGCGCGCGGCACGACGCTGTCGTCGCGGCCGAACCTGCTGTTCGCGATCACGCTGACGAACCTGGTGGCGCTGCTGCTGCTGGGTGCGGCGCTGGCGGGGCGGCTCACCCGGGTCTGGGTGGAGCGCCGGCGGGGCTCGGCGGGGAGTCGGCTGCACGTGCGGCTGGTGATGCTGTTCAGCGTGGTGGCGGTGACGCCGACCATCCTGGTGGCGGTGTTTGCGACCGTGTTCTTTCACATGGGAATACAGTCCTGGTTCAACGACCGGGTGAGGACCGCCCTGGAGGAGAGCATGCAGGCGTCGCAGGGCTACCTGCAGGAGCACCGCGACAACATCCGCGCCGACGCGCTGGGGATGGCGCAGGACATCCAGGATGCCGGGCGGACGATGGGCGGCAACCCGCAGGCGCTCGAGACCCTGCTGGTGAGCCAGACCGCGATGCGCGGGCTGGACGAGGCGGCGGTATACGAGCCGAGCTCGGGGCAGATGGTGGCGGCGAGCGGCATCCACCCGGACCTCGACGTGCGCAGCGTGCCGCAGGCGGCGGACCAGGCGGCGGCGGGCGGCGACGTGGCGGTGCTGGGCAGCGCGGACGACAACGAGGTGCGCGCGGTGGTGCAGCTCAACACCACGCCGCCGCTGATGCTGCTGCTGGGGCGCGCGATCGACCCGCGCATCCTCGAGCATATGCACCGCGCCGAGGGGGCGGTGGCGGAGTACGAGCGGCTGGACCAGAACCGCTCGGGGCTGCAGATCAACTTCGTGCTGATCTTCGCGCTGGTGGCGCTGCTGGTGCTGTCGGCGGCGGTGCTGATCGGGCTGGTGCTGGCCAACCAGATCGCGCGGCCGGTGGGGCGGCTGATCGCGGCGGCGGAGCGGGTGCGCTCCGGCGACCTCGCGGTCCGGGTGCCGGAGGCGAACAGCGACGACGAGCTGGCCGGGCTGAGCCGGGCGTTCAACCGGATGACCGGGCAGCTGGCCGGGCAGCGCGGCGAGCTGATGGAGGCGTATCGGCAGATCGACGAGCGGCGGCGGTTCACCGAGACGGTGCTGTCGGGAGTGTCGGCCGGCGTCATAGGACTGGATGCCGAAGGTCGGGTCGAACTTCCTAACCCGGCGGCGGCGGAGCTGCTCGGCGTGGATCTGCTGGCGGCGACCGGGCAGCGTCTGGCCGACCTGGCGCCACCGTTCGCCGAGCTGCTGGATCTGACCGCGCAGTCGCCCGAGCGCAACCGGACGCGGGAGCTGCAGATCGGGCCCGAGATGCGCCGGCGGACGCTGCTGGTGCGGATCGGGTCGGAGATGAAGGCGGGGCGGCCGGAGGGCTACGTGGTGACGTTCGACGACATCACCGAGCTGCAGTCCGCACAGCGCAAGGCGGCGTGGGCGGACGTGGCGCGGCGCATCGCGCACGAGATCAAGAACCCGCTGACGCCGATCCAGCTTTCCGCCGAGCGGCTGAAACGGCGCTTCGCGCGCGAGATCACCTCCGATCCCGAGACGTTCATCCAGTGCGCCGACACCATCGTGCGCCAGGTGGGCGAGATCGGCCGCATGGTCGACGAGTTCTCGGCGTTCGCCCGGATGCCGCAGCCGGTGATCCGGGTGGAGGACGTGGGCCGGGTGGCGCGCGAGGCGGTGATCCTGCAGCGCGCGGCGCGTCCGGAGCTGGGCTGGGAAGCGGACATCCCGGCGTGCGGGCCGCTGGCGCCGTGCGACCGGCGGCTGCTTGGCCAGGCGCTGACCAACCTGCTGCAGAACGCGGCCGACGCGGTTGCGATGCGCCCGGCGGCGGCCGAGGGGTCGCCTGCGGAGTCGGCGCCGGGCACGGGGCCAGGACCGGGCATGGGGCCAGGGCCGGGCATGGGGGCGGGAGGCCCGGCGGGCGGGCGGATCTCGCTGCGGGTGAGTGTGGAGGCCGGCGAGGTGAGGATCGCGGTCAGCGACGACGGCGTGGGACTGCCGGTCCAGGATCGCACCCGACTGACCGAGCCCTACGTCACGCACAAGCCGAAGGGCACCGGGCTTGGGCTTGCCATCGTCAAGAAGATCATGGAGGACCATGGCGGCTCGGTGACGCTGCATGACCGGACGGACGGACCAGGGGCGGTGGCCGCCCTGCATCTTCCTGTCGCCGGCATCCCCGGCTTCGGCACTGGCCTGGAGGAAGACGGCGATGGCGCATGAGATCCTGATCGTTGACGACGAGCCGGACATCCGCATGCTGATCGAGGGCATCCTGCGCGACGAAGGCTACGAGACCCGGCAGGCGGCGGACGCCGACTCGGCGATCGCGGCGTTCCGGGCGCGGCGGCCGTCGCTGGTGATCCTCGACATCTGGCTGCAGGGCAGCCGGCTCGACGGCCTGGGCATCCTGCAGGCGCTGCACAGCGAGCAGCCGGTGGTGCCGGCGGTGATGATCTCCGGGCACGGCACCATCGAGACCGCGGTGGCTGCGATCCATCACGGCGCCTACGACTTCATCGAGAAGCCGTTCAAGTCGGATCGGCTGCTGCTGATCGTGCGCCGGGCGCTGCAGGCGGCCCGGCTGCTGGCGGAGAATGCCGAGCTGCGGCTGCGGGTGGGCGCGGAGGCGGAGCTGACCGGCGAGAGCGCCTCGATCAACGGGCTGCGCGCGGCGATCGAGCGGGTGGCGCCGACCGGCTCGCGGGTGCTGATCTCGGGGCCGGCGGGCGCCGGCAAGGACGTCGCGGCGCGGATGATCCACACCCGGTCGCGCCGTGCCGAGGGTCCGTTCGTCACGCTGAACTGCGCCACGCTCAACCCGGCCCGGTTCGAGGAGGAGCTGTTCGGCATCGAGGCGGGGACCGACAGCGCGAGCCTGCCGCGGCGCACCGGGGTGCTCGAGCGCGCGCATGGCGGGACGCTGCTGCTCGACGAGATCTCCGACATGCCGCTGGAGACGCAGGGCAAGATCGTGCGCGCGCTGCAGGACCAGACGTTCGAGCGCATCGGCGGCAGCAGCAGGGTCAAGGTCGACGTTCGCGTGCTGGCGACCACCAACCGCGACCTGCAGGTCGAGATCGGCGCCGGGCGGTTCCGCGAGGACCTGTACTACCGGCTCGCCGTGGTGCCGCTGCGGGTTCCCAGCCTGCGCGAGCGGCGCGACGACATCCCGGAGCTGGCGCGGCGGTTCCTGACGCGCTCGGCGGAGAGCTCGGGCATCCCGGGGCGCGACCTGTCGGCCGACGCGATGACGGCGCTGCAGTCCTACGTGTGGCCCGGCAACGTGCGCCAGCTGCGCAACCTGATGGACTGGCTGCTGATCATGGCGCCGGGCAGCGAGGCGATCCGCGCCGAGATGCTGCCGCCCGAGATCGGCCAGGGTGCGCCGGCGCTGCTGAACTTCGATCCGACGGCGGACATCATGGCGCTGCCGCTGCGCGAGGCGCGCGACCTGTTCGAGACGCAGTACCTGCAGGCGCAGCTGCTGCGGTTCGGCGGCAACATCAGCCGGACCGCGGGATTCGTGTGCATGGAGCGCAGCGCGCTGCACCGCAAGCTCAAGCAGCTGGGGGTCAACTCCGAGGACCGGGCAGCGGCCGCCGGGTAGGGAAGGCGCGGCGGCTCTGCCCTGCAACCGCGGGGAGCCGAACCGCGCGGCGCTGCGCATGACGAGAATGCCGGGCACATCTGCGGGCGTGGTGCCGGATGCCCGAGGCGACGTCGCCGGACGACGCCGCCTGCCGGCGGGCCCGGCAAGACCCCGTCCTTGCGGGCTTTTCGTCCGCCGGCTGCACGCAATCCCGTGATCGCCTTTGGTGCGCCGCACAATGGCTTGCGCGGGCGACGGCTGCGTGCACAGTGTCGGTCGGCTGTGTGGCGGCGGTTGCCGCATGCCAGCGTGTTCATGAGCGTGCGACACTGAAGGTGGCGCCCAGAAGCTGCGAAGCGTGGCGCCCGGACGATGCCGAAAGCAAGAAGCCAAAAGCAAGAAGAAGGACATCGTCCGTGGCCACTGAAAAGACGCAGAACGTGCAGGATGTCTTCCTGAACCACGTGCGCAAGAGCAAGACGCCGGTCACCGTGTTTCTCGTCAACGGGGTGAAGCTCCAGGGCATCATCACCTGGTTCGACAACTTCTCGGTCCTGCTGCGGCGGGACGGGCACACGCAGCTGGTCTACAAGCACGCCATCAGCACGGTGATGCCGGGCGCGCCGATCAGCCTGTTCGATGGGATCAAGGCGGAGGGCCAGGCGACCGGGTCGCCGGGGCCGCTGGCGATGGGGCGCGAGACGCTGTCGATTCCCAGCCGGGAGATGAGTCCTGCCGGACAGGACTGACGGGTCGGGCACGCCCACCCGTGCCGCGATCATCCTGCCATGGGACAAGCCGGACCTGCGCGACGGCGGCCGGGCCGCGGAAGCGCGGCTGGCCGAGGCGGTGGGACTGGCCGCCTCGATCGGCCTGGTCGTGGTGCACACCGCGATAGTGCCGCTGCGCGGGCGCCGGCCGGCGACGCTGATCGGGCCGGGGCAGATGGAGGCGCAGGGGCGGCTGCTGGAGGCGGCGGAGGTGGCCGTCGTGGTGATCGACGCGCTGCTGTCGCCGGTGCAGCAGCGCAACCTGGAGCGCGGCTGGGAGCGCAAGGTGATCGACCGCACCGGGCTGATCCTCGACATCTTCGGCGAGCGCGCGGTCACCCGCGAGGGTTCGCTGCAGGTCGAGCTGGCGCATCTCGACTACCAGCGCTCGCGACTGGTGCGGTCGTGGACCCACCTGGAGCGGCAGCGTGGTGGGTTCGGATTCCTAGGCGGTCCTGGCGAGACGCAGATCGAGGCGGACCGGCGTCTGATCGGCGACCGCATCGTGCGGCTCAGGAAGGACCTGGAGCAGGTGCGGCGGACGCGCGGCCTGCATCGCGCGGCGCGCAGCCGGGTGCCGTTCCCGGTGGTGGCGCTGGTCGGCTATACCAATGCCGGGAAGTCGACGCTGTTCAACACGCTGACCGGCGCCAGCGTCGCGGCGAAGGACCAGCTGTTCGCCACGCTGGACCCGACGATGCGGCTGCTGGCGCTGCCGGCCGGCCGGAAGGTCATCCTGTCCGACACCGTAGGATTTATTTCCGAGCTGCCGACGGAGCTGGTCGCGGCATTCCGCGCCACGCTGGAGGAGGTGGCCCAGGCCGACGTCATCCTGCACGTGCGCGACGCGGCGCACCCGGACACGCTGGCGCAGCGCGCGGACGTGCTGGCGGTGCTCGACGGCATGGCGAAGGACGGCACGCTCGATGCCGCGTGGCCGGAGCGGACGATCGAGGTGATGAACAAGGCCGACCTGCTCGGCGGCGTGGCCGCGGTGCCGGTGCGTGCGGGCAGCGTCGCGGTGTCGTCGCTGACCGGTGCCGGGTGCGGCGCGCTGCAGGCGGCGATCGATGCGCGCGTCGCTGGCGGGATGGAGCATATCGACTACGCGCTCGATCCGGCCGACGGCGCGCGGCTGGCCTGGCTGTACGACCACGGCGAGGTGCTGACCCGGGTCGACGGCGAGGACGGGGTGCAGGTGTCGGTGCGGCTGCTGCCGGCCGACCGCGCGCGGTTCGAGCGGCCATGATGCTGTCGGTGCGCGATGCCGGAGAGGTGGTGCAGCTGGTCCGCGCCGCGGCACGCGCCGAGATCATGCCGCGGTTCCGCCGGCTCACGCCCGAGCTGATCCGCACCAAGTCGGGGCCCACGGACTTCGTCACCGCCGCCGACGAGGCGGCCGAGGCGCTGATCAGCACGGGGCTGGCGCGGCTGTTCCCGGGCTGCGTCGTGGTCGGCGAGGAGGCGGCGTCGGCGGACCCGTCGCTGCTGTCGCGCCTGGCCGACGCCGAGCTGGCCTTCGTGGTGGACCCGATCGACGGCACCGCGAACTACTGCGCCGGCCTGCCGCTGTTCGGGGTGATGGTGGCGGCCGTGGTGCGCGGCGAGGTGGTGGCCAGCGTGATCCACGATCCGGTGGTCGACGACAGCTCGATCGCGGTGCGCGGCGAGGGTGCGTGGAGCGAGTCGCCGGACGGGGTGCGGGTCGACCTGCGCGTGGCGGCGCCGGTGGCGCCGCGGCACATGCAGGGCGCGGTGTCGTGGCGCTACATGCCGACGGCCCGGCGCGACGCCGTGCTGCGCAACCTGCCTCGGGTGGCGTCGAGCTGGGACTACCGCTGCGCCGCGCACGAGTATCGCGCACTGGCGGCCGGGCACTGGCACTACCTGATGTTCAACCGGCTGATGCCGTGGGACCACCTGCCGGGATGGCTGCTGCACCGCGAGGCGGGCGGCTGGTCCGCGCGGTTCGACGGCAGCGCCTATGCGCCGGGTGATCTCGGGGGCGGGCTGATCTGCGCGCCGGACCGCGACAGCTGGCAGGCGCTGCGGGAGTGCCTGCTGGAGGGGTAAGCGCGGCGCGGCAGGGGGGGCTGGGTCGGCAGGGGCCGCGGCCGCCGCCTCCCCCGGTGACGTGCTCAGCCGGCGACGTGCTCAGC
>CAXSEF010000074.1:6839-16224 GCA_964236535.1 uncultured Acetobacteraceae bacterium
GGGGCCGCGGCCGCCGCCTCCCCCGGTGACGTGCTCAGCCGGCGACGTGCTCAGCCGGTGACGTGCTCAGCCGGCGACGTGCTCAGCTGGCGGGGGCCGCGGGCCCGGCGCGTTCGGCGGCCTTGACCTGCTGCCAGGCGGCTTCCATCCCGGCCAGGCCGGCTTCGGCGGGCGTCGATCCCGCGGCGGCGAGCCGGGCCTCGACCGCGGTGAAGCGCCGGGTGAACTTGGCGTTGGCCTGCCTGAGGCAGGTCTCGGCGTCGAGCGCGAGCTTGCGGGCTAGGTTGGCGGTGACGAACAGCATGTCGCCCAGCTCGTCGGCCAGCCGCGCCGGGTCCGCGGCGGCCAGCTCGGCGCGCAGTTCGGCGATCTCCTCGGCGAGACGGTCCAGGACGGCAGGCGCATCCGGCCAGTCGAAGCCCACGGCGGCGACGCGGCGGGTGATCCGGGCAGCGCGGGACAGGGCAGGCAGGGCGGGCGGGATGTCGGCCAGGATGGCGGCGGGCGGGGTGCGGCCTGCGACGGCTGCGGCGGCGCGCTCGCGGGCCTTCGCGGCTTCCCAGGCGGCTGCCTGGCGCGCGGTCTCGTCGCCCGACGAGGCTGCGGATTCGGGCGCTGCAGGCGGTCGCACCGCGGCGGCGGGTTGCTGCCGCGGCGACGCGACGGCGGCGTGGACGGTGTCGGCGTCCGAGGCGGCGACGCGTGGGGCGATGTCCGGAGGGAAGACGTGCGGGTGGCGACGGCGCATCTTGCCGGCGATCGCGGCGGCCACGTCGGCAAAGGCGAACAGGCCGGCTTCCTCGGCCAGGCGGGCATGGTACACCACCTGGAACAGCAGGTCGCCGAGCTCGTCGGCCAACGCCGGCCAGTCTCTGTGGGCGATCGCGTCGGCGACCTCGTAGGCCTCGTCGATGGTGTAGGGGGCGATGGTGGCGAAGGTCTGCTGCCGGTCCCAGGGGCAGCCGTGGTCGGGATCGCGCAGCGCGGCCATCACGCCGAGCAGGGCTTGCAGCTCAACCTGTGCGGGAGTCGTCATGGCGTCACCTTGGCTCATGGTAAAGTCGCAGAATGGTTATTATGCAAATAACGGAGGCTGGAACCTCCGGGGCCGGTGGCGTCGATGCCGCGGTGCCCGGAGTCGTGCGGCCTCGACTGCGGCGGCCGGACCGGACGCGAATTCGTCACGGGATGTCGAGCACCATGCCGTCATGGCCGGGTTCGATGCCGGCGGGCAGGTTCGCCTGCAGCCACGCCCAGTCCAGGTCGTAGCCCATGTGCGTCAGCACGGTCCGCCGCGCGCCGACCCGCCGTGCCCACTCGACCGCAAGCGACACGCTGGCGTGCGTGCTGTGGCTCTGCCGCTGGAAGCAGCCGACCACCCAGGTGTCCACGCCCTGCAGCGCCGTGAAACCCGCGTCGTCCAGCACCGCCACGTCGGTCGAGTAGCCGAAGCCGCCGATCCGCAACCCCAGCGTGCGCATCACCCGGTGGTCCTGGTCGATCAGCCGCACCGCAGTGCCGCCGATGCTCACGTCGCGACCCGGCTCGACCGCGTGCGGTACCAGCACGGCGCGGTAGAAGCCGGGCGGCTTCCACGGGCGGAACACGTAGCCGAACCGCATCAGCAGCTCGTCGAGCGTCGTCCGGGTGGCGTAGACGTCGAGCGGCCGGCCGATCAGCCGGTTGATGATGCGCAAATCGTCGAGCCCCATCACGTGGTCGGCGTGGGCGTGGGTGAACAGCACCGCGTCGATCGCGGCGATCCCGCACGCCAGCAGCTGTTCGCGCAGGTCGGGCCCGCTGTCGACCAGCAGGCGGCGGCCGTCCGTCTCGACGACGATCGAGGAGCGGGTGCGGCGATTGCGCGGCTCGGCGCGGTCGCAGGCGCCCCAGTCGCCGCGGCCGTCCGCGCCGCCCAGCTGCGGCACGCCGGCCGAGCCGCCGCAGCCCAGCAGCGTCACCCGCATCGTTGCGTATCCGGATCGGGTGGCGTCGCGGTTCGCCTGGCGTGCTGCCGGGCGCCGTCCGCGCACCCGGTCGCGGCCCGGCTGGCGCGTCGGGTCGCCCGTCCGATCTCGCGCGCGCGGCGGCAGCCGGGTGCCCGGCCGGCTGCGGCGCTCATGCGGCCTTGCGGAACAGGCGGCGGAAGTTCGCGGTCGTGACCTGGCCCAGCTCGTCGAGGGTGAGGCCGCGCAGCTCCGCCAGCAGCCGCGCCGTGTCCGCGACCCAGGCCGGCTCGTTGCGCCGGCCGCGATGCGGCACCGGGGCGAGGAACGGCGAGTCGGTTTCCACCAGCAGCCGGTCGAGCGGCAGGCCGCGGGCGATGTCGCGCAGCGCGGCCGAGCGCGGGAAGGTCAGCATGCCGGACAGGCTGACGTAGCCGCCGAGCGCCAGCCCCGCCTCGGCCAGGCCCGCGCCGGAGCTGAAGCAGTGCAGCACGAACGCGAGCGGCGCCGGCCCCTGCCCGGCCGCCGCGCGGTCGCCCGGACCCGCGTCCGGCGCGGGCGCGCACTCCTCGCGCAGGATCGCGGCGATGTCGTCGTCGGCGTCGCGGGCGTGGATCACCAGCGGCACCCGTGCCAGCCGCGCGGCACGGATGTGGGCGCGGAAGCTTGCCGCCTGCACGTCGCGCGGGGCGAGCTCGTGGAAGTAGTCGAGGCCCGACTCGCCGATGCCGATCACCCGCGGATGCCGCGCCAGCGCCGCCAGCGCCGCCGGCTCGGGCACCGGGCCCTCCTCGCCGGCGTGATGGGGGTGCACGCCGACGGTGCACCACAGCTCCGGATGGGTCTCGGCCAGCCGCAGCAGCGCCGCGGTCTGCGACAGCTTCGTGCCGATGCACACCATCTCGGCGACGCCGGCGGCGGCGGCGCGCGCGAGCACGCCGGCCAGCTCGTCCGGCGCCAGCGCGTCGAGGTGGCAGTGGGAATCTACCAGGGTCAACGGCTCTGATCCCTGGGTCCGCGAGCGAAGCAAGGCTGGGCTCCGCCCAGACCCGCCAAAGGCCCGAGGCCTTTGGCAACCCGTCTGTCAAGCAAGTGGGTTCCGAAGGCTTGGCCTTTGGCGGAGTCCAGAGGCAGAGCCTCTGGCCTTGCTTGCCTTGCCATGTCAGCCCGCCGGCTCGACGTAGCGCGGGAACAGGCCCTGCGGCGCCGGCAGCCTGGTCGCGTCGGCGACTGCGGTGTCCAGCGCGGCGAGGCTGCGCGCGTCCGGCCCGACGCCGAGCTGGTCGAGCAGCCGCGCCATGCTGCCGGGCATGAACGGCTGCAGCACCGTGGCCATGGCGCGCAGCACGTCGGCCAGCACCCGCAGCACCTCGCCCATGCGCGCGAGGTCGGTTTTGCGCAGCGCCCAGGGCGCCTGGCGGTCGATGTAGCCGTTGGCGGCGCGCACCACCCGCCACACCTCCTCCAGCGCCTCGTGCGGCGCCTGCCGCCCGAGCTGGGCGCGCAGCAGCCCGGGCAGCGCCGCCGCCAGGCCCAGCATCTCCGCGTCCTCGGCGTTGCCGGCGTCGCCCTGCGCCGGCAGCAGGCCGCCGCAGTTCCTGGCGATCAGCGACAGCGAGCGCTGTGCCAGGTTGCCGAGGTCGTTGGCCAGGTCGACGTTCATCCGGCTGATCAGCGCGCGCCGGCTGAAGTCGCCGTCGGCGCCGAACGGCTTCTCGCGCAGCAGGAAGTAGCGCAACGGGTCGAGGCCGAACTCGACGGCGAGGCTACGCGGGTCGACCACGTTGCCGACCGACTTGCTCATCTTCTCGCCCTCGACCGTCCACCAGCCATGGGCGTAGATGCGGGCCGGCGGCTCGAGCCCCGCCGCCATCAGGAAGGCCGGCCAGTAGATCGCGTGGAAGCGCACGATCTCCTTGCCCACCACGTGCAGGGAGGCCGGCCAGAACGCCCGGCGCGCCGCGTCGTGCTCCGGGTAGCCGAGTGCGGTCAGGTAGTTGGCGAGCGCGTCGAGCCAGACGTAGACGACGTGTTCCGGGTCGCCCGGCACCTCGGTGCCCCAGCGGAAGCTGGTGCGGCTGATCGACAGGTCGTGCAGGCCGCCGCGCAGGAAGCTCAGCACCTCGTTGCGGGCCGAGAGCGGGGCGAGGAAGTCGGGGTGCGCCTCGTGGAAGGCGAGCAGGCGTGCGGTCCAGGCCGAGAGCCGGAAGAAGTACGACGGCTCGCGCACCAGCGACACCGGGGCGCCGGAGGGGGCGACGCGGGTGCCGTCGGCGCGGGTGACCAGCTCGTCCTCGCCGTAGAACGCCTCGTCGCGCACCGCGTACCAGCCCTCGTAGTGGCCGAGATAGATGTCGCCCGCCTCCGCGAGGCGGCGCCACAGCGCCTGCACGCCGGCCTTGTGCGACGGGTCCGTGGTGCGGATGAAGGCGTCGTACGAGACGTCCATGCGGTCGGCCATGTCGCGGAAATCCGCGGCGACCCGGTCGGCGAACACCTGCGGGGCGACGCCTGCCGCCTCCGCGGCGCGCTCGACCTTCTGGCCGTGCTCGTCGGTGCCGGTGAGGAAGAACACGTCCGCGCCGTCGAGCCGGTGCCAGCGGGCCAGCACGTCGGCGGCGATCGAGGTGTAGGCATGGCCGATGTGCGGCGCGCCGTTGACGTAGTAGATCGGCGTGGTGATGTAGCAGCGTCGGGTCATCGGGGTCCCGCAAGGGTGCGCGCTGGCTCTGCCCCGCCGGCGGCCGCGTGGCAAGCCCCGCCGGGGCGAGGCGGGTCCTGCCTGCCCGGCCGCTCAGGGCTTCGGATCGGCCGGCGGCGCCGCAGCCTCGGGCGCCGTGTCGTGCACGCTGACCACCGCGTCGGCGGGCCGCGGCTTGTCCATCATCGTCCCGGTCATCGGGATGAAGAACACGCCGACGTCGCGCCGCGAGTGCACCTTGCCCTGCTCGTCCTTGGTGTAGACGTAGAGCACCTGGCCGCGCTTGAACGGCTGGCCGATCGGGATGACCATGCGGCCGCCGGGCTTGAGCTGGCGGAACAGCTCCGGCGGCGCGTACTGCGCGGCGCAGGTGACGATGATGATGTCGAACCCGCCCTTGACCTCCGGCCAGCCGAAGTAGCCGTCGCCGACCCGGCCCTCGACGTTGTCGTAGCCCAGCGGGGCGAAGATCCTGTCCACCGCGTGGCCGAGCGGCTCGATGATCTCGATCGAGTGGGCGCGCTGCACGATGCGCGACAGCAGCGAGCTCTGGAAGCCGCTGCCGGTGCCGATCTCGAGCGTGACGTCGCCGGGCTGCGGCTTGCAGACCTGCGTCATGTAGGCCTGGCCGAGATAGTCCGACAGCGCCGAGCCGTAACCCAGCGCCCACGGCTTGGGCTCGGCCTCGTAGGCATCGCCCGGCGTCGCGCGGTGCTCGGCGTAGTTGTAGTGGAAATACTCGCGCGGCACGGTGCGGAACGCCGCCATCACCGCGGGGTCGGCCGCGCCGAAGCGCTGCCTGAGGTACTGCTCGATGCGGGCCAGGTAGGCGGCGCGGCGCGCCTGGATCGCCTCGAAGTCGGCGGCGCTCTGCTCGATCGGCCGGCCGGAGCGGTGCATCGCCGTGTTGAACGCCTCGCGGGTCCAGGACTCGGCGCTCAGCGGCGCGGCCGAGCTGCGACGTCCGCCGAGCACGCCGAGCAGCGGCAGTCCCAGCAGCGCCGCCCGACGCGCCAGCACGGGCGACCGCAGCACGGGCGACCGCAGAACGGGCGATTGCGGGGTGGGCGACGGCGGGGTGGGCGCAAGCAGGGCCGGCAGCAGCGGCGATGGCGCCGGCGATGGCGGGGCGGGGCGGGGTGTCAGGTCGGCAGGGTCTGCCATGCGGCGGTCCTTGGCATCCGGGAGAAACTCAGCAGTGCCGCCCCATACAGGAAAGCCGCGCACAGCAACACCGCGCCATAGCCGGAACGGATCGCCAGCAGGTTGGCGAGCGGCGTCGCCACCACCGAGAACGCGCCGTTCAGCGCCCACGCCCAGGGCAGGAAGCCGGGGCCCGGCGCGCCGCTTCCTGCCTCGCCGGGCCGGCCGCGGCCGCCGCGCGACAGCGCCGCGGGGAACGGCACCCCCAGCGCCACCGAGACCGGCGCCAGCACCGCCAGCACCAGCGCCACCCGCAGACCCCAGGGCAGGTCGAGCGTTGCCACCATCAGCGGCTGCAGCCACGCCCAGGCCGCCACGCACCAGCCCAGGATCACCGGTCCGGCCCAGGCCAGCGGCCGCGCCATCCGCCCTGCCGCCAGGCTGCCGACGCCCGAGAACACCAGCATGCCGGTCAGCACCACGGCGAACGCGCTGGTGCGGTCCTCCAGGTAGAGCCCGGCGCGGCCGATCAGGTCGATCTCGATGAACAGGAAGCCCAGTCCCAGGCAGGCGAAGGTGACGGCGGGCGCCAGCACCCTGCCCTGCCCGCGGATGCGGCCTGCGAACAGCGCCGGCACCAGCAGCACCAGGGCCGCCAGCACGCCGGCCTGGAGCAGCACCGCGACGTTGACCAGCTGGCCGATCTCGGCCTGCGGCAGCAGCTCCAGCCGGCGCAGCACGGTGGGCAGGTGCCACAGCCGCAGGATGTCCCAGGCGAACGGGCGGTCGAGCGTGGGCGGGCGCAGGTCGAACGCCTGCCCGGACAGGGTGGGCCGCCCGTCCAGCACGAGGGCGGCCTCGTCGGCGATCGCGTCCTGCGGCCCGTCCTGCGTGCTCACGGTGCCCGCCTCGAACGACACCGGGGGCAGGTCGTTGTAGATCTCGCCGCGCGGCTCGACTCCCGCGGCGGTGCCGACGTCGGGGCCCGGCAGATACGACACGTCGAACGAGCGCTGGTCGCAGAACTGCCGCAGCGCGGCCAGCGCCGGGGCCGCGAACCCGTCCGGGCTGACCAGGATGCGCACGTTCCACGCCGAGCGCACCACCGCGACGTCGAGCGCCGGCGCGGCGGCGCCGGTCGCCAGCAGTGCGGCGCGGGCGGCGCCGATGCCGCGCAGCGCGTAGGCCGGCAGGTCGCGGATCGAGACCGGGACCGACAGCAGCCCGCCCGGTCGCAGCGCCCGCAGGTCGGCCGCCAGCGCCTCGACCGTGAACGCCGCCTCCGCGCCCTCGGACGCGTCGAGGATGTCGGCCGAGATGTCGACCAGGTCGTAGCGCCCGCCCGGGACCGCGGCCAGGCGGGCCATCGCCAGCGGCCCCGCCCCGCTCAGCACCAGCGCGGGCGAGGCGGGCAGCGCCGGCGACGGCCCGAGGCCGTGCCGCGCCGCGCCCAGCAGCACCGGGTCGGTCTCGATCGCGGTGACGTGCCCCGCGCCGAGCGCCAGCGCGGCCTGCGCCCGGAACCCGCCCGAGGCGCCCACCAGCAGCACGTCGGGCCGGTGCAGCAGCGCATAGGGCAGCGCGTCCAGCCCCGCCGCCGCGTAGCCCACGTCGAGCCCGCCCGGCCGCGGCAGCCCGGCCACCCGCACCCCGTCGCGATACAGCCCGTAGGTCGCGGGCGGCCCCGGCAGCCCGAGCAGGCCTGCGTCGTTGGACAGGTCGTCGTCCACCCGCTCGGTGAAGTCGTCGAGCAGCGCGTAGGCGCCGCGCGGGCTCGTCGCCTCGGCCACCACCCGGCTGCCCTGCACGTGCAGCGGCGGGTAGATCGCCTTGAACTCGTTGTAGCGCGCGGGGCTGGCCAGCAGCAGCAGCGACTCCGCCGCGAGCAGCACGGCGCCCGCCGCGGCAGCCGAGCGCCGGGGCCGCGACGCGAGCAGTGCGGCACCCGCCAGCGGCAGCAGCAGCACGGCCACCAGGTGGAACGGGTGGACCACCCACATCAGCCCCAGCACCAGCGCCGCGCCTGCGCCGGCCCCGGTCAGGTCGAAGCCGTAGACCAGCCCGATGCGCCGCTCGTCGAGGACGAAGCACAGCCCCACGAACAGCCCGGCCAGGAAGAAGAACGGCAGCAGCGCGGCGTAGTACATCGCGATGTTGCCGAGCTGCGGCAGCCAGGTGGCCGGGTTCTGCAGCTGCAGCGGATTGAACGGGTTGGCCGCCGTGAAGTGGAAGCCCAGCGCCGCCGCCGCCAGCATCGCCACCGGCAGCCAGCGCAGCAGCGCCGCACCCCGCCGCATCGCCCACGGCCGCACCAGCGACAGCGCCACCCCGCTCAGCGCGAACCCCGCCATCACGATCGAGATCACCCAGTAGCCGTACTCGGACCAGCCGGAGACCGCGAAGTAGCGGGTGAGCGCGATCTCGTAGCCGACCGAGGCCGCAGAGACCAGGAACAGCGCCGCCAGCCGCTGCGGCGCGGCCGGGCGCGGCACCGTCCGGGCGGCGGCCTGCCGGTCGGGGCCGGCGCTCATCGCGCGGGCCGGGCGGCGGCGTCCGCGGGCCACACCGCGCGCGCCATGAACTCCTCCATCACCCGGTCGAACCGCGCCGGGTCGTCGACGAACAGCGCGTGCCCGGCGTCGGGGAACAGCGCGGTGCGCGCCCAGGGGTCGTCCGCCGCGAGGCTGTCCGCCTGCGCCGCCAGCCGCGGCGTCACCGCGTAGAGCACCGGCCGGTGCACCGACAGCAGCGCCGCCTTCCAGTACTCGCGCGGCTCGTCGTAGCGCAGCAGCGCCGCCGCGGCGTCCGGGGGCGTGCGCAGCGCCGCCTCGGTCAGCCGGTCCAGCATCGCCGGATCGACCGGGCTGCGGAACATCGAGCGCACGAACCCGGCCATGGAGGCCGCCCGGTCGGCCGGCCGGGCGCGCCGCTGCGCCGGACCGCGCCGGGGCGGCGGCGCCGGCGTCTCGCCCACCGAGTTGTCGACCAGCACCAGCCCGGCCAGCCGTGCGTCGCCGTTGCTCCCCACGTAGGCGAGGCTGTCCAGCACCCCCAGCGACCAGCCCACCAGCAGCACCGGCGCCGGCCCCAGCGTCGCGATCAGCTCGGCGATGTCCTGCCCGCGCCGCTCCGCCGTGTAGCCCCACTCCGGCGCGTCGCTCTCGCCCTGGCCGCGCGGGTCGAGCGCCACCACGCGGTGGTGCGCCGACAGCGCCGCGATCTGCCCGCCCCAGATCCAGGCCGGCATGGTCCACCCCGGCACCAGCACCACCGTCGTGGCGTCGCCACGCCCGTCATCCGGACCCGCGACCAGCAGGTGCAGCCGCACCCCGTCGCTGGTGCGGACGCTGGCGTCGCGCGGCTCGGCGGCGCGCGCCGGGGCCGTCGCCAGCGCGGCCACCAGGGCGCCCAGCAGGGCGCGCCGCCAGCGGGGCAGGACAGGTGGCGCGGTCGCGGGGCTGGGCACCACGTTGTCTTCGGGGAGCGGCGGGAGGGTGTCAACGCGAGAGGCGGCGAGGCCGGGGCTTCGCATGGCGCAGGGCTGGAAAAAATGGTTTCCAGAGGGCGGGTATCGGCGGGCTCGGGCATCGGCCGG
>CAXSEF010000075.1:0-16021 GCA_964236535.1 uncultured Acetobacteraceae bacterium
CCGCGATGGCTGCTGATCCCTCAGCAACCTCCTACACCACGCCCCAGGACACGACAGAGCCTAGTATAAGCTCGACTTTGGCCATTTGAAGCAGCTGTAGGCGGCAAATCGGGTGACTGGTTAGGCTTGCGTGTCCCCGCCAAGAGACGCCGCCATGCTTCGACTGCCGTCCCGCTTTGCCTTGGTGATCCTGAACTTCGCGCCGCTGTTTTTCCAGCGCAGCTGGCACCATGCCGAGGTGCTGCTGCTGGGCGCGATCCTGGCGCCGGGAAAGCGCACCGTGACGAGCCTGCTGCGGATCTCTGGGCTCGCCCGCGAACGGCGGTTCGTGAACTTCCACCGCGTGCTCAATCGTGCGGCCTGGAGCCCAAGCGGCACATCGCCGTGGACACGGACGGTCGGCTGCTGATGGTCAACCTGACGACGGCCGACATCTCCGACAGTGCTGGTGCCCAGCATATCCTCGACGCGATCAGGAGACGCTGGCCGTGGCTGAAGCACTTCTTCGCCGACGGCGCCTACGACCGGGGCAAGCTGATGGACAAGGCAGCGTTCCTGGACTTCACCATCGCCATTATCAAGCGCATCACCGGCGAGCCAGGGTTCAGGGTGCTGCCTCGTCGTTGGGTCGTGGAGCGCACCTTCGGCTGGATGATCCGCTGGCGCCGCCTGGTGCGTGACTACGAACGCCGCATCGATGTCTCCAAAAGCATGATCTACGTCGCCATGGGTAGCCTGCTGCTCAGGCGCATACACTCATGAACCGTTCCAAACGGGCTCTGAGCCCTGCCGGCCTGACCTGCGCGGGAACACCTGACCTAGGCCGGAAAGCGCACCATGCGGCCGTTTTCTTCATCCCAGAGCGCGTAGCAGGGCGCGAGTAGTGCATCCCACAGTGTAAGCGTGGTCACCGCGCCGAGCTCGGGACGAGACTCATGGTACTCTTGCAGGCGGTAGTTGGGTACGCGCGCTGCCAAGTGGTGTACGTGGTGGAAGCCGATATTGCCGGTAAACCACTGCAGCACCCGTGGGAGCTTGAGGTATGAGCTGCCCTCAAGGGCGGCGTTGATCGGACTCCATTGTTCCTGGCGCATCCACTGCGCCTCCTCGAAACGGTGCTGCACCGTGAACAGCCACACGCCAATGATTGCCGTGAGCGCCACGATCGGCAGCTGCACCAGCACCACCGGCCAGAACCCGAATGCGAGGACCAGCGCGCCCAGTACGCCGCCGATGGTCAGGTTGGTAAGATAGACGCTGGCGCGCTCACGTTTCCACGAAGCAGGCGCATCGAACGGCACGCGATACAGTACCAGGAACACCAGTGGTGGCAGCAGGAGCTGCGTCACGACGGGATGGCGGTAGGCTCGATAGACCAGGCGGCGCAGGCGGGGTAGCGACTGGTACTCCTGCAGCGTCGCGCAGGAAGAGTAGAGGTCGAGACCCGGATCGCGGCGGTCGAGGTTGTTGAAGCACGCATGGTGGTTGGCATGCTGCCGGCGCCAGAAGGTGTATGGCGTGAAGGTAACTGCGCTACAGAAACGGCCAAGCAGGTCGTTGTGGCGGCGCGAGCGGAAGAACGAGCCGTGACCGCAATCGTGCTGAATGATGAACACCCGCACCATCAGCCCGGCGGCCGGCACTGCGAGTGCCAAGGCAAGCCAGATCGAGACGTGCAGCGCCGCGTACATGGCACCATTGGTGGCGACAAAGGCCGTGAAGGTGGAGGCGAACTGCCAGAGACTGCGTGACAGCGACGGTGCCTGGAAAGGCTTGGCCGCCGCGATGAGGGAGCGCTGGGCTAGAGCGGCGTCGTCCCGCTGGGGCTGGTGCGACAGCGACATGAAAACTTCCTTGTTGGGCGTGCCTGTGCCGTGCAGGTGGGAGCGGCGGCTGGTTTCGCCAGTACCACATCAGGGCTCGCCGGGCCATGCGGGTATGTGCGAGGACGCAGGCCTTGCCGGGGCGCCGCTCCGAGGTTCGCGGTGGCAGACCCGCCGGGATTCGGGCCGCCCAGTTGCGATGCCAAGCAACGATGGACGACGCCGTCACGTGTGGAAGACGGCGCTGCCGGGCTGGTTCCGGCTGGCGGACCCGACGGGCTCGCCAGGATCAAGCTTCGTTAATTGCCGCCTGCAGGGATCGTGCTGCGGCAACATTCATCCTGAGGTGGGCCAGGACATAGTCGGTCACGACCTCGTCGCCGGAGGCTCCCGGTTCGTTCTGGTGGCCGGACCGAGCGTTGCGCGCACGATGCTCCATTTGACTGTGGCTGCCGCCTCGGACAGCGCAACCCAGCGAGACCCGCTGACCGTGCAGCGACCGTGTCATACCAGCGGCCCTCAGCATTGACCTGGAGGCGGAGCAAGGCTGGGCTCCCCCTCCACCCGCATTTCAATGACCCAAGCAGGCCAGCGGTACCTTGCACGGGCCACGCCCGGACCCCCAAAGGCCTGAGGCCTCTGGAAGCCGTTCCTTAAGCAAATGGATTCCAAAGGCTCAGCCTTTGGCGGAGTCCAGAGGCAGAGCCTCTGGCCTTCCTTGCCTGACCGTTCATGCCCAAGCCCGGCAGGTATCAGAAGAACTGCCCACGCAGGAATCCCAACGCCGGCAGTGGCACCCAGGCCTTGGGCAGGTCGGCGCGGCGGATCGGGGCTACGCTGTAGATCGGTGGCGGCTGGCGCGAGCCGCGCAGGAACTGCCCGTAGGCGCGCACCTGCTGCTCACGCCACGCGCGGTCGGCGAGCGCCGCGGCGCGGCTGGCGAACACCTCGGCAACCCGACTCTTGCGTCCCATGGAGGCCATCACGGCCCAGAGCGTGTCGTCGGCCGAGCGCGGTGGATAGGCCAGGTCGATCATTATCTGAAATCTGCGCTCACCCCGGCAGCAGCCGCAAGACGCCGCGGCTTCAAACAGCCTCAAGCCGCGGCCTGGCTGCCGACGCTGCCGGGCCCGCCATCGATGCGGGCAGTGCCGCGACAGGTCAGTGTCGCGGCACTGCCCGCACGCGTGGATCAGCAGTCGCAGCCCGATATCATGCCTCCTCCCAGGCCGGGGGCACAGCCTTGCCGTCTCGCCGCTGGGCCGGCTTACTTTATGCCGCCCTGCAGCGCCGTCAGCCCCAGCAGCAGCGTAGCGGCGTCGAGTACGCCGATCCCTGCGGCATTGTCGTAGCCGCCTGCCGCCTTGTAGCCCCAGTTGTTCCCGGCGCTGATGTCCGTCGTGGCCAGGTTGCCCAGCTGATAGAGCGCTGGGTTCAGCTGCCCGGTGCGACCGCCGAGCGCCTGCACGAACAGCGCGTTGACGCCGTTCAGCTGCGGGGCGACGAAGCTGGTGCCGCCGTAGCCGGCCACGACCATGCCTTCCGAAATTGTCTGGTAGCCGGATTCCGGATCGGCGTTGGTCGAGAGGTCAGGCATGTTGCGGCCGGCGAAGTTCGATGGCAGCTTCACCTGAAGCTGCTTGCCCGCGCCGGTATTCTCCTTGAATGCCTGGTCCGGCACCGTCGCAGTGATGCCGCCGACGCCACCCTGGTACGAGGGCATCGGCCAGTACGAGCTGACGCCGCCGCCCCCGCCGACCGAGAAGACGTCCGCCTTGTCGATCACTGAGCCGAAGCCCTGCACCGCTGCCTGCTTGTAGATGTATTCCCAGCTCCAGGCCCGTTCCTGTGCCACCGAGAGCACGATCGTGCCGGTCGGCGTGACGATGTCGGCGGTGAACGGAACGGTGGTGCCACCCGCGGCCGTCACCAGGGGATCGCTTGCCGGGTGGTCCACCGCGTAGGGCGCGTTGCAGACCGGGTTGGTTGCGCTCGGCGGGTTGGCGCTGGTGGTGGGGCAGCCACGCGTCGTGTCGAACGAGCCGGCGTCGCCGGCGGCGATGAACAGCGACTGGCCCTGCAGCGCCATCTCCAGGAACGCGTCGTGGAACGCCTGCAGCTGAAACGTCTCGGACGGCGTCTGTGTCGCCACGTTGTAGAAATAGGTCAGCTCAGGCTCGCCCCAGCTTGATGAGACGGTGTCGGCGATGTTCTCGGACGCCGCCGCCTCGAAGCCGTTGATGAAGTTCGCGTTGCTCACGTTCGGCGCGATATAGACCCGCACGTTGGCGCCGGGCGCGATCGCGCCGGACTCCTCCACGTCGAGGTCGGTCTCGCCTTCGCCGTCCGAATTGTTGCCCTTGGCCTCGATCCCGCCATCCACGTCGATCCTGGTGATGCGGGTCTGGCTGACCTTGAGCCCGATCTGCTTCCAGAACGAGTAGGCGTCCTTGGGGCTGAAGGTGTTCAGGGTCACGATGCCGATCGTGCTGCCTGCGCCGCTGATGCCGCGCGCGTAGATCGGCTTGACGTCGTAGAAGCGCTCGAAATCCGCCGGCAGGAAGTTGCCCGGCGTGCCGCCGACCAGCGTGCCCGCGGCGTGGTGCGCGGCTGGCGTCGACAGCGCCGCCTGGGTGTGCAGCGGATAAGCGTGCGCGATCGTGTCGACGCCGGCGATGCCGCGGATCATTCCGGTGAGCGAGGCCGGGATTTGCATTGCCGTGTCCGAGACGACGCCGGTCCGCCCGGCGACCGTGACCTGCTTCAGCGACAGACCCAGCGCCTGCGACGCAGCGGTGTCGCTGCTGGTCACCTCGATCGCCAGGTGGTTCGCGTAGACCGTGCCGATGGTGAAGCCGAGGCCCTCCAGCACCTGCTCGACCGCGCTGATCTGGGCATCGCTGTCGGCGTATTTGGCCACGAAATCCTTGACGCTCAGGAACTTGTGGTACTCGGGGGCGCCCGGCGTCTGGATCGCCTGCGCCTCGGCTTCGGCCGCAGCCAGGTTGTTGATCGGCAGATAGACCGTGAGTGCGAGCGGGCTGCCGATCGAGTCGCCAGCCGTCGCCGGCGTGCCCGCCAACAGCACGGATAGCGCGCTCAGCGCGGTCGCCGCCGACAGGATCAGGCGGTGCTTGGGGATACGCGGCATCGGGTTTCCTTTTGAAACAACCACGACGGGCACGCAGCACGACAGGCCGCTGCAGCGTCGCCATGTCGGGGTATGTCCCGCTGCATGCCATGATCCTCAGGCAGCGAGACGGTGTGTGTCACCGTTGTAACATTGCGGACACGACTGGAACGGCGTCAAGCAAGATGACGCATAAATTCTCGTGGCAGCTGCCTCGTGTCATGGTTTTCTCACCGATCACCGCCGATCCAGGCGGAGCCGCTCCGGGCAGACGCAGGCTGCATCGTCGCCATGCAGGCGGCGATTGAACTTCCTTGGCCCGCCCGCCACCTCAGGTGGCGGGCGTGCCGCGAGCATGGCCTGCCGCCTGCGCCCGGCGCAGGTGGCGACACAGGGGATTGGCGACCCGACATGGCGAACTTCGACGATCCCGGCGATCCCGGACCCTGGCGGCAGGGGCCGCGCCTCGTGCTGCCGCGTTCCGGGCCGCGGTCGCGGTTCGGGGCCGGGGCGATCGGCGCCGGCGTGGTGGCGGCCGTCGTGCTCGGCACGCTCGCCGGCAGCTTCTACACCGTGCAGCCGACCGAGATGGCCGGCGTGCGCCGCTTCGGCACCGTGCTCACCACCGAGCCGGTCGGCCCCGGCCTGCACATGAAGCTGCCCTGGATCGACACCGTCGACACCCTGCAGACCAGCCTTGACACCTTCGCGCTCAGCGACTTGGTCGTCTACACGATCGACAACCAGCCGGTGCAGGTCGGCATCGGCATGAGCTATCGCATCCCGCGCGAGGCCGTGCTCAAGCTGCTCTATACCGTGGGCCGCACCGGCAACGTCGATATCAATGCCAACATCAGGCCGATCCTCGCCGACCGGGTGCTCCAGGTGTTCTCGACCGAGAACACGGTCAACATCTCGGCCAATCGCGAGCAGATCGCCACCGCGATCAGGAAGGGCGTCGGCGAGGCGCTGGGCACCATCTTCGGCCTGCAGATCACCGACCTGCAGCTCAGCTCGATCACCTACAGCCCGAGCTTCCAGGCCTCGGTCGAGGCCGCCGTCGCCGCCAAGAACGACGCCATCCGCGCCGAGAACACCGTGGTCAAGGTCCGCTACGAGGGCGAGCAGGCCAAGGTTCATGCCGAGGCGCAGGCCGCCGCCCGCATCGCCGAGGCCAACGGCGACTCCGAGGCCGCGATCGCCCAGGCGCGCGGCCAGCGCGAATCGGCGATCCTGCGCGCCCAGGGCGACAGCCAGGCGGCGCTGCTCACCGGCGACGCCGACGCCCGCGTCATCGCCCAGGTCGGTGCCGCCGTCGCCGCCAACCCGGGCGTCGTCGCCTACGAGCAGGCGCATCGCTGGAACGGGCAGATGCCGGCGACGGTGCTCGGCTCGGGGTCCAGTCCGCTCGCGATGTTCAACGTGACCCCGCCCAGGGTGGGGGCGCCTTAGGGCCTTGCTTCAGCCTCCGGTGCGGTCGCCATCGAGCCCTGGCGCCCAGCGCGCGGCCAGCCACGCGGCGGGGAGGTTTGCCGCGGCCATTCCCAGCAGCACCGGGAGCGGACCGACCTCCAGCAGCGCCAGCCCGGCCGTGGCGGTGGCGGCCACGACCATTGCCGCGGCGTTGACCACGTTGTTCGCCGCGACCATGCGCGCCAGCCGGGCCGGCTCCGCGCGCTCCTGGATGATCGCGTAGAGCGGCACCGAGTAGAGCCCGCCGCAGCCGGCCAGCAGGGCGAGGTCGGCCAGGGCCCGCCAGCCGGCGATGCCGTGCAGCACCGCGGCCGTGTCCGGCAGCGCGGGGTGCTGGCCGACGAGGCGGCAGAAATCCCACAGGAACAGCGACAGGCCGGCGAGCGCGAACGGGGCGAGGCGCGCCGAGGCCGTGCCGTGCAGCAGCCGGGCGCAGGCCAGCGAGCCGGCGCCGACGCCCACCGAGAACGCCGCCAGCAGCAGGGTGAACACCGGCTCGCGGCCGCCGAGGTCGTCGCGCACCAGGGTCGGCAGCTCGGCGAGCAGGGTGGCACCGACCACCCAGAACCAGCTGATGCCGAGCAGGCAGCGCCACACCGCCGGGTTGGCCCGCGCGGCTGCGAGCAGGTCCAGGGTCGCGCGCGCGGGGTTGCGGGCGATGTGCAGCCCGGGGTTGCTGGAGGGCGCGCGGGGGATCAGCGTCGCGCCCGCCACGCCGCAGCCGGCGAGCGCCAGGCCGAGTGCGGAGACCAGCGCCGGGCCCTGGCGCAGCCCGAACAGGCCGCTGCCGGCGATGGTGCCGGCGAGGATGCCGAGGAAGGTCCCGGCCTCGACCAGGCCGTTGCCGGCGACCAGGTCGCGCGCCGCGAGGTGGGAGGGCAGGATCGCGTATTTCAGCGGTCCGAAGAACGTCGCCTGCACGCCCAGCCCGAACAGCACCGCGAACAGCAGGCCCTGGCTGGGCAGCAGGAAGCCCAGCGTGGCGAGCGCCATCAGGGCCACCTCGGCGAGCTTGACCGCGACGATGGTGCGCGACTTCTCGAAGCGGTCGGCGACCTGGCCGGCGGTGGCGGAGAGCAGCACGTAGGGCAGGATGAACACGCCGGCGGCGGCCGCCACCAGGGCCGGGCCGCCGCCACCCTGCGCGTGGAACAGCACCAGCACGACCAGGGCGTTCTTGAACAGGTTGTCGTTGGCGGCGCCCAGCGTCTGGGTCAGCAGCAGCGGGCCCAGCCGGCGCGAGAACGCGAGCGGCACCGCCGCGGGTGGTGCGCTGGGCGCCGGCCCGCCCGGCATGAGCTTGCCCGGCTGGCTCAGGCGCCGACGCGGGTGATCGCCCACTTCACGGTCTGCGGCCCGCCGGCGCTGCCGCTGAGCACGACCTGCTGCGCCGGGCGCGGTTCCGGGCCGCCCAGGTAGACGCTCTCCTCGAGCGAGAGCGGCGCTCCCTCGGCGCGCAGCCGCCAGCCGCCCGAGGCCACGCGCAGCAGCACCGACTCGCCGTCCTGCTGCACGCTGGCCTTCACCGCGGGGTGCAGGTGGAAGCGCAGCGTGTAGGCGCGCGGTTCGTCGCCCTCGACCACGTCCTCGCCGCGCACGTCCTCGCCGCTCTCGGCGATGTACAGGCGGCGGCGGTGCACCGCGCCGAACGCCCTGCGGTAGCCGTCGTGGCTCGCCTCCAGCCAGTGCGCGCCGTTCGCCTCCTGGCGCTGCACCTCGACCCGTTCCGGCCGCCGGCCCAGTCCGTGCGTCAGCAGCTCCGACGAGTTCAGGTCGCCGATCGACAGCGTGGAGTGCGCCGCCGTGCTGCGGCTTGCGTCTCGCCACTCGCCGGCGGCGGCCGGGCTGGCGCCGCAGTTCACCACCAGGCGGTCGCGGCCCACCGACATCTCCATCGACAGCGTGCCGGCATGGGCGAGGCGGTCCAGCCCCGGCTGCGGCGGTGCCGCGGCATCGACCACGACCACGCTGCGCCCGGCCTGCAGCCGGTGGAACCCGCCCTCGACGAGGCCGGCCGGCGCCCGCCCGCCGCGTCCGGCCTGGCCCAGCACCAGGTCGATCAGGCTGGCCGGCTCCTCGCGCGCGCCGTTGAACAGCACGAGCCCGCCGTCGCCGTGGCGCAGCGCCCGCAGCGCCGGGGCCATGCGCTCGATCGCCGCGGCCAGGGAGGGCGGCGGCGCGGCCTGCGCGGCGTGCAGCAGCACGCGGATCTCGGTGAGGTCCTGCAGCGCCGCCAGCTGCGCGGCCGGGCTGCGCTCGGCGTGGCAGCCGTCGGGCAGCACCTGCCGGCCCAGCTCCTGCGGGAGCCAGCGCAGCGCGCGCGTGAGGTAGGCGGCGTGGTCCGGCAGCGCCACCGAGGCCACGATCAGCCCCTTGAGCGCGGTCAGCACCCGGCCGTCGATCTCCTCGGCGGGCAGGCTGGCGGCGAGCCGCCGCGCATCGGCGACCAGCCGGCCCATCATGCGCTGGCGGAACGCGTCCTCGGCCGAGGCGGCAAAGAAGTCGTAGTGCCCCAGCCAGGCGGCGATCCGGGCGCCCGCCACGTCGGGCCGGCGCGCCACCGGGTCGGACGGCGGCTGGGCGATCCACTCGCCCACCAGGGCGCGGGCGCGCAGCCTGGCGCCGTCGGTGCCCAGCGCGCGCAGGTCGCGCAGCCAGGTGAAGCCGTGCGCCTGCGCCCTGAGCGCCGGCGAGCCCGCGGCCTCGTTCCAGCCGCCCGGTCGCAGCGGCGAGCGGGCGCCGGACAGCTCGACCTCGCCCTTCATCAGCCGCGCGCCGCGCCCGGGGTCGCCCGGCCAGGGGTCGCGCACCGGGATCGCCGGCGCGTCCGGGACCCGGCCCCCGCGCAGGCTGGGCAGACCGGCCATGACGACCCGGGTGCTGCGCAGCCAGCGGGCCGGCAGGCTCATGGCATGGAGCCGGGGCGGGCAGGCCGACGCGGAAGCTGGGGGGGACGCATGGCGGGTGTTTAGAGGCCCGGCTCGCCCCACGGCAAGCGGCAGGGGAGCAGGCAAGGCCGGGCTCCGCCTCCGCCCGCATTCCGATGGCCCAGGCGGGTCACCGGAACCTTGCGCGCGCTCTGCCCAGAGCCGCCAAAGGCTCGAGGCCTCTGGAAACCATTCGCCCGGGGCTGGAGGCCCTGCGGTGCGCCGCGGGGAACCGGTCGCGCCGAGCGTGCTTAGCAGCCGAGCGTGCTCAGCACAGGCAAACGCAACGGAGGCAACGATGACCCAGGGCCCGACGACCGAGAACGGACCGCTGCACACCCCCGAGGCTACGCTCGAGGACCGCAGCATGACCGCGACCTTTCGCAGCGAGGCCGAGGCCGAGGCCGCCCGCCGTGCGTTGATCGATGCCGGGCTGGCGGAGGGCAGCATCGCGATCGCCGGCTCTGCGGCGTTGCGGGCTGCCACCGAGGCGCAGGACTCCAGCCTGTTCGGGCGGATCCGCGAGGCCGTGCTGCCCGACGACAGCACCAGGGCGCTGCGCGACGCGGCGTCGCAGCATGAAACCGTGCTCACCGTGCGGCCGGCGGCCGAGCAGGTCGAGACGGCGGTGCGGGTGCTGCAGGCGGCCAACCCGCACCATTTCGACGCGGCGCTGGAACGCTGGCGCAACGCGGGGTGAGGCGGCCGCCCCAGGCATTGACCTGCAAGTGCAGCAAGGCTGGGCTCTCCCTCCGCCCGCATTCCAACGGCTCAGGCAGGCCATCGGAACCTTGCGCGGCCTACGCCCAGACCCGCCAGAGGCCGTGAGGCCTTTGGAAACCCCTTTTGCCTGAGCATAGGGATTCCAAAGGCCAGGCCTTTGGCGGAGTCCAGAGGCAGAGCCTCTGGCCTTGCTCGCTCGGTCACAGACCGTGGGCGGTCGCTTCCATGGCGTGATCGAGCCGGGCGAGGTCGAACGGTTTCTGCAGCCAGATCATGCCCGGCTGCTCGCCGGGCTGGCCCGAGGCGACGACGATCCGCAGGCCAGGCTGCCTGGCCCGCAGCCGCTCGGCCAGGGTCACGCCGTCGAGGTCGGGCAGGCCGAGGTCGGTGACCAGGACGTCGAGCCCGGACTCGGCGAGGTGCATCGCCTCGGCCGCATCGCCGGCGGCGCTGACCGTATAGCCGAGGTCGGACAGCATTGCCGCGGTGCTGAGCCGCACCATCGGGCTGTCCTCGACCAGCAGCACGCGCAGGCCGGGGCGGTGCGTCGCGAGGCCGCGAGGTGGAGGATTGCCGGTGCTCGGCGGGGGTGCCGGCGGATCGTCCAGGCCGTACAGCCTTGCCGTGCCGGTGGGGTCGCCGGCGGCGCCGGGATCCCGACGGGTGCTGCGCCACCAGGCGGTCCGTCTGCGGCGCTGGGCGGCGAGCAGCAGGACGGGGGCGAGGGCGGCGGCGAGCACGAAACCCAGCAGGGCGCGCCGGGCCGCGGCCGCCCGGTCGAGGCCCGCGGAGATCTCGGCGCGCCGGTGGTCGCGGGCGAGGCTGGAGAGCACCGCCGCGTGCTGCGCCACCTGCCGCTCCGCTGCGCCGGCGTCGGGCGGGGGTGTGGGGGGAGTGTCCGGTTCGGCGGGTGGCGGTTGCCGGCGGGTGCGGATCACCGCGTCGAGCGCCGCCATCTCTGCCAGGGCGGCCGACCGGAGCTCGCCGGAGGGCGCCGCGAGCCAGCCCAGACCCGGCTCGCGGCCGAGCTTCTGCAGGCCGTCCAGCGCGCGCGTGGCGTCGCCCTGGGCCTGCCAGTAGGCCTCCAGCCGGGGCCGGGCGCCGGGATCCGTGGCATTCGCCAGGCCGGCGGAGATGGCGGCGCGGGCCAGTGCCGCCTGCAGCCGGGCGGATGCCGCCTCGATCGCCTCGGCCAGGTCGTCGCTGCGCACCAGCTGCGGGCCGGTCGCCGCGAGGCGGCCCGCCATGGTCCAGGCGCCCGGCAGCGACCCCGCGGCCAGCGCGCAGGCCAGCAGCCGCAGCGCGCGTCTCAGGGCGCGGCCCACAGCGGGTCGGCGAGCCGCGCCAGCAGACCGGCATGCGCCGCCAGTTCCGCGTCGCTCGCCACCACCCGCCGCACGACCCGCGGGCGGTCCAGCGCGTAGGACATCGCCAGGCCCACGGTGGCGGCCGCGGTCAGCGCGAGCCCGCGCTGCCGGCCGCCGGTCAGCTCGACGTAGACCTCGGCGAGCAGCAGGCAGTCGAGCAGGGCGTTGTGGGTGGTGCGCTCGGACAGGTCGACGCCGAAGCGGCGGCACAGCGAGTCGAGGCTGTTCGGCATGCCGGGGAAGCGCACCTTGGCCATCGCCAGGGTGTCGACCATGCGGCTGCCCGGCAGCGACGGACGGCGCAGCCGCGCCAGCTCGGCGTTGAGGAAGCCGAAATCGAACGGCGCGTTGTGCGCGATCAGCGGGTCCTCGCCCACGAAATCGAGGAAGGCGTCGGCCATGTCGGCGAACAGCGGCTTGCCGGCGAGGTCGGCCCGGGTGAAGCCGTGCACGCGCGACGCCTCCTCCGGGATGTCGCGCTGCGGGTCGAGCAGGCAGTGGAAGCGCCGGCCGGTCGGCAGGTCGCCGACCAGCTCGATGGCCGCGATCTCGATCACCCGGTCGCCGGCGAGCGGGTCGAGGCCGGTGGTTTCGGTGTCGAACAGCACGCTGCGGGTCACCGGGCGGCTCCTGGCGGCGGGGTTGCGGGGGCCGGGGCGATGGGGCGCGGGGCGGTTGGGCGCGGGCGGCGGCGGGGCGGGGCGCCGGTGCGCCAGGCGGCGACCAGGCGGCGCAGGCTGCGCAGGGCGTGGGCGCGGGAGAGGCCGGTGGGGACCATCACGTCGGCGCGGCGGCGCTTCTGCGCGTCGGGCATCTGTCGCGCGAGGATCGCCGCCAGCTGCGCCGGGGCGGTGCCGCGCCGCCGCAGCCGGGCGCGCTGCACCGCGGCCGGCGCCGATACCACAACCACAAGGTCCACCCGCGCGTCTCCTCCGGTTTCCAGCAGCAGCGGCACGTCGAGCACCGCCAGGCGGCACCCGGCGCGCCGGGCCCGTGCCAGGAACCGGCGCTCGGCGTCGCGCACCAGGGGGTGCAGGATCGCCTCGAGCCGGCCCAGCGCAGAGCGGTCGCCTGCAACCCGGGCGCGCAGGGCGGCGCGGTCCAGCCTATCGCCGCGCACGACGCCGGGGAAGGCCGCACCGATCGCGGGCAGGGCGAGGCCGCCCGGGGCCTGCAGCGCGTGCACCGCCCGGTCGGCGTCGAACACGGGCAGGCCGGCGCGCCGGAAGGCGGCGGCCGCGGTGGACTTGCCCATGCCGATGCCGCCGGTCAGGCCGACTACCCGCATGCGGCACCGGGGTTCGCGTGCGGGGCGCACGGGCGGCGCAATCCGTGCTGGTGTGTGTGCGGCGGGACACGGTCTGTCACGCGGGACCGGACAGTGCGGCGCGGCGGGGGCGAAAGTGTCCGGTCCGGCCGGACACTTCGGGGGGGCGAGTGTCCGGTGTGGCCGGACAGTTCCGGGCGCGTTGTCCGGCGTGGCGTGACGGATGGCGGCGGGAGCGGTGTCCTGGCGGGGAGCGCGTGCCTCGGCGGGGGCGGTTCGGCGGGGTCGGGCGGCGTGGGGGTGCGGCAGGGGTGGGTGCGGACGGTGCCGGGTGCGGGCGGGTGTTCACGCAGGTCGGGCCGGGGGGTCGTCGGCGAGCAGCGCCAGGGTTTCGGCGTCGACCTCCGGGTCGGTGCCGAACCAGGCGGCGAACCCGGCGCGGGCCTGGTGCGCCAGCATGCCGAGCCCGCCCACCGTGCGCAGCCCGCGGGCCGCCGCCGCCTGGAGCAGCGCGGTGCAAGGGGGTGCGTAGACGATGTCGGCCACCGCCAGGCCGGGGAGGGCGCGCGACAGGTCGAGCGGCAGCGGGGCGTGCCCGGCCATGCCGAGCGGGGTGGCGTTGACCAGCAGCGCATGGTCGGCGAGCGCCGCCTCCCGCGCGTCCCAGTCCAGCACGCGCAGGCCGGGCAGGGCGTGGGCCAGCGCCTCGGCGCGCGGGCGGGCGCGGTTGGCGATGCCGACCGGGCAGCCGGCGTCGAGCAGGGCGGCGGCGATGGCGCGTGCCGAGCCGCCGGCGCCGAGCACCAGCGCCGGGCCCCGCGGGTCGACCCCGTGCGCGCGCAGGTTGGCCAGGAAGCCGAAGCCGTCGGTGTTCGAGCCGCGCACGCCGTCGGGTCCGAAGGCCAGGGTGTTGACCGCGCCGGCGCGCGCCGCCGAGGGGTCCAGCACGTCGCAGAGCGCGCAGGCGTCCTCCTTGTGCGGCAGGGTGACATTGGCGCCGCGCAGGCCCGCGGCGCGCAGGCCGGCCAGCGCCTCGGCCAGGCGGCCGGGGGGGACGGGGAGGGGGACGTAGGCGCCGTCGATGCCGTAGCGCTGCAGCCAGTGGTTGTGCAGGCGGGGAGAGCGCGAGTGCGCCACCGGCCAGCCGATGACGCCGGCGATGCGCGCGGCTCCGGTGATGCGGGACATCGGGGCAGGAGACAGCGGGGCGGGACGGGGTGCAAGGCCGGGGGGATGCGCCCGGAGCCGCAGAGGGCTGCGTCCTGTGATACCGGCGGCCTTGAGCTTGACCGGGTGGGCAGGCAAGGCCAGAGGCTCTGCCTCCGGGCTCCGCCAAAGGCCTGGCCTTTGGAATCCATCTGCTCAGGAAAGGGTTTCCGGACGGTCCCCGTCTTGGAACAGGGGGCAGAGCCCTGGCCTTGAGTTGCTGCGAATTGTCACGGGACCGGGCTTGCGGGGCGGGCCGGGTTCTGCGGGCCTGGCGCGCGCTCGTTCCGGGGTGCGGCCGGACGGGGGACCACCATGCAGCGACGCGATGTTCCGCAGGGCGGGGCTGGCTACTGGGTTGCGCTTTCGGCCGCCAGCGTGTTCGGGGCGAACCTTGGCGACACGGTCTCGCACAGCCTGCATCTGGGGCATGTGCGGGGGCTGCCGATCCTGGCGCTGGCGTTCGCGCTGGTGGTGGCCGGGGAGCGGCGTTCGGTGCGGTCGGGCGTGGTCTGGTACTGGTCGGCGATCGTGATCCTGCGGACCGCGGCGACCAACCTCGCGGACCTGGCGACGCATGACCTGCGGTTCGGCTGGGCGGGGCTGATCGGGGTGCTGGCGGTGCTGCTGGCGGGTGTGGTGGCGGCGCGGGGGCGAGTGGGGGGGCTGGAGCGCGGGGCGGGCGGCCTGGCGCGCGGCGCGGGTGGTGGGGAGCAGGGTGCGCGCGGCCGGGGGTCCGCGGGGGGGGGGGGGGGGGGCGGGGGGGGGGGGGGGGGGGGGGCGGGGCGGGGGGGGGGGGGGGCCGGGGGGGGGGGGGGGGGGGGTGCCGGAGGTGGATGGCTGGTACTGGGTGGCGATGCTGGTGGCGGGGACGCTGGGGACGGTGCTGGGGGACTGCGCCTCGGACGGGCTCGGGCTGGGCACCGGGGTGGCGACGCTGTGCTGCGGGGCGGGGGTTGCGGCGGTGTTCGTGGGGCGGCGCTGGCTGCGGGGGGCGGCGGGGTACTGGCTGCCGGTGGTGGCCATCCGGACGGCGGGGACGACGCTCGGGGATTTCTGGGTGGACGGGCTGGCGCTCGGGCTGCCGGTGGCGACCGCGTGCAGCGGGGTGGCGTTCGTGCTGGCGGTGGTGGCCGGACGGGCGTGGGCGACGCTCGGGGCGGGCGGGGGTCGGGGCGGCTTTGCCGGGCGGCCTGCCGGTCCGGGCGGGGCGTCGGTACCCTGAGCCTGACAGCCGGGAGCCTGACAGCCGGGCCTGGTGGAACCGGGCCTGGAGACGCGATGCCTCGACGGGCGCCTTGCGGCATGCCCCGCATCCAGGGGTGCGGCCGGGTCAGGCGAGCGGGCGCTGGCCGATGGCTTCGGACGCGGGCCGACGAGCCGTTCGGGCACGTCATTTCTGCGGCGGGCGAACCATGACATCCGGGCTCGCCGGAGCCGGGCTGGCCAGGCAGCCCCGCAGGACGGTGTCGGACAGGGCGTTCGACCAGGCGGCATCGAGCGGCTGGCCGAACAGCAGGCGCAGATAGATCGCGCCGACGGCGGCGTCGAGGACCAGCGGCACGTCGAGGTCGGCGCGAAACTCGCCGCGTTCGATGCCGCGGGTCAGGAGCCGGGCACTCTCGCGGCGCAGCGGCTCGGAGAACGCCTCCAGGAACGTCTGGCGGATCGCCGGCTCGCTCTGGGCCTGCGCGATGACCGAGGCGGCGACCCGGCCCGCCGGTCCGGCCAGCGCGCGCGCCAGCGAACCGGTCAGCACCCGGAAATCCGCGGCGGCATCGCCGGTCCGGACGCAGCTGAGCTGCGGCCTGAACGCCTCGAGAAAGCTCTCGATCGCGAGCAGGCCCTTGCTTGGCCACCAGCGATAGATCGTGGTGCGTGCGACACCCGAGCGCAGCGCGACCGCATCGGTGGAGAACCGGCCGAGCCCGGTCTCCACCAGGATCGCGTAGGCGGCGTCCAGGACGGCACGCCGCGACGCCTCGCTGCGTGGCCGCCCGGCCGGGGGCGGAACCGCGGGGGCCGGGCCGTCGGGACCTGAGGCGAGGCTTTGCGGCGAACGCTCCATCGTCGATGTCCTGTGCAACCTTGTCCTGTGCAACCTT
>CAXSEF010000076.1:0-3508 GCA_964236535.1 uncultured Acetobacteraceae bacterium
GAGGCAGAGCCTCTGGCCTTGCTTCCTACCGCCGCACCTTCGGCTCGAACCGATAAGGGCTGTCGCTGGTCGTCAGCGGGTCGAGCGCCAAGCGGTGCTCCAGCGGCGGGAACGCCCTGCTGCGGCACCCCTCGCGCTCGCACAGCCGGCACGACAGCCCGATGCCCACGGTCGCGCGCTCGATATCCATCGCGTCGGTATAGACCAGGTCCGGCGCGTGCACGATGTCGCAGCCCATGGCGACGACGTGCACCGGCTGCGGCTCGCCCCAGACGGCGGCCGGCTTGGTGACGGTGCGGGCGAAACACAGGAACGTGGCGCCGTCGAGCAGCTGCGCCGACTGCACCCGCATCGATCCTGGCGTCGCGAACGCCGCGTGCACCACCCAGCGCGAGCACGAGCCGCCGAAGCGCGCGAACGGGAAGCCCGCCGCCGAGAACCGCTTGGTGACGTTGCCGGCCGGGTCGACGCGCAGGAAGAAGAACGGCACGCCGCGTGCACCGGGCCGCTGCAGCGTCGACAGCCGGTGGCAGGCCTGCTCGAAGCTGACCCCGAACCGCGCCGCCAGCGCCTCGACGTCGTGGCGCAGCCCGCGCGCGGCCTCCAGGTACGGCAGGTAAGGCATCAGCACGCAGCCGGCGCCGTAGTTCAGCAGCGCGATGCGGATCAGCGCCGTCGCCTCCGGCGAGCTCGGCGCGATGATCCCGAGCTCCGCATCCACCGCCTCGCGCGCCTCCAGCAGCATCAGCTGGAACGCCATGTGGAACCCCCGGCTCTCGCGCGGCAGCTGCTCGGACAGCGTCAGCGTGCGCGCGGCCGGATCGTAGCGGCGCAGCGCCCCCTGCAGCGGCGCCACCCGCACCGTCAGGCCGTGCGTGCGGCGCAGCCGCTCGGCGAGCGCGTGGCTGGTCTCGGACGGGCTCGCCTGCAGCTCGACCCCCAGCCGTTCCGCGGCCGCCTCCATCATCGGGAAATGGTTGGCCCGTTCGTGGAACGCGTCGCGCGCCTCCTCGGTGGGCAGCAGGATGCGGCGCCCGGACGGCAGGGCGAGCCCGCTCGCGTCGTCGCGCGCCACCCGCCAGGCCCTGTACAGCGCCAGCACCGCGCGTGCCGCACCCGGCGTGTTGGCCAGCGACTCGATCTCGGCCTCGTTGATCTGCTCGTTGCCGAGCAGCGGATCGGCGAACGCCTCGCGCAGCCCGGCCTCGATCTGGCGCTCCTGCGCCCCGGACAGCGCCGCGAGATCGACGCGCAGCACCTCGGCGAGCCTGATCAGCAGCGACGCGGTGATGTTGCGCTGGTCGTGCTCGATCAGGTTCAGGTAGCTCGCCGAGATGCCCAGACGAACCGCGAGGGCCTGCTGCGACATCTTCTGTTCAAGACGAAGACGCCGCACGGTGCGTCCGATGAGGGGGCGTGCCATGGAGTTCAGTCTTTACAACTTCACAAACGCGGCTGTGAAGACCCCAACCATATTGCGGCGCAGCATCGACGTCCGGTGATGTTCCTGCCGGACAGCAGTGTTAATTATTGACGGCACCGCAAACAGCAACGGAGTTCCCGAGATGACACCGGCGACCACGCTCGACCCCGACGGACTCGCCGGCGCCCTGCCGGCCCACGACGCCTCGCGCTTCGAGGGCATCCGCCGCGACTACACCCCGGCCGAGGTCGCGCGCCTCGGCGGGTCGTTCCGCGTCGAGCACACGCTGGCCAGGATGGGTGCCGCGCGGCTTTGGGAGCTGCTGAAGACCGAGCCCTACGTGAACACGCTCGGCGCGCTGACCGGCAACCAGGCGATGCAGCAGGTCAAGGCCGGCCTGCAGGCGATCTACCTGTCCGGCTGGCAGGTCGCGGGCGACGCCAACAGCAACGGCGAGATGTACCCCGACCAGTCGCTCTACCCGGTCGATTCGGTGCCGAAGGTCGTCACCCGGATCAACAACGCGCTGCGCCGCGCCGACCAGATCGCCCACCTCGAGGGTGACGACGGCCGGTACTGGATGGCCCCGATCGTCGCCGACGCCGAGGCGGGCTTCGGCGGCGCGCTGAACGCCTTCGAGCTGATGCGGGCGATGATCCACGCCGGCGCCGCGGGCGTGCACTTCGAGGACCAGCTCGCGTCCGAGAAGAAGTGCGGCCATCTCGGCGGCAAGGTGCTGGTGCCGATCAGCCAGCACATCCGCACCCTGAACGCCGCCCGCCTCGCCGCCGACGTGGAGAACGTCCCGACGGTGCTGCTCTGCCGGACCGACGCGCACTCCGCGCAGCTGCTCACGGCCGACGTCGACGAGCGCGACCGCCCGTTCATCACCGGCGAGCGGACCCCCGAGGGCTTCCACCGCATCAGGCCGGGCGTCGGCGTCGACTACGCGATCGCGCGCAGCCTGGCCTATGCGCCGTACTCCGACCTGCTGTGGTGGGAGACCAGCGAGCCCAGCCTCGACGAGGCGGAGCGCTTCGCCAGCGAGATCCACCGGCAGTTCCCGGGCAAGATGCTCGCCTACAACTGCTCGCCCTCGTTCAACTGGAAGAACAAGCTGCCGGAGGACAGGATCGCCGGCTTCCAGCAGGCGATCGGCGCGATGGGCTACAGGTTCCAGTTCGTGACCCTGGCCGGCTTCCACAGCCTGAACCACTCGATGTTCAAGCTGGCGAAGGGCTACAAGGAGCGCGGCATGGCGGCGTACTCGGAGCTGCAGCAGGCGGAGTTCGCCTCCGAGGTCGACGGCTACACGGCAACCCGCCACCAGCGCGAGGTCGGCACCGGCTGGTTCGATGCGGTCGCCACCGCGGCGGCCGGCGGCCGGTCCTCCACGACGGCGATGGCCGGCAGCACCGAGACGGAGCAGTTCCACCACGCGCACGCCGCCGTCCAGGTGCCGGGCCACAACTGGGGCTCGGAAGCGGCCGAGTAGGCGGCACCAGGTTCAGGAGGGTGTCAGGCTATCCCCGGACCCGCCGAAGGCCCGAGGCCTTCGGCAACCCCTCCCCCCAGCATCAAGATCCCAGACGCAGCCTCCGGCCTTGCCATGCCTGAACGCCCGGTGCCTGCCGGTCTCAGGCGTCGTCGGCCATCGGGTCCGGCGCCACGGCCAGCAGGGCGACCCCCAGCGGCAGCACGCTGAGCGCCATGGTCATCACCCCGGCCGGCCACCCGGAGTACAACGCCAGCACGCCCGATGCGAGCACCGCCGAGACGCTGCCGGCACACAGCACCCCACGCCAGAGCCCGGGGGTCGTCGTCTCCTGGTGGATGTCGTCCATGGTCCGCCGCTCCCCTTGTCCCGGCTCAGGGTTAGGGCGAAGCACCGAACAAACCGTTAACAGCCGCGGCATCGTCGCAGCCGCAGTCAGAAATCGATGCAGCGGCCCTTGTGCTCCCAGTCGCCGTAGCGCGTGGGCTCCTTGCCCTTCGGACCCCCGGTCTCTGCGGGCGCCCCCTTCGGCGCCGCCGGCCGGCCCGTCGGCTCGGCGCCGGGCGCCAGTGCGGGTGGGGTTGCGGGTG
>CAXSEF010000076.1:3608-15911 GCA_964236535.1 uncultured Acetobacteraceae bacterium
TGCGGGTGGGGTTGCGGGTGAACCGCCGTCGACTGGGTCCTGGGTCATACCCGGGAAATCGGGCCGCCCGGTGCCGGCGCAAGGTCCGGCGACGCCGCGCGCGGCTCAGTGATGCTCCGACTCCGCGAGGCGCTGCACCGCCAGCCCGTGCCACGGCGCGTCCGCCGGCTCCGCCGCCAGCGCCTGGCGGAACAGCCCCGCAGACTCCGCATCCACCCGGCCCTGCGCCCGCGTCGTCGCCTCGGCGACCTCGAACGCCACCGTGGGGTCGAACCTGATGCCGAGCGCGCGCCGCCACGCCGCCGCCGCGTCGCCCCAGTGCCCGAGCGTCGCCTCCGACTGCCCCAGCAGCATCAGCCCCTGCCGCGCCTGGTCGGAGTTCGGCGCGAGCCGGGCGATGCTCTGCCGCAGCTCGCCCAGCAGCCGGTCGTCCTCCGCCAGCCGCCCGTTCGCCGCCGACAGCCGCGCGGCCAGCGGCGCCGCCGGCAGGTCCGGCCGGCCCGCCACCAGGTACAGCCCCACCGACAGCACCGGCACCAGCAGCATCGCCGCCAGCAGCGGCCCGCGCGACGCCCGCACCGGCGCCACGTCGTCGCGCGCCGCCTCCGCCAGCATCCGCCGCTGCACCTCCAGCCGCGCCAGCCCGTGGTCCGGCGCCGACAGCCGCCCCTCGCCGAGATCGCGGTCCAGCTCCACCAGCTGCGCGCGGTGCAGCGCCAGCGCCGGGTCGCGCCGGCCGCGCGCCGACACCGTGCCGCGCAGCACCCAGGCGACCGGCGCCAGCGCCAGCGCCGACAGGCCCAGGAACGCCAGCCAGACCATCAGCCCGCCGACGCCCTGCCGAGGCGGCGCCTCACCGCCCGCCCAGCTCCGCCAGCCGCACCCGCTCCGCCTCGCTCAGCGGCGCCGGCCCCGCCGGCCGCCCCCGCCGCGCCAGCCCCGCCGCGCCCAGCCCCACGCCCAGCGCCAGCACCGGCGAGAACCACAGCAGCAGCGTCGACGCCCCCAGCGGCGGACTGAGCCGGACGAAGTTGCCGTAGCGCGCCACCATCCAGGCGACCACCTGCCGGTCGCTGTCGCCCGCCACCACGCGCTGCCGCACGATCGCGCGCAGGTCGCGGGCAAGACCCGCACCCGAATCCTCGATGCTCTCGTTCTGGCACACCAGGCAACGCAGCTGCGAGCCGATCCGCTCGGCGCGCGCCTCCTGCGCCGGGTCGCGCAGCATCTCCACCGGATCGCTCAGCGCCGACGCCGGCCCCGCAAGCAGCAGCAGCAGGGCCAGCACAAGTCCGGCCGCCCCCCCGAGCCTGGAACCGCCGGCCCGCCGGACCGCGCCCCCTCGCCCGGCCATCCCGACCGCCCGGCCACCCAGCACCCCCACCCGGCTCATCCCAGCTTGCGCAGCAGCGGCAGCAGCTGCGCCCGCACCAGGTCCGGGTCGAGCGGCCCCGCCCAGTGCCACGCGACGATCCCCTGCCGGTCCACCAGGAAGCTCTCCGGCACCCCCGTCACCCCCCAGTCGATCGCCGTCCGCCCGTGCTCGTCCCGCGCCACCCGCGCATACGGGTTGCCGTTGTGGCGCAGGAAGTCGGTCGCGTTGTCGGCATGGTCCTCGTAGGCGATGCCCCAGATCGGCATCCCCACCTTGGCGAGCTGGGTCAGCATCGGCGCCTCCTGCACGCAGGGGATGCACCACGACGCGAAGAAGTTCACCAGCAGCGGCCGCCCCGGCGCCGCAAGATCCGCACTCCCGAACCCCTGGCCAGGCCCCCCGTCCGGCAACGCCAGCGCCGGCAGGTCGAACGCCGGCGCCGGGTGGCCGAGGATCGGGCTCGGCACCCCGTGCGGGTCGAACGCGCCCGCCTTCATCCGCGACAGCATCGTCCAGAACGCCACCCCGCCGGCGGCCGCGACCCCGAGCGGCGCCAGCAGCAAGGCGCGGCGGCGGTCGAGCGCGATCATGCGAGCAGGCAAGGCCAGAGGCGCTGCCTCCGGGCTCCGCTCAAGGCCGAGCCTTGAGAATCCCTGTGACAAGCAAGATCTGCCTGCCTCGGGAATGGTGTCCGGAGGCCCCCGGCGTTTGGCGGGTCCGGGCAGAGCCCGGCCTTGCTTGCTGCCTGCCTCACTCCGCCGCCACCACCATGGAGCGCCGCCGCGCCGGCGCCCCCACCCGCAGCCGACGGTCCGCCAGCGACAGCCCGCCGCCCACCGCCATCACCAGCGCCCCCAGCCAGATCCACGGCGCCAGCACGTTGTCGTGCAGCCGCAGCACCGCCTCCCCGTCCCGCTCGTCGCCCAGCACCGCATAGAGGTCGCGCATCAGGTTGGTGTCGATCGCCACGTCCTCCACCGTCTGCCCCTGGCTCGCGAAGGTGTGCCGCGACGGCCGCAGCGTCACCACCGGCCGCCCGTTGCGGCTCACCGCGATCGTCGCCACCCGCGAGGCGAAGTTCGGCCCCGCCTCGTCGGCCAGCGACTCCAGCGTCCAGGTGTAGCCCGCCACCTGCACCGCCTCGCCCACGTGCACCGCCACGATCCGCTGCTGCGCCAGCGACATCCCGGCGATCCCCGCGATCGTCACCCCCATCCCGGCATGCGCCACCGCCGCGCCCAGCACCGACAGCGGCAGCGCCGCCAGCCGCGACCAGCTGGTGGCGAACGGCACCCGGAACAGCCGCACCCGCTCCACCAGCTCGGAGAACGAACCGAGGATCAGCCACGCGCTCGCCGCGAACGCCAGCGCCGGCAGCACCGCCATGCGGAACAGGCACACCGCCGCCACGCCCGCCGCGATCGCCGCCGCCCACCACACCCGCAGCAGCACCGGGGCCAGCTGCGCCCGCTTCCACGGCATCAGCGGGCCGATCGCCATGAACGCGAACATCGGGATCGCCAGCGGCAGCACCGTCGCGTTGAAGAACGGCGCGCCCACCGAGATCTTCACCCCCAGCAGCAGGTCGGCGAACGGCGGATACATCGTCCCGGTGATCACCACCGCGCAGATCGAGCACAGCAGGATGTTGTTGAGCACCAGCGCGCCCTCGCGCGACACCGGGGCGAACACCCCGCCGGTCGACAGCGTCGGCGCCCGCAGCGCGAACAGCAGCAGCGAGCCGCCGATGACGATGCCGAGCAGCGCCAGGATGAACACCCCGCGCGCCGGGTCGTTGGCGAAGGCGTGCACCGAGTTGAGGATACCGGAGCGCACCAGGAACGTGCCCGACAGCGACAGCGAGAACGTCGCGATCGCCAGCAGCACGGTCCAGATCTTCAGGCTCTCCCGCTTCTCCACCACGATCGCCGAATGCACCAGCGCGGTGCCGGTCAGCCACGGCATCAGCGAGGCGTTCTCCACCGGGTCCCAGAACCAGTAGCCGCCCCAGCCCAGCTCGTAGTACGCCCACCACGACCCGAGCGCGATGCCGCAGGTCAGGAAGCACCACGACGCCAGCGCCCACGGCCGCACCCAGCGCCCCCACGCCGCGTCGATGCGCCCCTCCAGCAGCGCCGCCACCGCGAAGGCGAACGGCACCGCGAAACCCACGTAGCCCGCGTAGAGGATCGGCGGGTGGAACGCGAGGCCGGGGTCCTGCAGCAGCGGGTTCATCCCCCGCCCCTCGAGCGGCGCCGGCCACACCCGCAGGAACGGATTCGAGGTCAGCAGCGCGAACAGCAGGAACCCGGCCGACGTGCCGCCCAGCACGCCGATCACCCGCGCCCGCAGCGCCGAGGGCAGCCCGCGCCCGAACGCCGCCACCGACCCGCCGCACAGCCCCAGGATCAGCGCCCACAGCAGGATCGAGCCCTCGTGGTTCCCCCACGCCCCGGTGATCTTGTAGAGCAGCGGCTTCGCGGCCGCGCTGTTCTCGGCGATGTTGGCCACCGAGAAATCGTCGACCACCGCGCTCCACACCAGCGACCCGGACGCCGCCACCAGCGCCAGCAGCTGCCCGATCGCCAGGCCCGGCGCCGCCGCCATCAGCCGCGCGTCGGCGCGCTGCGCACCCCACAGCGGGACGACGAACTGCGCCACCGCCAGGCAGCAGGCCAGCGCCAGCGCGAAATGGCCAAGCTCGGGGATCATCGGCGGTTCTCGATCATGGGTGCGATGTGAGGCGACACTCGAATGCCGGCAAGGCCGGCGCAGGCAGCCCCGGACCCGCCAAAGCCCAGAGGCCTCTGGAAACCCTTGCTTAGTCAGATGGATTCCAAAGGCTCGGCCTTTGGCGGAGTCCAGAGGCAGAGCCTCTGGCCTTGCCTGCCTAACCGGTCACGCCCAGGACCCGCCGGAATCAGGCCGGCCGGTCCTGCAGCGGAGCCCCGGCCTCCGCGTCACGATCCCCGCGCAGGACCGGCGGTCAGCGCCGTCCACGACGACGCCGGCGGCGGCCCGCCCTGCGCCGGGTCCCAGCGCCCGGACTTCTTCAGCGCGTCCGCCACGTCCTTCGGCATGTACGCCTCGTCGTGCTTGGCCAGCACGTCCTGCGCGCGGAACGTCCCGTCGGTCTGCAGGCTGCCGAGCGTGACCACGCCCTGCCCCTCGCGGAACAGGTCAGGCAGGATGCCCACGTAGGTCACCGCGATCGCCGTGCGCCCGTCCGTCACCCTGAACGAGGCGGCCGGCTGCCCGTCGACCTCCGAGCGGTGCAGGCTGCCGGCCTGCACCATGCCGCCGAGCCGGATGGTGCGGCTGGGCGGCGGCAGGTCCGCCTCGATCTGCGTCGGCGCCATGAAGAACACCAGGTTGCTGCTGAACGCCGACAGCGACAGCGCCGCCGCCGAGCCGAGCCCCACCCCGCAGGCCAGCACCACCCAGAGCCGGCGCCGCCTGCGCGTCACGGCCCGTCCCCCGCGCGCGGCGCCTGGCGGGGATCGAGCGCGCGCAGCCGCCGCCCCGCCGCACGCAGCCGCACCGCCGCCAGCCCCGCGTAGCCGGCGATCATCGCCACCGCCAGCGCGTACGACGCCGCGATGAACGGCGCGTGGCTCACCGCGCCGCCGCCGCGCCGACCGACGACGCTCCGGACTGCGCCACGTCCGACGGCGCCGCACCCCACCGGGCCACATCCGCCCCGGCCACACCCGCCCCGGCCACACCCGCCCCGGCCACACCCGACTGTACCACACCAGACTGGGCCGCATCCGCGCGCGCCATCAGCAGGCCGCGCACCCGGCGCTCCAGCACCGCCGCGCGCAGCCGGGCGCAGACGATCGCCGCGAAGCCGATGGTGAACCCCAGCGTCGACACCGCGAGCGGCCACAGCATCCGGCTGTCCATGCTCGGCGCCCCGGTCAGGGTGATGCTGTCCGGCTGGTGCAGCGTGTTCCACCACCGCACGCTGAACTTGATGATCGGCAGGTTGACCACGCCCACCAGCGCCAGGATCGCCCCGGCCCGATAGCCGCGCTGCGGATCGTCGAACGCCCGCACCAGCGCAATATGGCCCAGATAGAGGAAGAACAGCACCAGCACCGAGGTCAGCCGGGCGTCCCACACCCACCACGCGCCCCACATCGGCCGGCCCCACAGCGACCCGGTCGCCAGGCACAGCGCCGTCACCCCCGCTCCCACCGGCCCGATCTCGATCGCCGCCAGGTCGGCCAGCGGGTGGCGCCACACCAGCGACACGAACGAGCACCCCGCCAGCGCCGCATACCCCGCCGAGGCCAGCCAGGCCGAAGGCACGTGGATGTACATGATCCGCACGGTATCGCCCTGCTGCCAGTCGGCCGGCGAGAACAGCAGCCCCCAGGTCAGCCCCGCCAGCGTCAGCACGAGCCCCAGCCCGTTCAGCCACGGCTGCGCCCGGCCGCCCAGCCGCAGGAAACGGCCCGGGTTGGCGAACCGGTGCAGCCAGCCGGCACCCGCCGGGGCGAAGGTCGTGCGCGCGTCCACGACGGATAGCTGTACCCGAGCCGCGGGTTTTGTAGAAGCGCAAAGCCGCCCGCCCGCGCGGCGCCCGGCCCGGAACGCGGCCTTTCCACCGCCCGCCGCGCGCCGCACCGACCCGCCAAGCCCATCCCCCAGCCTCCAGCCGCCAGCCCCCCGGCGCACGCCGCATCGCGCGACCGCGCCCGCCATACCGCTCGCCCGCCGCCTGCCGTAGCCTGCGCGACAACCCAACGGAAGCACGCGCCATGCTGTTCGCCATCATCTGCACCGACAAGCCCGCCAGCCTGGAGCGCCGGCTCGCCACCCGCGCCGAGCACCTCGCATACCTGGCCGGCCACGCCGACAGCGTGGTGCACGGCGGCCCGCTGCTCGACCCCGCCGGCAAGCCCAGCGGCAGCCTGCTGCTCGTCGACCTCGCCGACCGCGCCGCCGCCGAGCAGCTCGCCGCCCGCGACCCCTACGCCCGCGCCGACCTGTTCGAGAGCGTGGTGATCCGCCCGTACCGCGCGGTGTTCCGCGACGGCGCGCAGCTCGGCTGAGCCGCCCCGATGCGCCACTGGCTGGTCAAGTCCGAGCCCGACGCGTTCTCCTGGGAGCAGCAGGCCCGCCGCGGCACCGAGCCCTGGACCGGGGTGCGCAACCACTCGGCGAAGAACAACCTCGCCGCGATGCGCCTGGACGACCCCGTGTTCTTCTACCACTCCAACCAGGGACGCGAGATCGTCGGCGTCGTCACGGTCGCGCGCGAGGCCTACCCCGACCCCAGCGCCGACGCCGGTCCCTGGGTGTGCGTGGACCTGCGCGCGGTAGGGCCGATGCCGCGCCCGGTCGGCCTCGTCGAGCTCAGGGCCGACCCCGCGTTCGCCGGCATGGTGCTGCTGCGCCAGTCGCGGCTCTCGGTCTGCCCGATCGAGCCGGCGGACTGGGGCCACATCTGCAGGCTCGGCGGGTGGCCGGCGAAGCCGTAATCAAGGCCGGGCGCCCCCTCCGCCAGGACCCAAAAAGGCCCCTCGTTCAGGCAACGGGCCCCTTTGATCCCGTTCTCCAAGCGGCACGCCACCCGCGCCGCCTCCCCCCAACATGTGCGGGTCTGGGGGCTCAGCCCCCAGCGGGTCCAGGGCGGCGCCCTGGCCTTCCTTCCGCCGCCCCCACACGCTTCCCTTCCCCCCCGCATCTGCCATGATACCGCAGAACCGCAACTCAACGCGGCCCGGGGAGCGCGCGATGTCCAGCCAGACCCTCTACCACGTCAAGCCCGCCCTCGCCGCCGCGTCGCACGTCAACGCCGAGCGCCACCGCCTGATGTCGAACCACGCCGCGCGCGACTCCGACGCGTTCTGGGAGGGCGAGAGCCACCGCATCGCCTGGATGCGCGCCCCCACGGTCATCAGCGACACGAGCTTCGGCAGCGCCGCGGCGCCCGGCGCCGACGACGTGTGGATCCGCTGGTTCGCCGACGGCACGCTCAACGCCTCGGTCTCCTGCCTCGACCGCCACCTCGCCGAGCGCGCCGACCAGGTCGCCATCATCTGGGAGGGCGACGACCCCGGCCAGCAGCGCCACGTCACCTACCGCCAGCTGCACGAGGAGGTCTGCCGCCTCGCCAACGCGATGACCGCGCTGGGCGTCGGCCGCGGCGACCGGGTGACCATCTACCTGCCGATGGTGGTCGAGGCCGCCGTCGCCATGCTGGCCTGCGCCCGCATCGGCGCCGTCCACGCCGTCGTGTTCGGCGGCTTCTCGCCCGACAGCCTCGCCGGCCGCATCCGGGACTGCGCGTCCACCCTGCTCGTCACCGCCGACGAGGGCCGCCGCGGCGGCCGGCGCGTGCCGCTCAAGACCAGCGCCGACGCCGCGCTCGCCGCCTGCCCGGGCGTCGCCCACGTCATCGTCGTCGCGGTCACCGGCGCCGAGGTGCCGATGCAGCCCGGCCGCGACCACCGCTACGCCGAGCTGCTCGCGGCCGCGTCGCCCGACTGCGCCCCCGCCGAGATGGCCGCCGAGGACCCGCTGTTCGTCCTCTACACCTCCGGCAGCACCGGCAAGCCGAAGGGCGTGGTGCACAGCACCGGCGGCTACATGGTCTGGGCCAGCTACACCCACGAGCTGGTGTTCGACTACCACCCGGGCGACATCTACTGGTGCACCGCCGACGTCGGCTGGGTCACCGGCCACACCTACATCGTCTACGGCCCGCTCGCCAACGGCGCCACCACCCTGATGTTCGAGGGCGTGCCGTCCTGGCCGGACAGCTCCCGCTTCTGGCAGGTCGTCGACAAGCACCGCGTCAACCTGTTCTACACCGCCCCCACCGCGATCCGCGCCCTGATGCGCGACGGCGACGGCCCGGTCCGCGGCACCTCGCGCGAAAGCCTGCGCATCCTCGGCAGCGTCGGCGAGCCGATCAACCCCGAGGCCTGGCTGTGGTACTACGAGGTGGTCGGCGACAGCCGATGCCCGGTCGTCGACACCTGGTGGCAGACCGAGACCGGCGGCATCATGATCTCGCCGCTGCCCGGCGCCACCGCGCAGAAGCCCGGCTCGGCCACCCTGCCGCTCCCCGGCGTGACCCCGGTGCTGGTCGACGCCGAGGGCCGCGAGCTCGAGGGCGTCGCCGAGGGCAACCTCTGCCTCGCCACCAGCTGGCCCGGCCAGGCCCGCTCGCTCTACGGCGACCACGCCCGCTTCGTGCAGACCTACTTCTCGCCCTATCCCGGCAAGTACTTCACCGGCGACGGCGCGCGCCGCGACGCCGACGGCTACTGGTGGATCACCGGCCGGGTCGACGACGTGATCAACGTCTCCGGCCACCGCATGGGCACCGCCGAGGTCGAGAGCGCGCTCGCCGCCCACCCCAAGGTCTCCGAGGCCGCCGTCGTCGGCGTTCCGCACGAGATCAAGGGCCAGGGCATCTACGCCTACGTCACCCTCGCCGCCGGCGAGGAGCCGAGCGACGCCCTCAGGCGCGAGCTCGTCGCCTGGGTCCGCCGCGAGATCGGGCCGTTCGCCGCGCCCGACGCCATCCAGTGGGCGCCGGGCCTGCCCAAGACCCGCTCGGGCAAGATCATGCGCCGCATCCTGCGCAGGATCGCCGCCGGCGAGACCGAGGGCCTGGGCGACACCTCCACCCTCGCCGACCCCGGCGTGGTCGACGACCTGCTGGCCGCGCGGAAAGCCTGAGAACCCGATACGCCAGCGAGGCCAGAGGCTCTGCCTCCGGACTCCGCCAAAGGCTTGCCTTTGGAACCCATCTGCTTGAGGAAGAGGTGTCCAGACACCTCGGGCGGTTCTGGGCTTGCGGATCGATGTCCCGGGCCGCCGGCATGGGTCCATGCACTCTCCCCCGTCGGCGAACAGGAACACCGCATGGAACGACCCGGGTTCATCCGCCACTGGTCCGAGCTGGAAGGCGCGGACGACGCGATCTACCCGGGCGACACCGAGCGTCTCGCGATCGGCGCGCCGCTCGGCAGGGCGCTGGGACTGACCCGCCTCGGCATCCACCACGAGCGCGTGCCGCCGGGCCGGCGGACCTCGTACCCGCACGCGGAAAGCGCGCAGGACGAGTTCGTGTTCGTGCTCGATGGCCATCCCGACGCCTGGATCGACGGCCGGCTCCATCGCCTCCGACCCGGCGACGCGGTCGCGTTCCCGGCGGGCACCGGCGTCACCCACACCTTCATCAACAACACGGACGAGGAGGTCCGCCTGCTCGTGGTCGGCGAGGCGAACAAGCCGGAAAACCGCATCCGCTATCCCCGGAACGAGGCCTACGAGGCCAGCGAGGACTACGCGGCCAGTTTCGCCGGTCGGTGGACCGACTGGCCGGCACGGCCGCTCGGGCCGCATGACGGCCGCCCCGACCGCCCCTCCGACGACACCGGAGCGGCGCCGTAGCCGCCTCGAATGAAGGGCCGGCAGGCTCCCGAAGCGGCATCGCGAGTCGTCGACCTCTGTCCGGGCAGCAACGGTCGCGGACCCCGGACAGGCACGATGCCCGGCGATCGGTCGCGTCGCGGCTCATGCCGACCCCGGATCACACCGGCCGAGGCGATCACGCCCCGAGGAACGGGTTTCCAAACGGCTCCGCCCTTTGGTGGGTCCGGGCAAGGCCCGGCCTTGCTGCCTGTCCGGTCCGCACCCGAGGTCGGCCCCGCCCCGGCGCGCCCGCAGGGCGTTAGCCATTCGCTCGTACTTGCGTGCCACTCTGCCGACGGGACCCGGACCCGCGCGCCCCGCTCCCCGGGCGGCGGCATGCGCGGCCCGGCAGCCGCGGGAGCGAGGCGTTCATTGTCGATCACAGCCGCCGAACCGGCACTGCTGCAGCTCTCCGGAACCAGCCTGCCGGAGGCCTGCCCGGCGCCCGACCCGCGCCCGGCCCCCGCCGCAGCGTCCCGTCCCCACGCAGGACGCGGCACGACCGCGACGCCCGACCGCGTCGGCGAGGTGGTGCGCCGGATCGACCGCACCACCGACGAGAAGCTGCTCGAGATCGTCGCCGCCATCGACCGGATGCCGGAGCGCGGCGAGGCCGACGCGCTGATCGCGCCGTTCCGCCCCCGCCTGGCCCGCCTGCAGCCCACCCGCCCAACAAGGCTGCAGCGCCTGCTCTACGCCCCGCTCGACATGGTCATCACCGACACCGGCAGCTGGACGCCCGACCGCCCCGCGGTGCCGCGCGCCGCCCTGCAGGCGCTCACCGGCATCGTCCGCCGCAGCCTCGGCGCGCAGTTCGACGACATGCAGGCGACAGTCGCCGCAACCGGCCAGACCCCGGCACGGGCCGAGGCGCTGGGCCGCCGCCTGTGGCCCGTGGCCGGCCGCCTGCTGCTCGCGTCCGCCTGCCCGCCGGACTGGTCCGCCGCCACCGGGCTCGCGCCTGACGACTTCCCGACCATCCGCGACGGCGTGGGCCAGCTGCTGCAGCGTGCGGTCGAGCTGAACGCGCTGGTCGCCGGGTGCGGCCCGCCGCTGCAGCCCACCGCCGAGCACATCCGCACTGCGCTCGACGAGCTGGCCTACGGCGGCGCGGCCGGCTTCCGGCTCGCCGTGGTGGTGCTGCTCCGCCGCTGTCCCCGCCGGCAGGACCTCGCGGCGCACGCGCTCTCCACCGGCCGGCACAGCGACGCCGTCGAGAGCGCCGCGATGTCCGGCACGCTCTACGCGCTGCAGACCGCGGTGTCGCACCAGCAGCGCGAGGCCGCGATGCAGGACCGCTACGCCGCGAACGACGTCGATCCGCCCTCGCCGCGCGAGCTCACCGCCGAGGTCGAGGACGCAGCCGCGCTGCTCCGCGGCATGGAGGTGATGACGGCGCTGCGCCCGCGCTCGCGCATGCAGCGCGAGGTGAGCCGCACCCGTCCGGTGCTGCAGGCCGCCTGCCTCGAACGCTTCCGCTTCTGCGTGGACCACGCCCTGCTGGAGCCGCTCGCCGCCCGGCTCGATGGCGGCGGCCACGGCTTCGGCACCCTGGTCGCCACGGCCGCGGAGCTCGCGACGCTGTGCGAGGCGCTGGGCCAGCTTGGCGACCGCTACGGGCCGGAGCGCGTGCTGCACGACGCCGCAGGCCAGGTCCACCGGCTGCTCGAAGCCGGCGCCGTCCCCGCCGCGCGGCCGCTGCTGGCGCTGCTCTCCACCAGGCCGGCGCCATGAAGCCGCGCGCCGACCTGCCCTGGCTGCCGCTGTGGCTGCTGGTCGCCGCGGCGCCGCAGGCCGCAGCCGCCGAGGCCCACCCGCCGCGGTTCGTCGCCCCGTACTCCGTGGGCGACATCGTCGCCGCGGATCACATGGTCGCCGCCTGCCCGACCATGGACGTGGCCGTCGCCCTGAACGCCGACCCGCACGGGGTCACCCCGCTGTCGATCGGCAGGATGGCGGCCGCGAAATGCATCGCCGTCGCCCCCATGACCCGGATCAGGGTCATGGACGTCCTGGACAGCGGCGTGGTGCGCGTCAACCCGGTCAATGCGGTCGGCAGCCCGCTCTACGCGCTCGGCCGCGACTTCCGGCCGCTGCCCCGCTGAGTGCGCACCCGCGCCGGCCCGTGCGCGAACGACCGCGCTGCCGCCGCGGCGGCGGGGTTCGACGACGCGGGCTTCTGCCGAGGGATCGCCTTGCCGTCGAGGATCGCGCCCTGCCCATGGCGCAGCACCTCCTGGAGCGTAACCAGGCAGGCAGGCAAGGCCAGAGGCTCTGCCTCTGGACTCCGCCAAAGGCTAGCCTTTGGAATCCCTGTGCTTGAGAAACGGGTTCCAAAAGGCCCCGGGCCTGTAACCGGCCTGGGCGCAGCCCGCGCAAGATCCCGACGGCCCCGCTCGGGCCGTTGGAACGCGGCCTTGCTGCGCTTGCAGGTCGGGCCGCCGGCATCAGCGCGACCCCGCCCCGTCCGCGACCGGCTGTGCCGCATC
>CAXSEF010000077.1:0-15774 GCA_964236535.1 uncultured Acetobacteraceae bacterium
CAGGCTGGCCAGCCGTCTCAGGTTCTGCACCGGGGCCGCTAGGTTAAACTCCTCGCCTTCACCACGCTCGCCTGCGCCGTCATCTGCCTCAAACAAATCAGACGGTTTTGTCCCTAGCTCTAAATCACACGGGATTCCGAAGGCTTGGACCTTGGTCCAGAGGCGGAGCCTCCGGCCTTCCTCGCCCAGCTGCTCACGTCACCAGACCACCAGGGTCCGATTTGTGCACCGCCTCGCGCACCGCCGCCGGCCACGGCATCGACCTCCTGGTCGCGTCCATCAGCACGATCACGTTCTCCGCCGTCGCCACGCAGGCTTCGCCGTCGAACATCCCCTGCACCAGCGTCATCGAGCTGCGCCCAACACGCACCGCCGCTGTTCCCACCGAGATCGACCCGGGCCAGAACACCTCGCGCACGTAGTCGATCGTCAACCGCGCCAGCACGAACGTGGCCCCGTCAGGAAGCCGCAACGCCTGCGCACCCAGCAGGAAGTTGGCGCGCCCCTGCTCGCTCATGGTCGCGAACGCGACGTTGTTCACATGGCCTTGCCGATCGGTGTCGTTGTAGCGCAGCGCAACCTCGTACCAGTGCCCATACAGCGCCCGCGAGCGAAGCCGTGTCGCCTCGCTCATGCGGCGTATCCTGCCAGCGGCGCGCACACCCGCTCCAGCCACTCGGCCGCTACCGCCGGCAGCAGCGGCCCGACGATCGCGAGCACCCGCGCGTGGTAGACGTCCAGCCAGGCGCGCTCCTCGCCGTCGAGCTGCACGGCATCGAGCAGCCGCCGGTCGAACGGTGCCAGCGTCAGGGTCTCGAAGCACAGGAAGCCCTGGCCCACCGCCGCCTCCTGCACGAGCAGCAGGTTCTCGAGCCGCACGCCATAGCCGCCCGCCAGGTAGAAGCCGGGCTCGTCGGATATGATCATTCCGGCCTCGAACGGCGCGGCGCGCGCGGCGCGCGACAGCCCGATCGGCCCCTCATGCACCGACAGGCAGCTGCCGACGCCGTGCCCGGTGCCGTGGTCGTAGTCGAGCCCCGCCCGCCACAGCGCCCGTCGGGCGAAGGCGTCGAGGTGCGGCCCGCCGACGCCTGCCGGAAACACCAGCATGGCGATGGCGATGTGGCCCTGCAGCACCCGGGTGGTGCGGTCGCGCACCTCGTCCGGCGCCGCACCCGGTCCGGTCCACAGCGTGCGCGTCACGTCGGTAGTCCCGCAGGAATACTGCCCGCCGCTGTCGATGAGGTACACTTCGTCGATCCCGATCACCCGGTCGCTCTGCGGGTCCGCGCGGTAGTGGATGATCGCCCCGTGCTCGCCGGCGCCGGAGATGGCAGGGAAGCTCTCGCCGCGGAACTCAGCCGCCTCGCCGCGCAATGCCAGCAGCTGGGCCGCCGCGGAAAGCTCGGTCTCGCTGTGGCGGCCCTCCATCCAGTGCAGGAACCGGCACAGCGCCACCGCGTCGAGCAGGTGGGCCCGCCGTGCGCCCGCCTGTTCGGCCGCGTTCTTGCGCGACTTGGGCAGCAGGCACGGGTCGGGGCCGGCTGTAACCGTCGCCCCGGCCGCACGCAGTGTCTGCGCGATCCAGGCTGCGGTCCGCGCGCTGTCGACGCGGACCGTGCGCCCCGCCAGCGCCATCAGCGCCGGCCCGAACGCATCCGGCGCGCCGATCGCCACCTCGTTGCCGAGCCACGCCCGCGTCGCGGCGTCCAGCTTCGCCGGGTCCATGAACAGGCTTGCCTGCCCGTCGGCGTGCAGGATCGCGAAGCCGAGGGCCATCGGCGTGAACTCGATGTCGCCGCCGCGGATGTTGAGCAGCCAGGCGATCGATGCCGGATCGCCCAGTACCGCCGCATCCTGGCCAGCCTCGCGCAACTGTGCCGCGGTCGTCGCGCGCTTCTCGGCCGACGCCACCCCGGCCTGCTCCAGCGGGTGCGGGCGCGCCGGGGCGGCCGGGGCTGGGGGCCGATCCGCCCAGATCGTGTCGACCGGGTTCGGCGTCACAGCCACCAGCGCCACCCCGGCATCGGCATAGCGCGCCAGCTCGTCCTCGCTGAACAGCCACGGGTCGTAGCCGATCCGCGTCCCTCGGCTCGCATGCCGCCCGACCCAGCCCGGCGGCGGCGTCGCAATCAGGTGCAGCCGCTCCCATTGCGGCCCGCATTGCTGATCGAGCTGCAGCGTGTAGCGGCCGTCGGTGAACACCGCCGCGCGGTCGTCCAACACCACCGCCAGCCCGGCGCTTCCGGTGAACCCGGTCAGCCAGGCCAGCCGCTCCGCCGACGGCGGCACATATTCGCCCAGATGCTCGTCGCCACGCGGCACCAGGCAACCATCCAGGTCGAGCCGCCGCAGCTCCACGCGCAACCACGCCAGGCGGTCCGTATCAGGCAGCGGCTGGGGCATCGCTGCGGGCCTCCTTGTAACTGGATGTTGTAGCAGGGTGGCGCACCCGGCGATCCCGGCGTCGCCCCGGGTCAGCCAGGGCTCCGTCCTGCACTCGCCCGCTCCACCCCGGCGCGAACAGCAACGGCGTGTCCCGCATCACGCTGCCCCGCATCAGCCCATTCGGGCGCGCGCAGCACCAGCGTGGTCCAGACACCCTCGCGCAGCCGCCGTTCCAGCCGCAACCCCTGGCGCCGGTGCGCAGCCAGCACCATGCGCGCCTGGCTGTCCAGCAGCCCGGCCAGGATCACCGTCGCTCCCGCCGCCACTCCCGACGCCAGCGCACGCGCCATCAGGCACAGCGGACGCGCCAGGATGTTGGCGAATACCAGGTCATACGGCGCCCTCCGCCGCACGTCGCGCGAGCGCCAGCTGTTGCCCAGCCGGCACGCCACCTGCCGCCCCACCCCGTTGCGCCGCGCGTTCTGCGCCGCCACCCGCACCGACCACGGCTCGATGTCAACCGCCAGCACCCGCCGGTGCAGCAGGCGCGCAGCCGCCATCGCCAGGATGCCCGACCCGGTACCCAGGTCGAGAATGCGCCGCGGCCGCCGCCACGCCACTCCCTCCAGCGCCCGCAGGCAGCCTTGCGTCGAGCCGTGCTCGCCCGAGCCGAACGCGATCCCCGCATCCAGCACCAGCGCGATCCGCCCCGGCGCGCCCGCCGCCGCCAGGTGGCTGCCGCGCACCACGAAACGCCGCCCGACACGCTGCTCCGGAAATCCCTCGTAAGTGCGCGCGAGCCACCCCTCAGACGGCGTGTCCTCGCGCTCAAGCGCCGCCGCCACCCCCGTCACCAGCTCCGCCACCGCGAGCGCCCCCAGCAACGCACCCGCCGGCTCACTCGCGTCGCGCACCCCCTCGATCCGCCAGGTGCCCGCCGCCTCGTCGGCGAGGAACATCCCCACCGTGCTGCACGCGGTACGGAACGCCGCCTCGTAGGCCTCCATCGCCTCGCCTGGCACCGTCACGTGCAGCGTCTCCAGCCGCGTCGCGTGCCGGGTCGCGACCGGGCGGCCGGTCATCAGGTTCACGGCCACAGCAAGCAAGGCCGGGCTCTGCCCGGACCCGCCAAAGGCCAGGGGCCTTTGGAAGGCCACACGTTTAGGACCCCGTCCACCTCCAGGGCTGCGGGGGTGAGCCGACATGTCCTGACAAACGGATTCTCAAGGCTTGGCCTTGAGCGGAGTCCAGAGGCAGAGCCTCTGGCCTTGCTTCCTTCGCTCACTGCGCCCTCTCCACGAACCGGTCGAGCAACCGCTTGCTCCCCGCCTTGTCGAACGCCACATCGAGCTTCTCGTCCTCGACCGCCGTCACCGTGCCGTAGCCGAACTTCTGGTGGAACACCCGGTGGCCCACCGCGATCGCCGCCGCCTGCGCCGGCCGCCCCGGCTGTTCCCACGCGTCGAGTACTTTCGGCCGCCGCGCCACCAGCGGCCCGCCGCTGAACACGCTCGGCCCTGCCACCAGCCGCGTCTCGCGCTCCATCGCCGCCGAGTTCACCCGTTCGACGTGCCCGTCCGGCAGCTCGTCGACAAACCGGCTCGGGATGGTGCTGGTCCAGCTGCCGTAGATCAGCCGGTTCGCCGCGTGGCTGACCACCGCCCGCAGTCTCGCCCGCGTCAGCCCCACATAGGCCAGCCGCCGCTCCTCCTCCAAGGCCTTGTTGCCGCTCTCGTCGAGCGAACGCTGGTTGGGGAACGTGCCCTCCTCCCAGCCCGGCAGGAACACCGTGTCGAACTCCAGGCCCTTCGCCGCGTGCAGCGTCATCAGGCTGATGCGGTCGGCCTCGGCGTTCTCCTCGTTCTCCATCACCAGGCTGACATGGTCGAGGAACCCCGCCAGCGTCTCGAAGTCCGCCAGCGCCTGCACCAGCTCCTTGAGGTTCTCGATCCGCCCGGGCGCCTCCACCGAGCGGTCCTGGCGCCACATCTCCATGTAGCCGCTCTCGTCCAGCATCGCCTGCAGCACCACGACGTGGCCGTCGCGCGGCAACGCCTTGCGAAGCTGCGCCATCAGCCGCAGCAGCCCGCCCACCCCCTCGCGCACCCGGCCCTTCAGCCCGCCCGCCTCGACCAGCGCCGCCGCCGCCGCTGCCAGCGGGATGCCCCGTGCCCTGGCGTGGGCGTGCATCAAGCGCATCGCCCCGTCGCCCACCCCGCGCCGCGGCACGTTGACGATGCGCTCGAACGCCAGGTCGTCGGCCGGCTGGTGCAGCACCCGCATATAGGCCACCGCGTCACGGATCTCGGCGCGCTCGTAGAACCGCAGACCCCCCACCACCCGGTACGGAATCGCCAGCGTCAGCATGCGCTCCTCGAACGACCGGGTCTGGAATCCGGCACGCACCAGGATCGCCATCTCCGCCAGCTTGTGTCCCTCGCGGTGCAGGCGCTCCACCCGCTCGCCCACCATCCGCGCCTCCTCGTTCGAGTCGTACAGCCCGAACACCTGCACCGGCGCGCCGGCCGAGTCGTTGCGCCCCGGCCGCAGCGTCTTGCCGAGCCGTCCCTCGTTGTGCGCGATCAGCCCGGCCGCCGCAGCCAGGATCGGCGCCGTCGAGCGATAGTTGCTCTCCAGCTTGACCACCTGCGCGCCCGGGAAATCCTGCTCGAAGCGCAGGATGTTCTCCACCTCCGCGCCACGCCACGAGTAGATCGACTGGTCGTCATCCCCCACGCAGCAGATATTGTGGTGCGCGCGCGCCAGCAGCCGCAGCCAGAGATACTGCACCACGTTGGTGTCCTGGTATTCGTCGACCAGGATGTAGCGGAACATGCGGTGATACTGCGCCAGCACGTCCTCGCGGGTGCGCAGGATCTCGGTCATGTGCAGGAGCAGGTCGCCGAAGTCGGCGGTGTTCAGCGCCGCCAGCCGCGCCTGGTATGCCGCGTACAGCTCCCGAGCCCGCCCGCCCGCGAAGTCGCTGTCCTCCGCCGGCCCCACGCGCGCCGGTGTCAGCCCGCGGTCTTTCCAGCGCTGCACCACCGCCATCAGCCCCGGCGGAGCCCAGCGTTTGGCGTCGACGTGGTGCGCCTCCATCACCTGCTTGAGCACGCGCAGCTGGTCGTCCGAGTCGAGAATCGTGAACCCCGAGGTCAGTCCCGCCAAGTCGGCATGGCGACGCAGCATCCGCGCGCACAGCGCATGGAACGTGCCGAGCCACATCCCCTCCGCCGGGCGGCCCAGCAGCGCCGACACCCGCTCGCGCATCTCGCGTGCCGCCTTGTTGGTGAACGTCACCGCCAGCACTTGGCCGGGGTGCGCCCGGCCCGTCAGCAGGATGTGGGCGAACCGCGTGGTCAGCACCCGTGTCTTGCCGGTGCCGGCGCCGGCCAGAACCAGCAGCGGTCCGTCCACCGTCTCGACGGCGCGGCGCTGCTCGGGGTTCAGCCGGGAGAGGTAATCGGTCATCCGCCCGGTCATTGCGCCGCGGCGAGCGGAAAGCAAGCAAGGCCGGGCTCTGCCCGGACCCGCCAAAGGCCGGAGGCCTTTGGAAACCATTGACCGGCGGCACGACGTCCAGGGTGTGCCGCTGCGCCTTTCATGTGTGGGTCCGGGGGCTCAGCCCCCGGCGGAGTCCAGAGGCAGAGCCTCTGGCCTTGCCTGCCCCGCCTTCGGCCGCACCCCCAGGATGCGCGCGATCGCATAGGTCAGGTCCGGCCGGTTGAGCGTGTAGAAATGGAACTCGTCCACCCCGTTCGCCTGCAACAGCCGCACCTGCTCGGCCGCCACCACCGCGCCGATCATCCGCCGCGTCTCCATGTCGTCCTCGGTGCCCTCGAACAGCGGCGCCAGCCAGTCCGGCACCGTGGCGCTGCACGCCGCACAGAACCGCGCCGCCTTCTCGTAGTTCGACACCGGCATGATCCCCGGCACCAGCGGCGCGGTGATCCCCGCCGCCAGCGCGCGGTCCAGGAACCGCAGGTAGGTATCGGTGTCGAAGAACACCTGTGTGATGGCACGGGTGGCCCCGGCGTCGAGCTTGCGCTTGAGGTTGTCGAGATCGGCCTGCGGGTCGCTGGCACCCGGGTGGGTCTCGGGATAGGCCGCGACCGAAACCTCGAACGGCGCCACCCGGCGGAGCCCGGCCACCAGGTCGGAGGCGTAAGCATAGCCGTCCGGCTGCGGGGCGTAGCCCGCCTCGCCGTGCGGCGCGTCGCCGCGCAGCGCTACGATGTGCCGCACGCCCAGCGCCCAGTATTCGCGCGCCACGTCGTCGACCTCCCCGCGCGAGGCGCCGATGCAGGTGAGGTGGGCGGCCGGCACCAGCGTGGTCTCGTTGACCAGCCGCGCCACCGTCGCGTGGGTGCGCGCCTGGGTCGAGCCGGCAGCGCCGTAGGTCACCGAGACAAAGCTCGGCGCCAGCGGCTCCAGCCGCCGCACGCAGGACCAGAGCTGCGCCGCCAGCGCCTCGGTGCGCGGCGGGAAGAACTCGAAGCTGAGCGTGGGCGCCGGATGGCCGGTCAGTGGGGCTGGCAACCCGCTGACCCGTGGGCCGGTCAGCCAGCGTTCCAGGGTCGGGGTCTGCGGGCCGTGCCGGGACATCATCTCGTTCATGGTCGCTCCTGCTCGCTGCCCGCCCATCTGGGGCTCCCGGACCGGCCACCCCACGGGCAACTTCGCTCGGGCCATGCCAGGAGCCGGTCGGCGATCCTCACCTGTGGCCCGGCCGACACAGCACGAGCCGGTGCCGTGCCGCCGCTGTGACATCCCGCGCCCGCCTGCCCGCGGCCGGCGTTGCGCGCCGGTCGGTTCATGCTAGAGACATATGGCCTGAGTCGACGTTTGGCGACACGCCGCATCGCGGGGCTGCCCGGCGAGCCTGCCTGATCGAGGAAAACATGCGCGCCGACCTCCCGCTCCGACTGCTGCTTGCCGCAGGGCTCCTTGGTGTCGCCGCCTGTGCAACCAAGCCGCCCGCCAGCGACGCGGACGCGGTGGCCGAATTTAGGCAGAACAACGACCCGTACGAGCCGGCCAACCGGTTTTCCTATAATGTCACCGACAAGCTCGATACGTATGCGCTGCGACCGGTGGCGCAGGCCTATGTCTATGTGCTGCCGCAGCCGGTGCGCGGCGGCATCCATAACGTGCTCGCCAACCTGACCAGCCCGGTGCTGTTCGCCAACGACGTGGCGCAGACGAAGCCGCGCCGCGCTGGCGACACCTTCATGCGCTTCCTGATCAACTCAAGCGTCGGCGTGCTGGGCGTCTTCGACGTCGCCAGCGTCTGGGGCTATGGCCCGCACGACGCCGACTTCGGCGAGACCCTGGCGCTGTGGGGCCTACCGGACGGTCCCTACCTGTTCCTGCCGGTGCTCGGCCCCTCCGGCCCACGCGACGCCACCGGCTACGGCGTCGACATCGCGCTCGACCCCTTCACCTACGTGCCGCGCGGCTACGGGCTGCTCACCCTGAACTGGGCGCGCTACGGAGTCGGGGTCGTCGATGCCCGCTCGCGCCTGCTCGACGACGTCGCCTCAATCAAGAAGACCGCGCTCGACCCCTACGCCAGCATCCGCAGCCTTTACCGGCAGCACCGCCAGTCGCAGATCGACGCCGCCCGGGACGACGATCGCGCCACCACGCCGGACTGGTACGCACCGCAATAGCCCTGCGGCACGCAGCCCGCGGAGTGCGCCGCATCCCACGCTGCCGGGCGCCTCCGGCCGCGCCCGGCAGCTCCCGCCGCCTTAGATGAGGGCCTATCCCATGCTCAGCCGACGCTCTCTCCTGATGATCTCCGCAGCCCTGCTGGCCTCGTTCGTGATCCCTGAGGTCAGCATCCCCGAGGCCTGGGCCGACATCGCTGCCGCCAACGCATTCGTGCGCAGTTTCGGCGACAACCTGATCGGCATCGTCAACAGCCAGGGCAGCGCCGCCGACAAGCAGCGCCGGCTCGGCCCCGTGATCGAGCAAGGCGTCGACGTCAACACCATCGCCCAGTTCTGCCTCGGGCGCTTCTGGCGCACCGCCACCGTCACGCAGCGCAAGCAGTACATCGACCTGTTCCACGGCGTGCTGATCAACAACATTCTGGGCCACCTCGGCGAATACCGGGGCGTCACCTACACCATGACCACGTCCCAGGACCGCGGCGGCGACACCTATGTCGGCACCATCGTGCACCGCCCCAGCCAGTCCGACGTCAACGTGCAATGGGTGGTCAGCCAGGAAGGCGCCAGCGCCAGGATCATCGACGTGGTCGCCGAAGGCACCAGCCTCCGCCTCACCCAGCGCAGCGACTACACGAGCTTTCTCAGCCGCAACAACAACGACGTTGACGCTCTAATTGCGGCGATGCGCCGTCAAGTCTCCGGCTGAGCCCAGGGCAGGTCCGGAGGCTCTGTTTCCGGACTTCGCCAAAGGCAGGGTCCGTTTGCTAAAGCAACGGGATAAAACGGCCCCGATGCCTGAAAGTGGGCCTTCTTGACGAGTCTGTCCTTACGACCGCGACACGCACGCCGCCCCGCACCATGTCTGCATCCCGCCAGCAGGGGAGGGTGCTCCGATGACCCGGTTCCACGGCAAGCCGCCCGGTAGCGGCGCCGGCGACATGTCCAGCCGCACGGAGCGGCTGCGCCCCGCGTTGGCCTTGCTGCCGCCGCAGGTGGCCGAGGCGCGCCGGCTGCGCCGCGCCGGGCACGAGCCGGAACAGATCGCTCAGGCGCTCGCAGAACCGCTGGAGGAAGTCGAAAAGGCGCTGATGCAGATGCGTTCGCCGCGGCCGGAGACCACGCGCGGCACGCTGAACGTGACGCTGGCCGCACACCGCGTGCTCATGCAGGAGCGGCGCGGCAACGAGCCGGTCTGGCAAACCATGGACCGGGTCGTCGACGAGCTGCTTCAGCTCCGCACCGCGTCCGGACGCGCGAAACGCCCGGCACGGCGTCGCAGCACGGTCGACGACGGCCCCTTGCTGCTGCCCCTGCCGCCTGCCGACTGAACAGCGCCCCTCAGACCGCCGGGAAGCTGCCTTCAAACGCGATCTCGCCCAGAGGCTTGCGCGGGCTCGGCGCCTCGCGCTCACGCATCCCCTCGGGCAGCTGCGCCTTGTCGCCAACCCGTCCCACCGCATAGGCGGCTTCGACCCGGTGGCCCTGCGGCACGTTCAACTCCGCAAAGGCACGGTCCATGTCGAAGCCGACCATGCCGTGCACCTGCCAGCCCATCCGCGTCGCCTGCAGCGCGAAGTTGCCCGCAGCCGCCCCGGTGTCGAGCGAATGGCTGTGCGACGGCACCGGCTTCTCGGCCCCGGGCGGCAGCATCAGCGAATTGGACACCAGCACCACCAGCGCCGCTGCGTCCTTGGCCCAGGACTGGTTGAACGGCACCAGTAGGCCGAAGAACCGCTCCCAGTGCGGCGTGTCGCGGAGCGCATAGAGGAACTGCCACGGCTGCGAGTTGTACGACGATGCCGCCCAGCGCCCCGCCTCGATCATCGTCAGCAACTCTCGCTCGGAGATGAAACCGCCCGCGAAAGCTCGCGGCGACCAGCGTTCCAGGAACAGCGGGTCGATCTCGTAGTCGCTGGTGCGGCTGTTTGCCGTGGTCATGGCGGCGCTCCCGTTTAGGTGCGGCCGAGGTAGTCCTGCACCGCCACGATGTCGAGACCCCTGCAAAGCAGGCAAGGCTAGAGGCGCTGCCTCTGGCCTCTGCTCAAGGCTGAGCCTTGAAAGCCCCCATGCCTGATGCCAGCGGTCCTGAGCATTGATCCGCAAGCGCAGCAAGGCCGGGCTCTCCGTTCGCATTCTATGTCCCAAGTGGGACCGTCGGAACCCTACGCGGGCTACGCCCAGACCCGCCAAAGGCCTTTGAGACCCCTGCCTTGAGCAGAGGGATTCCAAGGGCTAGCCAATGGCTGCGTCAGAAGGCAGAGCCTCTGGCCTTTCCTGCCTACCGGTCATGCTCAAGGCCGGCTAACATAAGAAAGGTTTCCAGAGGCTCCGCCCTTTGGCGGGTCTGGGCTTAGCCCGTGCTGGGCCGCTGCAATGCGGGCGAAGGCAAGGCCTTGCTTGCTGACCAATTGGTAAATCAGCTCGCCAGCACAGCGCACAGCCCCTCGACCGCGTCCCAGAGCGCGGCATACGACGTGTACAAGGGCGTGATGCCGAAGCGCAGGATGTCCGGCGTGCGGAAGTCGCCGACGATGCCGCGCGCCGCCAGTGCCTGCATCATCGCGCTCGCCCGAGGATGATGGAACGACACCTGGCTGCCCCGCTGCGCCTCCGCCCGCGGCGTCGCGAGCACGAGCCCTGCTCCCGCGCAGCGCTCGCCCACCAGTTCCATGAACAGCTCCGACTGCCGCAGCGACTTCGCCCGCACCTCGTGCATCGGCGCCCGCAGCGCGATCTCCACCCCCACTTCGAGCGCCGCCATCGCGAGAACCGGCGGCGTACCCACGGCGGCCCGTGCGATCCCCCGCGCCGGTTCGTACGTGGGGTGGAAGCCGAACGGGTCGGCATGCCCGAACCACCCGGTGAGCGGGAACCGCGCGCCCGCGTGCAGCGCCTCCGCCATGTACAGGAATGCCGGTGCCCCCGGCCCGCCGTTGAGGAACTTATAGCCGCACCCCACCGCGAGATCCGCCCCCGCCGCCTGCAGCGCCACCGGGACCGCGCCCGCGGAATGCGCGAGATCCCACAGCACCAGCGCGCCCGCCGCGTGCGCCGCGGCACCCAGCGCCGCCATGTCGTGCATCGCCCCGCTGCGGTAGTCCACGTGGGTCAGCACCAGCACGGCCACCTCCGGCCCGAGCGCCGCCGCCACCTCGTCGCGCCCGACCACGCGCAGCGTGTGGCCGCGCCCCAGCAGCGTCGCCAGGCCGTCGGCGACATACAGGTCGGTGGGGAAATTGCCCGCCTCCGACAGGATCACCCGCCGCTCCGGCCGCAGCCCGAGTGCCACCGCCAGCAGCTTGAACAGGTTGACCGACGTGGAATCCGCCACGATCACCGTCCCCGGCGCCGCCCCCAGCAACCGGCCGATCTTCCCGCCCAGCACCAGCGGCCGGCCCAGCCACCCCGCCTCCCACGAGCCGATCAGGCCCTGCCCCCACTCCTGCCGCACCACCTCGGCGAGCCGCCCCGCTGTCGCCCGCGGCAACGCCCCCAGGGAGTTGCCGTCGAGATAGATCACTCCCTCGGGCAGCACGAACTCGTCGCGAAACGCCCGCAGCGGGTCGCCGCGGTCCATCGCCTCCAGCTCCGCCCGCGTGATCGCCATCCGGCCGTTTCCTCCCCGCACGAAAGCCGGCAAGGCCGGGCTCCCCCTCCACCCGCATTTCAATGACCCAGGCGGGTCATCGGAACCTTGCGCGGGCTATTCCAGACCCGCCAGAGGCCGAGGCCTTTGGCAACCATCTCCTCAGGCAACGCGGCACGACGCCACGGGATGTGCCCCGACGCTTGACGGAGGGCTGGAAGCTCGGTTCCCGCCTCAACGGAGGGGCAGAACCCTGGCCTTGCTCCCACCCCGGCCGCGTCGCGCACTCTGTTCAAACCTCGCCAGTCCGCTAGCTTCCAGGCTGCACCAATTAAGGCGGCCTAGATCAATGCGCATGGCGATTACTGTCGCGTTCACCGGCCTGTTCGGCCTCGCCCCTGCCTTCGCCGCGGAGTCCGCCGACCCGCTCGCTCCCATCGGCGCGTTCGCCCTCCCTCCGGCGGCCGTGCCCTCGCCACTCACCGAGACGCTATGGGGCCATGCCGTCACCGACTCCTACCGCGGCATGGAGGCGCTCGACCCGGCCACCCTCGCCTGGATGACCCGACAGGGTGATTACACCCGCGCGGTGCTCGACGCGATCGCCCCTCGCGCCGCCCTGCTGCAGCGCACCGCGGCCTTCACCGCGAGCTTCGGCTTCGTCCAGGACTACGCCGCCTACGCCGGCCGCGCGTTCTATCAGGAGCGTGCGCCCGGCTCGGACAACTTCGACCTGATGGTCTCCGACGCCAAGGGCCGCCGCAAGCTTGTCGATGTCGCCGCCCTGCGCGCTGATGCCGGCGGCGAGCCGATGGCCATCAATTTCACGCTCGCCTCCCCGGACGGCAGCAAGGTCGCGGTCGGCATCTCTTCCGGCGGCTCGGAAGACGCCTCGATCTCGGTCTACGATGCAGCCAGCGGCGCCCGCATCGCCGGTCCCATCGACCGCGCCGAGTACGGCGCTACCGCCTGGAACGACGACGGCACGGCGTTGTACTTCATCCGGCTCAAGCGGCTCGCCCCCGGCGAGTCCGACATCGAGAAGTACAAGGACCCGACGCTCGACCGCTGGGACCTGCACGGCTCCCTGGTGCCGTTGCTCGGCAACTCGGTCGGGCACGGCCCGGCCTTCTCCCCGGTCGAGGCACCGAGCCTGCAGATCGCGCCCGGAGCCCCGTTGGCGGCGGCGTTCAGCATCAACGGCGTGCAGAACGAGCTCGCCATCTGGCTGGCGCCCGTGGCCCAGATCGACAACCCCGAGGTCGCATGGAAGCCGTTCGTCGATCGCGTCGACGACGTCAACGCGATCGAGATGCGCGGCGACGACATTTTTCTGCTCTCCCACCACGACGCCCCCACCTTCCAGGTGCTGGCGCTCAAGGCCGGACAGCCGCTCTCCGCCGCAACCACCCTGCTCGCGGCTCAGCCCGGCCGGGTCATCGACTCCATCCATGCCGCCGCGGACGGGCTCTACGTGCTGGCCCGCAGCGGGGCCTATTCGCAGCTGCTGCGCATTCCCACCGGCGGCCACGACGCCGAGGAGGTTGCCCTGCCGTTCCGCGGCCACGTCGAGCAGGCGTTTACCGACTCCCGCCAGCCCGGCATCGCGATCGAGTTGAACAGCTGGCTCGTCGCACCCACCGAGTTCGCCTACGATCCCGCCACCCATGCCTTCCACGACCTCGGCCTGGCCGCCAGGCCGAGCTTCGACGCGGCAGGCTTCACCGTGCAGGACCTGCAGGCCCGCGCGGCCGACGGGGTGATGGTGACGCTCTCGCTGGTGCAGCCGAAGGACGCGCATGGCCCGCAGATCACCCTGGTGCAAGCCTACGGCTCGTACGGCATCTCCGAACTCGCTGACTTCAGCCCGCGCACCGTGGGCTTCCTGCGCGAGGGCGGCACCTACGCCTCCTGCCACGTGCGTGGCGGCGGCGAACTCGGCGAGGCGTGGCGGCTCGCGGGCAAAGACGCGGCCAAGACCAACACCTGGCGTGACCTGATCGCCTGCGGGCAGGACCTAGTTGACCGCGGTGTCACCACCAAGGACAAGCTGTTCATCTTCGGCGGCTCCGCCGGCGGCATCACCATGGGCCGCGCGCTCACCGAACGGCCCGACCTGTTCGCCGGCGTGATTGACGCCGTCCCCGTTGCCAACCCGCTGCGCAGTGAGTTCTCGCCCAATGGTCCGTCCAACATCCCCGAGTTCGGCTCCGTCACCACCGAGCAGGGCTTCCGCAATCTTTACGAGATGGACACCCTGCAGCACATCGTCCCCGGCACCCGCTACCCCGCGGTGCTGATCACCACCGGCCTCAACGACCCCCGCGTCTCGCCCTGGGAACCGGCAAAGCTCGCCGCTGCGCTGCAGGCCTCCGGCAGCTCCAACCCCGTGCTGCTGCGCATCGACGCGCAGGGCGGCCACGGCATCGGCTCCACCAAGACACAGAACGACGAGACCGCTGCCGACATCTACAGCTTTGTGTTCTGGCGCGCCGGCCTGCCGGAGTGGCGGCCCGACCTGAAGTGACCGCGCAAGCCGGGCCAGGACTCCGCCCAACTGCCCGGGCAACCCCGCCGGCGCCCGCGGCGTTGCCCCGCCGCACTCGCGGGGAGACGCCATGACCACCGAACTGATTCTGTTGGTCTGGGCGATCGTCCTCGGCTTGGTCCACTCCATCGCCACCGGTCAGTTCGCCACCGCGCAGCTTGGGATGGCCTATGGCCTCGGTTCGCGCGACGAGCCGAGAAAGCTCACCGGGGTCGGCGCCCGGGTCGAGCGCGCGTTCGCCAACTACATGCAGACCTTCCCGTTCTTCGCCGCCGCCGTGCTGATCGCCCACGTCGCCGGACGGGAGGGCGCGTTGACCACTACCGGCGCCACCCTCTACCTCCTGGGTCGGCTCGCCTACGTGCCGCTCTACGCCGCCGGCATTCCGGTTGTACGCACCGTGGCCTACGTCGTGGCAACCCTCGGCGTCGTGCTGATCCTCATCGCACTGGCCTGACGCATGGCGCTCCGTCCGCGGACGGCGCTTGTAAGCGCTGCGGCACCGCGCGTTACGCCCGCACGGAAAGATGCCGGCCTGTGCGCCGCAATCCTGGCCTATGCAGCGCTAGGCGTCGCAACCCTCGTCGTCGCAGCCCCCGTCGCCGCAGCCCGCGCGGCCGAGACCTGCGACTTCGCCGGAACCACCAGCCACGACGGCCGCGTCGTCGCCCGCAGCGTCGTCACCCGCACGCCGGACGCGACCGTGGTCGACGTGACGCTCGACCTGCGCGCCACCGTCTGGTGGGTGATCTCGGTCCACTATCTGGTCGAGGAGATCAGCACTTGGCGCGGCGGCGAGCTGGCCGAGGTGGCGACCAACGTGCGCAGCCTCGCCGACGGCCGTATCGTGCGGCAGGGCTGGGACGTGTTCACCCGCGGCCCGGGCGGCCTGGAGGCGCGGCGCGTCCAGGCCAAGACGCTGACGGAACTGCGCCGCACCCATCCGGCGTTCGCGACGCACTGGGCCCCGGCTACCTTCGGCCAGCCCTGGCGGCAGGACTACGACGCGGCCGCCCCCGAGCGCCGTCCCGACCTCGACCTGCCGCCGGCACAGCGCCCGCCCGGCCTACGCACCCCACTGGCCATGGCGTTCTACTGGACCCGCACGCTGCCGCAGGGCCAGACCGCCACGGTGTTCCTGCCCGGCTTCAAACGCGACCTCACCCTCGCCGTCGACCTGACCTCCAACGCCGGGCCGCCCGGACCCGACGCACCGGCCCCACCCTGGCAGCTCTGGCGCACCACGCTGCGTCACCCAGCGCTGAACGCCTCAAATCCTTCTGACGCCGAGGCCTGGGTGTCGCCAGACCACCTCCTCCTGCAGTTGGGCTTCGACCTGCACGCTCATGCCGGCAGCGCACGCGGCGTCGTGCGTGCCACCGGCTGCCAGGGCAGCCCCGCCTGATCAGCGGCCCTGATTCTTGAAGCTGAAAGCGCAGCAAGGCCGGGCTCTCCCTCCGCCCAGATTTGCCGAAGACCAGGGCCTTTGGAATTCTGTTCCTTAAGCAAATGGACTCCGAACCCGTTTGGTTCTTGGTGGGTTTTGGGGTGGTGAGAAGGCGTGGTGGCGCAGA
>CAXSEF010000078.1:0-10500 GCA_964236535.1 uncultured Acetobacteraceae bacterium
CTGTTCGTCATGGTCGCCGTCGACGCGGCCGGAACGCCGAGGCCGCTCCCGCAGGTGCCGTGTTGAGGGTCAGGAGGATGCGGGGCAGCACCGGGCAGCCGGTCAGGCATCGGGACGCAGCATCGGCCTGTCGCGCGCGTCCCGGTCAAGCCGAGATCGAGCGCGGCGCGCCATTTCCTGAGCGGGTAGGTGCGGACATCGGGTGTCTTGAACCCACTCGCGGGGGCGTGCCTTGAGAAGTCGGTTGGCGCGCCGCAGCCGATCCCGTCTTCGAAACTGGCGCGAACGCCTGTTCACGCGACTGCGGCCAGGATCGCATCCATCGTCGGCGAGCCGACGCATGCGAATCCGGATGCATTTCCTTCCGTCATGGCTAGCGTGGCAACGCTAGCAGCTTCTGCCTTTGCCAATAGGTGAGAGAGCGCCACAGCCACTCCAGCGGTCCGAACTCGAAGACTCGCAGCCACAGCAAGCTGCCAATCAGTTGCACGGCCCAGACAACAGCCACGATGAAGAAATACTGGTAGTATTCTAGCCTGCCGTACAGAGGATTTGGTCCCCAACGGAACACGGTTTGGCAGATCAGGCTGCTCAGGATGTAGTTGCTGAGCGCCATGCGTCCGACCGTCGCCAGCCCGCGCTGCAACGGCAGCATGATGTTTTCGCGAATGCCCAGGAGAAGAACCGAGGAGGTCGCCAGGACACCCGGTATCTGATGAAGTGAATAGGGAAACGCAAGCCACTTCGTGACGACCGCAGCGCTGAAGCCTGTCAAGGACGCACGATAGAGACCTAGAAGTACCACCGGGATCGATACTGCATAGCCCAGGATCGCTATCGCGACGTAGGTCGACCTGGACAGGCGCGCGGACAGGAACCCGATCTTGTAGAGGCCCATGCCGGCGATCATGAAGCCCGCCACCTCTAAGATCAGGCCACTTGTGAACAGGAAAGTTAAGAACTCGAGCTGATCGTGTGCATTCTTCGGTTCGGTTTGAAGATAGCCGCGTCGGCCCTCGGTACTTTCGGTCGAAGCACGCTGCAGTGTCGTTCTGTCTGCGGCTACTGCCGCGTCTGCCGCTTCTTGCTGCGGCTCGGTCAAGGGTCGATGTTCGGATCGGGCAGTGGCGGCGGCTTCCTGCAGGGCTGCCGTATGCATTACCTTGGGTGGATCAACGAGCACCAGCCTACTCATGGTGGTCGCGGTGAACGAGACGACCAAGCCGACAACAATGAGAGATCTAGCAGCGAGATGTCGCAATGGGTAAAGCAACAGGAGCGCAATGATGCCGTACTGAAGGGTGACATCACCAAACCAGATCAGCGATCCGTGGATCAGGCCGATCAGCAGCAGCCACATGTTGCGACGATGGAAGATGTCGGCGGCACGCTCGGCTCCCGCGTTATGTGCGACCCGCTCCAGCAGGAGAACGACTCCGGCGCCAAACAGGATGGAGAACAAAGCACGCATCTGTCCTGCCACAAAAAGCGACTGTACCACAGTGACAGCGAGATCCAGCCCGGGATGACTGGCAGCCTTCCCTAGCAGCTCAAGTGGGACCCCGTCTAAGATCCCTGTTGGTCCTGCGAAAAACTCGATGTTGTTCGCCAGAATTCCAAAGACGGCGACGCCGCGCAGAACGTCGAGCGAAGCTATCCGCTCCTTCTTTCGAGTGGGACCGCTTGATGCTCCCGCTAGTTCTTCTTCGACCACTTGCGTCATTGAACACAGCTCGCTGCCAGGTCTTGTTGGTATCGGAGGCACAACGCCACAGGCTCGCGGCACGCCGGGCCACGGTATATTGGACAACGGCAAGCAACCTGTCCTCGGCCCAATCCAACGAGGAAACCCATGCTCGCCAACATGCCGCAGGAGACGATTCATCCTGCCGTCACTTTGAGCAGTCTGATCTGCATTGACGAACACGACACCTGCGCCTGTCTGCATGACGAGCGCGACCAACGCAAGACGGTGTGTCACGGACGCGGCGAACAGGCCCGCGTCGAGGACAGCGGCAGCTTCTGCGAGGTCACGGCAGAACACGGACGGCCGCCACAGCCACCGCAAGGAACCTGCAAGGCCTGACACCAGCAGTCCTGGGCAGTGACCTGCAGGCGCAGCAAGGCCGGGCTACCCCTCCGCCCGCATTCCAGTGACCCGGCCGGGTCATCGCAACCTTGCGCGGGCGCACCCGGGTCTGTGGACGTCGAAAACCCCTTCCTCAAGCACTGGGATTCCAAAGGCTCAGCCAATGGCTGCGTCCAGAGGCGGAGCCTCTGGCCTGAGCTTGCCTGCTGCCTGACCGCCCCACCCCAGCGCCTGCCAGTCCCGCGAAAGGTCGCCGGCCGTTTGGCCCCATTCTCCACCGCAGGAACCCCGAAGGCTTGCCCCCGGCGGCGTGCAGAACCCGGGCCTGCGCCCGCCCATGGCCACCCTTGACGATCCCGTGATCGTCCCGCAGACCGGTGCAAAAGCAAAACCGGAAACGCCCTCGATGTTCCACCAGATCCTGCGCCCGATCGGCGACAGCCTCGGGCTGTCGTTCCTCGTCGCGGTCCTGCCCGTCGTGATCGTTCTGGTCATGCTCGGGGTGCTGCACCGCCCGGCGTGGCAGTCCTCGCTCGCCGGCCTGCTCGCCGGCCTGCTGATCGCCGTCCTGGGCTGGCGCTTCCCCGCGGGCCTCGCACTCGACAGCGCGGCGCTCGGCGGCGTCTTCGCGCTCTGGCCGGTGATGTGGATCGTCGTCAACGCCCTGCTGCTCTACAACATCGCCGTGGTCTCCGGCCGCTTCGACGCCTTCCGCGACTGGGTGCTCGCCAGCCTGCCCGACGACCGCCGCGTCGTGCTGGTCGTCATCGGCTTCTGCTTCGGCGCCCTGCTCGAAGGCATCTCCGGCTTCGGCACCCCGGTCGCCATCACCTCGTCGCTGCTGATCCTGGTCGGCTACCCGCCGATCGAGGCGCTGACCTACACCCTGATCTTCAACACCGCCCCGGTGGCGTTCGGCGCGCTCGGCGTCCCCGTCACCGTGCTCGGCCTGGTGACCAGCCTGCCCGACACGGCGCTCGGCGCCATGATCGGCCGCCAGCTGCCGATCATGGCGGTGATCCTGCCGTTCTACGTCATGGCCATGTACGGCGGACGCCGCTCGGTCGCGGCGCTCTGGCCGATGCTGCTGGTCGCCGGCGGCAGCTTCGCGCTGGCGCAGTTCGCCGCCTCGAACCTCGTCGACTACCGGCTCACCGACGTGCTGTCCTCCCTGGTCTCGCTGATCTGCACCGTGGGCTTCCTGCAGGTCTGGCGCCCGGCCCCCGACCCCGCCTACGCGATCAACGGCGGGGTGCTGCACGCACCCGGCAAGCTGTCCGGCTGGCAGGGCTGGCTGCCCTGGCTCGTCGTCTCCGCGACCGTGATCGTCTGGACCCGCTTCAGGCTGTTCACGATCCTCGACCAGAGGTTCGCCTGGCCCGGCCTGAACAACGCCGTCGCCATCACCCTCTACAAGGACAGGCCGTATGCCGCGGTATGGGACTTCCAGCCGCTCGCCACCGGAACCGCCATCCTGCTCGCCGCCATCGTCACCGCGGCCCTGGTCGGCGTCGGCCCGCGCACCTTCCTCGCCGCCGCCGGCACGACCCTGCGCCAGACCCGCCTCGCCATCCTCACCGTCGCCCTGATCGTGGCGCTGGCCTTCGTGATGAACTACTCGGGCATGACCTACACCCTGGGCGCCGGCGTCGCCTCGGTGGGCCCGCTGTTCCCGCTGGTCTCGCCGTTCCTCGGCTGGGTCGCGGTGTTCCTCTCCGGCAGCGACACCTCCGGCAACGCGCTGTTCGGCAACCTGCAGGTCGTGGCCGCCAACAACCTCGGCCTCAACCCCCTGCTGTTCGCCGCCACCAACTCCTCGGGCGGCGTGATGGGCAAGATGATCTCGCCGCAGAACATCGCCACCGGCGTCTCGGTGACCAACCTGCGCGGCCAGGAAGGCGTCGTCCTCGCCCGCACCTTCTGGCACAGCGTCGCGCTCACCGTGCTGCTCGGCGTCATCGTCCTGCTGCAGCAGTACGTCGTCCCCGGGGTGATCCCGCACTACTGATCCCGACCGGCCAGGCAGGCAAGGCCAGAGGCTCTGCCTCTGGACTCCGCCAAAGGCCAAACCTTTGGAATCTCTATGCTTAAAAGACGGGTTTCCAAAGGCCTCAAGGCCTTTGGCGGGTCTGGGCGGAGCCCAGCCTTGCCTCGCCTCCAGGCGCAGCGCGCATCTCCGCCGCCGCCCGTTGCCGCCGCCGCCGCCGCCGCCTATCCATGACCGTGCGCCACGCCCGCCCAGGAGCCCCGCCCCCTCGTGCACGCAGCCCCCGCCGAGTTCGACGAGATGGTCACCGGCAGCGGCGAGCTGCGCCCGGCCTGGTCGGCGCTGATCGGCACGCTGCACGCGATGTCCGACGGCGTGTTCGCCGCCCGCACCGCCCGCGTGTCGCGCCGGTTCGCCGAGACCGGCATCGCCTACCCCGCCGCGGACGGCGCGCCCGCCGGCGGCCCGTCGCGCGCCGCACCCCTGCTGTGCCCGATCCCGATGCTGCTGCCCGGTGCCGAGTGGGAGGCGCTGGCCGACGGCCTGGCCCAGCGCGCCCGCCTGCTCGGCGCGATCGCCGCCGACCTCTACGGCGAGCGCCGCCTGCTCGCCGAGGGCCGCCTGCCCGCGGCCCTGGTCTACGCCAACCCGCGCTTCCTGCGGCCCTGCAGCGGCATGGCGCCCGCCGGCGGCACCCACGTGCACACCTACGCCGCCGAGCTGGTGCGCCTCGCGGACGGGGCGTGGCACGTGGCCGCGGACCGGCTGCAGGCCCCGGGCGGCATCGGCGCCGCCCTGCAGAACCGCGGCGTGCTGGTGCGCACCCTGCCGGAGCTGTTCCGCGCCGCGCCGGTGCGCCGGCTCGAGCCGTTCTTCGAGATGTGGCAGGCCCGCCTCGCCGCTCTCGCGCCGCACCGCGCCAGCGGCGGCCGCGCCCGCGTCGCCCTGCTGACCCCCGGCCAGTTCGCGGCGTCGTTCCTCGAGCACGTGTTCCTGGCCCGCCAGCTCGGCGCCACCCTGGTCGAGGGCGGCGACCTCACCATGCGCGACGGCCGCGTCCACCTCAAGACGCTGTCGTCGCTGCAGCCGGTCGACGTGCTGCTCCGCTTCATGGACGACGACTTCACCGACCCGCTGGAGCTGCGCAGCGACTCCATGCTCGGCGTCCCCGGCCTGCTGCAGGCGATCCGCGCCGGCCGGCTCGCGATGGTCAACGCGCCGGGCGCCAGCGTCGTCGAGACGCCGGCCCTGCGCCCGCTGCTGCCCGCCCTGGCGTCGCACCTGCTGGGCGAGCGCCTGCTGCTGCCCTCCGCCCCCGATCCGCATCCCGCCGACCCGGGCGCCGCCCCCGCCCCCCCCTGGCGCCGCTCGGTGGCCCCGGTGTGGACCGAGCAGGGCCTGTCGCCGCGCCCGGTCACGCTGCGCATGTTCCTGGTCCATGACGGCACGGACTACGTCGCCATGCCCGGCGGCCTCACCGAAAGCTCGCAGCCCGGGCCGCCCGGCGAGCCGGCCGGCCGCCGCCTGGTCAAGGACACCTGGGTCGGCACCTCGGGCGCCCGTCCCGGCCGCGCGACCGGCGACGAGATGCGCGGCGGCGGCCAGTCGCTGCCCGCCGCCGCGCGGCTGCGCATCACCCCGGTGCCCGACGACCTGCGCAGCCGCACCGCCGACGACCTGTTCTGGCTCGGCCGCTACGCCGAGCGGCTGGACAACGCCGCCCGGGTGCTGCGCGCCGCCACGCTGCGCCTCACCAGCGAGAGCGTCGGCCCGGGGGAGGCCACCGAGATCCGCCACATGCTCGCCCTGCTGGTCGAGCTCGGCCTGGTCGAGCCGTCGCTCGTCGAGATGCTGCCCGACGGCCGCGCCCTGCTCGCCGCCCTGCCGCTCGCCTGGACCGTCGGCTCCCCGCTCGGCGACCTGTTCGCCTCCGTCGGCCGCATCGCCCAGACCCTGCGCGACCGGCTGTCGAAGGACATGGAGACCGTGGTGCTCGGCCCGCTGCAGCAGGCGCGCGTGCTGCTCGCCCGGCCGCAGGACGCCGACCGCATGATCCTGGCGCTGGAGACGCTGATCGGGCTGATCGCGGCGTTCGGCGGCATGGTCGGCGAGAACATGACGCAGAGCAGCGGCTGGCTGTTCCTCGACATCGGCCGGCGCATCGAGCGCGCGCTGTTCGGCAGCGCCATGCTGTCCGAGCTGCTCGACCACACCGAGCGCGAGGCCGAGGCGCCGCTCGACGTGGCGCTGGAGCTGTCCGACAGCACCATCACCTACCACTCGCGCTACCTGGGCTCGGTGCAGGCCGGGCCGGTCGTCGACCTGCTGCTGTCCGACCGACGCAACCCGCGCAGCGTCGCCTTCCAGCTCGCCCGCATCGAGGGCCACCTGCACGACCTCGCCCGCACCTTCTCGCGCGCCGAGGCGCCGGAGGCGGACCTCGCCGCCGCCCTGCTCGACGCGCTGCGCGCCACCCGGATCGACGCGCTTGACGAGCCGGGCGCGCGCGCCGCCCTGCTGCACTCCCTGGCCGGCACCCGCCAGCGCCTGCACGGCCTGTCGGACCGGCTGACCCGCGCCTACTTCTCGCACACCCGGATGCCGACCGCGATCGGCTACGCCGCGACCCGCGCATGACCCGGCCGCCACGCCCGCGCCCGGCCCGCGCCCCGCGCCCGTCCCGCGCCCCGGCCCCGGGCCGCGACCGCCGGTGAAGTACCGCGTGCGCCACCGTTCGCGCTACCGCTACGCCCGCCAGGTGCAGCTGTCCTACCACGCGCTCCATCTGCTGCCCCGCGCCACGCCCTACCAGCAGGTGGTCTCGGCCAGCATCACCACCGAACCGGCGCCCGCCACGCTGTCGGAGGAACGCGACTACTTCGGCAACGACCTGAGCCTGCTCACCGTCACCGAGCCGCACATGCAGCTGGTCGTCGACCTCGACGCGGTGGTCGACGTGGCCTTCCCCGCCCCGCCCGCGACCTCGTCGCCCTGGGAACAGGTGCGCGACGCCGTGCGGGGCGGCGCCGGCGCCGAGCTCGCGGCAGCCGCGGAGTTCGCCTTCCCCTCCGCCCTCGCCACCCCCGACGCGGCGATCGCCGACTACGCCGCCGCCTCCTTCCCGCCCGGCCGCGCGGTGCTCGACGCGGCGCGCGAACTGACCGGCCGCATCCACCGCGACTTCACCTTCGACGCCGAAGCCACCTCGATCGCCACCCCGCTCGCGGAGACCATGCGGCTGCGGCGCGGCGTCTGCCAGGACTTCGCCCAGATCCAGATCGCCGGCCTGCGCTCGCTGGGCCTGCCGGCGCGCTACGTCAGCGGCTACATCCGCAACGACCGCGGTGCCGCGCCACCCGGCCCGCCTGGCGCGGGGCTTGCAGGACCCGGCGCCGGCGCGGGCGGCGACGCCCACGCCGAATTTGTCGGCGCCGACGCATCGCACGCCTGGGTGTCGGTGTTCTGCCCCGGCTCCGGCTGGGTCGATCTCGACCCGACCAACGACCTCCTGGTGCGCCAGTCCCACGTCGTCCTCGCCTGGGGCCGGGACTACCGGGACGTCAGCCCGATCAGCGGGATCCTCGTCGGCGGCGGCGAGCACGCCCTCGATGTCGAGGTCGCCGTGCTCGCCCTGCCGTGACCACCCAGGGCCGCCTGACCCAGGAGACGCGAATGAGCCTGTTCGACGGCTACGACCCCGCCCCGTTCTTCTGCGAGCTGCTGCACCGGCGCGACACCCCGATCGCCGGCATCGACGCCGTGGCGCGCTGCCTGGCCGCCCTCCCGCTCGCCGAGCTGCGCCGCCGCGCCGCGGTCGCCGGGGACGAGCTGTACAATCTCGGCATCACCTTCACCGTCTACTCCGACAAGGACGCGATCGACCGCATCCTGCCGTTCGACCTGATCCCGCGCGTGCTCTCCGCCAGGGAGTGGGACCAGGTCGAGCGCGGCGTGACCCAGCGCGTCACCGCCCTGAACACCTTCCTGCACGACATCTACCACGACCAGAAGATCCTCGCCGACGGCATCGTCCCGCGGGCCCTCGTGGTCGGCAACGTCAACTTCCGGCCCGAGATGATCGGCCTCGACGTGCCGCTCGGCACCTACGTCCACGTCTGCGGCACCGACATCGTGCGCGACGAGCACGGCGCCTTCATGGTGCTGGAAGACAACGCCCGCACCCCCTCCGGCGTGTCCTACGTCATCGAGAACCGGCACATGATGCGCCGCGTGCTGCCGGAGCTGATGCAGGGCCTGCGCGTGCGCGAGGTCGAGAACTACGGCCTGAAGCTGCAGCAGGCGCTCGCCGAGTGCGCCCCCGCCGGGGTGTCCAACCCGCAGGTCGTGCTGCTGTCCCCCGGCGTCTACAACTCCGCCTACTTCGAGCACGTGTTCCTCGCCCGCGAGATGGGCGTCCCCCTGGTCGAGGGCCGCGACCTCGTGGTCGAGGACGACCGCGTGTGGATGCGCACCACCGCCGGCCTCGCCCCGGTGCACGCGATCTACCGCCGCCTCAACGACGACTTCCTCGACCCCGACGTGTTCCGCCCCGACAGCTCGCTCGGCGTGCGCGGCCTGCTGCGCGCCTGGCGCCTGGGCCACGTCGCCATCGCCAACGCCGTCGGCACCGGCGTCGCCGACGACAAGGCGATCTACGCCTACATGCCGCGCATCATCCGCTACTACCTGGGCGAGGACGCCATCCTGCCCAACGTCGAGACCCACATCTGCGGCGAGGACGCGGGCCTGCAGTACACCCTCGACAACCTCGACCAGCTGGTGGTCAAGCCGGTCGGCGAGTCCGGCGGCTACGGCCTGATCGTCGGCCCGCACGCGTCCGCCGGCGAGCTGTCCGAGTTCCGCGACAAGCTGCGCGCCGACCCCGCCAACTACATCAGCCAGCCGATGATCAAGCTCTCGGTCTCGCCCACCCTGGGCGAGGACGGCGTCGGCCCGCGCCACGTCGACCTGCGCCCGTTCGCGGTCACCGGCGCCAGGACCTGGGTGCTGCCGGGCGGCCTGTCCCGGGTGGCGCTGCGCCGCGGCTCGATCGTGGTCAACTCGTCGCAGGGCGGCGGCTCGAAGGACACCTGGGTGCTCGAGGGGAGCGACTGACGTGGCACGGCACAGCGACGCGGACCATCCCGGCCCCGCCGCGCCGCGCGAGCCCGACCCGCAGCGCAGCCGCACCCCGCACCTGCCGGAGGACGCCGGCCCGCCCGGCGCGCCCGGCGGCAGCTACCTGCTCTGCCGCTACGCCGAAGCCCTGTTCTGGCTGGCGCGCTACATGGAGCGCATCGAGAACCTCGCGCGCATCCTCGACGTCACCGACACCTTCACCCGCAGCGGCAGCGACAGCGGCGCCTGGCGCTCCATCGTGCAGATCAACTCCGACGAGCGGGGCTTCGACGCGAAGCACAGCGCCGCGACCGCCGCGACCGTCACCGAGTTCTACGTCCTCGACCGCTCCAACCCCAACTCCATCGCCGCCTCGATCTTCCAGGCGCGCGAGAACGCCCGCACCCTGCGCCCGCTGATCTCCACCGAGATGTGGAGCCAGATCAACGTGTTCTACAACCGCGTGCGCCAGCTCGGCCCCGACGACCTCGCCGCCTCCCGCCTGTCCGGGCTGTGCGCCTGGCTCAAGGAAGCCTGCCAGCTGCACGCCGGCATCACCGAGGGCACCTTCTTCCGCGACCAGGGCTGGGCGTTCTACTCGATCGGCAAGTACATGGAGCGCGGCGACCAGACCACCCGCCTGCTCGACATCAAGTACCACACGCTGCTGCCCAGCATCCAGGACGTCGGCTCCCCGGTCGACCTCAGCCAGTGGAACTCGGTGCTGCGCGCCGCCGCCGGCTACCACGCCTTCCGCCGGGTCTACCCCCGCGGCATCAGCGCCGGGTCCGTCGCCGGCTTCCTGCTGCTCAACCGCTCCTTCGCCCGCTCGCTGGCACTCTGCGCCTGGCTGATGCACTGGCACCTCGCCCAGCTGCGCGCCGGCTACGGCCTGCGCCGCGCCGCCGTGCCGCTCGAACGCCTCGACGGACTCCGCAGCGCGCTGCTCGAACGCGACATCGCCGAGATCATCGGCAGCGGGCTGCACGAGTTCCTCGACTGGGTGCAGCGCGACCTCTCTTTGCTCTACCAGGACATCGCGGTCTCGTTCTGGGAACAGGCCCCCCCTGAACCGGACGCGCCGCCAACCTGACGCGGAGCCGCCGCTCGCGCCGTGCAAGCAAGGCCGCGCCTGCCCTTGCCCCGGCAGCTCCGTGCATCGACCGGCAGGCGCAGCAAGGCTGGGCTCTCCCTCCGCCCGGACCCGCCAAAGGCCTGAGGCCTCTGGAAACCCATTCCCGAAGCAAGTGAATTCCAGAGGCTCGGCCGTTGGCGAACTCCAGAGGCAGAGCCTCAGGGTGGTGTC
>CAXSEF010000078.1:10600-15599 GCA_964236535.1 uncultured Acetobacteraceae bacterium
ATTCCAGAGGCTCGGCCGTTGGCGAACTCCAGAGGCAGAGCCTCAGGGTGGTGTCTCGATTTATGCGTCGCCTTCGATCCAACCCGGTCGTTCACGCACTCGGGCCATCTCGCGGCTGACGTCGGCTGGTCGATGGTTCAGGCGCAGCATAGGAAAGCTGCGACTGTCGAACGCATCACAGCAGGGCTTCCAGAAGTAACGATCCATTTAGAACATTGCAATCTACAGTGTAGATACTGCAAATCCGACTGAACCAGAATTTTCTGTGCGATATCGTTGTGATGCATGAGAGCTGCCGATGACAAAGACGTGTCTGTTGTTTTTCGACAGGCGGCTTGGATATCCAGGAACCGTGGCCAGCTCGACGAGTTCTGCCGTCCCTCTGCGGACTGCAAAATACCCGGAAATACTGGAGACCAGCCATGACCAACGACAACCTGAAAAATCTCGTAGCGCAGGGCCTCTCGGCAATGCAGGCCGGAAGCGCCGTGGTCGCAAAGGCGACCGATGAGATCAGCGGCGATGCGTCGCATCCGGCACTGAAGGAGGCGCTGGAGCACGGCAACCACGCCTCGAAGCAGTGGGCGGAGCGCATCCGGCGCGCGATACAGCAGGTCGGCAGCGGCGAGGAGCAGGAAAACCTGATCCTGGAAGCACACTACGAGGTGAGCCGTAAGATTCGCCAGAAGGCGACCGACGCGACGTCCCGCGATCTGGGCATCGTCGCGAGCGGACAACTCGCACTGCACTACTGGATCGCGGCATTCGGCACGATGGCCAGCTACACGAAGCAGCTGGGGGTGGCTGATGTCGCGAGCGACATGAAGTCATGCACCGACGAGGCAAAGCAGGGCAACGAGAGGCTCACGGAAGTCGCGAATAGTTTGCTCCAGGCCTGAAAACAGCCTCGAGAACGTCCGCCTGCGCTTTCAGCAGGAACCAGGCGGACGTCCTGCTTCCCACCAGGGACGGATATCCGGACCGCATCACCGCCAGCCTCCGGCCTTGCCTGCCCGAGCCGTCACGCCCAGGGCCCGTCGGGCTGACCGGGACCGGGATGGTCCGGCTCCGGCCACATCGTCGGTCGGCCCCTCGCGGCCCCCGGTCGCCGCCAGCGTCCGCATCCCTGGAACCTGCGCCGCCGAGCCCCACCTGAATCGATGCGAGATTTCAGGAAAGCCGGACAGCGACGATGGCGAGCGGATGGGCCCCGGACGGGGCGGTGCAGGACCAAATCGACGACACCGTCTCGGACGGCGTGACCAGGGCGCGCGCACGCATGCCGACCGGCGCGGGCGACGCCCACTGCATGGAGTGCGGCGACGCGATCCCCGAGGCGCGCCGTCGTGCGCTCCCCGCGGTGCGGACCTGCATCGCCTGCCAGGCGGCGCGCGATCGCCAGCCGGTGAACATCGGGTTCAACCGCCGCGGCAGCAAGGACAGCCAGCTCAAGTAGCCCTTTCCCCCCGATGCGGTTCGGCCCGCTCCGCGCCGCGGGTGACCGCCGAGCCCTTGCACCACGCGCCGTCCGGGGTCGAGGAGCAACGAACCGGGACAGCTCCGATGACCGGGACTGGTGGTTCACCGAAAATCCGGTTTCGGGACGACATGTGGCGACGGCTGCCGTCGGCAGGCGGCACCGGCGTTCCTGCAAAGGATGCCGTGGCGCGAACCGCGGCAAGCTTCCTCGGCTTACTTCGCGGCGATGAGCTGCAGCATGAGGAAGGCGCCGTCGAGGACACCGGAGAACCCCTTCTCCTCACGCAGGCGGCCGCCTGCCCTGAAGTCGAGCAGGCCGTGCACAGTCGCATAGATCAGCCCGGCCAGCGTCGGCGTCGGCAGTGTCGGCAGCCCTCCCGCCCCTTGCGCCGCCCGGACAAGCTTCGCGAACGCCGCGAATGTCTCCATGGCTACGGCTTCGAGCTGCCCGCCCCGCGACGCGATGTCGGGATCGCTGAACAGCAGCCGATAGCGCGCCGGGTAGGCCTCGCCATAGCTCACGAACGTCGCCAGGGCCGCCTTCACCTTCTCGATCGATACCCGGTCCGACCGGTCGATCGCCGCGAAATCGGCCGTGAAGGTGCGAAAATCGCGCTCCGCCACGCGGGCAAGCAGCGCGGCGCGGTCAGTGAAGTGACGGTAGGGTGCATTGTGCGACACGCCGACCGCCTGGGCCACGGCGCGCAGCGTCACCGCAGCCTCGCCGCCTTCGTCCAGCAGCGCCGCTGCAGCCTCGATCAGCCGTTCGCCGGTTCCCATGTCGTCTGGCCAGCCTCTTGTCGCCTGCGGTGTGTCACCCGGACCCTACCGCTGCTCAGCCTGGGCCGACAGTGCGGACCTTTCCTCCGGCAGCAGGTGGGCCAGCGTCTCGGAGTCGAGCCAGAGCCGCGCCGCCCTGGCTTCGTCGTAGGAGACCGCGGACGAGCGTTGCTCGATCAGTCGTCCATCGTTCGACTGGAGATATTTGCCGGAAGCGTTCGCGAAGGCAGGATCGGCAGCCACCCTGGCAAGCGCCGCGCCGGAGAAGCCGACGCTTCCCTGCGTGACCCCCATCCGCCTCATGATCCCCTTCATGGCGGGCGTCCGGGCGAGCCACTGGACAGGCTTGGGCATCGTCCTCAGCAGGCCGGTCTCCGGGATGGAGCCGGGATCGAATGCGATCGAGGCGATCGAGCTGCCAGCCCGCCGCAGCCGACGGTCCAGCTCATAGGCATGCAACATCGTGCAGAGCTTCGAGGTCGAGTAGCGGACGCCTGCGGAGAGCGGCTTCGTACCGTTCTTGCCATCGTTGGCAAGCGCGATGGCATTTGGCTCGGCCGCCTTGCCAACCAGCCTTCCATCCGCCGTGCCGGGATCGTGCGTGCCGCTGGCGGTGAACACGATGCGGCCCTGGTCCGCGACCTGGTCGAGCAGCAGTTCCACCAGCAGGAAATGGCCCAGATAGTTGGTGGCGAACGTCTCCTCGTAGCCGTCGGCGCTGAAGGAGATCGGCCCTCGGAACTGTCCGCCGGCATTGCAGAGGATCGCCTGCAGAGGACCGATCTCCCCGCGCTCGAGCATGGCGCGCACCTGCGCGGCTGCTGACCTGACCGATGCCAGCGAAGACGTGTCGAGCAGCAGGGTGTCGACCTTGATGCCGTGGGTCGCCTGGAGCTGCCGCGCCACCGGCTCCATGCGTTCCATGCTCCGTCCGGCAAGAATGAGGTTCACCCCCGGCTGACGGGTGAGCTGGCTGGAGCAGGCGAGACCGATGCCGGCATGGCCGCCCGTGATGAGAGTCGCTGCCATCGCTGATCCTGTCTGTTGACAACGTCAACGTAGCGGACACGTTGACGTTGTCAACCTGTGGCGCAGGCTGCAAGCCGTCGGGAGGAGGCTTTCTCCCGAAGGACCCTGAAAGGAGAGGCCGGGCTTGCCGCCGCGGCAGGGTGCCCGTCGCGAGGCCTGCTTTGCCGAGCCCGTTCCCGGATCGATCTTCTCGGAATGACGCGTCCTGCATCGGAAGGCGGGAATTTCCCCTCTCGCCCGCTGATCGCTCGACGACCGCGCTGGGGGCGAAAGCTGCCGTCGCAGGCGGTGGCGGGAAACCAGATGCGGGCTACCCCAGACCCGCCAAAGACCTGAGGCCTCTGAAAACCCTCCCTCAAGCAAACGGATTCCAAAGGCTCAGCCTTTGGCGGAGTCCAGAGGCAGAGCCTCTGGCCTTGCCTGCCTCGCCGGTCGCGAAGGCCGGTCGGTACTACATAGGGTCTCCGTGCCCCGGCGCCTCGGACCCTGCCCCGCCAGACCCACCCGCCACACCCGGCCAGTCCCGGCGCCCCACGACGACCGGCGCATCCGCCGGGTCCCTCGTGTGGCTCACCCCGCCACCTGCTCCGCCGTCACCGTGACCCCGACCTCCATCTTCAGGTAGTCCTCCGGCGCCCCGTGGTAGCTCCCGGCGATCGGCGCCGCCTGCGCCGGGTCGCGCGTCACCGCCACCCGGATCAGGTTCCGCCCGCCGACCAGCGCGTTGGTCGGGTCGAACTCCACCCACCCCGCCTGCGGCAGGAACACCTGCACCCACGCATGGGTCGCCCCGCCGCCGGCCAGGCCCGCGTCGCGCCCCGGATCGCCCCCTCGGACCTGTCCTCCCGGCGCCGCGCCCTCCGGCCCCGCATGCCCGATCAGCCGGTCGTCGTACAGGTACCCGGAGACGAACCGCGCCGCCAACCCGAGGCTGCGCACCGCCTCCATCATCAGCAGCGCGTAGTCCCGGCACGTCCCGGATCGCAGCGCCAGCGTCCGCGCCGGCGCCTGCGTCCCCATGCTCTCCCGCCGCTCGTAGCGGAGCGACGCCCGGATGTGCCGCGTCATCGCCGCCAGCAGCTCCATCGTCCCCAGCCCCGCCCCCGGGCCCGCCACGAAGTCGCGCGCCCAGCCCGCGACCTCCCCGCCATCCGGGTAGTGCCGCTCCACCAGCCTGCCCAGGTCGTCCAGGTCCGCCGGCTCGTACGCGAACGGAAACCGCGCCGCCGCCCCCTCCAGCGACACCGCCCGCTCCGGCAACGGGTAATGCCGCGCCCTGACCCGGGAGACGATGCGCAGCTCCTCGGCCGGGCTCGCGAACCGCGCGGTCGCGATCGAGTTGCTGAACGTGTCGTGCAGCCAGCGCACCCGCGCCGGCGGCGCGATGCTCAGCAAGGTCTCCAGCAGCCGCAGGTCGTGGCTGTCGCGCGGCCGCAGCATCAGCCGATGCTGGCCGAAACGCACCGGCCGCCGGTAGCGGTAGACGGTCGTGTGAGTGACGGTCAGAATCGTCATCGCCCTGCCACCCCCGGCCGCACGGGGCTCGCTCCGACGCCGGCCTCATCCTAGCGGGCCGAAGCTTGCCCCGGCAAGGATCCCGGGGGCTCGCCGCTGTTCGCGAGCGTCCGGCGCTGATACCGACGGGCCCCGCACATGACCGGCCAGGCAGGCAAGGCCAGAGGCTCTGCCTCTGGACTCCGCCAAAGGCCGA
>CAXSEF010000079.1:0-11005 GCA_964236535.1 uncultured Acetobacteraceae bacterium
CCCCCCAACTGCGGCGCAGCCGCCAGCAGCGCCGCCGCATACTCGCTCTCCGGCCGCGCCAGCAGCGCCCCGGTCTCCGCCAGCTCCACCACCCGCCCCCCGCGCAGCACCAGAACCCGGTGCGCCAGATAGCTCACCGCCGCCAGGTCGTGGCTGATGAACACGTAGCCCAAGCCCCGCTCCGCCGACAGATCCTTCAGCAAGTTCAGCAGCATCGCCTGCGTCGACACGTCCAGGCTCGACGTCGGCTCGTCCAGCACGATGATGTCCGGCTCCGCCGCCAGCGCCCGCGCGATCGCGATCCGTTGCGCCTGCCCGCCGCTCACCGCCCCCGGCAGCCGCACCGCCACCCCCGGCGTAAGCCCCACCCGCTCCAGCAGCCGCGCCACCGCCGCCTGCCGCTCCCCCGCCGGCATCCCCGCCAGCCGCAGCGGCTCGCCCACGCTCTGCCCGATCGAAAGCCGCGGGTTCAGCGACTCGCGCGGGTCCTGGAACACCACCTGGATGCGCCGCCGCTGCCGCCGGAACGCCGCCCCGTGCAGCCGCTGCAGGTCCCGCCCCTCCAGCAGGATCCGCCCGTCGTACGCCGCCATCTGCAGGATCGCCCGCCCCAGCGTCGACTTGCCCGACCCGCTCTCGCCCACCACCCCCAGGCACTCGCCCCGCCCCAGCGTGAAGCTCACCCCCGACAGCGACGGCGCGCTCCGCCCGAACCACCCCGCCCGCCCGTACGTCACCCCCACGTCCTCGACGTCGAGCAGCGTCCGCCGCGCCCCCGCCGGCGCCACCGGCACCACCACCTCCAGGTCCGCCACCGGCACCGGCTGCGGATACAGGCACGCCACCGTCGTCCCCTCCACCGCACGCGCCGCCGGATAGGCCGGCTCGCACGGCGGCTGCCGATACAGGCAGCGCGGCGCGAACCGGCACCCCGCCGGCCGCGTCTCCGGCTCCGGCAGCGTCCCCGGGATCGTGCGCAGCCGCCCCCGCCCCACCCGCGCCACCGACCCCAGCAGCGCCTGGCTATACGGATGGCTCGGATGCGCGAAGAACCCGCCCGCCGGACCCCACTCCACGCTCCGCCCCGCATACAGCACGTGCACCGTGTCCGCGTGCTCCTCCACCACCGACAGGTCGTGCGTGACGAACAGCACCCCCATGCCGTGCTCCCGCCGCAGCCGCGCCAGCAGCGCCATGATCTGCCGCGCCACCAGCGGGTCGAGCCCCGTCGTCGGCTCGTCCGCGATCAGCAGCGCCGGGTTGCACGCCAGCGCGCACGCGATCATCACCCGCTGCCGCATCCCCCCCGAGAACTCGTGCGGATACGCCCCCAGCCGCCGCCCCGCCTCCGGGATCCCCACCTCGTCCAGCAGCTCGCGCGCCCGCGCCACCGCCTGCCGCCCGTCGCACCCCACATGCGCCCGGTACGCCTCCGCCACCTGGTGCCCCACCGTGTGCGACGGGTTCAGCGCCGCCAGCGGGTTCTGGAACACCATCCCCACGTCGCGCCCGCGCACCCGCCGCAGCGCCGGCTCCCCCAGCAGCAGCAGGTCGCGCTCCGCCCCGTCCACCCCGCGCAGCCACGCCCGGCCCGACAGCACCGCCCCCGGCGGCAGCAGCCGCATCACCGACAGCGCCGCCATCGTCTTGCCCGACCCCGACTCGCCCACCAGCGCCAGCATCTCGCCCGCCCGCACCTCCAGGTCGAGCCCGTCCAGCACCGGAACCACCCGCCGCCCGCGCGGCAACGCCACGCCGAGCCCCTGCAGCCGCAGCACCGCCTCCCTCACCGGGCGAAGCCCCACGAGGCAAGGCCAGGGCGCTGCCCTGGACCCGCCGGGTCCTGAAGCCCCGGACCCGCAAGCCGTCCACCCCCCGCCCGGGGCGACGTGCCGCGATCCCTGTCAAAGGCATTCCAAAGGCTCAGCCTTTGGCGGGTCCAGGGCAGCGCCCTGGCCTTCCTGCCCTCCACCCCAGCCCCCGGCCCCGTCACCGTCCCCCCTGCCTGGCCAGCAGCCCCTGTCCGGTCATCGACGCCGCCAGCAGCGCCGCGAATATCGCGAGCCCCGGCGGCAGGATCAGCCACCACGGCGACAGTGCTACCAGCGCCAGCCCCGACTGCAGCAGCCCGCCCCAGCTCGTGTACGGCGGCTGCACCCCCAGCCCGAGGAAGCTCAGCGCCGACAGCGCGAACACCAGGTCCCCCACCAGCAGCGTCCCGTTCACCACCAGCAGTGGCGCCATCACCCGCAGCAGGTGCATCCGCGCCACGTAGAACCGCCCCCCGCCGAGCTGCTGCGCCGCCAGCACGAAGTCCCGCCCGCGCTGCGCGAACACCTCGTTGCGCACCAGCCGCGCCAGCCCCGGCCACGAGATCAAGCCCAGCAGCAGCACCAGCGACGCGTCGCTCAGCCGCACCAGCGACGCGAAGAAGATCAGCACCACCAGCCCCGGCAGCGCCAGCACCGCGTCCAGCAGCCGCATCAGCACCGCGTCCACCCACGCCGGCCCGAGCCCCGACGCCAGCCCGTACCCCGTGCCCACCACGAACGCCAGCAGCGCCGCCGGCAGGCTCACCTCCAGCGTCGACGCCCCCCCCGCCAGCAGCCGCGCCAGCGCGTCGCGCCCCAGCTCGTCGGTCCCCAGCGGGCTCCCCCAGCCCGGCCGCAGCAGCACCCGGTCCGCGTGCAGCGCATACGCATCGACGCCGTACAGCCACGGCCCCGCGAAGCTCGCCACCAGCAGCACCACCCCCAGCGCCAGCCCCGCCGCGAGCACCCCCCGGTCCGACAGCCACGCCCCCACCCGCGACCCCAGCGGCGCCACCAGCGCCCCCGGCACCCCGCCCGTCCGCAGCGCGTCGCTCATCCACGCCCCCCGCAAGCGCAGCAAGCCTGGGCTCCCCCTCCGCCCGCATTCCAGCGGCCCAGGCGGGACCGCCGGAACCTTGCGCGGGCCACGCCCGGACCCGCCAAAGGCCTGAGGCCTCCGGAAACCCGTCCCCTGAACATAACGACTCCAAAGGCGAGGCCTCTGGCGGAGTCCGGAGGCGGAGCCTCTGGCCTTGCTTCCTTCCCCCACCCCCCGGGCTCACTCATACGAGGCCCGCGGATCGAGCAGCCCGTTCACCAGGTCCGCCAGCAGGTTGCCCAGCACCGTCAGCACCCCGATCAGCAGCACGATCGCCACCAGCACCGGGTAGTCCTGCGCCAGCGCCGAGCGCCACAGCAGCCATCCCAGCCCCGGATACGAGAACACCGTCTCCACCACCACGCCGCCCGCGAAGATGTACGGGAACGACAGCCCCAGCACCGTCACCAGCGGCCGCAGCGCGTTGCGCAGCACGTGCCCGAACAGGATGCGCGGGAAGCTCAGCCCCTTCGCCGCCGCCGTCCGCACGTAGTCGCGCGCCAGCTCCTCGTGCACCGACTGCGCGAAGTACCGCGACAGCCCCGCCACCGTCACCAGCGAGATCGTCAGCACCGGCAGCACCAGGTGCGACAGGTACGACCCCACCGGCGGCTCCGCCACCCGGATGTCGACGAGCCCCCCCGCCGGCAGCCAGCCCAGCTGGATCGCGAACAGCAGCACCAGCACGGTCCCCACGAAGAACGACGGCACCGCATACAGCGCCAGCTCCAGCGCCCCGATCGCCCGCCCCGGCCAGCGCAGGTAGTACACCCCGTGCAGCAGCCCCATCGCGATCGCCGCCAGGGTGCTCACCAGCGTCGCCACCGCATACATCGCCAGCGTGTTGCGCTCGTAGCTCACCAGCAGCTCGCCCACCGGCCGGTGCAGCAGGAACGAGAACCCGAGGTCGCCGTGCAGCAGGTGCTGCCACCAGATCAGGTACTGCCGCCACAGCGGCACGTCGAGCCCGAGCTGCGCGTTCAGCGCCGCCACCGCCCCGGGCGTCGCCTTCATCCCCAGGATCGAATACGCCGGCCCCCCCGGCGTCAGGTGCACCAGCACGAAGGTCAGCGTCACCAGGATCACCAGCGACAGCGCCGACGCCCCCAGCCTAGCGGGCAGCTTGCGCATGGCACGCCCTCTCGCCCACGAACCGCACCTTCTGCAGCGCCCACAGGAAGTTCGCCTGGATCGCGTCGCCCAGCCCCTCGATCCCCGGCTGCACCAGCAGCGAGTACGCCCCCTGCGGCAGGATGATGAACGGCTGCAGCCCCGTCAGGTGGTCCTGCAGCCGGAACAGCGCCTCGCGCCCCGGCTTGTCCTCGACCTCGCGCAGCAGCGCGTCGGTCTCGGCATCCGAGAAATGCCCGTAGTTCTCCCCCGCCCCGGTGCCGTAGTTGGTCTGCATGTCCGGGTAGTTCGGGAAGCTCCAGCCGATCGACGCCGTCTGCCACCCGCCAGGATCGCGATTCATCAGCGCGATGATCTGGTTGAACTGCATCAGCCGTATGTTCATCCGGATGCCCACCGCCAGCAGGTTCGCCTGCACGATCTGGTACAGCACCAGCAGGTCGCTCGCCGAGTCGCTCAGCAGGTCGGTCCACTCCAGCCGCACGCCGTCCTTCTGCATGATCCCGTCCGGCCCCGGCGCGAACCCCGCCGCCGCCAGCAGCGCCCGCGCCCGCGCCGGGTCGTAGCCCACCGCGAACCGCCCCGCTTGGCCGTCGGCGGAAACGAACGTCGTCGGCACCGGCGGCACCGGCGAGCGCACCTTCACGCTGCTGCCGTGGAATGCCAGCCGGATCACCTCGTCCTCGTCCACCGCGTCGGCCATCGCCTGCCGCACCCGCACGTCCGCCAGGAACGCCGCGTCCGGATTGCGCATGTTGATCACCAGCGAATTGTAGCCCGACTGCGGCGGCAGGTGCACCACGCTCAGCCCGGGGATCGCCAGCGCCGCGTCATAGACGTTGAACGGCAGGTTGGCCGCGTCCAGCTCTCCCGCCCGCAGCGCCTCCAGCGGGCTCGTCCCCTGCAGGAAGTCCACCACCAGCCGGTCCATCTGCGGCGCCTGGCCCACGAAGCTCGGGTTCGGCGCGAACGCCGCATACCGCCCGCTGTTGAACTCCACCAGCCGGAACGGCCCGTCCACCACCGACAGGAACCCCGCGTCGGTCTGCAGGCTGCGCTGCTCGTCGAGCGAATACCGCCCCCACGCGTGCCGCGGCAGCGCCACCAGCTGCCCCAGCCCCGACAGCTCGAACCACTCCGGATTGACCGCCTGCGTCAGCTCCACCCGCAGCACCAGCGGCCCCGTCGCCGCCACCCGCGCGAACAGCCGCGGCATCCCCCCGGTGTCGTACCCGGCGAACACCGGCCCCAGCGCCTTCATCAGCTCGAACGCGTACACCACGTCGTCCGCCGTCACCGCCACCCCGTCCGACCACACGATCGGCTTGAGCGTCACCACATAGACCCGGCCGCCCTCCTGCACGTCGATCGAGGCCGCATGGCTGAGCGACCAGTCGATCGTATGGTCCGGCAGGAACCACAGCAGCGGCCGATAGATCAGGTTGAACAATTCGGTGTCGTACAGCGACCCCGGCGACAGCACCGGATGCAGCGACCCCGCGGCCGTCGGCGGCCCCACGCCCAGCCCGGTCGGCAACACCAGCGCCCCGCAACCCGCCGACGCCGCCACCGGCGCCAGCGTCAGCATCGCGCAGGCCAGCACCCGGCGCAGCACGGCCCTCGGTCGCTTGTTCATGGCGTCAGCAGAAGCAGTATTGGCCAGGATTGTCACGTCATGACAAGACGGCAGGGCAGGGGAGCAAGGCCGGGCTCTGCCCGGACCCGCCAGGGGCGAGCCGCCCCTGGACCGGCGCGAATGCAGCGGGCCCGGGGCGTCGTGCCCCCAGGACAAACCGTCTCCACAGGCTCCCGACCTCCGGCGGGTCCGGGCAGAGCCCGGCCTCGCGTCCTCGATCCCCCCGGACCCTGCCCGCGCAGGGCCTCAGAACCGCCCGGTAATGTTGAAGACCACCGAGGCCGGCGGCCCGGCCAGCGCGCTGCTGTAGTAGTGCGCGTCGCTGTAGACGCCGGCATAGGAGAAGTTCGCCAGATACCTGTAGGCGAAATAGTGCATGTTAAAGATGTTCTGCGCGTTCACCGCGAACTTCAGCGACTTCAGCCCGTAGGCGTGCTCCAGCGGCAGGGTGTAGCTGCCCAGGAAGTTGACCGTGTTGAACTCGGGCAGCTTGTAGCCCGGGCTGGTGACCGTCGCGGCCTCCAGCTGCGGGTTCGGCTCGATGGCGGGATTCGCGCTCAGGTTGTAGGTGGTGTACTGCTGCCCGGTGTACTGGTCCCACACCCGCAACGAGATCGGCCCCTTCTCGTAGGAGCCGCCGACGTTGAGCAGGTAGGCCGGGATCGACGACAGGTTGGTGTCCTGGAACCCGTAGCCGAACTGGTCCTGGAACGGCGTCGTGCTCGCCGCGTAGTTGTTCAGGTACTCGGCCTGGTTGTACGAGCCGTTGGCGAACACCTGCACCGCGGGCGTGACCCGGTACTGCGCGGACGCCTCGACGCCGCGATACTGGTTCGCGCCGGTGTTCGAGTACAGGAACTGGCTGGTCAGGTAGTTGGCATAGAACCCGACCGCGCTGGTCGTCTTCTGGTAGAAGTAGTCGAGGTTCAGGTACAGCCGCGGCGTGTCGTAGCGGATGCCCGCCTCGTAGGCGTGCAGCAGCGTCGAGTGCGGCGCCTGCGTCGACCCCGAGTTGCCCAGCGTGAAGTCCTGCAGCTGCGGGAACGAGGCGCTGCGCCCGTAGCTCGCATAGAGCACGGTGTGGTACGGCAGGTCGTAGCTGCCGCCGAGATAGGGCTCGAACGCCTTGTCGTAGCTCTTCAGCAGGTAGGGGTTGGCCCCGTCCACGCCCATCGGCCCGGGGATCGGCTCGTCCACGGTGGTCAGCACGCCTTCCCAGGCGGCGCCCGGCTCGAAGTGCAGGGTGTTGTGGATCAGGTCGATGCGGTCCTGCGCATAGCCCTGGTACACCTGCCGGACGGCGCCGCCGGCCGGGTAGATCAGCGAGTTGTAGCCGGGGATCTGCGGCATGCCGAGGTTGGCGCCGATGTAGTCGCCGAGCTGCGGCGACTCCTCCTTCGCGAACAGGCCGCCGATGGTGATGTTGTTGTACGGCAGGAAGATGTTGGCCTTCGGCGTGATGCCGTAGGTGTTGGTCGCGGAGTAGCCGATCGCGGCGGCCTCGCCGTACTTGTAGCTGTCGACGTTGGTGGGGTCGGAGTTGGCCGGCGCGTTGACCAGCGGGTTGTAGGTGAACGCGCCGGGCACGGAGTACGGGCTGTTGAAGTTCGCCGCCGCCGACGGGCCCACCGGGCCCTGGGCATAGAACGGCACCTGGAAGTTCGGCTGGTATGGATACGACGAGCTGATGATGCTCGGGTTGACCTCGCTCGACGTCTTGTCGGTGGTGCCGACGTAGAACATCTTGCCGCTGAGGATCAGGTGCTCGTTGATGTAGGTCTCGTCGCCGAGGATGGCGGTGAGGAACGTGTTGTCCTCGCGGTACAGGCTCAGGTTCTTGCCGATGTCGTAGTAGTACCCGTCCGCCGCGATCAGGTTGGTCGCCACCGGCGACGGCGGCAGGTAGCCGCTGCCGGTGTTGTAGATCACGTCCAGCGTGACGTGCGAGGTGCCGTCGAAATACGGCTTGTCGAAGCTCGCGTTGAAGTCGCGATACTTGGCGTTGGTGTTCTGGATGAAGCCGGCGTTCTCGCTGCGGTCATAGCGGAACAGCGCCAGCAGCCCGTCCGTCCCCGGGATCGCCCCGGTGTTCGCGGTCAGCCCGTACTCGGTGAAGTCGAACGAGCCCACCCCGCCGGTCACCTCGAGGAACGGCTTCGGCGTCGGCTTGATCGTCTGGTAGGCGATGGTGCCGCCGTTGGTGCCGAACCCCTGCACGTCCACCGGCGCCGTGCCCGGATAGACGTTGACCGAGCTGGTCTGCCCGATGGTGACAACGTTGCCGATGTTGTTCGACAGGAACCCGCCCTGGCCGCCGCTGAGCAGGTCGTTGACCGGAACGCCGTCCAGGGTCTCCGACAGCTCGGAATAGCGCACGCCGCGCACCGTCAGCTCCGGCGTGTTCTGCCCCACGCCCGACTGGTACGAGTTCACCGACGGCGTCTGCTTCAGCAGGCTCTGCACCGACCCCAGCGCGCCGGTCGACTGGATCTCCGCCTGCCCGACCTCGGACACCGCCGACGCCACGTCCTTCTCCTTGAGCAGCAGCTCGCGATACGTCTTCTGCACCGTATCCACGTTGACCGTCGTGCCGGCCTGCAGCGCGTCGACCTGCGCGCTGCCGCTCGACGTCGCACCCCCCGGCGTCGCCCCGAAGTTCGCCCCCGAGTTGACCCCCGCCGCCGTCGTCCCGCCGCTCACCGCACCGGCCGCCGTCGCCGCCTGCCCGGAATCCTGCCCGCTCGGCGCCACGCCCTGCTTGGCCGCCGTCGCCGCCTTCGAGCGGCTCCTCGCCCGGCCCTTCGCCCGGTGCGGCGAGTTGCCGGGAACCAGCTGCTGCCCGCTGTTGTTGGCCGGCGCCGGCTGCACCGCCGGCGCCGGCACCACCGCCGGCGCCGCATTCTGCGCGAACGCGGCAAGCGGGGAGACACCCCAGGCAACGCTGCAGGCCGTGAACATCAGCAGATACTGACGTCGGGACTTCCACATGAACGGCTTATCCTGACAAAGGAAACCGCAGCGCCGCTGCGTTCGGTGCAAGGCCCGTCGCCTCTCGGCATCGTGCGGGGCCTCACGGATTGTTCAGCAACTTGTGTGCCAATCCTTAACCCGCCGGAAGCACCGCCGCCCCACATTGCGGCAGCACCGCTGACTTCGCTGACCGTCGTAACCGATCTGCCACAGTCGGCGTGACGCGAAGCGCGCAGTCACCTCCAGCCAGCCCGCAGGATGGTTGCAACCCAACAACAAAATCCGACCCGTGCTGCACCGCACGCTGGAAGAGCACACAAACTAGGCAAGCCTGCTCGCAGGTGGCGGTTTGAGGCCTCCGGTGCCGCTCCAGCAAGCAGCAAGCCCCCGCTGCCGCCGGCTCCCAGCCGCTGCGGCCCCCGACGCCTCGAACCATCGGTCAGCAGGGCCCGAACCTCGATCAGCCCCGGCCTCTCGATCAGCCAACAACCTCTCGATCAGCCAACAGCCTTCGATCAGCCCCGGATCTTCAGTCAGCCCCGGATTTTCCGTCACCAAGGAGCGTGCGATGCAGCAGACCACGACACCGTCCCGCGCCACGCGCCGCCCAGCCGAGCCGGCCGGGTGGCTGCCACGACGCCCGCAGGCGCTCGCGGCGCTCGCCCTGGCCGCAGGCCTCGCCGCGCTGTGCGGCTGCGCCGCGCCGCCCCCCGGTTCGCAGAACCAGGAGACCCACCGCGGCCCCGCGGTCGTCCCGGGCGGCGGAACTCCCGGCATCAACGGCCCCTACAACCTCCCGGGCCTCGCCCCGGTCGGCGCCCACGTGCTGTGACCACGCCCGCGCGTCCGCTGCCCGCCCGCCCAGCAACCCCGCAGGACCACGCAATGACCCCAGCGAACCCGCCCCGCCCCGCCCCGCGCGCCGCCAGGATCGCCCTGCTCGCCGCCGCCTCGTCCGCCCTGCTCGTCGGCTGCGCGTCGCAGACCCGCCCGGGCGGCCTCGGCCTCGGCCCGCACAACGGCAACGCCTACGCCTGCCAGCCCGCCAGCCAGGCGCTGATCACCGAGGCCCGCCCGTTCAACTTCTACCCGGGCCCCGGCCCCAGCTTCGACGCCTGGTACGATCCGCACCGCGACCAGGTCGTCCTGACCTTCTACCATGCCGCGCCGCGCCGCATGGACCGGGTCGCCGGCGGCGCCGGCGTGCTCTACGCCGACGCCGACTTCGCCTGGAACGACCAGGGCACCGCGGGCATCCTCACCGACAAGAAGTACTCGCTCGTCTACGGCTGCCTCAAGCTCGCCTGACCAGCGGCAGGACGCCCCGCCGGCCCAAAGCCCTTGGAACCCCGTGCTTAAACACGGGGATTCCAAAGGCAAGGCCTTTGGCGGAGTCCAGAGGCAGAGCCTCTGGCCTTGCCTGCCCGAGACCCCCGAACCTCGCCGGGATCAGCCCGCGTCCGGGCTGATCTCGATCGGCACGCTGATGGTGATCGGCGTCGCCGGCATGTGCGCCCCGAACGGCCGGAACCCGCCGCGCTGCACCGCCGCCAGCGCCGCCTTGTCGATCAGCCCGTTGCCGCTGCTCCGCGCCACGCGTGCCGAGATCAGGTGCCCGTCCGGCCCGATCACCGCCTCGATGATCGCGGTCCCGCTCACGCCGAGCGCCGCGATCTGCGGCCCCACCTCGACGTGGCTCTGGATCAGGTTGTGCAGCCCCGCCCGGTACGGCCCGATCCCCGACGCCACGTCGGCCGGCGGCGCCGAGACTGGCGGCGAGGCGATCGGCGGCGCGCTGGTGGCCGTGCTCTGCGGCACCGCGTCCGCGCGCGGCGACGTCACCGAGGGCTGCGGCCGCGGCGGCACCGGCTTCGGCGGCCGCGGCTTGGCCACCGGCTTGGGCGGCGGCGGCCGCGGGATCTCGATCCGGCTCGGCGGCGCCACCTCGGGCGGGGCCAGCGCGACCGGCGGCGGCGGCGGCGGCGGCACGTCGGGCTGCGGCGGCGGCGGCACCGGCTGCGACGGCGCCTGCGCCAGCTGCTCGGGCGGCAGCTGCACGATCTGCACCTGCATCGGCGGCGGCGGCTCGATCGCCGGCTCCCGGGCGCCCATCAGCGCGGTGCCGGCCGCCACCATCGCCGCCACGATCAGCAGCGACAGCAGCGTCGCACGCCCCAGCCCGATCTCGTCCGGCTGCCACGACGGATAGACCTCGGCCGTCACACTCCGCATCGCCTCGTCATCCTCCATGCCCCCACCCCCCGACCGCGCCGGCGTGTAGGGCTCTCCCCGCGACCATGCAAGCGCCATACCGCCCTCGCCCGGCGCACGCGAACGCGTCCTGCGCCGCCCGCCGCC
>CAXSEF010000079.1:11105-15490 GCA_964236535.1 uncultured Acetobacteraceae bacterium
CGCCCGTCGCACGCCCGGCAGCCCGCCCCGCCAGGCCAGCCGGCGGATCGCCTCGATCACCGAAGCGGCGCCCCCGGCCACCGGCGAGGCCATGCGCGCCCGGGTGCCGCGAAAGCGCGTCGCATGACCGGCAGGGCAGGGTCCTCACGGCGGCACAGGCAGCCTGGCCGCGCACGCCGCCGCCAGCTTGCCCGCCGGCCGCCCCAGGCACGCCACCGCCGCGTCCGACCCGCACGTCCGCGCCGCGGTATCGTAGTCCGTCGCCAGCACATCGCGCACGATCGGGATTTCGTGGTCCTTGGTCTTGCCGTCCAGCTCCAGCTGGTCCTGCATCGACTTCATCTCGCGCAGCGCGTCCACGCAGCCCGGGCTCACCACGTCGGCCCGCAGCAGCAGCACCGCCCGCGACGCCTCCAGCGACTTGATCAGCGGCGCCGCGTCCTGCAGGTCGTCCGCCCGCGCGCCCCCCGCCAGCACCAGCACCAGCACCAGCACCCGAACCCGCAGAACCATGCCGCTTCTCCCCGGGCCTGAGGCCCAAAAAACCAGTCAAGCACAAGGCCAGGCCCCTGCCTCAAGGCAGGAACCCGCCGGAACCCGAGACCCCGGACCCAGGGAACGCCCCGGTGCATCCTGGCACCAGCCCCGAACAAACGGGATCAAAGGGCCTCGGGCCCTTTGCGGGTCCGGGCAGAGCCCGGCCTTGCTCCCTGCTCACTCCGCCAGCAGCCCCATCGACTGCCGCTCGAACAGCCGCCGGTAAGTCCCCCCCGGCTGCCCGACCAGCGCCGCGTGCGTCCCGTCCTCCACCACCCGCCCGGCCTCGAACACCACGATGCGGTCGAGCGAGCGCACCGTCGACAGCCGGTGCGCGATCACCAGCGCCGTCCGCCCCGCCATCAGCCGCTCCATCGCCTCCTGGATCAGCGCCTCGCTGTCCGAGTCGAGGCTCGCCGTCGCCTCGTCCAGCACCAGGATCGGCGCGTCCGCCAGGAACGCCCGGGCGATCGCCACCCGCTGCCGCTCGCCGCCCGACAGCTTCACCCCGCGCTCGCCCACCGGCGTCGCATAGCCCTGCGGCAGCCGCGCGATGAACCCGTGCGCGTTGGCCAGCCGCGCCGCCCGCTCCACCTCCCACGCCGCCGCCCCCGGCCGCCCGTAGGCGATGTTCTCCCCGAGCGTGCGGTGGAACAGCAGCGGCTCCTGCGGCACGATCGCCACCGACGCCCGCAGCGACGCCTGCGCCACCCGCGCCACGTCCTGCCCGTCCACCAGCACCCGCCCGCCATCCACGTCGTGCAGCCGCTGCAGCAGCTTGACGAAGCTCGACTTGCCCGACCCCGACCGCCCGACCAGCCCCACCCGCTGCCCCGCCGGGATCACCAGCGACAACCCCTCGAACAGCGGCGCGGCCTGCCCGCCATAGCGGAAATCCACCCGCTCGAACTCGACCCGCCCCGCCCCCGCCAGCAGCGGCCGCGCATCCGCCGCGTCCGCCACCTGCGGCAGCCGCCGGTGCAGCCCCACCAGCTCCTCCAGGTCGTTCGTCGAACGCTGCAGGTTGCGCACGTGCTGCCCGATGTCCTGCAGGTAGCCCTGCACCACGAAATAGCTGGTCAGCACCGTCGCCACCCCGCCCGGCCCCGCCCGCCCGGTCCACCAGAACCACGTCCCCAGCGCCGTCACCCCGGTGCGCAGCCCCAGCAGCCCCAGCCCCAGCACGCTGTGCACCCCCGACCCGCGCAGCCAGGTCCGGCGCACCCGCCGGCGCCACTTGCCCACCACCCAGCCGAGCCGCGCGTCCTCGCGCCCCTCCGCGCCGAACGCCTTGACCACCGCGTTGCACGTCACCGCATCGGCCAGCGCCCCCCCGAGCCGCGTGTCCCACAGGTTCGACAGCCGCGCCGCCTCGCCCACCCACGACGCCGCCAGCACCGCCAGCGCCACGTACGCCGCCGACCCCAGCCCGATCGCCACCCCCATCGTCGGCCAGCGCAGCCCCAGCACCAGCGCCGACCCGCCCAGCGCCACCAGCGCCGGCAGCAGCGCGAAGATCAGCGTGTCGTTCAGCAGGTCGAGCGCCGCCGTCCCGCGCGTCACCTGCCGCACCGTGCTCCCCGCGAAGCTGTCCGCGTGCCAGTCCGACGAGAACCGCTGCACCCGCGCGAACGCCTCGGCGGTCACGTCGCGCATCATCGCCAGCGTCAGCCGCACCACCCCCAGCATCGCCGCGTAGCGCAGCACCACCAGCACCAGCCCCAGCGCCGCAAGCATCGCCAGCGCCGCCACCGCCCGCCGACCCGCCTCCGCGCGGGCAAGCCCGGATCCTTCCGCAACCGCATCGACCAGCCGCCCGGCAAACACCGGCATGACCACGTCCGCCGCCGTCGCCACCAGCGACGCCGCCAGGATCGCGGCCACCAGCACCGGCTGCCGGCGCCAGTGCGCCAGCGCGAAGCCGAGCACGGCGCGCATGCGCCCGGGCGAACGGAGGCGAGAGTTCATCGCTGCACTGCCGCGGGCCAAAGCCGCAGCTCCCTGGTCGGGGTGGTCGGGCCGGGCGCGAAACGCACGCGGCGGTGAGCCTCCAGGCCCGCTCCCGCGGGCGCCGCCGCGCGCTAGTGCGTGCGGCGGGGAAGGGGGGCGGCTGGCGTAACTGGCTTCATGCACCGCTCCCATGGCTCGGGGTTGACCAGATCCCTCCCTACCGGTGCGCCAGCACCCCTGTCCATTGTTTTCTCGCGGCCGGCAGGCAAGCAAGGCCAGAGGCTCTGCCTCCGGACTCCGCCAAAGGCCGAGCCTTTGGAATCCATCTGCTTAAGGAACGGGTTTCCAAAGGCCTCAAGGCCTTTGGCGGGTCTGGGCGTAGCCCGCTCAAGGTTCCGACGGCCCCGCTTGGGCCGTTGGAATGCGGGCGGAGGGAGAGCCCAGCCTTGCTGCGCCTGCAGGCCAACGCCCAGGGCCGCTGGGCACAACCCCCGGACCGAGCCCGGCGCCTCTCGCCCACGGGTGCTTCCCGCCCCGATCCGTCACGCGAGACCGGACACTCCCCCCGAAACTGTCCGGTCCCGCCGGACACTTCCGCCCCAGAAGTGTCCGGCCTGACCGGACACTTCCGTCTCACGCCGTGACGAGTGTCCGGCCGCGCGTGACGGAATCACCCCGCCGCGCGCAGGAACTCCGGCAGCGCGCCCGCCACCGCGCCCACCACCGGCCGCCAGTCCGCCTCCGTCCCCTGCCGCCACAGCCGCGCGCTCGCATACCACGCGCACCCCGCGCCGGAGAGCCCCCACCGCCAGTCCGGCCGCCGCGACAGCAGCACCCACGTCGGCCGCCCCATCGCCGCCGCCAGGTGGGTCGCCGCCGTCTCCACCCCCACCAGCAGGTCCATGCACGCCAGCGCCGCCGCCGTCTCCCCGAAATCCGCGAGTTCCCCCGCGATGTCGAGCACCCCACGCAGCGCCTGCACGTCCGCCCGCCGCGGCCCGTGCTGCAGGCTGACGAACTGCACGCCCCCCACCCCCAGCAGCGGCTGCAGCATCGCCGCCAACCCCGCCCCACCCGGCAGCGAACGCGCCGCATCCTGGTCGTTCTGCGGGTTGCCCCCCCAGATCAGCCCGACCTTCGGCCCCGCCGGCAGCCGCCCCCGCCAGACCTGCACCCGCGCCGGATCGGCCTCCAGATACCCGCCGGCCAGCGGCACCCCGCCCGGCTCGACCCGCAGCCGCATCGGCAGGATCTTGTCCTCGGTCCACAGGTCGTGCGCCGGCAACGGCCGCGCCCGGTCCACCACCTGCGCCACCCCGGGCAGCCGCCGCAGCACCGGCGCCGCCTCCAGCGCGCACGCCAGCACCACCCGCGCGCCGCGCTCCGCCAGCCCCGGCACGAACCGGCTGAACTGGAACGCGTCGCCGAACCCGTCGCAGCAGATCACCAGCAGCGTCCGCCCGCGCAGATCCGCCCGCCCGTCCCACTCCCGCGCCGGATCGGCCAGCCGCGGCGTCAGCACCCGCGTCGCCGCCCACTCCCCCCAGCCCTCCCGCCACCGCCCCGCCGCCAGCAGCGTCGCCCCCAGCACGCCACGGTGGAACACGTTGCCCGGCTCGCGCCGCACCGCCTCGCGCAACACCTCGATCGCCTCCGGCACCCGCAGCAGATCCAGCAGGCACCGCCCCAGCAGCCCCAGCGCCGGCGTCAGCCCCGGATCGACCAGCAACGCCGCCCGCAGCGACGCCTCCGCCTCGCCAGCCCGCCCGGTGCGCAGCAGGTCGCCGCCGAACATCAGGTGCATCCGCGCGATCTCGCGCAGCCTCAGGGCGATGTCGGGGGGAGGGGGCATCGCCTAGGGCAGGCAAGGCCAGGGCTCTGCCCTGGACCCGCCAGGG
>CAXSEF010000080.1:0-15450 GCA_964236535.1 uncultured Acetobacteraceae bacterium
ATGCCCGCCGAAATCACCACCATGTCGCAATCCAGCGTCTCGCCGTCCCTGAACGCGAGCCCGCTTATCAAACCGTCCCTCTCAAGGAGAGCCGTCGTCGATTTCTGGAGGTGGATGTGGACCCCCATCTGCTCCATCGTCTTGCGTAGGATCGCGCCACCCGTGACATCCAGCTGCGCGTCCATCAGGTGCTTGCCGAGGTGGATGACGTGCACCTCGCAGCCGTGGTTCATCAGGCCGCGTGCCGCCTCCAGTCCGAGCAGCCCGCCGCCAATCACCGCCGCCTTCTTGCTGCGCTTGGCGGTCTCCATGATCCCGTTGCAGTCGTCGATGCTGCGGAAACCGAATACGCCCGGGCGCAGCTGCTTGTCTTCGCCCAGTGCGCCCTTCATTGGCGGGATGAACGCCCGGCTGCCCGTCGCGATCAACAGCTTGTCGTAGTGCGCCTTGGTCCCGTCCGCCGCCAGCACCATGCGCGAGGCCCGGTCGATCTCCACCACCCGTGAACCCGCGTGCAGGGTAACATCATTCGCGTCGTACCAGGCCAGCGGATTGATGAAGATTTCACTCGCGTCCTGGATGCCGCTGAGGATGTTGGACAGCAAGATGCGGTTGTAGTTCCCGTACGGCTCGTCGCCGAACATGGTGATCTCGAACTGCTTGGCCCCGCCTAGCGCCAGCACCTCCTCGACCGCGCGGGCGCCCGCCATCCCATTGCCCACAACCACCAGCTTCTGCTTCGACATCGGGAAGTCCTCCGCTCTCAGATTTCTATGATGCCGAGATCGAGCACGATCGTCCCGCTGACTCCCGCCGGAGCGGCGAAGAACACCTCGACTCGCGTATCCGGCTGCAGGTCCTCGACCACTGCCAGCGGAACATGCACAGCATCCTTCGCCCCAATCGGGAAAATTCGCGCCGTCTTGCCGTCCTGCATTAGCGTCACGTAGGCGAGCTCGGCACTGGAATTGCCGGCTCGGAGATAGATCAGCTGCGCCCGCTTGTCCGCCGCGACAACGTACACAAGCGACCGATCAAGCGCCGCCGGCTTGTCGTAGCCTGTTCCAATGAAGGGATAGGCGCCGTTCAGGAAACGCGGCGTTGAGTCGATCATGGAACCTCATCTCGTTTGAAGATGACGAAGGGACGGGACCAAGGGCCGCGACCTGCGACGCGATAACCGCACCGGGACAGACACGGACGCCCAAGTCTTGGGCACAAGCCTTCATCGAGAGCAAACTTATGCTCGCGATCAAAGCTGTTCCTTTGAACATGCCTTGAAATCGAGCTACCCTCAGCTTTGCCGCAGCACCTTTGGGAGCGCAAGCCCCTTCGGCCAACCGCTAGAAGGGTCAGCGGCGTGCCTAGCAACCCCGCCGGCGCGAGCTCATCACAGGGTTCTGTTTTTGGCCTAACCACTGAGGTGGTCGCAGGCGCAGACCCTCGTCGAGGGCATACGGTGCGCGAAGGCGGTCTTTGTCAGTTTTGCTGCGCACCGTGCGCGTCTAGCACGGTGCGGTATAGGGCTACCGTGCTACGAGCGACTCCGGCCCAGCTGAATCGCTCCAGGACTCGCCGCCGGCCCGCCTCGCCGAACCTGCGACGCAGCGCCGGGTCGCGCGCCAGCCGGTTGATGGCCTTGGCTAGGCTGGCGCTGAACGCCTCCGGGTCCTCCGGCTCGAACGTCCCGGGCACCAGCCGCGGATCGACCAGCAGCCCGGTCTCTTCCGGGACCACCACCTCCGGGATGCCGCCTACCGCGGAAGCCACCACCGCGGTCTCGCACGCCATCGCCTCCAGGTTGATGATCCCGAATGGCTCGTAGACCGACGGGCAGCAGAACACCGCCGCATGGCTGTAAAGCTCGATGGCGTCGGCGCGCGACACCATCTCGCGCACCCACACCACGCCGGAACGCGCAGCAGCAGCAGCGGCCACCCCGGCCGCCATCTCGCGTCCGATCTCCGGCGTGTCGGGCGCTCCCGCGCAGAGCACAACCTGAAAGTCCGCGTCGATCTGAGTGATTGCCCGCACCAGGTGGATAATTCCTTTCTGCCGCGTGATCCGCCCGACAAACAGCAAGTAGGGCCGCTCCGGATCGATGCCGTACCGCAACAGCGCCGCCCGCGACGCAACCGGCCGATACTCCTCGGGGTCAATGCCGTTATGGATCACGTGCACGCACGCTGGATCAACGCGGAACAGCCGCAGCACGTCTGCGCGGGTCTCGCGCGACACCGCGACGATAGCGTCGGCCTGCTCGATCGCGGTCCGCTCCATCCACGCGCTGAGATGGTACGCGCGTCCAAGTTGCTCCGCCTTCCACGGACGCAGCGGCTCCAGCGAATGGATCGTTAGAACGTACGGTACACCCCAGAGCTTCGAGGCAATCACGCCACCGATGTCCGTATACCAAGTGTGACAGTGCACCACTTGGGCGTCGATCGTGTCCTTGGCCATCGCCAGAGAGCGCGCGAAGGCATCAAGCGCGCCGACGAAGCGCGGATCCGTTCCCTCGCCTGCCTCCACCCAGGCCGGATAGCCGTGCACTCGCAGCGCCCCTTCGTGCAATTCCTGATCCCCGAACGAGCGCACCTCGACCTCGATCAGCGCCGCTACCGCCCGGCTGAGATACTCCACATGTACGCCCGCCCCGCCATAAACCTTGGGCGGATACTCCTTGCTGAACATCACCACCTTGCGCAGCACCTCGGCCCGAGGGTCCGCCGCGCCGCTTCCGGCTTCGACATCCGGCCCCGCCCCGCTCACGACGCCAGCCGATCGATCATCGGCCTGGTGATCAGGCACACCCCCGAAACCGTGCGCCGGAAACGCCGCGCGTCCAGATCCGGGTCCTCGCCCACCACCAGTCCTTCGGGGATGCTCACGCCTCGGTCCACCACCACGTTGCGCAACCGCGCGTGCCGCCCGATCTCCACGTAGGGTAGGATAACTCCCCCCTCCACCTCGGCGTACGAGTGCGCGTGCACTCCGGTGAACAGCAGTGATCGCCGCACCGAAGCCCCGGACACCACGCACGCGCCGGACACCATCGAGCTGACCGCTTGGCCGCGCCGGCCGTCCTCGTCATGCACAAACTTCGCAGGCGGCACGATCTCGCCGTATGTCCAGATCGGCCAGTCCCTGTCGTACAGGTCGAGACCTGGCACGAAATCCGTCAGGTCTATATTGCTCGCCCAGTACGCGTCGACGGTCCCCACGTCGCGCCAGTACGACCCACTTTCCTGCGACGAGCGGACGCAGGAAGCAGCGAAGCGGTGTGCCACTGCCTTTCCGTTGGCCACGATATGCGGGATAATGTCGTGCCCGAAATCGTGTCTAGACTCGGGCGTCTGCGCGTCGCGCCGGAGCTGGTCGATCAGGAAACGGGTGTCGAACACATAGATGCCCATGCTAGCAAGCGCGCGGCCCGGGTTGGCCGGAAGCCCCGGCGGATCCGCCGGCTTCTCCAGAAACGAGACGATGCGGTCGTCCTCGTCTACTCCCATGACCCCGAAGGCCACGGCCTCCAAGCGCTCAACCTCGATGCAGCCCACAGTGACATCCGCGTCCTGCTCGACGTGCTGACGCAGCATCAGCTCGTAATCCATCTTGTATACGTGGTCGCCGGCCAGCAAGATAATGAACTGTGGCTCGTAGCTCTCGATAATATCGATGTTCTGGAACACCGCGTCCGCTGTCCCGGAGTACCACCCGGTCTCGGTGACACGCTGGCTCGCAGGCAGGATGTCGAAACTCTCGTTGCGCTCGGGCCGGAAGAAGTTCCAGCCCCGCTGCATATGCCGAATCAGGCTGTGCGCCTTGTACTGTGTCGCCACCCCGATGCGCCGGATTCCCGAATTCAGCGCGTTGGACAGCGCGAAGTCGATGATCCGAGACTTCCCGCCGAAATATACTGCGGGTTTGGCCCGCGAGTCGGTCAGCTCCATCAGCCGGCTACCCCGGCCGCCAGCCAACACATAAGCCATGGTCTGGCGCGCGAGTGGAGCTCCGCCCCTTGACGGCTGAGCCATCGGATGTTCTCCCCTCGCCGAACTCGGCCAGTTGATTACCGCGCAAACCGGCCTCTCGCACAAGTCGGAACGACGGAAACCTGGAGGAAGCCAGGACTCCGAGTCTTCGAACCTTTACTGTTAGAAGGTAAGATCAGGGTTCCGCCCTGGAGCCACTGCGGCCGAGACCACCGACCGTCTGCAAGAGACGAACGGCTCTGGTGGGGCTTGGGCAGAGTCTAATTCTCCTTGTCTTCGAACTGAGGCGCGACAGCTTTTGACCCGATCCCGCCAAGGCGTCAGACCCTCTGCAACCTTTGGGATGGTCCGATCGGGCATCCGTCATCGTCAGTCAGCCTTGCCGGGGACCAACATCAAGGAGCCTTCGTGTACGGGTTTGGCGGTTCACCCCATCACGTCCCTGGAGACCTGCTATCCTCCCAGCGCATCAAACACGTCTTCTGCCGGCGCGATCCCCAGCACGTGCGCGCGGTGCCAGAGTGCGTAAAATAGCAGCGTCCAAGCCGCGAAGCCTCGCCCTCGCTCGTCGGCGTGACGGAAAAGCGTGCGCACCCGGGACGGCTCGGCGATCTCGGCGACGCCCTCCTGTGCGGCTACCAGTGGTCCGAGCCGCTCGCCCTGACGCGCGATCCATGCTCCCACCGGCACGGTAAATCCCTGCTTCGGGGCGAATGGCCGCGCTTCCGGCAACGCGTGCTCTAGCCAGCGGCGCAGCAGGTATTTGCCCTGACCACCGTGCAACTTCAGTCGGTCTGGCAGCCGGAACCCTACAGCAGCGACGTCCTGGTCGAGGAACGGCGTGCGCCCCTCCACGCCGTGGGCCATCAGGCATCGGTCCAGCTTAAGCAGGAGGTCGTGCGGCAGCCAGTCCGCTACGTCGACCGCCTGGGCCGCAGCGAGGCGGGTGCGCGCCTCTGAATTGCCCACGCCGGCTAAGCCCTCCGCCACCACCCGCGCTTCCGCCGCCGCCATGCCGTCACGCCATCCCGCCGGCCAGGCGCGTAAGACGTCGATGCGGTCGAAGGTGCCACGCCCACGCATGACCCGCCCACCCCGCCACCATGGCCGCATCGCCTTCCGGTAGCGCCCGTAGCCAGCAAAAATCTCGTCGCCGCCCTCTCCGCACAGTACGACCTTGACCTCTTCGCGCGCGCGCCGGGCCAGAAACCATGTGGGGATGATCGCGTAATCCGCCGCCGGATCGTCCATGCAGGCCACAATTTCTGGCAGATGCCGCCAGAGCATCGCCTCGGTGACCAGAAGCGTCTCGTGCCGTGCCCCTGCGGCGCGTGCGACAGCGCTAGCCCGTTCACGCTCGTCGGCGACGCCGGGCGCATCGAACCCTGCGGTGTAGGCACGCACCGGAGACGCGTTCAGCCGCGCCATGCAGGCCAGCACCGCGGCGCTGTCGACGCCGCTGGACAGGAACAGCCCATACGGCACGTCGGCACGCTGGTGCAGGTCGACACTCTGCATCAGGGCTGCGTCCAGCCGGACCAGCGCCTCTGCCTCGCCGATCTCCTCCGGGCCACCCGGCGGCAGCGCTGAGCGCCGGTTACGCTCGATTACGTGCCCGTCGGAAACGCGCAGCGTCTCGCCAGGCCGCACTCGCAGGATCCCGGGAAAGATCGTCTCTTCGCCGGTGGTGAACTGCATCTGCAGTAGCTCGTCGCAAGCCGCCGGCCTCACCGCCCGCCGCACCAGCCCCGCCGCCAACAGCGCCTGCGGCTCAGAGGCAAACGCCAGCCCGCCTTTGATAGCGGCGATATACAGCGGCTTAATCCCGAACGGATCGCGCGACAGAGTCAGGCTGCGCGTGGCGCGCTCGTGGATCGCGATCGCGTACATCCCGCGCAGTCCGTCCGCATAGGACTTCTCGTCGCGCAACCAGAGGTGCAGCGGCGGCTCGCAGTCGCTGCCGGTCGCGAACGCGACGCCTGGCATCTGCGCCCGCAGCTCTCGGTCATTGTAGATTTCTCCGTTGGCCACCAACGAAGCGGGGCCGGCGAAGATCGGTTGGTCGCCACCCTCGAGATCGACGATTGCCAGCCGCGTGTGCACCAGGGCGATACGTCCGACCACGCTGTGCCCAGCTCCGTCCGGCCCGCGATGCGCAAGCGCGTTCGCCAGTGCCGCTACCGTCGATGGATCGGGAGGCCGGGCTCCACTGGCAAGCGCGAGACCTGCGATGCCGCACATCAGGTCGGCTCCACGCTCGCCAAAAATGTCCGCCAGCGCACCAGCACCGGAGCCTCGGCATGGACTCGCTCGAACTCGGCCCGCCCAGCGGCGGCCAGCACGCTAGCCAGCGCCGCATCGCCTAGTACCGCACCTATTGCTACGGCCAGCGCCTGCGCGTCTTCGACTGGCACCAGCAGCCCAGGCTGCACCGGGGCGCCGTCTTTGTGCGAACCCACGTCTACAGCTAGGCGGCCCATCGACTGCGCCGCGGCTGATTCCGGGCCGGTCTCCGCGCGGGAGCCGATTGGTTCTGCATCCCAGACCGACATGGAAAATTGCGGCGTCGCGCCGTGCCTCGCCCACTGCTCAAAGCGAGCTCCGGACCCGTGTGCCGGAAACACCCGGGGCGTGCCGCTGATCAGCTCAACCGGTCCCGCCGCCGCCGCGGCGACCACGGGACAGCCGGCGGAGAACGCCTCCAGCACCACGTTGCCCAGTGGCTCGTACCGCGAAGAACAGACCAGCAAGTCGCAGGCCGCGAGCAACCCCGCCGTGTTGCGCAGCCAGCCCGGCATGTGCAACCTGTCAGCTACCCCCTCGCCGCGCGCCAGCAGTTCCAGTGCCGCACGCTCCGGGCCTTCGCCGGCAATCACCAGATGCACGCCCGGCAACAGGCGAAGCGCCCGCACCAACACGTCGAACGCCTTGTTGCGATGGAGTCGGCCCAGCGCCAGGACCACCCGGGCGCCTCGCGGCACCGCCAGCCGCATCGGCGCCGCCCCCAAAAGGTCCGGCACGAAGTTCGGCAAGTGGTGCACACGACGTGCAGGGACGCCCTGCGCCACCATCCACTCTGCGATGCCTCGGGTGTTGCCGACCAGGTGGTCGCAGCGCCGGTAGTGCGACAGGTCGTAGTAGCCCCCGAGCCGGCCGGCCAGCACCCAGTCGCCGCGCGGCGTGAAGCGCGCCGCCCGGTTCATCCATGCAACCGCGACCCGTGGCCCGAACCGGCGCAGGGCGCCCTGCAGCCTCGGTCGGGTGAGAACGTCGAACGCGCCACCGAAGCCAAGCCCAACAGGCTGCAGCCCGTGCAGCCGCAGCCGCGCCATTCGAGCCGGCTCGCGCCGCACCACGGGCAGCACGCTGTCACCCGCCCGGTGCAGCGCCGCTGCGAGCCGCTCGAAGAACAGCTCTGCGCCGCCCTCGGGCGCGCCGGCCATGATCTGCGCCACCCTCACCGACCGTCTCTTACCCGGAGGGCCGCGTCCGGGAGAGACTCGTCGCAGCTCATCTCGGCCGCCATCGGGGGGCCGCCGCGGGCCGACACGGTCCGCAGCAGTGCCTCGGCCGCCTGCAGCACGGCGTCCGTGCGTAGCGCCCCGATTTCCGCCGCGCCGGGTGGCCCGTCGGCCTCCACCGCGACCGCCCAGCGGCCGGACGGCGCGTACTCCGAAGCCGGCGTCGGCCCGAACAGCCCCAGCGTCGGGGTGCCGGCCGCGGCCGCCAGATGCATCAGGCCAGAGTCGTTACCCACGAACAGGCAGCACCGCCCAAGGCACGCCGCTGCAGCTGGCAGCGCGAGCCGCCCCACCAGGTCCGCCGCCCCAGGCAGTGCGGCAAGCAGCGGGGCCGCCATTGCCCGCTCAGCCTCTCCGGGACCGCCGAATACTGCCACCCGCGCCCCCGGCCGGGTCGCGAGCAGCGCCCGGGCTAGCAAGGCGAAGCGTTCCGCCGGCCACACCTTGCCCGCCCAGTTTGCCGTTGGCCCGAGCCCGATCCAGCCCTCGCCGGGCAGCAGTGCCGCTGCCGCCACGCGGTCTGCCTCGCCGGTCCAAGCCACCGGAAGCGGCGCCGGGTCGAGGCCCAGCACCCCCGCCAAATGTCTCAGCCGGTGCCCCGGCCGGCGCCCGCCGCGCATCACCCTCCGCCGGCGCGCCGGCAGCAGAAATGAGAGCGCGGAGCCGCGCAGGTCGACCACCAAGTCCCACCACGTGATCGCGGTGCGCGCCCACAGCACGAGCCAGTGGGCGTCGTGCCGCCGCTTCTCTACCAGCAGCGTCGCCTCGCGCTGCGGCATGCGTTCAAATATGCCCGCGGCGACCGGGCCGCAGGCGACTGTGATCCGCGCCTCGGGGTACGTTCGGATCAAGTGGTCGAGCAGCCCGGTCGAGAGCACGGCGTCGCCGATGCGGGTCGCGGTGAGGAACAGGATGCGCATGGCGGCGGCATGTAGCACACACAAGGCAAGGTGAGGCCAGGGCACTGGCCTGGATCCCGCTTCGAGATCTGGAGGATGCTAGCGTCTCGCACCAGGGCCTGGTGGCCCGGCGGGAGGCGGCGAGCGGAGGCTGCGACGTCGCGGCTGCCTCCCTTGCCTCACCCGGCGGCGGCGCCCACCTGAGCGTCATGACCATCCTCGCTCTCCTGCTCGATCGCGCCGTGCTTGCCGTCACCGGGCCGGACCGCGTCGCTTTCCTGCAGGGCCTTGTCTCGAATGATGTGGCGCAGGCCGCATCTGGCCGTGCGGTATGGGCGGCGTTGCTCACTCCGCAGGGCAAGTGGCTCGCCGACTTCTTCATCCTTTCCGATGGCGAGCGCCTGCTGCTGGACTGTGAGGCGGCGCAGATCGACGACTTGGCTCGACGCCTACTGCGCTACCGCCTCCGTGCAAAGGCTGTAGTCGAGTCTGCCGAACTGGCGGTTCACGTCGCCTGGAACCCTGCCGCGCCGGGCCCTTCGCCCGAGGTTCCGCCTGGCACTGTCGCCGCCCCCGACCCGCGGCTACCCGAAGCAGGCTGGCGCATGCTTGCCCCGGCTCCCCTGGCAGCACCCGACGACGGCGCCTGGGACAGCCACCGCCTGCGTCTCGGCTTGCCCAACGGCTCGTGCGATCTGGAGGCAGATAAGACCGTGCTGCTGGAGGCCGGCTTCGACGAGCTGTCAGGTATCTCATGGACCAAGGGCTGCTACATGGGCCAGGAGCTGACCGCGCGCACCCGGTATCGCGGTCTGCTCAAGCGCCGCCTGGTTCCGGTCGGCGCTTGTGACGGCGCTACGCTGCCGCCGCCTGGCACCCCGGTCCTGCGTGACGGGACCGAGGTCGGCAGCATGCGCTCCGGCCGCGAAGGTCTAGGCCTTGCCCTTCTACGTCTCGATGCGCTGCACAGCACCCTGCGTAGCGGCGCTGTGACCATGGCGCCTCATATCCCCGGTTGGATGAATTTGCCTACAAAGGAAGGGCAAACCTCAACGTCAAACTCGGAAAGCTGAGACGCATCAGGCCCGGAAGCCAAAGCCGTCTAACCAGGGACGGTCGTCCAGGGTGGCTCGTCCTGGTGGACAGTGTAACGCCTTGGCTTGCTGCCTCGTCTCAATCCACCAGCGGCGGGAGGTCATCCTCCGGGTCAAGCTGTCCCAGTTCTAGCGCCGCCACCCGGGCCTCTAGTACTGCAACCCGCTCTTCGGCTGCCTCCTGTCCGATACGCGCATTGGCTGCCAATTCAGAGATTGCCTCCAACTCCTCCCGCCTCACCAGGTCGAGCCGGCGAATCACCTCGTCGACCCGAGCCCGCGCAACAGCCTCCATCTCGTCACGCATCCCGCTCAGCGCGGAAAATGCACCTCCCGCAAGGCCGGCAAGGTCGTCGAACAGGCGGGGGCGGTCGGTCATGGCAGAGGCTCCTGAACTGCTTGGGACTATGTGGGCGCGCCACGCGTACGTATAAGCTCGTCCGATGATCGTGGTCACCGGCGGCGCAGGGTTCATTGGGTCGTGCCTCAACGCAGCGCTCGCCGCACAGGGCCGGCGAACCGCGATTGTGGACTGGCTCGGCGCCGACGAGAAGTGGCGTAACATCGCCGCCTGTCCGCCCGCCCGTCTCGTCAGCCCGGAGCTGCTGGATGTGTTCCTTCAGGCCAGCCTGCAGGAGGGCCTTCGGGCCGATCTTCGGGCAACACTGCTTGCGCCCGACGATTACGACGAGGACACAAAGCTGCGTCTGGACGACGAGCCGATCGAGGCTATCGTTCATCTCGGCGCCATCAGCGAGACTACCGCGACCGACGCCGACCTGGTCTGGCGCACCAATGTGGAGCTGCCACTGCGACTGTGGCATTGGTGCGCTGAGCATCGGGTGCCATTCCTGTACGCGTCCTCGGCTGCGACCTATGGCGACGGATCCGCCGGCTTCGACGACGACCCAACGCTGCTGAAGCGCCTCAAGCCGCTGAACCTCTACGGCTGGTCCAAGCACGTCTTCGACCTTCGCGTCATGGAGATGCTGGCACGCTGCCAGCCGGCGCCGCCGCAATGGGCCGGGCTCAAGTTCTTCAACGTCTACGGCCCTAACGAGTACCACAAGGGCCGGATGACCTCGGTGGTTAAGGTCAAGTTCGACGAGATCTCCGCGGGCGGCCCGGCCCGGCTGTTCCGCTCCGATCGCCCCGGCCTCGCAGACGGCGCTCAGCGACGCGACTTCATCTGGGTCGGCGATGTCGTCGACATCATGCTGTGGCTGCTTGACACGCCAACGGTGTCCGGATTGTTCAACTGCGGTACCGGCACCGCGCGGTCCTACCTCGACCTGGCGCATGCGGTCTGCGACGCCGCGGGCCGTCCGCGCCAGGTGGAGTTCATCGACATGCCGGCGACGCTGCGCGGCCAGTATCAGTCTCGCACCGAGGCCATGATCGATCGGTTGCGCGCCGCCGGCTATGCGGGGCAGTTCACCCCGCTCGAGAACGGCATCCGCCGCTACGTGCAGGACCACCTGCGCGCCCTGTCCCCCTATCTCTAAGGCGCGAGACCGATGCTGCCCAACCCAGCTTCTCCGACACACCGGCCACGCCTAATGGCGACGCAACACTGATGCTGCCGGTGCTGATGTTCCCGCAATTCGACCCGGTGCTGCTGCACCTCGGGCCTCTGCAGATCCGCTGGTATGCACTCGCCTACATCACCAGCCTGCTGATCGGCTGGCGGATGATGCGCCGCCTCTCGCTGCGCACCCCTGCCGTCGCCACTGACCTGCAGACCGACGATTTCCTCACCTGGGCGACGCTCGGCGTCGTGCTCGGCGGGCGCATCGGCTACGTGCTGTTCTACCAGCCGGAGCTATACGTTGCCCACCCGTTCGACGCGGTCGCGGTCTGGCAGGGCGGTATGAGCTTTCACGGCGGCATGCTCGGCGTGGTCTGCGCTCTGGTCATTTACACTTGGCGGCAGCGCATACCGCTATTGGGCTTTGCGGACCGCTTGGCCGTGGTCACGCCGATCGGCCTTGGTCTCGGCCGCGTCGCAAACTTTATCAACGGCGAATTGTGGGGCCGGCCAGCGCCGGGCTGGTTGCCTTGGGCGATGATCTTCCCCAATGGGGGCACAGTCCCGCGCCATCCAAGCCAGCTCTACCAGGCGCTGCTGGAAGGATTGGTGCTTTTCCTGGTACTATGGGCCTGCGCATCACGCCAATACATCCGCGCGCGGTTCGGGCTGCTCACGGGGATTTTTCTGGCCGGATACGGCGTCGCACGAATCGCTGGCGAGTTTTTCCGGCAGCCGGATCCGTTCCTCGGCTATCTGTGGGATGGAGCCACGATGGGCCAGCTGTTGTCCGTGCCGATGGTGCTGGCCGGGCTGGCGCTTGCCGGCTGGGCGTTGCGCCGGCCTGCCGCCGGTCCGGTCAAGACGCTCGCAAATCCCGCCGCGCTGCCCGCACCTTGACCCTGCAGGTTGAAGTGACAATCGGCCTGGAGTCCGCCCACGGCACAGGCGTTGACGCTCTGCTGCGCCACTCAGACGAGCTGTCCGCCGCGTTATACCCGCCGGAGCACCGTTATCCCGCTAATGCCGACGCCCTCTCCGGCCCCGCCGCCAGGCTGCTCGTCGCACGCGCCTGGGCTAGCAGTGGGTGGCTCGCACCCGCAGGTTCAGACCCGCCGGCTCAAGCGGGGCGCAGCCGCGGGACGCCGTCCGCGTCCGGTCCGCCGCACACCGTGTGCCGAACGGAGCCGGGGCGTGGCGCCGCTCTCGGCTGCGTCGGGCTGCTGCTGCACGAAGGCTACGGCGAGCTGAAGCGGCTGATCGTAGCACCTGAGGCGCGCGGGCTCGGCATCGGCCGCGCCCTGATGGGCGCAGTCGAGGCCACGGCACGCCGCGAGGGCTTGTCGGTGCTGCGCCTGGAAACGGGTCCGGGCAACGTCCACGCACTGGCGCTTTACCGCGAGGCCGGCTGGACCTCGTGCGACCCGTTCGGCGACTACCGGCCAAATCCATTCAGCCTGTTCCTGGAGCGCCGCTTGCCCGCGACGGCGGCTGCGGGATCTCTCGCATGACACCGTCACCGGCGGACGCCCCTGAACCACTGTCCGAGGACCAGGGCGCGCCGCCTTCGACACACCACGCGCGGCCTGCTTCCGGAGCCCCGACCAGTGAACGCCTCGACGCCTTCATGGCTCGGGCCAACGCCGCATATTACGCCGCCCGCGACCCATTTGCCGACTTCACCACCGCGCCGGAGATTGCCCAGGTCTTTGGCGAGTTGCTCGGCGCCTGGGCCGCAGCGGCATGGGCCGAACTCGGGCGGCCGAACCCGGTGCTGTTGGTCGAGCTTGGCCCCGGGCGAGGCACCCTGATGGCAGACGCGCTGCGCCTGATCGCCCGGGTTGCTCCGGACTTCGCCGCAGCACTGTGCCTGCATCTTGTGGAAACCTCGCCGCGACTGCGCGCCGTGCAGCAGGCGCGCCTGCCGGAGCCGTTCCGGGAGCGGGCCATCTGGCACGATGGCATCGACACCCTGCCCAATAGCCCGATGCTGCTGCTGGCCAACGAATTCCTGGACGCATTGCCGATCCGGCAGCTGGTCCGCCGCGGCCAGGTCTGGATGGAGCGACATGTCAAGGACGGCACCTTCACCGACCACCCTGCCGCCCCACTCGGGATCGACGCCCCCGACGGCGAAGTCGTCGAGCTTGGCGAGGCGGCGCAGTTCTTCGTCGCCAGCCTGGCGACGCGCATCGTCCGCGACGGCGGCGCCGCGCTGTTTCTTGACTACGGCGCCGCAGGGGCCGCCGTCGGCGAAAGCCTGCAGGCACTGCGCCACGGCCGTCCCGCCGACCCACTGGGCCAGCCAGGCAGCGCCGACCTCACCGCGCACGTGGATTTTGCCGGCCTAGCCGGAGCCGCCCGCGCGGCTGGCGCCGCCGCCTGGGGCCCGCTGGCGCAGGGCGCCTTCCTCACCCGGCTCGGCCTGCACGAACGCACCACGCGACTGTGCCGCGCAGCACCGGAGCAGCAGGTAACGCTGCGCGACGCCGCGTCCCGGCTGACTGACCCGGCCCGCATGGGCACTCTGTTTAAGGCACTCGCGATCACCCAGCGCACCGTCGCCGCGCCTGGCTTCGACCCGCTCCCCGCCGCCCCGCTGACCAACCCCCTCGTGGAGCCGCCTCTTTGAGCGTCGAGTTCCTCGCTACGTCCCTACCCGCCACCCACGGCTTCTTTACCCGGCGTGGCGGAGTGTCGCGGGGGCCTTACGCCAGTCTCAACGGCAGCCTCTCCGGCGGCGATGATCCCGGCCATGTCGCGCACAACCGCGCGCTCACCGCCCTGGCACTTGGCGCCGCACCTGAACGCATGCTTGGCGTCACGCAGGTGCATGGCACCGAGGTTGCAACGGTCACCACGCCCTGGGCACCCGGCCACGGCCCGCGTGCCGACGCGATGGCCACGCGCATCCCTGGCTTGACGCTTGGTATCATCACCGCGGACTGTGCCCCCGTGCTGTTCACCGATTGCAGGAGCGGGATCGTGGCCGCTGCCCATGCCGGCTGGCGTGGCGCCATCGCTGGCGTGCTCGAGGCGACAATCAAGGCGATGCTGGCGCTGGGCGCGGACCGCGCCCACATCCAGGCCGCCGTTGGCCCCTGCATCGGCCAGCCTAGCTACCAAGTCCGTGCCGACGTGCGCGACGCGGTGCTTGCCTGCCGCAGCGCCGCCACCCCCAAAGGATTCTTTTGTGAAAGCGCCACGCCAGGCGACGGCCCCCAAACCTGGCAGTTCGACCTAGCTGGATACTGCGCGGCAAGACTGCGAGCGGCGCTCCCAAGCAACGAAGTCGCAATGTGCGGTTGCGACACTGCTGGCGAGCCCGAGCTGTTTTTCAGCCATCGCCGGCGTACCCTCGCAGGCGGCGGCCCAATCGGCCACCAAATGTCCTTAATTGTCGCACCTCATGACTGATACCAAGGCCGCGCGGGTACTGCATTGCTGGAAGGAACCGCAGCCCTATCCCAAACGGTCTAGGGCCTCACTGCGCCAGCGGAGTCCAGAGCCAGAACTTCTGGCTTTCCTTGCCGACCGCCGGGTGACAGCTTTTATACTAGCAGTTCTACTCACCGGTTGCGGCGACCTGCCCCAGCCGTTCCTCGGCCACCCCGGCACCATCGCACAGCGCCTGTCGCACCCTCCGCCGCCGCGGCTTGACGTCCCGGTCCCGGCTGCCTCGCTGCTTTCGGACCAAGCGGCCTCGGTGTGGTCGGTGATGACTGCGCACGCGCTGGACGATCAGACAATCCCGGCTGCTGTCTCCCCTGCGAGGAAGCCCGACTGGCAGCTCCAGCTCTCCGCCACCCTGCGGGGCTCCCAGGTCACACCAGTCTATACTTTACTTAATCCCGGCGGGGAGCCACAGGGGGCCGCCGACGGCACCCCAATCAGCGCGGCGGTCTGGGCCTCGGGCGACCCCAATATGCTGCTTGCTGAAACTACCGCATCCGCCCCTAGAATTATCGCGCTGATGACCTCGGTTGACGCCGCGATCCGCCAGAGCGATCCGAACAGCTTGGTCAACCGCCCTGCCCGCATCTGGTTCACTGGCGTCACCGGCGCCCCGGGGGACGGCAACACGGCGCTCGCGCAACTGCTCCGCCTGCAGCTTCCAAACACCGGTGACATCGTCCAGGGCACCTCCCGCGACGCCGACTTCACAGTACTCGGCGAGGTTCATGTCACCCCCGACTTGCACGGCAGCGAGCGCGTCGAGGTCACCTGGACCATCACCGACAGCCAAAACCGCGAGGCTGGCCGCGTCGCACAGCTCAACGATGTGCCGAGCGGCAGCCTTGATACCTACTGGGGCGACGTCGCCCTTGCTGTGGCCCAGCAGGCTGCCTCAGGCATCCACGACGTCATCAGTAATTCGTCAGGGCGAAGAAAACCGCCCGGCAAGCAGGGCCAGGG
>CAXSEF010000081.1:0-12563 GCA_964236535.1 uncultured Acetobacteraceae bacterium
AGCGCGCCCGGCATCGACGTGCAGGCGAGGCAAGGCCGGGTTCTGCCCAGGCCCGTATTCTAACGGCCCAAGCGGGCCGTCGGAACCTTGCGCGGGCTGCGCCCAGACCCATTAAGGCCCGTGAGGCCTTTGGAAACCCATTTTTTAAGCAAATGGATTCCAAAGGCTAGGCCTTTGGCGGAGTCCAGAGGCAGAGCCTCTGGCCTTGCCTGTCCGGTCACGCCGCCTGGCACTGGAGGTTGGCGGTCGGAGGCACCGCTACTCCGTGGCGGCGCCGGAGGCCTTCAGCTCGCCGATGTGGCGCACCACGATGCGGTCCGTCTCCACCGCGAAGGCGCGCAGCTTCGGGTTGCTGCCCTGCTTCGCCTCGGCCGCGAACGCCGCGCCGTCCTTGGCGTGGATGTCCTCCATGGCGCCCAGGTAGGCGGTGTCGAACGCCCGGCCCGACAAGGCCTTGAGCGCGTCCAGCCTGGACTGGAACATCGGGTTCAGCGCGTCGGGGAACGTGACGTCGGCGTCCTTGCAGATCGAGGTCAGCTTGCCGCCGACCAGGGTGTGGTCGTGCGCCTCGGTGTTGCCCTGGTCGCGGATGTCCTGGGTGGAGCCCTGGGTGGCGGCGACCTCGCCCAGCTTGACCTCGAACATGCCGCCCTGGCTGACCATGGCGACGAAATGCCGGTCGGCTTCGGACACCGCGTCGGCGGCGCGCGCCAGGCCGGCGCCCAGCAGCGGGGCCGCCAGAGTCGCCGCCAGGATGGCCGGCAGGTGGTGTCTCATGGTTGTCTGTCCCGTTTGGTGTCACAGGCAGAACACGAAGCCGGCATCGCGGTTCCTGCAACAGGCCGGCGCCGGGGGTCGTCGAGGCGGGATCGACGGGTCCCAGGCATCGACCTGCGGGCGCAGCAAGGCCGGGCTCTCCCTCCGCCCGCCGAAGGCCTGAGACCTCTGGAAACCCGTCTCTTAACGTAAGGATTCCAAAGGCCAGGCCTTTGGCGGAGTCCAGAGGCAGAGCCTCTGGCCTTGCCTGCTTTCCTCCTGGCGGCTTCCCCTAGCTGCGCCAGTGCAGGACCTGCTCGCGCAGCGGGTTGACGAAGGCGCGTTGCTCGGCCGCGCTCGCCAGGTGTTCCTTCTTCAGCCGCAGGAACCAGCGGATCTGCGCGTCGGCGTCGCCCACGAACATCTGCGGCGGGAACGGCGCGTCGGAGTCGGCGAGCTGCACCGCCACGTCGTAGTCCTGGCGCAGGAAGTCGCGCGCCATCCAGCGTGCGAGCGGCCGTGCCGGCGCCATCCAGGCCATGCTCCACCAGACGCAGTAGTGCACGTCGCAGCTTTGCGCGGTCACCGGGGTGGTTGCCGCCAGCACGCAGGCGGCGTGCCGGTCGCCCTGGATGTGCTCGATGCGCAGGCCCGGCAGCTGGATGGTGACGTCGACGTGGACGTTGCGGCCGAGCAGGCGGTACGGGTTGGCGCCGTGCTTCAGGTGGTGCCGCTTCATGCGGAAGCCGAGGGCGTCGGGTTCGAACGCCTTTTCCTTGGGGCGGAGCGAGACCTGCGGCTTGCGCTTCCACCAGCGCGAGGTGTGCACGAACGCCGGGTGACCCGGGTCGATGAAGCCGATGGTGGCGAGGTCGGCGGTGCACGGGAAGCGCATCGTCGCGGTCACCTGGGGCGCCGCGTGCGCGAAGCCGGGCACCGTGGGCACCGCCGGGAGGGTCGCGGCGTCGCGGCTGGCGGGCCCCCCGGCTGCAGCCGCGGCTGTGCCCCCGGATGCACCCCCGGCTGTGCCCATGTACACCCAGACGTTGCCCTGCACCTCGCGGCACGGGTAGGCGCGCAGGGCGAAGCGGCCGGGCTCGATGGTGTCGCGCTCGGCGAGTGCCGGGATCGAGACGCAGCGGCCGTCGGCGTCGCCGAACCGCCAGCCGTGGTAGCCGCACTGCAGCGCGCCCGCGTCGTAGCGGCCGTGGCGCATCGGCATGCCGCGGTGCGGGCAGCGGTCGGCGTAGGCGAACACCGCGCCGTCCGGGCGGCGGCCGAGCAGGATCGCCTGGTCCAGCAGGGTTGCGGGGCGGGTGCGGCCGGGCGGCAGGTCGCGGGCGGCGGCGGCCAGGTACCAGAAGTCGGGAAGGAATTCGCTCATGGCCGGCCTATACGACACCGCGCGGGCGGGATGAACTGGCCTGGGGGCATCCCGGCGGCACGACGGGCAGGGCTCCGCGCCGGACCCGGCACGGCGGCTGAGCCCCCGGACCCGCACACGACGGGAGGCCTATGGGGGCCTAGCCGCTGACGGCCCGGGCCAGGCGCCACTTCATTCCCGGGGCGCCGACGCTGCGCTCGAACGTCCACAGGTCGACCAGCTCGGTCAGCCCGTCCACGCCGGTCACCACGCTGCGGTCGCGCGCCAGCACCACGCTCACCTGCATCGAGACGAAGCGCACGGTGATCTGCGCCACGCCGTCGTGCAGGGCCGCCTCGGTGACCACCGCCTGCTCGACCTCGCGGATCTCGCTGCGCTGCACCTCGCCCGCCGCCTCGCGCGCCGCGATCGCCGCCTCGAACCCGGCGAACGTGTCGTCGCTCAGCAACGGCCGCAGCCTGTCGCGCTCGCCCGCCGCGAACGCCGTCACGATCATGCGGAACGCCGCCTCCGCGCCCTGCAGGAAGTGCGCGGGCGAGAAGCCGCGGTCCGCCGCCTCGATGCGCGCCAGCGCTTGCCCGACGGCACTGGACGTTTCCGGCAGCGGCCGCCCGGCCGGGAGGGTCTCGGCGCGGCCCTCGATCACCGTGGCCGCCGCGGGGCGGGGCTGCGTCGCCGGCGAGCCCTCGAACCCGGTGCGTCGCCCGAGGATCGCGCGCAGGCGCAGCACGAGGAACGCGGCCACCATCCCCAGCAGGATGAGGTCAACCGGCACGCCGCCCGTGGCATCCATTCGCTGCTCGCTCCAGGGCCACCCTGGCCCTGCCTGCAGATAGGTCGCCCGGTGCCGCGCGGCAATCGGAGGGCGAGCCGGCCCTGGCGTTGCCCCGCTTGCGTTGCCCCGCTTGCGTTGCCCTGGCCGGCCCCGCTAGACCGCCGCGATGATCCTCCTCCGTCATGGCCAGAGCGAGTTCAACGCCGCCTACACCCGCACCCGCGTCGACCCCGGCATCAGCGATCCGAGCCTCACCGACGAGGGCCGCGCCCAGATCGCCGCCGCCGCCGCGGCGCTGGCGGGGCAGGGGCTGCGCCGCATCGTCGTCTCGCCCTACACCCGCGCCCTGCAGACCGCCGCCATCGTCGCCGAGCGCATCGGCGCCACGGTGCTGATCGACGCCGTGGTGCGCGAGCGCTGCGCCTTCGTCTGCGACGTGGGCAGCCGGCGCGCCACCCTGGTCGAGGCCTGGCCGCAGCACGACTTCGCGGCGATCGACGAGGTCTGGTGGCCCGATGGCCGCGAGACCGAGGCCGAGGTGATCGCCCGCGCCGCCCGCTTCCGCGCCGCGATGGCCGCCGACCCGGCGTGGCGCGAGACCCTCGTGGTCAGCCACTGGGGCTTCATCCTGGCGCTGACCGGGGAGAAGCTCGTGAATGGAGCCTGGACGCGCTACGACCCCGCCAGTGCTGCGCCCGCGGCGATCGACTGGGTGCATTGAGCTCCGGTTCGCGGGGAAGGCAGGCAAGGCCAGAGGCGCTGCCTCTGGACTCCGCCAAAGGCCTAGCCTTTGGAATCCGTTTGCTTGAGGACCGTGTTTCCGACGATCTCAGGCCTTTGTCGGGTCCGGGCGCGTAGCCCACGCAAGGTTCCGCTGGCCTGCCTGGGCCGTTGGAATGCGGGTGGAGGAGTAGCCCGGCCTTGCTTCGGCTGCAGGTCGATGTCCGGGGCTGCTGGTCCTGGAGCCTGTCCCGACGCGCTGCATCGGTCGACCGGCCTGGTCCGGGCACCGGGGAGGGCGGTCGTCCGAGTCGTGCGCCGCGGCGCGCGGGAACCGCGTCAGGCGGCAATGCGGTCGCGTTGCCGGACCGGATCTTAACGGCTTCGTTATCCCGGCGTGGAATGCTGCGCCCATGCCGCCCTCGATGCCGTCACCGGCAGCACCAGACACGCGCCTGCGCCCGCCGATGCCGCAGCAACGGCTCGCGCCCGAGCACCTGCGCCACGAGCAGATCAGCGCCGTGGCCCGCCGGACCGGTCTGATGGCGATGGGCTCGGTGCTGTCCTGCCTGATGGTCATGGCCACGTTCTGGCCCACGGCGTCGCACCGCTACCTGCTGCTGCTGCTGGGCCTCCTGCTCGTCCTGCACGCCATCGCGGTGGTCGGCAGCCGGGTCTGGCTCGCCAGGGCCACGCGCACCGCCTCGCCGCGCGACGTCCACCTCCGTGTCGCCTTGACCGCGCTCATCGCCCTCGTCTGGGCCAGCGTGCCCGGGATGCTGATGCCGGACGCCAGTGCGGACCATCGCCAGCTCCTGATCTACATCGCCTCCGGCCTGTTGACCTCGAGCATCCTGCTGGCACCGCTGCCCGCGGCGGCACTGCTGTTCGCGGCCGTCACCAGCATCGGCGTCCTGCTGCCGATGCCGCAGATCTACCGGTCGATCACGTCCGAGCACGCGACGCTGGTCCTGATGTTCTTCGTCATGAACTGCGGGGTGGTCCTGAACCAGGGCCGCGACTTCGCCGAGCACGTGCTGAACGAGCTGACGCTCGCGGAGCAGGGCGACATCATCGGCCTGCTGCTGCGCGACTTCGAGGAGAACGCCAGCGACTGGCTGTGGGAGACCGATGCCGAGCTGCGGCTGAGCCGCGTCTCCCCGCGCCTGGCCGATATCCTCGGCTGCGACCAGGCCGACCTGCGGGGCATCTCCGTCCCCGAGTGGGTCGCGCGGGACGCCTTGCTCGCGGGCGAGGAGGAGCACGACGCCGCCAGGATGCTCGCCTGCCTCGCCGACCGGCAGCCGTTCCACGACCTCCAGGTGCTGGCCACGTTCGGCGGCACGACGTGCTGGTTCTCGATCGCCGGCAAGCCGGTGCTCGACGCCACGGGCGCCTTCTGCGGCTATCGCGGCGTCGGCTCCGACCTCACCGCGGCGCGGCGCTCCGACGAGCGGATCGCCTATCTCGCGCGCTACGACAGCCTGACCGGGCTGCCGAACCGCAGCCTGTTCCAGGACGCGCTGGACCGGGTCTGCGCCGACAGCGAGCCGTTCGCCCTGCTGTGCCTGGACCTCGACGGCTTCAAGGCGGTCAACGACACGCTCGGCCACGGCATGGGCGATGCGCTGCTGGTCGCGGTGGCGGGCCGGCTGCGCGCCTGCCTGCGCGACGGCGACGTGGTCGCGCGTCTCGGCGGCGACGAGTTCGCGGTGCTGCAGGCCGGCGGCGACGGCGAGTCGGCGGCAAGCCTGGCGCAGCGCCTGGTCGCGCGCATCGCCGAGCCGTTCCAGCTTTCCGGGGCGCCCACCAGCGTCGGCCTGAGCGTCGGCGTGGCCCTCGCCAGCCAGGCGGGCACGCCCGAGGACCTGCTCAGGGGCGCCGACCTCGCGCTCTACCACTCCAAGGCGGAGGGGCGCGGCACCTGGCACTTCTTCGAGGCCGGGATGGCGCTGCGCGCGCAGCAGCGCCACGCGCTGCAGGTCGATCTGCGCCACGCGATCGAGCACGATGAGCTGATCCTCGAGTTCCAGCCGATCCTCGACTTCGCCACCGACGAGGTGATCGGCGCGGAGTGCCTGGTGCGCTGGCTGCATCCCGTGCGCGGCCGCGTCCCGCCGGCCGACTTCATCCCGGCCGCGGAGGAATCCGGGCTGATCGTGGCGCTCGGGGCATGGGTGCTGCGCCGCGCCTGCCGGGAGGCCGTCAGCTGGCGCGGGACGGCGCGGGTCGCGGTCAACCTGTCGCCGCTGCAGTTCCGCGACCCCGGACTGCTGGCGCTCGTCGACGCGGTGCTGGCCGAGAGCGGGCTGCCGGCGAGCCGGCTGGAGCTCGAGATCACCGAGTCCGTGTTCCTCGACGCGGTGGACTCCACGCTCGTCTGCCTGCATGCGCTGCGCTCGCGCGGGATCCACATCGCGCTCGACGATTTCGGCACCGGCTATTCCTCGCTCAGCTATCTGCGCTCGTTCCCGTTCGACAAGGTCAAGATCGACCAGTCCTTCATCCATGACCTCAGCGTGAACAAGGAAGCCATCGCCATCGTCCAGGCCATAGTCGGCATGGCGGGCTGCCTCGGCATGCGCACCACCGGCGAGGGCGTGGAGACCAGCGCGCAGGCCGAGCTGCTGCGATCCACCGGGTGCAGCCAGGTGCAGGGCTACCTGTTCGGCCGTCCCTGCTCGCCCGATGCCATCGCCGGCTTGATGGCCGACGGACACCCGCCACCCGACCGCCCCGGCCTGGTCCGCGCGGGTCCATGCGACGCCGCACTGGCGGGGCTGCTCGGGCTCGTCTAGGGCGAAGCGTCCCGGCACCCGCGGCCGCGCCGCCGTGGACGGCGCATGGGAGGCCGACCTTGCTTTGCGCCAAGGCCTCGGCACCCTGATGCTGCCGGGTCGAGGCGATCGACACCCTGCAGCCGCTGCACGGGCTGCTTGCGGCCGGGCTGCGGCTCCGCCGGGTTGCCGCCGGCGCGCTTCCGCCGGCGCGCGCGCCATGCTACCCGCCGGCTTTGGCCGCCGCGGCCGCGCCGCCTGCCCGCCGAGGAGACACCCATGTCCGAGACGACCATGCCAGCCGCCGAGGGCGGCCCCGGCGCGCCGCCGCTCCTCGTCAACCACCAGTACGTCAAGGACCTGTCGTTCGAGGTTCCCGGCGCGCCGGAGATCTTCTCGACCCTGCGCGGCCAGCCGCAGGTCTCGATCAACCTCGACGTCCAGGCCCGCCGGCTCCAGGAGGGCCAGGAGGTGTTCGAGGTGACGCTCTCGGTGCGCGCCGAGGCGAGCGAGGATTCCACCGGCACCGCCCGCACCGTGTTCATCGCCGAGCTCGCCTATGCCGGCATCTTCACCCTGACCGGCATTCCGGAGACCTCGGTCGAGCCGGTGCTGCTGGTCGAGTGCCCGCGGCTGCTGTTCCCGTTCGCGCGCAACATCATCGCCGACGTCTCCCGCGAGGGCGGCTTCCCGCCGGTGCTGCTGCAGCCGATCGACTTCGTCTCGCTGTGGCAGGCGAGGCGGGGCATGGGGCCGGTCGCGGGCAACGCCTGACGAGGCCGGAGCAGAGCCTCCGGACGCGTCAGGCCCGCCTGCGCGGACCGGCCCGCGAAAGTCACGCTGTTTCGTCTTGAGCCTTTCATGTGCGGGTCCGGGAGCTCAGCTCCCGCGGGTCCCCGCCTTCAGGCAGGGGGCAGCGCCCTGGCCTTGCTTTCCTCGTCCTTCCTCAACCAAGGCATCCCACCATGAAGCTCAGCGCCCGCAACCAGATCGCCGGCAAGATCACCTCGGTCGTGCGCGGCCAGACCACCGGCCACGTCCACATCGATATCGGCGGCACGACGATCCACGCGTCGATCACCAACGAGGCGATCGACGACCTCGACCTCAAGGTCGGCGACGCGGCGACCGCGATCATCAAGTCGTCCGACGTCATCGTCGCGAAGTAGGCGGCGAGGAAGGCCGGAGGCTCCGCCTCTGGACTCCGCCGGGGGCTGAGCCCCGGACCCGCACACGAAAGCGGCGGCCGTCCCGGCGTCCGGGGCGTTGACGCCGGACAGGCGGCTGGCATCCTGCTGCCGGGCCCGTGCAGCCCGCCGCTCGCACCCTCCCGGGTATGGTGAAGGCACGGATCTGAGCGGTCCGACCCCTTGCACGGGCGATCCGTCGGCAACGCGAGCCCCGACCCTCCTCGCGAGATCGCCCGGCAGGAGGATTAGGCCATGCACAGTCTTCTCGACGCGAAGAGGATCCAGCATGCTGCCCCAGCCCACGAACCTGGACTTCGCCAGGCCGGCGCCAACCGCCTAAACTGAGGCCGGTCCAGGGGCGGCGCGCCCCTGGCGGGTCCGGGCAGCGCCCGGCCTTGCTTTCTTGACCCGCCCGTCGGCTTGCCACCGCCGCACCCCGCGCCTAGTGTCCGCTGCATGTTCGGCGGTGCCCCCATGTTCCTGTGTCTTGCGCGCACCATGCTGCGGTTCCGCCTGCTCGCCTTCATTGGCGGCGCGTTTGTCACTGGCGGCCGGCTGCTCCTGCTTCGACTTAGTCGCCCCTGAGCGCAGCGCCGGGCCTGTAGTCGTGCCGGCATCGCTCAGGGGTCCCGCCTGGGCTGCTCCCGTCACGATCCGACAAGGCCTGCGCCAATGACCGTCTCCCACCCGAGCTTCGGCCCTCTGGCCGACGGTCGCGTCATCGTTTTCGACACCACGCTGCGCGACGGCGAGCAGTCGCCCGGGTTCTCGATGAACCTGGCCGAGAAGCTGCGCATGGCCGAGGCGCTGGCGGCCCTTGGCGCCGACGTGATGGAGGCGGGATTCCCGGTCGCCTCGCCGGGCGATTTCGAGGCGGTCCGCTCCATCGCCGAGCTGTTCGCGGGCGGCGGGCCGGTGGTCTGCGGGCTGTCCCGCTCGGCGCCGGGCGACATCGCGGCGGCGGCGGAGGCGACCCGGCCGGCGGCGCGTCCGCGCATCCACACCTTCATCAGCACGTCGGCGCTGCATATGAAGTACAAGCTGCGCATGGAGCCCGACGCGGTGCTGGAGGCGGTGACGGCGTCGGTCAGCCTCGCGCGCCGCCACACCGGCGACGTCGAGTGGTCCGCCGAGGACGGCAGCCGCACCGAGCCCGACTTCCTCTGCCGCTGCGTCGAGGCGGCGATCCGCGCCGGTGCCACGACCATCAACATCCCGGACACCGTGGGCTACAGCCTGCCCGGGGACATCGCGCGCATCTTCACCATGGTGCGCGAGCGGGTCCCGGGTGCGGATCAGGTGATCCTGTCCACCCACAACCACGACGATCTCGGCCTGGCGGTGGCCAACACCATGGCGGCGCTGGCCGCGGGCGCCCGCCAGGTCGAGTGCACGATCAACGGCATCGGCGAGCGCGCCGGCAACGCGGCGCTGGAGGAGGTGGCGATGGTGCTGTGCACCCGCCCCGACGCCGTGCCGTACACCCACGCCATCGAGACCACCTGCATCCTGCGCACCTCGCGCCTGCTCGCCACCATCACCGGCTTCGACGTGCAGCCGAACAAGGCGATCGTCGGCCGCAACGCCTTCGCCCACGAGAGCGGCATCCACCAGGACGGGATCCTGAAGAACGCCGCCACCTACGAGATCATGACGCCGGAGAGCGTCGGCTGGTCGAAGACCTCGCTGGTGATGGGCAAGCACTCCGGGCGCGCCGCGTTCCGCGACAAGCTGCGCGCGCTCGGCTATGCGGAGTTCGGCGACAACCAGCTCAACGACGCCTTCGTCCGCTTCAAGGACCTCGCCGACCGCAAGAAGGTGGTCTACGACGAGGACCTGGTGGCGCTGGTCGACGACACCGTGGTGCGTGACAACGACCGCATCCGCTTCGCCTGGCTCGACGTGCACGCCGGGTCGCGCGGCCCGGCGCGGGCCGAGCTGGCGCTGGAGGTCGACGGCCTCGCGCAGACGGCGGTCGCGGAGGGCGACGGCCCGGTCGACGCGGCGTTCAAGGCGGTGCGCAGCCTGTTCCCGCATCAGGCCGAGCTGCTGCTGTTCTCGGTCGCCGCGGTCACCGAGGGCACCGACGCCCAGGCGCGCACCACGGTGCGGCTGCAGGAGGCGGGCAAGATGGTGGACGGGCAGGGGGCCGACACCGACACCATCGTCTCGGCGGTGCGGGCCTACGTGCACGCGCTGAACAAGCTGCTGGTGAAGCGGGAGCGCACCGAGCCCCAGGCGATGACAGCCTGAACGCAAGCGAGAAAGGCCAGAGGCTCCGCCCCTGGACTCCGGCAAAGGCCGGGCCTTTGCAATCCGCTTTGCAGGTTTCCTGCCGCTCCGGGTCGGCCGTTGCGCGTCGGGGTGATCAGGGTCCGGGAGATTGCGGGCGGGGCCGTCGGTAACCTTGCGCGGGCTGCGCCCGGACTTGTCAGAAGCCTCTGGAAGCCCCTTCCTCAAGCATGGGGATTCTCAAGGCTTGGCCCTGAGCGGAGTCCAGAGGCAGAGCCTCTGGCCTTGCCTGCGTCGCCGGCCACGCTCAAGGCCTGCTGGCACGAGACGCGAGCCTTGCCTTCGCTGGACGTCAGGGATCGCGGCTGCCTCTTGCCAGCGCCCCCACCACCCGCGCCAGCATGGCGAGCCGGAACGGCTTGGCGAGCACCTCGGTCCGCGGCGCCAGCGCCGTCTCGCCCAGGCCCTGGGTGTCGCCGGTGATGAACAGCACCGGCAGCCCCGGCCAGGCGTCGCGCAGCCGTGCCGCGAGCTGCAGCCCGTCCAGCCCGCCCGGCAGGCGCAGGTCGGTGACCAGGAGATCCGGCCGCGCGCCCTGCGCCAGCAGCGCCAGGGCTGCCGGGGCGTCCGCCGCCTTGATCACCGTGTAGCCCAGGTCGACCAGCGCCTCGGCCATCGTCTCGCGCAGCAGCGCCTCGTCGTCGACCAGCAGCACGAGCACCCCGTCGCCGGTTCGCCGCTCGCCCGCCGCGCCGGGCCGGGTCGTCATCGTTCCGTCCGCATGCCAGCCACCTTGCCCGACCACCCGACTCGGCTTCCGGCCCAAATCCGTGCCGGCGGCAGGGGTGCCGGGAAACCTTGCTCGGGCAAGCGGTTTTTCACGCGGCAGGCCGTGCGCGGGCGGCCCGCACCGCGCCGCGCCGGCAACACCTGCCCGGCGGCGTGGTCGTGTCGCACCCCCTGCAGCAGAGGATTGCCATGGCACAGACCACACGGCCGGGCGTGGTGGCGATCACCGGCGGCTCGTCCGGGATCGGCCGCGCGGCCGCCAGCCTGTTCGCCCGCAGGGGCTGGCGCGTCGCCATCATCGCCCGCGGCGCCCCGGGCCTGGAGGCGGCGCGCACCGCCATCGCCGCCGACAGCAGCGCCGGCCGCGTCATCGCCGTCGCGGCCGACGTCAGCGACGCCGCGGCGCTGCGCGACGCCGCCGTCGCCGTGGTCGCCCAGCTCGGCCCGATCGACGTCTGGGTGAACAACGCCGCGGTCGGCGTGTTCGCGCCGTTCACCGCGATGTCGGACGCCGAGTTCCGCCGCGTCACCGACGTGGACTACCTCGGCACCGTCAACGGCACCCGCGTCGCCCTGCAGCACATGCGGCCACGCGGCCGCGGCGTCGTCATCAACGTCGGCTCCGCCCTCGCCTATCGCGGGGTGCCGCTGCAGTCCGCCTACTGCGCGGCGAAGTTCGCGATCCGCGGCTTCACCGAGGCGGTGCGCGCCGAGCTGATCGGCGAGAACAGCGGCGTCCGCCTCACCATGGTCCATCCGCCCAGCGTCAACACCCCGTTCTACAGCCACGCCACCTCGCACGCCGCGGGCCTGCCCCGTCCGCCGCCGCCGATCTACCAGCCCGAGATCATCGCCGACGCCATCCACTTCGCCGCCACCCACCGGCGCCGCGACGTCCTGGTCGGCGGGCAGACCGTGCAGACCGCGCTGCTCAGCAGCCTGGCGCCCGGCCTGATGGATTTCCTCGCCGGCAAGATCGCCCCGCTCGCCCAGACCTCGCACAACCCGGCGATCGCCGCGGCGCACGACCCGAACCTGTTCACGCCGACGACCCGTGTCTCGCCGGTGCACGGCGCGTTCGACGCCGAGTCGCTCTCCACCAGTGCGCAGTTCTGGGCGACCAAGCGCCGCAACGCGATCGGCCCGGGGATCGGGGTGATGGCGCTGCTGTTTGCCCTCGGGCGGCTGCGCGGGCGGCCGTAGGAAAGGCCGCAGGCGCCGCTTCTGGGCTGCGCTCAGGGCGAGCCTTGAGCATCCGTTGATGCAGCACGGGAGCGGACCGCCTCCGGCCTGGACGAGGGTGTTTCGCTGGCGCAAGGCTCGGGTGGTGCGCCCCGGCCATCGGGTTGCGGCCGGAGCGAGCACCCGGTCTTGCATGCTGACGGCGGGGTCGGGGTCAGTAGTACGGACCGCAGACACCGGGATGGTGGAAGCAGAACAGTCGCCGGCGCTGCCAACCATAGCCGCCATAGCCCGCGTACCCCGGGCCATAGCCCCGCCCATAGTAGCCCCTCCCGTAGTAGCCCCTCCCGTAGTAGCCACGTCCGCCGTAGCCCCGCCCGACGAAGCCGTGTCCGCGGAACCCCCGCCCGCCGAACCCATGCCCGCCGCCGGCCGGGCCGCCGCGCACCAGCTCGACGCCGGGCGCCGGCGCCGACCAGGAGGGCGCGCCTGCCACCAGGATCGTGCACGCCGCGACCACGCCCAGGAACCGACCCATGAGACCCATCGCCTGTTGGAACAGCCCAAGCGTCCGGGCGCCACCGCGGTTCCCGCCGTGACCGGTCGGCCAAGCGAGGCCAGGGGCTCTGCCTCCGGACGCAGCCATCGGCCAGGCGCCTGGAATCCTTATGCCTGAAGGAAGGGTTTCCGAAGGCCCCGGGTCCTTGGCGGAGGGAGAGACCGGCCCTTCATGCAGGTCTCAGCCTGGCACCCCCGGG
>CAXSEF010000081.1:12663-15232 GCA_964236535.1 uncultured Acetobacteraceae bacterium
CTTGGCGGAGGGAGAGACCGGCCCTTCATGCAGGTCTCAGCCTGGCACCCCCGGGCGGCGCAGCCGGGTGGCGCTCAGCCCCGCGGCGAGGAACGCCGTTGCCGCCGCCAGCGCGAGGCAGGTCCGGGTCGCCCCCGCGCCCACCAGCCCGAAGGTGAGCGCCACCAGCATCGCGCCGACGGTCTGCCCCAGCAGCCGCGCCACCGAGATCATCCCCGAGGCGCTCCCGGTGCGCGACGCCGGCGCCGCGATCAGCATCGCGCGGTTGTTCGGCGGCTGCAGCAGCCCGAACCCCGCGCCGGCCAGCCCGATCCGCCAGGCGATGTCGAGGTCGCCGGGGGCGTGCGGCATCAGGCGCAGGGCGACGAAGCCGCAGCCGGCCACCGCCAGCCCCGCGGAGGACAGCAGCCCCGCCGGGTAGCGGTCCGCGAGCCGTCCGACCAGCGGCGCCACGGCGACGATGGCCAGCGGCCACGGCGTCATCAGCAGCCCGGTGGCGACCGCGGTGCGTCCCAGCGCCTGCTCCAGGTGGAACGGCATGGCGATGATGAAGAAGTTGGACGCCACGAAGCCGAGGAAGCCGACCGCGAAGGCGAGGCGGAAGTCCGGCAGGCCGAGCAGGTCGATCGGCAGCAGCGGGTCGGTGCGCCCGAGCTGGCGCCGCACCAGCACCACCAGGCCCGCGGCGCCGGCGACCAGCAGGCCGCCGCCCAGCGTGCCGCCGTCGCTGTGCGCGAGGCTGTCGCCGCCCACGATCAGCGCCCCGAACGCGGCCGCGTTCAGGCCCGCACTGGTCCAGTCCAGCGCGCCGCCGCCGAGCGGGGTGCGCGGCAGCGAGGTGGCCGCGAAGGCGAACGCCACGCCGCCGAGCGGCAGGTTGATCAGGAACAGCCACGGCCAGCCGGCCACCGACAGCACCGCCGACGCGACGGTCGGGCCCAGCGCCACGCCCATCGCCACCACGACGCCGTTCACCGCGATGCCGCGCCCCAACTCGTTCGGCGGGTAGATGAAGCGCACCAGTGCGGCGTTGACGCTCATGATGCAGGCGCCGCCGAAGCCCTGCAGCGCTCGCGCCGCCGCCAGCTCGGGCAGGTTCGTCGAGCCGGCGCACAGCACCGAGGCGACCACGAACAGCGCCAGGCCGATCTGGCACATGCGCGAGTAGCCCCAGCGCTCGCCGAGTGCGGCCATCGGCAGCAGGGAGACCACGCTCGCCAGCTGGTAGGCGTTGATCACCCAGATCGACGCCGACGCGCTGGTGTGGATGTCGGCGGCGATCGTCGGCAGGGCGACGTTGGCGACCGCGTAGTCGAGCGTCGACAGCAGCACGCTGAGCGAGACCACGAACATCGCCCGCCAGCGGGCCGGGCCGTGCAGGCCGCTGTCCGCGGGCACGGGCGAGGCGAGCAGGGGAGCGGGGGCGCGGGCCATCGCTCCTCCTACCCCAGCGCACCGCTGCCGCGAACCCGGGCGGTAATGTCCGCCAGCTTCGAGAGGGGGGGCGCCTGATACCAGAGGGCCTTGCGCCTGACCGGTCAGGCAGGCAAGGCCGGGCTCCGCCCAGACCCGCCAAAGGCCTTGAGGCCTTTGGAAACCCGTTTGTTAAGCATAGGGATTCCAAAGGCTCGGCCTTTGGCGGAGTCCAGAGGCAGAGCCTCTGGCCTTGCTTGCCTGGCCGGTATTCGGGTGGAGGGAAAGCCCGGGCTTGCTTCGCCGAGGGCGAACGGATGCCCGGCCGGCTTGCCCACATCGCGCGCCCTCGGCCAGAACTCGGCCGACATCACCGGGGCCGCCGCATGCGCCACGCCACCGTCCAGGCCCGCGAGCGCATTCTCGCCGCCGCTGCCGCCAACCTGGGCCGCCACGGCTTCCACCGCGCGACGGCCGCGCTGATCATGCGCGATTCCGGCCTGCCGCCGTCGAGCCTCTATTCCCAGTTCGGCGACACCACGCGGCTGCTCGCCGCGCTGTGCGAGCGGCACGCCCGGGCGCTGCTGGAGGCCACCGGCGCCCACGACCCCGCGAGCACACTGCCGCCGCGGCAGCGTCTCGACGCGCTGGCCACCCGCATTCTCGCGTGCATCGACGCCAACCCGGACGCGCACGCGATCGCCGTGCGCGACCGCGCCTGCCTGCCCGAATCCGACCGCGCGCCGCTCGACCACGCCGACCAGGTCGCGGCGCACCAGATCGACCTCGCCTGGCTCGACCTGCGCCCCGACCTCGACACGCCGGAGCGGCTCGCGCGCCTGACCCGGCCGCTGCGCACCCTGCTGCTGCACTGGGCGGAGTGGCGCGACCCCGCGCCCGGCGGCCGCGCCGAGGCCGACGGGCCGCGCGCGGTCGCCATGGTCGCGGCCACCATCGACCGTGCCGACCGGCCGCGCGTCTGGCCGCGCGCCTGGCCGGTGGCGGCCGACCGCGCGGGCCCGGGCGCCTCCGGGTTCGCCGCGCCCGCGGCCAAGGTCCTGGCGCCGGCGGTCCGGCCGATGGCGGCGGGCGCGGCCTGGCTGCAGCCGGCCGACGCCACCCGTCCGCGCAACCAGGTCGTGGGTGCGCCGCCCGC
>CAXSEF010000082.1:0-7078 GCA_964236535.1 uncultured Acetobacteraceae bacterium
GGTTGTCTCGCCCCGGCGCTCGGTGTCGCCCGTGAGGGCGCGTGGCGGGTCGCCCGTGAGGGCGCGTGGCGGGTCGACCAGTGCGGCGACCTTGTGGACGTCCGGCCTTGAAGCGATGGCGACCGCTTGCGGCGGCATGGCCCCGGTGGCTGGCGCCGCGGGTGCCGCATGCGACGAGGTCGCGGGCGGCGGGTCGGCCGGAGGGGCGGACGGTATCTGGCCGGCGGGCGGTCGTGCGTCGGGGAGCGTGGTGCGGCTGGCCGGATCCGCTGCGCCTGGACCGCGCTGGCCCGAGGTCGCAAGGCGGCGGACCAGCTCGCCGGGGGTGGGCAGCTCGGCGGTATGGCAGAGCCTGATCAGCACCATCTCCGCACTGGCGCGACGATCCGTCGCCTGCTCGACCTCCGCGCTGCCCTTGAGCAGCATCTGCCAGGCGCGGCCCAGCTCAGGGATCGACAGCCGGTCCGCGAGCGCTGCGCCACGGGTGCGTTCCGCCTCCGGCAGTTCGGTGGACTCGCGCAGACCGGGCACCGTGCGCAGCCGGGTCAGGGTGTGCGTCAGCTCGAGCAGGTCGCCGAGCAGCAGCCCCAGGTCGGCGCCGCGCTCGTGGGCGTGCGCGGTGATCGCCAGCGCCTCGGCGGCGGCGCCGCTCATCACCGCTTCAAGCAGGTCGAACACCAGTCCGCGGTCGGCCAGGCCAAGCATGTCGGCGACCACTGCGGCCGAGATCGGCTGGTCCGCGGGCCGGGGTGCAGGGTCGGGTCCGGCGCCGGCGAGATCCGGGCCGCGCGCGACGGCCTGATCGAGCAGCGACAGCCCGTCACGCACCGAGCCGTCGGCGGCGCGGGCGATCATCTCCAGCGCATCGGCGGCCACGGCCACGCCCTCGGCGGCGGCGATTTGGGCGAAATGGGCGGCGAGCCCGGCGATGGACACGCGGCGCAGGTCGAAGCGCTGGCAGCGGCTGAGCACCGTGAGCGGCACCTTGCGCAGCTCCGTGGTGGCGAAGATGAAGGTGACGTGCGGCGGAGGTTCCTCCAGTGTCTTGAGCAGCGCGTTGAACGCGTTGCGCGAGAGCATGTGGACCTCGTCGACGATGAACACCTTGGCGCGGGCCTGCATCGGCCGGAACCGGGTGGCGTCGATGATCTCGCGCACGTCGTCGACGCCGGTGCGCGAGGCGGCGTCCATCTCCACCACGTCGGGATGGCGGTCGGCGAAGATGGCGGTGCAGTTGGGACAGACGCCGCAGGGCTCGGCGGTGCGGCCGCCGCTGCCGTCGGGGCCGGTGCAGCACAGGCAGCGGGCGATGATGCGCGCGGTGGTGGTCTTGCCGACGCCGCGAACGCCGGTCAGCATGAAGGCGTGCGCAACGCGGCCGAGCGAGAAGGCGCGGCGCAACACGCGGACCATGGCGTCCTGGCCGATCAGGTCGTCGAATGTCGCGGGACGGTACTTGCGCGCCAGCACCCGGTACGGGGCAGCCTGCGGCGGCGCGGCCGGGATGTCGCCGAACAGGCCGGGACCATCGGGTGGCGGCAGGTCTTCGTCGAAGGGGTCCGGCATCAGCGGCGCGGGGCAGGCATCAGGCGGTGCCTCCGGCGTCCGGCCGCCCGGGTGCGCCGGCGCGACGGGCACGCGACGGCGATGGGTGGGAGGCCGAACGATCGACCCAAGCGGAAACTCGCTGCGGCTGCTTCCTTCCGGACCTGACCGGGTTGGCAAGGCGCTTGTCCGCCGCCGACCTCCCGGCATCAGGATAGGCGGGGCTGGCGGGAAAGGGAAGCCGCGCACCGAGGCGCGGCCGGGGCCGTTCCACGTGCCCTGGAGACCCGCCGGAGCCTGCAGCCCGTGACCCCGACCGGGAACGGTGGTACAGGAGGCGACCGGTCCCCGTCGGCCCGCGTCCATGACGCACGGCGGGGCGAGGCCTGGCTGCCTGGATTGCTGCGCCGGCGGTGGTGGAGTCGAGGGGAATCGAACCCCTGACCTCCTCATTGCGAACGAGGCGCTCTACCAACTGAGCTACGACCCCGCCGTGCAGGCGGCGGAAAGTGCGCACGCCCCCCGGCGGTGTCAAGCATCCGCTCGCCGTTGCACGGGACCTGGCCGGGAGATACGGTCCGCCGCGCCATCCCGCCCGCGCGGCGCATTCGGAGACATCCAGCCTTGGTCACGGCGATCTTCTCGATCCTGCAGACCGTCCTGCAGTTCTATATCTATGCGGTCATCGCGGCCGCGGTGCTCAGCACGCTGGTGAGCTTCGGCGTGGTGGATTCGCGCAACCGCTTCGTCTGGACCGTCGGCGATTTCCTGTACCGGATCACGGAGCCGTTGCTGCGGCCGATCCGCAACCTGCTGCCGAACATGGGCGGACTCGACCTCAGCCCGTGGGTGCTTATCCTGATACTCGGTGCCACGCAGACCTACCTGCTGCCCAAGATGTACGCAGCCATCGAGTATGGTGACTACCGAGGCCTCATCCTCTGACAGCCCGCCCGGAAATCCTGCGGTCCCCGCCAACCGACGCGCTTCTGCCGGGCTCCGGTGCTCGCGGAGACACGCCGGACGACCCGGCGGGGCGCGTTTCCGGACAGGCTTCGAGAGTTCTTCCCGCCGGCCTCGCGCGGGCCTACATCCAAGGGCGACCCCAGCGCCGGAGACCTCGATGAGCGTCCAGATCCTAGACGGCAAGCAACTGGCTGCCGCCGTGCGTGCCGAGGTGGCTGCGCGCGTGGCCACCCTGTCCTACCGGCCCGGTCTGACCGTGGTGCTGGTTGGCGACGACCCGGCGTCGCGGGTGTACGTGAAGTCCAAGGACAAGGCGGCGACCGATGCCGGGCTGCATGCACGCACCCTGCGGCTGCCGGCGACGACCACCGAGGCCGAGCTGCTGCGCGTGGTGCGCGAGCTGAACGACGATCCGGAGGTGGACGGCATCCTGGTGCAGCTGCCGCTTCCGGGCGCGCTCAAGGCCAGCGAGCAGGCGGTGATCGACGCGCTCGACCCGGCCAAGGACGTCGACGGGCTGACCGTGACCAATGCCGGGCGACTCGCCAACAACATGCCGGGCCTGGTGCCGTGCACGCCGAAGGGCAGCATGAAGCTGCTGGCCCTGTCCGGGGTGGTGCTGAAGGGCGCGCGAGCGGTGGTGCTCGGGCGCTCGGTGCTGGTGGGGCGGCCGGTGGCGGCGCTGCTCACGTCGGCGGACGCGACCACGACGATCGCGCACTCGCGCACCCGGGATCTCGCCGGGGAGTGCCGGAGCGCCGACATCCTGGTCGCCGCGGTGGGCCGGCCGGAGATGGTGCCTGGCGAGTGGGTCAAGCCCGGGGCGGTGGTGATCGACGTGGGGATCAACCGGCTGGAGGACGGGCGGTTGGTCGGCGACGTGGCCTACGAATCGTGTGCGGCGGTGGCCAGCGCCATCACCCCGGTGCCGGGCGGGGTGGGGCCGATGACCATCGCATGCCTGCTGGAGAACACGGTCGACGCGGCGGTGGCGCGGCGGCGCTAGCGTCGGGGCTCAGGGCCCTGCGGCCGACCGGGAGCGCACGTCCTCGGGCCCGACGCTCTCGCCGTGCTCGTGGCCGTCGGACATGCTGCACGCCTTGCCGCGGCGGCAGGTGGTGGCGGTAACGGCCATCACGATCGCGCCGTCGAGTATCAGGGCGTGCGGATCGAAGTCGAGCGCGTGATCCGCGACCCCCCTGGCCCGGCCGCACACTCTCGATCAGGGCCAATGCCGCGCGAGCGTCAGGGCAGCGATCGTGCCGGCGGCGCGTCTCGACGATCGTGCCGGCGGCGCGTCTCGACGATCGTGCCGGCGGCGCGTCGCTGTCTACCCCTGTTTCATTTGCCTGGGGCGCCGCCCATGGTGCCCTGGTTCCGGTCGCTCTGCTGGGTGCCCGGCCCGTCGGTCCCGGCTTCCGGAGTCTCGGCGTGCGGCCTGGCTTCCGGCACGCCGACCGGAGTGGTGGTGTCGGGCGCCGTGGGCGACGCGACCGGGTGGCCGCTCTGCTGCGCGGCCGGCACGGTATCCTCGGCTGGGCCGGCGGGGTGGGCGGCCGGGCTCTGCTGGCTCTCGCTCTGCTGCGCCTGCGGGATCGCCTGGTTGGGCGAGGGCTGGGTCGTCTGCTGGCCGGGCGCGTTGGCCTGGCCGGCGGCACCCTGCGTCGATGCGGCCTGCGGCCGGGTCACGCCGGATGCCGGGGCGTCAGGGCTGACCGGGGCGGTGGTCTTCTCGCCGCCGGGAGGCTTGCCGACCGCGGAGGTGGCCGCAGCCGGGGTGGCCTCGACCGGCGGCAGCGGCTGTGGGCTGGCGGCCAGCGAGCGCAGGTAGGAGATGACGTCGGCGCGCTCCTTGTCGTTCTCGATGCCGGCGAACCCCATCTTGGTGCCGGCCGCGTAGCCGCGCGGGTTATGCAGCCACTGGTTCAGCTCGGCGTAGGTCCAGGGGCCCTGCTTGCCTTTCAGCGCGGCGGAGTAGTCGAATCCCTCGTGGCTGGCGACCGGGCGGCCGAGCACGCCGTAGAGGTCCGGACCGGTCTTGTTGGCGCCGCCCTCGTTGAAGTTGTGGCAGGAGACGCAGAGCTTCTTGGTGTCGGCCTCCCCGGCGGTGGGGTCGGCGCTGACCAGCAGGGCGGCGATCGGCGCGAGCGGCCTGGGGGCCTCAGGGGCGCCGGCTGCGGCGGGCTCGGCCACCTTGATGTCGAGCACGGTCTTCTTCAGCAGTTCCGGATGCACAGCGTAGCCGCCCACCACGCCGGCGGCGCTGAAGACGACTCCGGCGGTGAGGATGGCGGCAAATGCCTTGTTGAACTCGAGATCTGCCATGCGCCGCCTGCTCTCCGACTGTGCGGGACCGCTGGCGTTGCACGCGCCGGGTCGTCCCTCTACGCTGGAACCATTCTAGGGGTCGCCGAGGGTCGGCATCAAGCGACGCGACTCGGCATCAGGCGAAGCGGGTGGGCATCAAGCGAGGCGACTGGGCATCAAGCGAGGCGGGTGGGCATCCTTGTCGCGGCCATGCCGCGGCACAGCGGTGACCGGCATGAACGCGAACCCATGACATTCGCCGCTTTTCCCGGCAGCCCGACAGCGGGCGCCGTTGCATCCGGCATTCCGACGTCTGGGGCTGCGACGTCGGGGCATCCCGCGTCGGCCGAGGCGTTGCGGCCGATCGTGGTCATTCCGGCGCGCATGGGATCGAGCCGGCTGCCGGGCAAGCCTCTGGCCATGATCGCCGGGGTGCCGATGATCGTGCACGTGCTGCGTCGCGCGCTGCTGGCGGGGATCGGGCCGGTCGCGGTGGCGTGTGGGGAGGAGGAGATCGCCCGGGTGGTGGAACGCGAGGGCGGCCGGGCGGTGCTCACCGACCCGGCGCTGCGCTCGGGGTCGGACCGGGCGCATGCGGCGCTGGCGGTGCTGGACCCGCATGGCGCGCATGACGTGGTGGTGAACCTGCAGGGCGACCTGCCCTGCGTGCCGACGGAACACCTGCGTGCGGTGCTGCTGCCGCTCGCGGACCCCGGGGTGGACCTCGCGACGCTGGTCGCACCGGTGAGGAGTGCTGCGGAGGCGCAGGCTGCCTCGGTGGTGAAGGCGGCCTGCGCGTTCGCCGAGGGACAGCCCGTGGCGCCGGCGCTGTACTTCTCGCGCGTGGCGGTGCCCTGGGGAGAGGGCCCGCTGTGGCACCACATCGGGCTGTATGCCTGGCGGCGGGCGGCGCTGGCACGCTTCGTGGCGCTGCCCGAGAGCCCGCTGGAGCGGCGGGAGAGCCTGGAGCAGCTGCGGGCGCTGGAAGCCGGGATGCGGATCGGCTGCGCGCGGGTGGAAGAGGCGTCGCTCGGGGTGGATACGCCCGTGGACCTGGCTCGGGCGCGGGCGGTGCTGGAGGAGAGCAGCGCGAAAGGCTCTGCCGGTTGATCCCGTCGAAGGCAGGTCTCTGGGAGGCTTCATCGAACCGGCGCCGGTCCAGGGCGGCCCGCCCTGGCGGAGTCCGGAGGCAGAGCCTCTGGCCTTTTGACCGGAACCCGCCATGACGCTCCTCGCCGCGAACGACCAGGGTCCCATCGCCTTCCAGGGCCAGGCTGGCGCGTATTCCGACCTGGCGTGCCGGACGGCGTTCCCGGGCCGGCCGACCCTGCCGTGCGAGACATTCGCACACGCGATCGAGGCGGTACGCAGCGGGGCGGCGGAGCTGGGCATGCTGGCCTGCGAGAACAGCCTGGCCGGTCGGGTGCCGGACATCCACGCGCTGCTGCCGGACAGCGGGCTGTTCATCACCGGCGAGCATTTCCAGCGCGTGGAGCACTGCCTGCTGGCGCCGCGCGAGGCGACGCTGGATGGATTGCGGCGGGTGCACAGCCATGCGGTGGCCCTGGGGCAGGTGCGGCGGCTGATCGAGGAGCTGGGCCTGCGGGCGGTGGTGGAGACGGACACGGCGGGCTCGGCGGAGCTGGTGGCGCGGCTGGGGGGCACCGAGGATGCGGCGGTCGCGTCGCGGCTGGCGGCGGAGATCTACGGGCTCGCGGTGCTGCGCGAGAACGTGGAGGATGCGGCGCACAACACGACGCGTTTCTACGTCACAGCGCGCGAGCCGCGCACGCCGGGCCCGCAGACGCCCGGGCTGATGACGACGTTCGTGTTCCGGGTGCGCAACGTGCCGGCGGCGCTGTTCAAGGCGCTGGGCGGGTTCGCGACCAACGGGGTGAACATGACGCGGCTGGAGAGCTACATGCTCGACGGGCAGTTCACCGCGACGCGGTTCCTGTGCGACGTGGACGGGCACCCGGAGCAGGCTTCGCTGCGGCTGGCGATGGAGGAGCTCTCGTTCTTCTCGCGCGAGACGCGGGTGCTGGGCGTCTATCCGCGGGCGCGGTTCCGCGCGGGGGCCGCGTAGCACCTGGCGACGGCCTTGCGTTCGAACCCGGGGTCCGGCGGGTTCGGTGGCGCAACACGGGGCGGCAGGAGCGGATGCGGAAGATCGGGGCCTCTGGAGGCGCCCGCTGCCGCCTTGCTGGCGTGACGGACTGCGAAGGCTCCGCGTCCGATGGGATTGAGGATTGGCGCCCGC
>CAXSEF010000082.1:7178-14402 GCA_964236535.1 uncultured Acetobacteraceae bacterium
TGGTTTCCTCGCCTCCCCGCTGGTTTCCTCGCCTCCCCGCTGGTTTCCTCGCCTCCCCGCTGGTTTCCTCGCCTCATAGTGTCCCGCGGGGGGTCAGCAGCCCTGCAACCCGAGGTGCTTCGGACCTGTTCTCGCCGCGAGATCACCGGAGGTGCGCATGACGGATTTCACCAGACGCGGCCTGGTCGGCCACACCGCGGCAGGGCTTGCCGGTCTCGGTCTGGTCGGGTCGGCGCAGGCAGCGGAGCCGGGAGCGCAGCAGCCGCCGGCGCTGTTCGGAGCGGTGCGGGGCGACGAGGTCAGCCTGCCGCCGCTGCACAACGACACCGAGCTGCAGGGGCCGCCGCCGGAGCAGCAGCCGCCGGGCAAGCGGCTGGGCGTGGCGGTGGTGGGGCTGGGTCATCTGGCGCTGGAGCAGATCCTGCCGGGGTTCGGGCAGGCGAAGAGCGTGCGTCTGACGGCCTTGGTGAGCGGGGAGCGCGACAAGGCACGGGCGATCGCCGCGCAGCACGGCCTGGCGGAGACGCACCTCTACGACTACGCGAATTTCGACGCGTTGAAGGACAATCCGGACATCGACATCGTCTATCTCGTGCTGCCGAATTCGATGCATGCCGAGTTCACGATGCGGGCGGCGCAGGCGGGCAAGCACGTGCTCTGCGAGAAGCCGATGGCGACGTCGGTGACCGATGCGCAGCGCATGGTGGACGCGTGCCGGGCGGCCGGGCGCAAGCTGATGATCGCGTACCGGCTGCAGTACGAGCCTACGCATCGCCAGCTGATCGCGATGACGCGGCGGCAGGAGTTCGGCCGGGTGCGGCTGATCCAGGCGGCGAACGGGCAGAACGACGCCGCGAACGGACAGTGGCGGCAGATCAGGGCCATGGCCGGGGGCGGGTCGCTGCCCGACGTGGGGTTGTACTGCCTCAACGCGTTCCGTTACCTGACGGGCGAGGAGCCGGTCGAGGTGACGGGGCAGATCACCCAGCCGAAGGACGACCCGCGGTTTCGCGAGGTGGAGGACGCGTGCGCGTTCACGCTGCGTTTCCCGTCCGGCACGCTGGCGACAGGGTTGAGCAACTACAGCGCCCACGAGAACCGGCAGCTGCGTATCATGGGGACGGAGGCGTGGTACGGCGCCGACCCGGCGTTCGGCTACGCCAACCTGGCCCTGCAGATCGGCCGCAGGCAGGGGCACAGCAACGGGGTCGAGGTGCGGCACAGCAGTCCGCACAACCAGTTCGCCGGCGAGATGGACGCGTTCGCCGAGGCGATCCGGGCCGACCGCGTGCCGCACACGCCGGGCGAGGAGGGGCTTGCGGACATGCGGGTCATCGAGGCGATCTACCAGGCGGCGGCGGGCGGGGGCGTGGTGAAGCTGCCGCGGGTCGAAGGGCTGGACACCACCCGGGGGCCGGCACCGGCGGAGCAGGCCTGACACGACCGGGCCGGTCAGCCTGCGGCGAGCCAGTCCTCGATCAGGTTGCGGGCGATGCTGTCGGGCGGCGGCACCTCGAAGCCCTTGGCCGCCCGATCGCGGACCTGTGCACGGGTGAACCAGCGGGCGTCGGACAGTTCGTGGCGGTCGATGCTGATCGCGTCGCCCAGGGCCTCGGCGTAGAAGCCGAGCATGATGCTGGACGGGAACGGCCAGGGCTGGCTGCTGTGATAGCGGGCCTGGTGGATGCGGATGCCGGCCTCCTCGAACACCTCGCGCGCCACTGCCTCCTCCAGGCTTTCGCCGGGTTCGACGAAGCCGGCCAACGCCGAGTACATGGCGTCGTTGACGAAGCGCTGGGCATGCCCGAGCAGGGCGCGGTCGCGGTGGGTGACCAGCATGATGACCGCAGGGTCGGTGCGCGGAAAGTGGTGGGTGCCGCAGCGGGTGCAGACCAGCAGGGTGCCGCCTTCCCGGGCCGAGTTCGCGGCGCCGCAGCCGGCGCAGAACAGGGTCCTGCCGCGCCAAACCATGAGGCCGCGCGCATGGGCCAGCACTGCCGCCTCGCCGGCCTCCATGGTGGCCGCGACGCTGCGCAGGTCCTCGAAGCGGCCCAGTTCCGGCATCGGGGCCACGTCGTGCTCCGGGCCCAGATCGACCGCGAACACGGCGGCACCGTCCTGCAGGCCGAGCAGGGCCCAGCGCGCCGCATCCCGGCAGGGCTGGGCTTCGGGTCCCTGGAGCCAGGCGGCGACAGCGGCGCCGCCGCGGCCGCGCAACATGACCTTGCCGCGCCAGAGCGGGAGGAAGCGGCTCGACGGGTCGTCGCGCTGGCGCACGATCCAGTCGGCGTCGCGGCGTCGTGCGCTCGCGCGATCGAGCGGGCTGCCGGTGTAGGCGTTCGGGCCGGCAGCGATCGGGGTCATGCAGCCGGTTTCGCACGAGGCCCGGCACCCGACAAGGCAGGCGTGCGCTGCACCGTGGATTTCAGCCTGCGCCGGTTGCCCTGTGGGCGCAGGCGGACCAGCGGCCTTGCCGCCAGCCAGAGCGCCAGCACCGACAACGGGAGCAGAGGCGCTGCGTAGACGCTGCCCATCACCCACAGCGATGTCCTGACGTTGTCGAGGGTCGCGACCGCGGCGGCCGTGTAGTACCCGAGCGTCGAGACGAGGACCAGGCTGGTCCAGTCGCGTGGCGCTGCCTCGATCAGACCTGCCATTCCTGTCGCTCCGCCTCGGACCGCGGCTCACGTGGCACCGTGTGTTGCACCGCACAACCGGAGGCCAAGGTGGTGTGCCACATGCGGCTGCGCAGGGGATCGGGGCAGGCGCGTGGTTGCTGCCCGGCGTCGGTGCTGCATCGGGATGCGATGGACCGATGTTTCCGTTGTGTGTCGAAGTCGTTACCAGCGCTGTCGGCCGGCTTGTGCGACGAAGTCTCTCGGCTTTGAGACACGGGGCGATGACGTGGACATCCTGCTGGTCGATGACGACGAACTGGTCAGGGTATGCCTGATCGAGGCGCTGCACGAGGCGGGCCTGATCGCCTCGGAGCAGTGCTGCGGCGAAGACGCGCTGCGTGCGATACGGGACCAGGGGCCGCCCCGGGTCCTGGTCACCGACATCAATCTCGGCGCCGGGATGGACGGGCTTGCATTCGCCGCGGAACTGCATCGTCACCACCCCCACGTGCCGGTCATCTACATCAGCGGGCGGTATGCCGAGCTGAAGCAGCTGGGCTCGATCGAGCGCTTCCTGCCCAAGCCGTTCACCACCCGACGGCTGCTGTGCGCGATAGACGAGGTGCGCGGCGAGGGGTTCTCCAGCCGCTGAGTCTGCAAGCGGTCCGGCCCTGGACGGGAAACGGCGCTGCGGCGGCGTGGTGCCGGGCGACAGGCCGGTTGCCGTCCGGAGGTCAGCGCGCGACGGGGACGCCGTCCGGTCCGGGGACGAACAGGGTCAGGGCGACCCTGCGGCCGCGGGAGTAGTTGTAGCCGTCGACCCGCCCTGCCGCGTGGGCGGAGATGCTGTCATGGGTCAGGGCCGCCTCGAACGCCGCGACATCGCGTGTCTCCACCAGAGCTGCGGTGTCCGGGCCACGGCCGAGCGAGGCCGCCGCCGCACTGGCCGGCAGCCAGTGCAGCTCGGTGCCGGCCAGGAACATCAAGCTGGGTTCCGCGAAGCCGGCGACCGCGAGCCCGCGGCCCTTCGTGTTCCATCCCGGCCAGGCGGTGCGCAGCATTGCCTCCGCGGACGGCGCGATCCACAGCGGTGCGAGGCGGGGCAGCTCGACTCCCAGGATCGTTGCGTAGAGCACCGGCATCGCCAGCAGCCCGGCCGCCAGCGACCCGGCCAGGCGGGCGTGAGTTGCGGGAAGCGCGGCGCGTTCGGCCCGGTCGCGCCGCCAGCCCGGTGCGCCGGTGACCAGCCAGGCGACGGTCGCTGCGGCGGCGAGCGGCGGCAGGCCCAGCCACCACTGCGCCGGCGTGCCGTGCACCGCCGCGGCCAGCACCCAGGGCAGTGCTGCGCCGCCGACGCCGAGCGCGACGGCACCGGCCGCGAAGCCCGTCCAGGAAACGACGATCAGCCAGCGCGGCGCAGGGTTTGCGGCCGGGTCCAGCAGCCAGCGTGCGGCGAGGATGCACAGGGCGGGGTAGAGCGGCAGGACGTAGTGCGGCAGCTTGGTGGGCACGAGCTCGAACACCAGCCAGGACGGCCCAACCCAGGCGAACAGGAAGCGGCCGAGCCGGTCGTGCCGGCGGCGCCACAGCTCCGGCAACGCGCGCAGGATGACCGGCGATGCGGGGAACGCCAGCAGCGGCAGCAGCAGCAGGTGCAGCCCGGGCCAGGCGCCATGCGCGTCGTCGCCGCCATGCAGCTTGCCCGCAAGGTCGCCGCCGAGCGCCTGGGCGAAGAACGCGCCGTGCGTGGCCACCCCGATCGCCACGAACCAGGGCAGCACCATCGCCAGCAGCAGCAGCACGCCCCAGGCCGGGCGCAGGCCGCGCAGCCAGCCGGCCCGGCCGTGGTCGAGCGCCAGCAGGGTCAGCACGCACAGGCCGGCGACCATCGGCGTGACCGGGCCCTTGAGCAGCACGCCGGCGCCGATCGCAAGCCAGAACAGGGCCGCGGACCCGGGTCCGAGCGGCGCCGCGGACCGCGGGATGCTGGCCGCCGGGTCGGTTGCCGGGTCTGTTGCCGGGTCGGGGCCGTGCGCGTGCGCCGGCGGGGCCGGCGTGCCGGGCGCCGACGCCAGGTAGGCGCGCGCGAGCATCGCCATCGCGAGCGTCGTGGCCCCCAGCAGCGCCGCGTCGGTCTTGGCGATGCGCACCTCGACGCTCGCCAGCACGCTTGCTGCGAGCATGGCGCCGGCGAGCAGGGCAGGGCGGCGTCCGGCAGCGAGGCCCAGCTGGTAGGTGGCGAGCACCGCGAGAAGGCCGCCGAACAGCGACGGCAGGCGGTAAGGCCAGATCGGGTTCCGGGTGGCGATCCCTGCGGCCTGTGCGGCCAGCACGAACGGCGCCTGCAGCCAGTGGATGCCGATCGGCTTGCGGTTGCGTGCCTCGGTGCCGTTCATGATCCGGACGTAGTCGCCGGTCTCGGTCATCTGCCTGGTGGCCTGCGCGAACCGGCTCTCGTCGCGATCGCCCGGCGGCAGGGAGAACAGGCCGGGCAGCCAGGCGGCAAGGCAGAACAGCACCAGCATGAGGCGGGGCCGGTCGGCCGCGCGTTTCACCCAATGCTGCATTCTTCACCTCGGCCCGCCGTGCCCGACCGCGTAGCCTCCGCAAGCCGGCGCAACAAGCGGGGGCCCGGCCGGGTCGCCGCGGCCGGCGTTTGTCGGAGGCCCTGGCGCGGCGGGCGGCGAGCCGGCATGAACCGGCGATGGCCGATCCCACTCGCGACGTCGCCTATGCCCTGCTCACCGCCGTGCTCGACCGGCACCGGCCGCTGGAGGAGGCGCTCGACGCGCTGCCGCCCGGCGACGGGCGCGACCGGGCCGCGGGGCACCGGCTCGCCGCGGTCACGCTCCGCCGGCTGGGTTCGCTCGACGCGGTGCTCGAGCCGTTCCTGAGCAAGGCGCCGCCGCTTCCGGTGCGCCACATCCTGCGCCTGGGAGCTGCCGGCCTGCTGCTGGCGGACACGCCGGCGCATGCCGGTGTGACGACGGCGGTTTCGCTGGCTCGCGCCCAGGGGCTCGCTTCGTTCACGGGTCTGGTGAATGCGGTGCTGCGCCGGGTGGCGGAGGTGGGCCAGGCGGCGCTGGAGGGGCTGGATGGTCCGCGGCTCGACACGCCGGCCTGGTTATGGAGCGACTGGGTCGCTGCCTTCGGGGCGCAGGCGCGCGACATCGCGGTCGCGCATGCCCTCGAGGCGCCGATCGACCTGACGCTGCGGCCGGGGGCGGATGCGGCGGTGCCGGGTGCGGTGCCGCTGCCGACCGGCTCGCTGCGTCTTGCGCCGGGGACCCGGGTGACTGCGCTGCCAGGCTTCGAGGACGGAGCGTTCTGGGTGCAGGACGCGGCTGCGGCTCTGCCGGCGCGTCTGCTGGCGGCGCGGCCGGGCGAGCGCGTCGTCGATCTCTGCGCGGCCCCGGGGGGCAAGACGGCGCAACTCGCGGCGACCGGGGCGCGGGTCGTGGCGGTCGAGCGCGACGGCGGCCGCCTGGGGCGGCTGCGGGAGAACCTGGCGCGGCTGCGGCTGGAGGCGGAGGTGGTCGAGGCGGACGCCACGGTCTGGCGGCCGGACGGGCTGTTCGATGCGGTGTTGCTGGACGCGCCGTGCACCGCGACCGGGACCCTGCGGCGCCACCCTGACGTGGCACACCTGAAGCGGCCGAAGGACGTGGTCGCGCTGTGCCGGCAGAGCGATCGTCTGCTGGCGGCGGCGGCGGCGATGCTGCGATCCGGCGGACGGCTGGTGTTCGCGGTGTGCTCGCTGCAACCCGGCGAGGGGCCGGAGAGGACGCTCGGGCTGGCGGCGCTGGGATTGCGGCCTGACCCGTTCGGGCCGGACGAGCTGGCCGACCTGCCGGAAGGACGAACGCCGGAGGGCTGGCTGCGCACCCATCCGGGAATGTGGGCCGATCGCGGCGGGATGGACGGATTCTTTGCGGCACGCTTCGTGAAAGGGTAGCCGTGTGAAAGGGTAGCCGTGAAGACGCTGCAAAGGGCGGCGCCCGGGTCCGAAGCCGTTGCGCGCGCCCGTTGCAGAGGGCGTGGTCACCCCTGGTGGTCGGGAGCCGTGAGGCCGGTCAGCCTGGCGGACCAACGCGATTATGGGCTGCTGCCAGCTCGAGATCTGCGGCGCTCGCGACACCCGCATCATGGTTCTGCGGGCGGGGGTCGAGGCATGGCCGACGCCGTGGCGCGTCCTGCGGCAGGGAGGCTGCAAGAAAGAAATCAGCCACATGCTGCAACAGCTTGGCGAGGAAGTGCTCGCTGCGTGCCTGTTCCAGGTGGGCATGGTAGGCGCGCGACCCAAAAAGCCAGCGTCGCTGTCGTGCGCGACGTGCCAGGTACAGGCAGTGGTCACGCTCCATCCGGTGCAGCATCGCATTGAGCTGCAGCACGTCGGGATCTTCGTAGGCAGGTCTGCCCGGATGCTCAGCCATGACGAATCCTCCGCCGGTCGCTGCCATCAATATCGGCATAAACAGGTTTTCAAGAGATGAACGCGACAGCTCGGGCGGGGTATGCACCCGCCGAACCCAGCGGGCGGTCGCAGATGTAATGAGCCCTGTGTGCGAGAGGGCTTGAGGCGGCGCGGGCGTCTCTGACTTGATTG
>CAXSEF010000083.1:0-6368 GCA_964236535.1 uncultured Acetobacteraceae bacterium
CGTCCGCGCGGGCGCCGCGGCCGAGGTAGGCTTCGAGCACGCGCTCGTCGCGGCGGACGGTGGCGGGGGGGCCTTCGGTGAGCTTGTCGCCGTGGTCGAGGACGATGACGGTGTCGGCGAGGCGGACGACGACGTCGAGCTTGTGCTCGATGACGAGGATGGTGAGGCCGAGCTGGTGGAGGGTGCGGATCTGCTCGGCGAGCTCGAGGGTTTCGGCGGGGTTCATGCCGGCGGTGGGTTCGTCGAGCAGGAGGAGCCTGGGGCCGGAGGCGAGGGCGCGGGCGATCTCGACGCGGCGGCGGTTGGCGTAGGAGAGGCCGCCGACGCTCTGGGCGAGGCGGGGGAGCAGGCGGTTGCCGAAGCCCGCGACGATCTCGGTGGCGCGGGCGCAGGCGTCGCGTTCCTCGCGGCGGGTGGCGGGGAGGCGGAGGACGGCGCGCAGCGGGCCGGCGCGCAGGCGGGTGTGGCGGCCGACGAGGACGTTGTCGAGCACGCTGAGGGTGGGGAACAGGCGGATGTTCTGGAAGGTGCGGGCGAGGCCGCGGGCGAGGATGCGGTGGGGGGGCAGGCCGCGGATCTCGGCGCCGTCGAACAGGATGGAGCCGGACTGGGCGCGGGCGAGGCCGGTGATGGCGTTGAACAGGGTGGACTTGCCGGAGCCGTTGGGGCCGATGACGGCGACGACGCCGCCCTCGGGGACGGCGAGGTCGATGGCGTTGAGGGCGACGAGGCCGCCGTAGCGCACGGTGAGGCCGCGGACCTCCAGCAGGTTGCGGGGGGCGGCGGTGGGTGGGGCGGCGGCGGCGGCGGCCGGGGGTGGGGCGAAGCGGCCGAGGCTCGCGAAGCCGGCTTGGGCGGTGCCGGGGCGGGCGACCTCGGCGTGCTGCTGGGCGAAGGTGAGGGCGGCGGCGGCGCGGCTGGCGGGGATCAGGCCGTCGCGGCGGTAGAGCATCATCAGGACGAGGACGATGCCGAAGATCAGCTCGGTGGCCTGGGCGAGGTCGGCGCGCTGCATGGCGGCGTTGTCGAGGGCGCGGCCGGCGGCGTGCAGCCACCCGGTCATGTCGGGGAGCAGCCAGGACTGCAGGAGCTGCAGCGAGACGGCGCCGAGGACGACGCCCCAGACGCTGCCCATGCCGCCGAGCACGACCATGACGAGGACCATGACGGAGACGGGGTAGCCGAACATTTCCGGGGTTGCGGTCTGCAGCTTGGCGACGAAGAAGGTGCCGGTGGCGCCGGCGAACCCGGCGCCGATGGCGAAGGCGAGGAGCTTGGTGCGGACGGTGTCGATGCCCATGGCGGAGGCGGCGGTCTCGTCCTCGCGGATGGCCATCCAGGCGCGGCCGACGCGGCTGTCGCGCAGGCGCAGGCTGGCGAAGACGAGCAGGCCGACGAGGGCGAGCATGACGTAGTAGTACGGGGTGGCGTCGACGCCGAAGCTGTGGCCGAGCAGGGTTGGCGGGGCGATGCCGTTCAGGCCGGCGGCGCCGTTGGTGAGCCAGGGGACGTTGCGGGCGACGATGGGGACGATCTCGCCGAAGCCGAGAGTGACGATGGCCAGGTAGTCGCCGCGCAGGCGCAGGGTGGGGGCGCCGAACGCCATGCCGCACAGGGCGGAGATCAGCGCCGAGGCGGGGAGCATGATCCAGAACGAGACGGTGAAGTGCACGGTGCCGGGGTTTCCGGGGTCGCCGGCGAGGTGCTCGACGAGGCCCAGGGCGGCTGCGGGCTGCCACAGCGCGGTCCATTCCGGGGTGATCTGGTAGGAGGAGAGGATGCCGTAGGCGTAGGCGCCGATGGCGAAGAACGCGGCGTATCCGAGGTCGAGCAGGCCGGCCATGCCGACGACGATGTTGAGGCCGAGGGCGAGGGCGGCGTAGGCGCCGGCGTTGGCGAGGCTGTCGATGTCGGCGTCGTCGGCGTGCAGCAGCGGGAAGGCGAGGGCGATGGCGGCGACCAGCGCGACGGCGGCGCGGCGGCCGGGGGTGCTGGCGAGCCAGGGGCGGAACAGCGCGGGGGCGCCGAGGCGGGGCGTGGCCGGGGGGTCGCCGAGCAGCGGGCCGGCGGGCGGGCCGGGGACGGGGGTTGCGGTGTCCAGGTCGGGGGTGTCCGAGTCGGGGGTGTCGGGGGGCGGGGTCACGAGCGGTTGGGGGCCATGCGGCCGAGCAGTCCGGCGGGGCGGAACACCAGGACGAGCACCAGGATCGAGAAGATGACCACGTCGGCCCAGGCGGTGGCGAGGTACTGGCCGCTCAGGGTCTCGATCAGGCCGATGAGCAGGCCGCCGAGCATGGCGCCGGGGATGTTGCCGATGCCGCCGAGGACGGCGGCGGTGAAGGCGCGCAGGCCGGCGGCGTAGCCGATCAGGAAGCCGGTCACGTTGTAGTACAGGCCGAACACCAGGCCGGCGGCGCCGGCGAGCGCCGAGCCGAGGAAGAAGGCGGCGATGACCACCTGGTCGACCTCGACGCCCATCATCCGCGCGGCCTCGGGGTCCTGCGCCACCGCGCGCATGGCGCGGCCGAGGCGGGAGCGCTGCACGAACAGCCAGAGCGCCGCCATCAGGGTCAGCGAGACGGCCCAGATGAGCAGCTCGCGCAGGCGCAGCACGGCGCCGCCGATGGCGAACTGCACCGGGGGGAGGGGGTTGGGGTAGTTCTTGGCGTCGGCGCCGACGAACAGCAGGACGACGTTGAACAGGATGTACGAGACGCCGATGGTGGTGATCATCGCCGCCGGGCCGCGCACGCCGCGCAGCGGGCGCAGGCAGATGCGCTCGACGGCGACGCCGAGCAGGCCGGCGCCGAGCATGCTGGTGGCGAGTGCCGCGAGGAGGACGCCGGCCAGCGGCAGGCCGGTGAGCAGGACGTTCTGGCCGGAGAGGCCGAACGCCTGCAGGGTCCACAGGCCGATGAACGAGCCGACCATGAAGATGTTGAAGTGGGCGAAGTTGATCAGCTCGAGGATGCCGTAGACGAGGGTGAAGCCGAGGGCGAGGAGCGCGTACATCGCGCCCAGGCTGAGGCCGTTGATCACCTGCTGCAGCAGGAGGTCGGTGGCGGTCATCGGGGCACCAAGGTCAGAGGCTCCGCCGGGGCCCGAGGCCCCGGGCCCGCGCATGTCGGGGGCAGGGCGGGGCCGTGCGGCTTTCATGCGCCGGTCCAGGGGCGGCGCGCCCCTGGCGGGTCTGGGCAGTGCCCAGGCTTGCCTGCCTGCCCATCTACTCGGCCGGCGCCACGCCGACGTAGTGGAACTGCGCCGCGACGTCGTCGGGCGCCGCGGCGCGGTCCTGGCGGACCTGGAACACGCTGACGATCTTGCTGTTGACGTCGCCGTTGGCGTCGAAGGCGACGGGGCCCTGCAGGGTGTCGGTCGAGCTGGCGGCGATGGCGGCGCGCACCGCCTCGCGGGTGAGGTCCTGGTTGTGCTCGGCGAGGCCGCGGATGGCGGCGAGGATCACCTGGACGCCGTCGTATCCGGTGATGGCGTAGTCGCCGGCGGAGATGCCGAACTTCGTCTTGTAGCCCTGGGTCCAGCCGGCGAGCCGGGCGTCGTCGAGCATGTGCGGGGCGGCGATGGTGACGTACCAGCCCTGGGCGGCGGGGAAGCCGGCGCCGGTCAGCACCGAGCCGTCGAGCAGGCCGTCGCCGCCGCCCTTCATGGCTGCGGGGATGATGTCGTAGGACTGCTTGATCAGCTTGACGCCGGCCTCGCTGACGCCGCCGTAGTACAGGCTGTCGGCGCCGAGCGCCTTGATCTTGGTGAGCACCGCGCTGTAGTCGGCGGCCTTGGGGTCGAGGCGGTCGCGGCCGAGCACCTCGATGCCCTTCGCCCTGGCGCGGACGGCGAAGCGGTCGGCGAGGCCCACGCCGAAGGCGCCGCTGTCGTCGAGGATGTAGATGCGCCTGGCGTGCAGGGTGTCGGCGAAGAAGTTCGCCATGTTCGGGCCCTGGTAGGCGTCGGTGGTCACGGTGCGGAAGAAGGTGACCTTGCCGGAGGGGCGGTACTGGCCGGCGTATCTGGGGTCGGTGAGGTCGGGGTTGGTGGCCTGGGGGGTGATGATCGCGAGGTTGCCCATGGACAGGATCGGCGCCATGGCCTTGGCGGCGCCGCTCATCTGCGGGCCGACGGCTGCGAGGACGGCGCGGTCGGAGACCATCCTGCGGGCGTTGGTGGCGGCCTGGGCGGGGTCGTACTGGCCGGCGGTGGCGGTGGCGTCGTCGAGGATCAGCGGCTCGATGGTGACGCCGGGGATGGCGTGCGCGGCGTTGGCCTGCTCGATCGCCAGCAGGATGCCGTCCTTGACCTTCGTGCCGCTGTCGGCGTCGGCGCCGGTGAGCGACAGGTCGACGCCGAGCCGCAGCACGCGCGCGGGGGACGGCGGGGCGTCCGCGGCGCGGGCGGGCGGGGCGGCCGCTGCGGCGAGGGCGGCGATCAGGGTCGCGGTGTGGCGAGCGGTCATGCGTGGCGTCCTGGTCGATCGGAGGCGGGGTCGTGGCGGAAGGCGTGTAGGTCGGGAGGCGGGGTCGTGGCGGAAGGCGTGCAGGTCGGGAGGCGCGGTCGGTCGGGAGGCGGGGGCGTGGCGGGGCGGAGCTTATGGACGCGGCGGGCGCGCGGTCCAGAGCCGAGTGCCGCGTATACGGCCGTCGCAGACCGGGTTCGCCGCGCCGCTGGGCAGCGGCGCGGCCGGTTGCGCGATCGCGCGGCACACGGGCGACGAGCCGCGCCCGGAGCCGGTGGTCACTCGCCCGCCGGCTCCGGGCGCGGGGTGGCCTGGCCCGGCAGGAAGGGCGCCTTTTCCGGCAGCCAGGCGTCGGTCCAGGCGAGGTCGTGCGTCGAGTCGACCCGGACCTGCGTGGCGCCCGGCGACTCGCGGTCGAGCACGGTGATCTTGATCGTGTCGGCGACCGGGCGGCAGCCGGGCGGCATCGGGTGGCGCTCGCCGTCGGTCAGCATGGCGGCGCGCTTGCGCAGCGCGTCGAGGCTGTCGCAGACGGTGGCGCCGCGGTCGAGGCGCGGCCAGATCTCGGGGGGGATCTTCATGCCGGGTGCTGCGGGCTTGGCGGCGGCGGTGCCGGGCTCGGTGGCGGGGGGGCGGTTGCGGCGCGAGCCGGGCGAGCCGGGGAAGGCGGGGCCGGCGGGGTTGGCGCCGGAGGTGTCGGGGCCGGTGAGCTGCGCCTGTGCGGGGGCGGCGAGGACGCAGGCGGCGAGCAGGAGCAGGGGGGGCAGGGTTCTCATGGCGCGAGACTAGGGCGTCCGCGGGCGGCTGTGGAGGCTCTATCTGCGGGGCGAGCAGGGCGGGGGTTCCGTCCGGGCCCGCGAAGGGCGGAGCTTTTCAAGCATGGGGTTCGTTGAGATGGTGTTATGTCGCACTCGCCATCGCTTGGCTTCTATAAAGATGGTCTGCTGGTTTCTATGTCTGGCAGCGCCGCCCACGCAGACAATGGGATGGCGTAAGGCGCGGAAGGGCGGGGAGGGGGCGTGGCGGGGAGCGTAGCGGGTTCGGGCCGAAGCCGTCGCGTTCGAATTCGTGGTCGATCCGGTCGACCCAGCGGTTGCTTTCGGCGGGACTCAGCGGCCCGGGCATGAAGCGCATGACCTCGGGGTCGCTGTTCAGGAGAGCGAACGGCGCCCGGTCGTCCGGCCGCCATCTCCGGAGCACAAGGCGGGCCGTGTGGATCATGTCGCGAGCATGGTCCTCTGGAGACGGGATATCGACGAGCAGACTGCGGTAGAGCGTCAGTAATGACGGTTGTGGTGCAGGCTATGGCTGGGCCGAGCCGAGTAGGGCAGGGGCGTGGCTCGCCTGTGGCGGGTCGCGGCGCGTCGATCGATCGTATCAGGGCAGGCGCATCAGGGCAGGCGAGTCTGGGCTCTGCCCAGACCTGCCAGGGGCAGCGCCCCTGGACCGGCACATGAAGCCCGCGGCGGCGGACGAGACTTCCGGGCCCTCCTTTTGGCCGGCGTGTGATTATGCTGCGGGTCCCGCACTTCGGAGGGACGTGGCATGGCGGCGCGGCGACATGACTATTGCGTCCGGGTGATCTGGACGGGCAACGAAGGCCCGGGCACGACCACCTCCCACGGCTACAGCCGCGCTCACCGGATCACCGCCGCGGGCAAGCCCGCGATCAAGGGTCATCCGATCCCAAATTCCGGGGCGAACCCACGCGCTGGAACCCTGAGGAGCTGCTGCTGGCGTCGCTTTCCGCATGCCATCAGCTCTGGTACCTCGGGCTCTGTGCCGAGGCGGGTGTCGTGGTGATGTCCTATGAAGACGCCGCCGAGGGCTGCATGGTGGAGGAGCCGAACGGCGCCGGCCAGTTCGTGTCCGTCGTGCTGCGGCCGTACGTCACGGTTGCTGC
>CAXSEF010000083.1:6468-14362 GCA_964236535.1 uncultured Acetobacteraceae bacterium
TCAGGATCGCGGGTGTCAGGACGGCGGGTGCCAGACGTCCTTGGCGACGTCGACCGCGCCCGGGATCAGGTGGAGCGTGCGGAAGCTGTCGGCGATGGCCTGCTGCTGGGCGACGATCTCCGGGGTAATCGGGCCGAGCCTGTAGCTCAGGCGGTCGACCGCGCGGCCGACGACCGCCTCGGGGAGGCCGACGGCGTGGGCCAGCAGGGGGGCGACCTCGGCGGGGTGGGCGGCGGCCCAGGTGTCGAGGGCGCCGACCTGGTCCAGGACCGTGTGCACGATGGCGGGGTGGGCGGCGGCGAAGGGGCGGCTGGCGAAGTAGAACTGGGTGTTCTGCGCGAGGCCGGTGGCGTCGGCGAGCACGCGGGCGCCGCCTTCGGCCTGGGCGTCGGCGAGGTAGGGGTCCCAGATCGCCCAGGCGTCGACGCTGCCGCTGCTGAAGGCGACGCGGCCGTCGGAGGGCGAGAGGTAGACCGGGGTGATGTCGGACCAGTGCAGGCCGGCGGCCTCCAGGGCGCGCACCAGCATGACGTGCACGTTGGAGCCCTTGTTCAGCGCGACGTGGCGGCCCTTGAGCTGGGCGACGGTGGTGATCGGGCTGTCCTTGGGGACGACGATGGCCTCGCCGCGGGGGGCGGGGGGCTCGGCGCCGATGTAGAGCAGCGGGGCGCCGGCGGCCTCGGCGAGGATCGGCGGGGTCTCGCCGGCGGTGGCGATGTCGAGCGCGCCGGCGTTGAACGCCTCCATCAGCTGGGGGCCGCCGGTGAACTCGGACCAGCGGACGGTCCAGCCGAGCGGGGCCAGCGCCTGTTCGAGCAGGCCGCGCTCCTTGAGCAGGATCAGCGTGCCGTACTTCTGGTAGCCGACGCGCAGGACGTTGGCGGCGCGGGCGGGGGCGGCCAGCAGCAGCGTGGCGAGCAGGGCGCGAAACAGCATGGGTCAGTCGCTCCGGCTTTGCGGGCGGACCGTGGCGCGCTTTGCCGGCTGCGGCAAGACGTATTGTGGAATGGAGATTCGCACGCGTTGACATCGTGGTTTGGGGTGGCAAAGGCCAGGGCTCTGCCCCGTGCCTGAAAGCGGGGACCCGCCGGGGGCTGAGCCCCCGGACCCACACGCGTTGGAGGCACCGGCCGCGCGGTCGGTGGCACCGGGGCATGGGATCAAAGGGCCGCCGGCCCTTTGCGGGTCCGGGCAGAGCCCGGCCTTGCTTGCTGCGCCGTGGTGCGGCGTGGCACGGTCAGGGCATGGTCGAGATCATCAACCTGCGCCGTGCCCGCAGGCGCCTGGCGCGCGAGGCGGAGTCGCAGCGGGCGGCGGTGAGCCGTGCCGTGCATGGCCAGACCGCGGCGGAGCGGCTGGCGCTGGGGCGTGCGGCGGCGCGGCGCGAGGCGGTGCTCGACGGCGCGCGCGTCGAGGACCCGGCGGCCGGGCCGGCCGCGGGGCGGGGGGACGACGCCGCGTCCTGACCGGGTGTCCGGGTTCAGTGCAGCAGGAGGTGGCTGACGGCGTGCCAGCGCGACGGGCCGATCAGGTTGGCGCTGGCGATGCGGACCGAGTGCAGGGGGCCGTCGAGCTCGCGCTTCCAGAAGGCGAGGAAGCCGCTCAGCACCGGGTAGCTCGGGGCGATGTCGAGGTCCTGCCAGACGTAGGTCTGCAGCACGCCAGGGTGGTCGGGCAGGCGGTAGAGGATTTCGGCGGTGGTGAGGCGGTAGTCCTTCAGCTGCAGCGACAGGCTCATGGGTCATGCTCCGGTCCGGGGGCTGGCGACGGGCGGCACGGGTCCCGGCGGGACGGCCGGGGGGGCATCCTGGGCCGCCACGGCACGGCGTCGCAACAACAAAGCGAGCCGGATCAGGCGGTTGGCACTCGCGTGGTCGGAGTGCTGCCGGCGGCTTGACTTGGGCCTGGCGCCGTCCTAAGTCACCTGGCACTCCCCGAGCGGGAGTGCCAAGGCCGGGGGCCAGCCCGGCCGGTCAGATCCGACCGGATCCCCGCGGCGTGTGCTCCGGGTCCAATACCGCTGAGGATATTTCCGCATGGCAGAGTTTCGTCCGCTTCACGATCGCGTCGTGGTTCGCCGGCTCACCCCCGAGGAGAAGACGTCCGGGGGCATCATCATTCCCGACACCGTCAAGGAGAAGCCGATGGAGGGCGAGGTCGTGGCCGTCGGCGCCGGCGCCCGCAACGACAGCGGCGCCCTGGTGCCGCCCGACGTCAAGGCCGGTGACCGGGTGCTGTTCGGCAAGTGGTCGGGCACCGAGGTGAAGCTCGATGGCGAGGATCTCCTGATCATGAAGGAGACCGACATCATGGGCGTGATCGTGGGCGGCGTGGCGCAGAAGGCCGCGGCCTGAGCCTGAAGCGCCCCGGTGTCCGGGGCGGCTGACCTGGCGCGGCCGGGGGTGTGACGACCGCCCCGGGCGTGCCGGGGTTCCGACGAGGGGTCGCGCAGGCGATCCCGGCCTGGCGTGCCGATGCGGGCGCCGGGGACTGAAGACCGCGGCGACGGCTGCCGGGGTGGGGTTCTCCCGCTCCCGGCGGTGCGTCGCGCACAGAAAGAAAGGCCTTATTCATGGCAGCCAAGGAAGTACGGTTCGGCGGCGACGCGCGCGGCCGCATGCTGCGCGGCGTGGACATCCTCGCCGACGCGGTGAAGGTCACGCTGGGTCCCAAGGGCCGCAACGTGGTGATCGACAAGAGCTTCGGCGCGCCGCGCATCACCAAGGACGGCGTCACCGTCGCCAAGGAGATCGAGCTTTCCGACAAGTTCGAGAACATGGGCGCGCAGATGGTGCGCGAGGTCGCGAGCAAGACCAACGACCTGGCCGGTGACGGCACGACGACGGCGACGGTGCTGGCGCAGGCGATCGTCCGCGAGGGTGCCAAGGGCGTGGCCGCCGGGCTGAACCCGATGGACCTCAAGCGCGGCATCGATGCGGCGGTGAACGCCGTGGTCGAGCAGCTGAAGAGCCAGACCCGCAAGATCTCGACCCCGGCCGAGACGGCGCAGGTCGGCACGATCTCGTCGAACGGCGAGACCGAGATCGGCGAGATGATCGCCCAGGCGATGCAGAAGGTCGGCAACGAGGGTGTCATCACCGTCGAGGAGGCCAAGGGCATCCAGACCGAGCTCGACGTGGTCGAGGGGATGCAGTTCGACCGCGGCTACATCTCGCCGTACTTCATCACCAACGCCGAGAAGATGGTCGCCGACCTGGATCAGCCGTACATCCTGATCCACGAGAAGAAGCTGTCGGGGCTGCAGCCGCTGCTGCCGCTGCTCGAGAGCGTGGTGCAGTCCGGGCGTCCGCTGCTGATCATCGCCGAGGACATCGAGGGCGAGGCCCTCGCCACCCTGGTGGTGAACAAGCTGCGCGGCGGGCTGAAGATCGCCGCCGTCAAGGCGCCGGGCTTCGGCGACCGCCGCAAGGCGATGCTCGAGGACATCGCGGTGCTGACCGGCGGCCAGGTGATCAGCGAAGACCTCGGCATCAAGCTCGAGAACGTGACGCTGGCGATGCTCGGCCGCGCCAAGAAGGTGCTGATCGAGAAGGAGAACACGACGATCATCGAGGGTGTCGGCGAGAAGACCGAGATCCAGGGTCGCTGCACGCAGATCCGGGCGCAGATCGAGGAGACCACCTCGGACTACGACAAGGAGAAGCTGCAGGAGCGTCTGGCGAAGCTCGCCGGCGGCGTGGCCGTCATCCGCGTCGGCGGCAGCACCGAGGTCGAGGTCAAGGAGCGCAAGGACCGCGTCGACGACGCGCTGCACGCGACCCGCGCGGCGGTCGAGGAAGGCATCGTTCCGGGCGGCGGCGTGGCGCTGGCGCGGGCCAGCCTGACGCTCGCCGGCCTGAAGTATGCCAACGAGGACCAGAAGTTCGGCATCGACATCGTCCGCAAGGCGATCCAGCAGCCGCTGCGCCAGATCGCCGAGAATGCTGGCGAGGACGGTGCGGTGATCGCCGGCAAGGTGCTGGAGAACGGCGACTACAACTTCGGCTTCGACGCGCAGACCGGCGAGTACAAGGACATGGTCGCGGCGGGCATCATCGACCCGACCAAGATCGTGCGCTCGGCGCTGCAGAACGCCGGCTCGGTTGCCGGCCTGCTGGTGACCACCGAGGCGATGATCGCCGAGAAGCCGGAGAAGAAGTCGGCCGGCGGCATGCCGGGCGGCGGCGGCGGCGGGATGGGCGGCATGGGCGACATGGATTTCTGATCCTTCGGGATCGGATTTCCCGGACTCCGGACGCAGGGGGCAGGCCGCAGGGCCTGCCCTTCCTGCGTCTGGCGCACGCACCGGCCGGCCGCGGCGGGGCGGCGGGTGCATGGTCCTCATGATTGACACTACTGGTGGTTTCTGCCCCCATGCGGCTGCAATCGACGTTATGGCTTGCCTTGCTGCGCTTCCGTCACCGGGTGCCTCAAGTCGTGCAGCGGCCCGGTTGTCTGACGTGTCGCGCGATCGAGTGCGGCGCCAACGACGGAGTGACTTGAATGGCTATCGGCACGGTCAAGTGGTTCAATACCACGAAGGGCTTCGGCTTCATCATGCCCGAGGACGGCGGCAAGGACGTGTTCGTGCACATCACCGCGGTCCAGGCGGCCGGGCTGCACGGCCTGAACGAGAACCAGAAGGTGAGCTACGAGGTCCAGATGGAGCGCGGCAAGGCTGCCGCCACCAACCTCAAGCCGCTCTGAGCCGCAGGCACGGTCGCGAACCCACCACAATGATCGAGGTTACCGCGCTGTCATCCGGCCGGGCACCCCGCTGTCAATCCGCTTGCGTTCCGTGCTACGGGACGAGGCGTGGCGAAATCGCCGACGACGCGGGCAAGCCGCGCGCGGCCAGGAGTTAAGACAATGGCGACAGGCACCGTGAAGTGGTTCAACGCCACCAAGGGCTTCGGCTTCATCATGCCGCAGGACGGCGGCAAGGATGTGTTCGTGCACATCACCGCCGTGCAGGCGGCCGGCCTGCAGGGCCTCAACGACGGCCAGAAGGTCAGCTACGAGGTCGAGATGGAGCGCGGCAAGGCCGCCGCCACCAACCTCAAGCTAGCCTGACCTCCCGCAAGGAAGTCGACCCGGGCGTCCCTCCTGCGGGGCGGACCGACCGGAGCAGCGTTCCCGAATGGCGACGGGGACGGATCGAACTGCGAGTGCCTCAGGCGCGGCCCGGCCGCGCGCGACAAGGAACGAGACAATGGCAACTGGCACCGTGAAGTGGTTCAACGCCACCAAGGGCTTCGGCTTCATCATGCCGCAGGACGGCGGCAAGGATGTGTTCGTGCACATCACCGCCGTGCAGGCGGCCGGCCTGCAGGGCCTCAACGACGGCCAGAAGGTCAGCTACGAGGTCGAGATGGAGCGCGGCAAGGCCGCCGCCACCAACCTGCGCCTCGCCTGAGGCGTCCGGCCGTCCGGCTGGGCGGGTGCAGGCTGTGACCACGGGGGCCGCCGGCGTGATGCCGGCGGCCCCCGCTGCGTTCGGGGTCAGCCGGTCCAGCCCGACGAGTCGAGGCCGGCCACCGCGGCGTCGGTCCGCTGCACCGCCTCGACCCGGGTGGCGCCGCACTCGCGCATGATCGTCTCGGCGCGCGCGCGCTTGGCCGCGTCGGCGATGTGGGCGGCGAGCACCAGCCGGCCGGACTGCGCCGCCTGCTCGCGCCCGGCATGCTCGGCCGACCCGGCAATGCCGCTGACGCCCTCGACGGCGCCTCCGGCCGCAAGGCCCGCGGCGGCGGCAACGGCGATCGCCGGCACCGCCAGGCCGCCGGTGGCGATCACCACGCCCGCGGCGCCCATCGCCGCGCCCACGCCCAGCGTGCTGGCGCCGAGCGTGCGCACCTGGCGCCGGTCCTCCTCGGTCGTCGGGTTGTCGGCACCCTCGTTCGGCGTCGCCGAGCCGCTGGCCGGGCTGGTGTGCGGCAGCGACAGCTCGGAGCGGTCGAAGCCGTTGCCGAGCAGCCGCTTCATCGCCGCCTGCAGCGCATCGTCGCTCGGGAAGATGCCCTGCACCTCCTGCACCGTGTCGCCGAGGATCGGGGAGTCGCTTGCTGAGGCCATGTCGTCGCTCCTGCGTTTGGAGGGAAGCGCTGTTCAGGGGAGGCCGTTGCGGAGGGGTATGTGGGAAGCCAAGGCCAGGGCCCTGCCCTGGACCCGCTGGGGGCTGAGCCCCCAGGCCCGCACATGTTCGGAGGCGTTGCTTGGGGGGCGCCTTAGTCCGGGTCGCGCGTGGGTCGGGATGGTTTTGCCTTCGGCCAGGCGGCTGCCTGGCTGGCGCCTCGGGACAGTCTGCGGCGTCAGGCTTCGGCTTGCCGCTCCATGCGCTGGTAGCGTGCGCGGACGCCGCGCTCGATGGCCGCCGCGACCAGCGGGTCGAGGTGCAGCTCGTTCATGACGAACTCGAGCATCTGCAGGATGCGCTGGCCGTGCGTGACGTCGGCGGCCACCACCTCGCAGGCGAGCACGTAGGCGGTCTCGCGCAGGCGGGGCTCCAGCGCCTCGCGGATCAGGCGACCGGCATGGGCGAGGCCGTCCTCCTCGCGCAGCAGGGTGATCGTGGCTTCCGTCGCCGCGTCGAGCTTGGCGGTGGAGAAGGTGCGGAACACCGGGAGGGTCTGCACCAGGCCCGCCATCACGCCGATCTCGCGGTCGGTGATCCCGCCCTCGGCGGCGGCGACGAGGACCATCGTGCAGATCAGCGCCTCCTGGGCGTCGAGTCCGATGCGGGCGAGCATGCAGTGGGCTCCTGCGGGTTGCGCGGACCGTGCCTCCGCGGGCGCGGGATGGCAAGGGCAGCGGCGCCGGGTACCGACCTGCAAGCAAGGCCGGGCTTTGCCCGGACCCACCGAAGGCCTGGGGCCTTTGGAAACCCGTTCCTTAAGCATAGGGATTCTCAAGGCTCGGCCTTGAGCGGAGTCCAGAGGCAGAGCCTCTGGCCTTGCTTGCTTGTCTGGCCCGCCACGCCCACGGCCCGTTGGCATCAGTCTTCCGTGCGGAGGAAGTCCCGGACTCCCGAGACCGCTTCGGCGAGTCCCACCCTGCGGACGTCGACGCCGGGCGGAAAGGCGGAGAGCAGGCGGGAGGGCGTGCGGCGGTCGAGCAGGACGAAGACGCCGCGGTCGGAGGCCACGCGGATCAGGCGGCCGAACGCCTGGCGCAGGCGGAGGCGGGCTTCGCGGTCGTCGTAGCCGGTGGTGTCGCCGCCGGAGAGGTGGGTGCGGCGTTCGCGGTGCAGGATGTCGGGGCGGGGCCAGGGGACGCGCTCGAACACGACGAGGCGCAGCGCGCGGCCGGGGACGTCGACGCCGTCGCGCATGGCGTCGGTGCCGAGCAGGCAGCTGTGTTCCTCCGAGCGGAAGATGTCGATCAGGGTGGCGTTGTCCATGGCGTCGACGTGCTGGCCGAGCAGCGGGATGCCGGCGTCCTCCAGGGCGGGGGCGATGCGGGCGTGCACCGCCTGCAGGCGGGAGATGGCGGTGAACAGGCCGAGGCCGCCGCCGCCGGCGGCGAGGAACAGCGCGCGGTAGGCGCCGGCGAGGGCGGCGATATCGTTCGGGGCGAGGTCGGTGACGACGAAGCAGCGGGTCTGGGCGGCGTAGTCGAACGGGCTGGAGACGGCGGCGCGCAGGGCCGGGGAGGGCAGGTGGCTGGCGCCGACGCGCGCCTCGGCGGCGGCCCAGGCGAGCTCGGCGGCGTCCGGGGCGTCGGGGGTGTCGCGCAGGGTGGCGGAGGTGACGAGCACGCCGTGCGCGGCGGCGGCGAGGGTGGCGGCGAACGGGATCGTCGGGTCGAGCCAGTGGCGGTGCAGGCCGACGTCGCGGTCCAGCAGGGCGCGGTCCGGCAGGGATTGATCCGGGCGGGGGCGGGCGGGCGGCGGCTC
>CAXSEF010000084.1:0-14152 GCA_964236535.1 uncultured Acetobacteraceae bacterium
CCGAAAGACTACCGCCGCATCGCGACCCGCTACGACAGCTCGCAGCCAACTCCCTTGGCGCCGTCTACCTCGCCGCAGCCGTCACCTGCTGGTTATGAGTCCCGACCCTAGTTGGGCACAACCACGGCTTGCGAAGCGCTCTGCAAAAGATAGGTTTGCAGCCACTGCTGCATACGCTCGTTTATACTTGTCATTTCATTGACTTTGCCCAAAAACACTTCGTCGTGAACGGCTGAGGCAGCCTGGTGCAGGATCGTCAAAGACGATTGGCAACTGCTTACCAAAGCCAGCAAGCCCTGCAGATTGAATAGCAGGTTTATTTCTCCAGGTGTGGCATGACGAGCAACAGCCGTGCTTCGGCCAAAAACTTTACCATTCTGCATGCCGTAGCGAAGCGCGACCTCATCAACCTTCTCCACTACGGCATGGGACCAGCCCGCAAATAAGCTACATTGGCGCGACACGTCCGCCAGATCCGGGTGATTTGAGACAGTCTGTTCGAACGCGGCAGCTAGCCTAGTCACGCTATCACGCAGTAAGCCGATATGGTCGGCAATGTGCTGACGTGGCGGTTTCACCGACATAGCGGCTTTCCGGGCCGCCGTAGCTACCCCCATGCGCGCTAATGCGAGCACGCTTTGATGCGCGCTGTCCTTGCCCATTGCCTTCGGTGCCGCCACCGGCGTCGAGGCGCGTTCCAATTTTACTGCGGCATATTTCAGCATGGGCTGCTTGCTCACCGGGTCCCAAACGAAAAGCGTCAGCTCGTTGGCGGCCTGCGCGTGTTCCGGCTTGTCCCAGTAGCCGTAGTGAAACGGCATGAAGGCGTGCCCATCCTCGATGGCCCCGATCCTCACAGGCACTTCGACTGCGCCCCGGCGCGATGTCACCCGCACCAAGTCGCCGTCCACCACCCACAGTCGCAGGGCTGCGAACAGCGAGACCTCGATGTAGATAGCCGGGTCAGCACGGTTCAGCTCCGGTGACCGAGCGGTCTTTGTGCGGGTGTGGAACTGATGAAGAACCCGCCCGGTGGTCAGCGCGACCGGATAGGCCTCGTCGGGCTGTTCAGGGGCGGGATGGTAGTGAGATGACTTCAGGAACGCGCGGCCGGCAGGTTCCATGGCGTGGTAGTCCGCCGGGGTGATCCGGCCGCCCGTCAGGAGATCATGGCCAAATGTTGCGCAACGGTCCGGGCTGGTTGGGAAAACATGATCGGCGTACAGCCGAGCTTTTCCGTCCGGATACGCCTGGTTGCAAGGCCAGGGGATCCCCGATGCGCCCCGGAGTTTCGCGTAGGACAGCCCGGTGTAGTCGCAAGGGCGCCCACGGGAACACTCCTTCCAGGCCTCGAACGCGCCCTCGGGTGTAGCCCATTTGATGAGCGGTGCGCCGTCCTTGTCATGAAAACCCATGCGGTGGGCGTAGTCCAACAAAACATCCAGATCGGACCGCGCCTCTCCAGGCGGCTCCACGGCTTGTTCACTCAGATGAACGGTGCGGTCGAAGTTGGTGAAGGTGCCGGTTTTCTCCGCCCAGAGCGCCGCGGGTAGCACCACGTCTGCCAAGCGCGCCGTCTCAGTCATGAAGGCGTCCTGCACCACTACGAACAAATCTGGCTTTTGCAGGATGGCACGGACACGGCCGAGGTCCGGAAGCGAAACCGCCGGGTTGGTGCCCTGAATCCACAACATCCGCAGCGTGCCGGTCTCGGCGTAGTGGAACATCTGGAGCGCGTGCGTACCGGGCTGCCAATGCGGGATATTTTGCGGACGCACGTTCCAAATACGAGCCAGATCAGCAACTTGCGTTGGGTTCTCCCAGTTGCGGAAACCGCTCAGGTCCTCGTAGACACCGCACTCCCGCGTGTTCTGGGCACTGGGCTGGCCGTTCATCTGCAAGATGCCGCAGCCGGGCCGGCCGATCAGGCCACGCACGAGATGGATGTTGTTCACCTGGCAGGCGGAAGCGGTCGCTTGGTTGCTTTGATAGACTCCCTGCAGGCACGTGGAGACGAGAGTCGGCGCGTCACCAATCAAGTGAGCCGCTTCGACCAGCAGGTCTGCGGGCACCCCGGTGATGGTTTCTACACGGTCGGGTGGATATTCCTCTACGATCCGGGCAAGGGCGTCATAGCCCAGTGTATGCTGCGCGATGAAATCGGGATCGACGTGGCCATGGCGAATTAGCAGATATAGCAGGCCGTTTAGCAGCGCTAAGTTGGTCCCGGGCCGCGGCGCGAGCCAGACGTCGGCTTCATCCGCGGTGGAGGTGCGGCGCGGGTCTACGACCACCAGCTTCGGCGGGTTCGGCCCCCGGCGACGGTCCAGCACGCGCATCCACATTACGGTGTCGGTAAACGCCACGTTGTGGCCGACGTGCAGGATGCAATCGGTACAGTCAATGTCCTCCACCGTGCCCGGCTGACCATCCATGCCGAACGTCTCCTTTAATGAGGCGGACGCCGTGGCAGTGCAAAGCCGGATGTTGCCGTCCAGGTGCGGTGTGCCGAGCCCTGCCCTTCCGATCAGGGCAAGGGTGTAGTATTCCTCCAGCATCAGCTGGCCACTGCTGTAGAAGCCGATTGCCGAGCTCGTGAACCGATCGCAAATCGTCCGGGTCTGCCGAACGATCAGCTCCATTGCCTCGTCCCAACTGGCTTCGCGCAATGTTCCGCCACTTCGGATCAGCGGGCGAAGCAACCGATCTGGGCTGTTGTTGGCCACCCAGCCGTGAAGTCCCTTGGGGCCGAGACGCCCGCGATTGCTGCGGTCCTGCGGGCGACCACGCACGCCGACGATCCGGCCATCCTTCACCCCGACATCCAGCGCACAAGCATTGGAGCAGAGCACGCAAGCCGATTGTACCCATCGGTCCGGCGCGTCGACCATACGCTGGTCGAGCCGGGCCGGCCACTGCGCCTCGCCCTGGAACGGGGTTCGTTCCCCCCAAGTATCGAGGATGCTGTCACGACTTTCCGTCACAATAACTACCTAGATGCTCTCCAGTAGCCTTAGCCTGAGGTCGCGAAAGGTACGGCGGAAGCGCGACGTCCGCTCGGCATCGAGCATGTCCTCGAGCTGACCGCCCAACTCGCGCAGCCGCCACTCGCTTAAGCGCTCGGCCTCGTGGAACATGGAACGCTCTTCAGAACCCGCATGGTGCAGGAATGCCGACTGCAGGGCACGCACGTTTGCTTCGAACTCCTCGCCATCAGTCGGCAACTTGATCGTCGCAGCCACCATGTCCGCCAGCACGCCGTGTTCGGCATAGGCGATGTCCACGTCCTCGCTGACCGGCGAGACGGCTGGGTAGAAGATCATATCCTCCACCACCTCGTGTATATCGAGCTCGGTCGCTAGTGTGTGCATCAGCACATGACGCTGCGGGTTGGTCCCCGGCGTGGCCAGCACACGTTCGAACAAGCGGCGGAGCAGTTCGTGGTGCTCGAACAGCACGTCGGTGGCTTTGGTACGAAGTGACACGTCCGTTTCAGGATTCATGGCTTCGGCAACGCAGTTCCCCTGTGGCAAGCTGGCCAGGGTCTCAGACGTCACCACCCTGTCTCCGGGTTCCTGCTCGCGCCGGACTTCCACCATACCGTCACGTAGACGTACTTGGTAGCGCGGCTGCGGGCAGGTGGATGGACCGCTAGTCGGCTGCCCGGTCTCGAGATCGTAGCGCGAGCCATGCCACGGGCAGACCAGCGTGCCCTCCAGCACCCAGCCCTGGTCTAGCGGACCGCCAGCATGGGAGCAGCGCGCGCCCATTGCGTGCACCCGCATGCCTTGCCTGACGAGGGCGATACCGATCTCCTTGCGGCCTACCTCGTCCCAAACGGCAGCTCGGTGTGGCACGCCTTCCCTGAGATCTGCCAGAGGCACCAGGGCCACGAAGTCCCGCGGCTCCGGACTGCGGTCTGCATGGTCCACCGCATTACCGCGACGGTAGATCAGGTGCGCCCCGAGAAAGCTGCTCACACCGGTGAAGGCGAACGCTGCTCCACTGACCCAACGCCCCGCCGCCAACCGCCCGCGGGCGCGCAGCATGATTGATCCGACGTTGAGTGCGAGAGACACGGTGTTGATGGAGCCGTGCACCAGTCCAGTTCGGCGGTCGCGCCCATTAAGGTGCTGCCAGTCGGCCAGACCAGTCGCGATCGCCAGCACGGCGCCGGCAGCCCCAGCCTTGAGCGCTAGGTCGGCCGCCCGAGGGGTGGCACGATCCCGAAGGACGCCAGCGACAGCCAGCAAGTCGAGACCGAGTGCCAGGCTCCAGGTGCCGACCGGGATGGCGACTGCCAGCGGATGAACTGGGTGGCCCAGCGTGCGGCCGTGCAGCGTATTACCCAGGGCCTTTCCCGTCTTACCACCGACTTGTCCGGTCCTCGATATCATTTTGCCCAGAGTATATCCTGAACGGTCCAGCCGGTCCGATCTCTCGATTAGGCCGATCAACGCGTCTATTCTCTTGCCCATGCGGCCTCTCCCAGTTCCTGCCCGTGCTTGGGACATGGGAGTGCCTGCCGAATTGCAAATCACCGCCGCACGATGACCGTGGTGTACGGATGACCGTGTTTCACGGACCAGGGATGCAGGCGTAGTTTCCCTGGTCCGTTTGTGGTTAGGCGATGCGGACGGAGTTCGGATGATCGAACTCCAGCATGCGGTTGAGGGCATGAACGGCGACGTCCACCTTGATGCCCGACACTCGTCCGTCCGCGAGCGCAGCGCGTCACCGATCACCTGCTTATCGCTGCTGTGGGTTCGAACCCGGATAGTGTAGTCCGACGCTTTCTGGCAGGCCGCTCGTCCGTGCTCGGCAATGCATCGCAGATGGCGGTCCCGCTGTGCGGGTTCGATCTCGGCCGTCTCGCTCGGCACCACCGTAGAACACGGCGGCACGATGATCGCCGCTGCGGGATGGCGCTCGGCGACCGCGATGGAAATACCGTCCTGATCGTATGCGCCGTCGCCAGTGAACGAGGCTGCAGCTGCCCCCATCTGGTCGACCAAGAGGCCGACCTGGGAGCCGTCGGCGATCGCCTTCCTGGTCAGCGCTGCCGCGACGATCTGGCCGGTGTCGGCGTCCAGGCCGACATGCAGCTCGCGACAGGACCGGCGCGTCTTGGTGCCGTACTTCTCGACCAGCCAATCGCCCGAACCACACAGCTTCGGCCCATGCCGAGCCAGACGGCCGAGACAGCGCCCATGCAGCCCGACCGTCACCTGCGACACATTGCTGAGCGTGGCCGCAGGAGGTGGCAGCAGGCACCAGGCTATTACTGGCGCGCGCTGGTCGAGGCCGGTATCAGCCGGCTCAGGCGCGTGATCGGGGGCGAACTGCACTCGCGCACGGATCGACGACCCGGGACGAAGATCGCCCTCGCTCTCAGCGCTCTGAACCAGATGCTCGAACTCGGACGCCCGGAATACGTCCGCCTGGCATAATAGCCGACGGAGGCAGGTGTTTCACGCCCGTCTTCCGGTCCATGCCACACACTCCATCGTCGAGCGTGGTCGCGAGTAGACAGCGGCCGTCAAGGGACTCAGACTCCGTTCTTCCGCCTGCCTCTCCTGACCGGGTGTCGCCTGTCCGTATCCCTTGCGTCCCGACCGCTCCGCACCCACCAGGCCCAGCTTCTCGGGATCGCGCGCGCCATTGCGTCGGGCGAGGCGTCGGGCGTGGCGGACATCCTTGCGGCGGTGACGCCGGGCGGTGGCAAGAGCCTGCTGCCGGTGCTGGCGGCACACGCGCTGCTCGGCGCGGGCGTGGTGGCGCGGGTGTGCTGGGTGGTGCCGCGCGACAGCCTCCGCCTGCAGGCGGAGGAGGCGTTTGCCGACCCGGGTTGGCGCTCGACTCTGGGGCACGCGATGTCGGTGCGCGCGGCCGAGAACGCGCCCGACCCGAGCCGCGGGCTGGCCGGCTACGTGACCACCTACCAGGCGGTGGCGGCAGCCCCGGCCCTGCACCTGGCCGAGTTCCGCCGACACCCGACCCTGCTGGTGCTCGACGAGGCGCACCACCTGCCCGCACTGGAGGAGGCGGTGGCGGACGGGCCGGACCCGGCGGCAGCCTGGTCGGCGGCGCTGCTGCCGCTGCTGTCGCAGGCCCGGGCGCGGCTGCTGCTATCCGGCACGCTGGAGCGCGCGGACGGACGGCGCATTCTGTGGCTGCCATACCGCCGCGCGGCTGCGATCGCGGCGGGGGCGGGGGCCTCGCGCAAGGCCGACGAGGTCGACCTGTCAGCGCCCGGCTGGGCGGTGGTGGGCTACTCGCGGGCGCAGGCACTGTCCGAGCGCGCGGTGCTGCCGGTGCGCTTCGGCGCGCTGGACGGCGAGGCGATCTGGCTGGCCGAGCCGGGACCGGACCGCACGCGGGCACAGCTCGGCCCGCATCGTTTGGGCGGCGCGTTCCCGTCGGAGACCACGCGCCCGGCGCTGTTCACCGCGCTGCGCACCGGCTTTGCCGACGCCCTGCTGCGCGAGGCGTTCGACGCGACCCGCCACCTGCGCGCGCGGCGCCGGGCAAGCCTCGGCGCGGCGGCGGGCGAGGCTTGCCGCGGCCTGGGCAAGCTGCTGGTGGTGGCGCCGGACCAGGAGCAGGCGCGGCGCTATCTGGCGCTGCTGCAGGGCTGGATACCAAGGGCGGCGCGCGACGCGGTGCGCCTGGCGACCTCGGACGAGCGTGACGCGCACGACACGCTCGCCGCCTACCGGCTGCTGGCGGAGCCGAGCGTGCTGGTCACGGTGGCGATGGCCTACGAGGGGCTGGACGCGCCCGAGGTCGCGGTCGTGGCAGCCCTGACCCACATCCGCTCGCGCCCGTGGCTGGAGCAGATGGTGGCGCGCGCCACCCGGGTAGACCCGCACGCCGGACCGTACGAGGGCCAGGAAGCGCTGGTGTTCCACCCCGACGACCCGTTCTTCGCGAAGTTCCGCTGGCGCATGGAGCAGGAGCAGGGCACCCGCGCCCGGCCGCGCCCGGCGCGCCGACAGGGCGACCTGCCGCTGTGGCTGGCCGAGCGGCTGTCGCGCGAGCGCGAGGAGCGCGGCATCGTGCCGCTGGAAAGCAATGCCCTGGCGCTGCGCTACGCGGTGCTCCGGCCCGGGCCGGAGCTGGCGATGGAGCGGCCCGAGGGCTTGGCGGAGGGCCTGGCCGAAGCGGGGCAGGGCGAGCTGCTGGAGACGCCGAGCCGGGCGGAGCGACGGCTGCGCTTAGGTATCGCAGAGCTGGTCGCGGCGCAGGCGGTGGAGGACGCGGCGGAGGCGCACGACCCACGCCGGCGCGGCTACCACGCCTACAACGCGGTGCTCAAGCGGGTGCTCGGCAAGGGGCGCGCCGAGATGGGGCTGGCGGAGCTGGAGGCGGCGGTGGCGTGGCTGGGGCGCAATCGGCTGCGCGACCACCTGGGCCTGCTCGACGGCGACGCGCGCTACGCCTGGGACGCCGACCGGCGCGGCGGCGGGTGGAGGCCGCCGGTCGGGCGGGTGTCCAAGACGCGCGGCAGGTCGGCGGGCGCGCGAGTAGCCGGCAGCGAGGAGTGACGCTCAGGCGTCCTCGTCGTCGTGGTCCTTTACGCTGGCGTCCCAGACAGTCTGTGCGGTCGTTGCGCCAGAATTGGGCGAGCCTGAGTGTTAGGTTTGGTAACACTCCGCCTCCTGTCTATCGTTTCTGCTTCTTCCCGGCCTGCTGGGCCTGCGCCCGCAGGACGTCCTCCAGCCCGGCGATCCGGGCGAGCGCTGCCGCGAGTTCCCGCTCGTGGTGCCTGAGCTGCCGCTCCAGATCCAGCCGCTGCCAGGGTGGCCCTGCGACGGCTCTGCTCTCCGTCCCCTCGGCGTCGCCTGCCGCGGCCGTGGTCCCGGCTTCCGTCCCCATCCCGCCCCCTGCCAGCATGGCCTTAAGGGTGGCGGTGTCCACGGGCGGCCTCGGTCCTGACGCCGGGAGCCGCTCGTGGCGCTGTGGCGCGCCCGAGCTGTCGAAGCTGCGGATGGGCGGGAACGCCACCCGCGCCAGCACCCCCCGTCCGAGGGCGCCCGTACCCAGCCCTCGCCGCGGTACAGCCGGGGCAGGGCGGCCAGAATTCACTGGCCCTGTGCCCGGTCCGCCTGGCCCTTGATCCGGCGGCCCACGGCGGCACGGTCCTGGCTTGAGGTGAGCTTCATCGAGATCAGCACGTCGGCCTGGCTCAGCACGTCCTTGTGCAGCACCGCCGGACGCTGGAAATCAGCCACGGCACGAAGCCTCGCACCCGGCCGCGGCGCACGACCTCCTCGATGCGGTCCAGCAGGTCGTGGCCATTGGACGGCACCCGCTGCGGCGCCCACAGGTCTGCCTCGTCGAGCACCAGGTGCAGGGGTTCCGCGTTGGCCTCGTGCAGCGCCTCGGTGAACGCGATGACGAAGGCCCGCCTTGCCGACGCGCTGCCGAGGTCGGAGACGTCGACCACGCAGGCGAGCGCGTGGCGGGCGACCAGGTGGCCGAGGGCGGCGCCCTAGCCTGGGGCGAGGGCGAAGTCGGCGTGGTGGCCGCCGAACACCACCACGGGATCAGCTTCGGGCAAGAGGCCGTCCGCGTCCAGGCGCAGGCCCCACCACACCCCAAGCGGATCGACGATGCAAACGCGGGCACCCTTATCCATCAGGCGCTCGACCATTCCCTTGGCGGCGTAGGTCTTGCCCGACCCCGACGTGCCCACGATGGCCAGCCGCTCCTCCAGCAGCGCCATGGGTAGGAGGCCCTCGACCCCGCTCGGGCCTGCCGCCGTCCAAGAATTGTGATTCTCGGACAGAGATGAGGCTGGTAGGACGGGTGGTGTGAGCAGCATCGAAGACCCGTCCAGCAGCCTCGTTCCGAGCCTCCCAGGCGCCCCGGCTGATCCGCCAGCGCCGAACGCGGTGGACACGGCCGATCCGACTTTCTCCGACCTGCTGCCGAGCCTCCACCACGCCGAGATCGCCACCGCGCGGCGCTACGCCGATGCCTCGCGCGCCGCCAGCACCCAGCGCGCGTACGCCAGCGACCGGCGCCGCTTCTCAGCCTGGTGCCTCCCCGTGGTCTGGAGACGCTGCCCGCCGACCCACGGGTCGTTGGCGTGTTCCTCTCCGCCGAGGCAGAAACCGGATCGGCGCCGTTGACTGTCGGCCGCCGCCCTGCCGCGATCGGGTGGATGCACCGGCGTGCCGGGCTGCAGCCGCCGCAGGCCCGCGAGGGCGCGGCCGCCATCCTCGAAGTGATGGCCGGCATCCGCCGCAGCCATGGCATCGCCCCGGCAAGGAAGCACGCCGCCGACGCCGACGTGCTGCGCGCCATCACCGGCGATGACCTGCGCTCGGTGCGCGACCGGGCGCTGCTGGCCTTCGGCATGGCTGGGGCCTTCCGCCGCTCCGAGCTGGTGGCGCTGCGGCTCGCCGACCTCGAGCGGGTGCCGGAGGGCCTGCGCGTCACCATCCGGCGCAGCAAGACCGACCAGGACGGCTGCGGCGCCACCATCGCCATCCCCGAAGGGCGCAGGCTGTGGCCGAAGGCGCTGCTCGATGCCTGGCTCGAGCGCGGCGGGATGACGGACGGCCTCCTGTTCCGCCGGCTGACCGCCGGGCCGGCAGGGGTCGCGACCGCCTCCCCTATGTCGGACCGTGCTGTGGCGCGGCTGGTACGGCTGTGCGTCGCACAGGCCGAGTATGTGGCGGCGGACTTTGCGGGTCACTCGCTGCGAGCGGGCTTCCTGACAGCGGTCGCACGCTCAGGCGCTTCGGTGTTCAAGATGCGCGAGGTGTCGCGGCACAAATCCATGCAGGTGCTCGCCGACTACGTCCGTGATGCCGAGCGATTCCGCGACCATGCGGGAGAAGGCTTCCTGTAGATGTGCTGCCAACCGTCAGCTGGAGGTGGTGCTGTCTCTCCGCTTTTGCGTCGAACCTCCAAGACGAGAGACATGGCGTGGGTATGAGGATGAAACAGGCTGCGGCCCACGCGGAGAAGGCTGCCTTTCGGGTTCGGCTTGTGCACGCCGCCGCAGCACTGCGCGCAGGTCTCAAGCTGGCGCCTGACGACCTGCTGCGTGACCTTGTCTATCGACGTCTGTGGTTGTCGGTGCTGACGAGCTCGTTTGGGGCGCAGATCATGGTGCTGGCGCTGCCGCTCACAGCCGCGGTGACGCTGCACGCCTCGCCCACGCAGATGGGCGCGCTCACGACCATGGAGACCCTGCCCTTCGTGCTGTTCTCGCTGCCGACCGGGGTCTGGCTCGATCGGATCCGCAAGCTGCCGGTCTACATCGCCGGCGAGATGACGCTTGCCTGCGCCTCTGCAAGCGTCCCGCTTGCTTGGTGGACCGGCCTGTTGTCCATCGATTGGCTCTGCCTGGTCGCGTTCACGATCGGCATCGTCAACGCGATCGCTGGCAGCGCGTCGCAGATCGTGCTGACACAGATCGTCGAGCGCGATCGCCTGATCGAGGCAAACGCCAAGAACGCCTTGGCCAGTTCAGGTGCGGACGTGGCGGGTCCCGGGCTGGCAGGCGCGCTGATCAGGTTGCTGGGCGCTCCGATCGCGCTGCTGTTCAACGTTGTCCTGCTGCTCCTCTCCGCGGCGATCCTGGGCGGCATCAGGATCGACGAGCCTCCGCCGCGCCACGCCGGCGGGTTCTGGCCGGAGCTGAAGGCCGGCCTGCGCTTCGTGCGGGCCAATCGGTTGCTGATGGTGCTCGCGGCCTGCGTGGCCGCGTGGCAGCTCTGCTACAATTCGGCAGCCGTCGTGAACATCCTGTTCGCGACCCGCATGCTGGGTCTATCGGTGCAGAACGTCGGGCTCAGCTACGTGTGCCTCGGGATCGGCACGGTGTTTGCCAGCCTGACAGGCGGCCTCCTGAGTCGCCGCATCGGCCCTGGGCTCTGCCTTGCACTCGGGTTCGGCCTCTGCTCCTGCGGATGGCTGCTGCTTGCTGTCGCTCCCGTCAAAGTCTGGGGCATCATCGCCTTTGACGTCGACCTGACGCTGCTTGGCAGCGGCGCAGTGCTGATCTTCATCAATTTCATCTCGTTGCGTCAGGCGGTGACGCCTGCCTCCATGCTGGGGCGGATGACCAGCACGATGCGCTGGCTGATCCTGATCCCCGCCGGGCCGGGCGCGCTGATCGGTGGATGGCTTGGAGAGCACGCCGGCTTGCGCGCGTCTCTCGGCTTCGCCGGAGTGGGCGGAATGGCGCTCACCATCGCGGCCTGCTGCATCCCCATGCTGCGCGCCATGAAGGCGCTGCCCACTCTGGCCGAGCCGAACGGAGGCTTCTGACACCAGGCCACCATCGACTGTCAGGCTTGCGGCGCTTCCGGCCCTGCCTTCGCGTGCCGCAGCGGTCGCCTTCCGAGATCGGTTGCGAAGCGCAGGAGGTAGCCATCCGCGTCAGCCACCACGAACTGGACCAGTCCTGCCTCGACTTCGCCCTGGCGATACCAGCGCTCTTCCAGCGGCACGTGGATTATCAAATCGGACGCCAGGACGGCGGCATGCAGCGTCGAGGCATCCGACACCTGGATCTGCAGGTTCACTCCGCGGCCGAACGGGACGGCGAGCGGCGCGGTGTGAAACCGTCGGCCCGGCCCCGCTGCCTCCTCCAGCATGAGATGGGCACGCTCGCGGACCAGATAGGCGAAGCGCTCCTCGGGCCGGGTCACCACGCAGCGGAACCCGAAAACCCCGACATAGATCGACAGGGCCTGTTCGAGATTGGTCACGTCGAGCTCGGGCACGACTGGCGGCTGCTGTGGCGGCAACGCGACGGGCGAACCATCCAGCGCTTCTCGAATGCGAAGAGCACACTCCGCCGCCGTCGACGTTGTCGTGTCCACCTCCAGGTCATACCGGACGCCCTCATGCACGCTGTCGGCTTGCAGCACGGCCATGCCGACCGTCCGGTCGCCCCGCGCCCTTTCCCGCCGGGCCGCCTCCACTGCCTCGCAGCGCACCGCCACCCAGAGCACCGCAAGCTCGCCCAGCGCTGCCTGCCAGCGTCGTTGTCCGTCGGCGCTGTCCACGAGCACCTCGTCCACGATGACGCCGGTTCCGGCCCGCGCGATCGCCGCCACGCCGGCAGCCCATGCCGTCTCGAGCATGCGATAGGCAGGCCCCACAGTGATGATGCCTCCCGGCGCGATGGTCAGCCCCTCGGGCGCGTTCTCCATCGAAGGCGGTGCCGCCTGGATCAGGTTGTCTACACCCAGTGACAGCCACGAATCGGGCAGCAGCGCCTGCAGCGCCCGCGCCAGAGTTGACTTGCCGGCGCTCGAGCCGCCGTTGAGCAGGATGACCCGGATCGCCATTCAGGAAGCGTAGTCCACTCTCGGCACACGCGCCCAGGTCGCGCCTTGACGTCCAAAGCCTCTCCCATCGGTTTTTTCCCTGATCGTTGACGGGCGGGCAGGTCTCGGTGGTCGGGTGCGTCGCTCCCACCCCAGCTTGCCTGAAGACGTTTACCAATCCGCGACGTTCGAAGGCACTTTGCTCCCATGCGCCGCGTCATCGTCATGGGCCCGCCCGGCAGCGGCAAGTCCACCCTCGCGCGCTACCTCGGCGCGCGCCATGACCTGCCCGTGCTCCACCTCGGCCATGCCTATCGGCGGCCGGGGTGGGTTCCTGCCCCGCCCGAAGCATTCCGCGCCGAAGTGAAGCGTATTGCCGCTCTGCCAGCCTGGGTGGTAGACGGCAACTACGGGGCCACGCTGGCGCCGCGCCTCACACGGGCGGATACGATCGTGTTCCTCGACCTTCCGCCCTGGATCACCCTGCCGCGCGTCCTGCGACGCGCGCTGATCGGCGTGATTGTGGGCCGCACGCAGGCTCCGGGTTGCCGGGAGCGGATCACCCCCCCCCCTCCGGCCGCTACGTGCTCCGCTGGAGACGGGAGCGCCGGGACCGCGATCTCGCCCTGCTGGACGGCTTCGGGGGCAGGATCCTGAGGCCGACCAGCGACGCCGAGGTCCTCTGCCTGATGGACGACCGGACATGTCCGCCCCCTTCGCCCGGGATAGACCCCGGCCCCGATCCCGGATGAGCTGGTGATCGCGGGAGCACGACCTGCCACTGCCATCACTTCAGTCGAGGCCGACATGCCCGAGCGCCGCCCGCTCGCCGATACCGCCGACCTACTTATCTTCGTCATGCGCCCCGCTCGCCCCGGGCTCGGCGCCACCCGGACTTCCTGCTCACCCTATCACACGGGCCGGACGGCCTGTTCGACCTGCACGACGCGGGCGGTCGTGCCCTGGTCGCGGTGCTGACCGACGCCTGCGACAACACCGGCGATGCCGCAGGACTGGTGCTGCTGGCGTCCCGGGATGGGGCGCCAAGCGAGGATTTGCTCGCGCTCCTGCTCGACGCGAGCGCTGGCCGAGGCGCGGGCCGCGCAGCAAGCTCGAGATCGACCTCGATGGCCCGTTTGCAGCTCACCCCGCCTTGCTGGAGTCCCGAGGCCTCGTCTGGTGGTTCGACATCGTCATGATGGAACAGCAGGTTCCCTGACGGGCGGTGGAGCCGCTTGCGAGATGGACGTGGGCGAATCTCTCCACGGCACGCTATGACAAAACAGTCCGGCTCGTGCGAGCCGCCTTCTCGGGGCAATCGGGCGTGAGCTTCCCGCCCCCGGAGCAGGGCCGGACTCATGCGCTCGGCAAGCCGCTCCCGGTTCGGCTTCTGCTCGACGGCGAGCGCGTGGCTGGCTGGCTGGGTGTCGGTCCGCTCGGAGCCGGACGGCTTGGCCATGGTGGAGAGCCTGGCGCGCCATCCCGGCGACCTTGGGCGGGGTCTCGGGGCCGTGCTGCTGACCGAGGCGTTGCGGGCGCTTGAGCGGGCACGGCGCGAGCCCGTGCGCCTGAACGTCGCTGGCGTCAATAAGGGTGCGCTGACGCTCTACGAGGCGTTCGGCTTCCGGGCGGTGACCACGGTGCTCATCCACGCGGTAGCGACCCCGTCCTGACCGGCGATTACTAAGCCGGGTTAAACGGCTTGACCTAGGTCACGTTCAGCCGTGGCGCCAGATCTCGATTGGTTGTCAAGACCTGCACATGTCCAATCAGCATTCTTCCGCTTTCTCATCGAGACGACCCAATTCGGGAACCATCAATCGGGAACACATTTTGGGAAAGCCGAACCCTCCTCT
>CAXSEF010000085.1:0-6498 GCA_964236535.1 uncultured Acetobacteraceae bacterium
TCGGGCTGGCGGGATGCTCGGCCCGCCAGGTCGCGGCCGACGACGAGGCCGCGCGGTGCCGGGACCAGGCGATCGGCGACACCTCCGAGCTGCCGGGCAGCGTCGCCGGCGCCGACCGCGAGCGCATGGCGCGCGCCTGCCTCGCCCGCCACGGCGCCTGAGGGGCTGCCCGATCCCCCTGCGCCGGCCGGCCGGCTGTGACCCGGCAGGCGCAGCAGGGCCGGCCCGAGACCGGCAAAAACCCCTTCCTTGGGCATGAGGGACTCCAAAGGCTCAGCCAACGGCTGCGTCCAGAGGCAGAGCCTCCGGCCTTGCTCGCCTGGCCGTCCACCCGTCACGGCGACCACACGCTCGGGTCGCCGGCCTCGACGCCCGCGACCCGAGCGGCTATCGACCACGCCGCGGCGCCCGCCCCGGTCTTCCCGCGCATCGGAGCACAGCGTGCTGCCAGACACCGCCGTGCCCGTGGACACCATCGCCCACGTCATCCAGGTCGCGCTCACCCCGGTCTTCCTGCTGTCCGGGATCGGCACCCTGCTCAACGTGTTCAACACCCGCCTCGCGCGGGTCTCGGACCACTCCGAGCACGCCGCCGACCTGCTCGCCTCCGGCCCGCCCTGCGACGAGGCGCTGATGCGGCTCCACCTGCGCCGGCTGCATCGGCGCGTCCTCGCCCTCGACCTCGCGGTCGCGCTCAGCGCGCTCGGCGGGGCGGCGACCTGCGGCGCGGCCCTGGCCCTGTTCGTCGGCGTGCTGCGCGACGCGGCGACCTCGGCGGTGCTGTTCGGGCTGTTCGGGCTGGCGCTCGGCTTCACCATCTTCGGCCTGACCGCCTTCGTCGCCGACACCATCCTGGCCTGGCACGGGCTGCGGCAGGAGGGGCCGCTGCCGAACGTGCGGCGCGGGACGGGGTGACGCCGGCAAGGCCAAAGGTGCCGCCCCTGGAGTCCGCCGCGGGCTGAGCCCCGGACCCACACGCCTGGAGGCACAGTTCGCAGGTCCGGTGGCACCGACGCACGGCGATCCGCCCGCCTGGGCCAGTGCGATGCGGGCGGAGGCGAGACCCCGGCCCGGCCCGCGCTGCTGAACCGGCCTTGCCCTCCCGGCGTTGCCCACCCGACATCCGCAGCAGGAGATGCCCGATGAAGGCCGCCAGCGTCCTCGATACCATCGGCAACACGCCGCACATCCGGCTGTCGCGGCTGTTCCCCGACGCCGAGGTCTGGGTGAAGTCGGAGCGGTCCAACCCGGGCGGCTCGATCAAGGACCGCATCGGCATCGCCATGATCGAGGCCGCCGAGGCGAGCGGCGCGCTCCAGCCCGGCGGCACCATCATCGAGCCGACCTCCGGCAACACCGGCATCGGCCTCGCCATGGCCGCCGCCGTCCGCGGCTACAAGCTGGTGCTGGTGATCCCCGAATCCATGTCGGTCGAGCGGCGGATGCTGGCGCAGGCCTACGGCGCGAGCTTCGACCTGACCCCCAGGGAGGGCGGCATGAAGGCCGCCATCGCGCGCGCCGAGGAGCTGTCCGCCCGGACCCCGGGCAGCTGGGTCGCGCAGCAGTTCGAGAACCCGGCCAACGTGGAAATCCACGTCCGCACCACCGCGCGCGAGATCCTCGCCGACTTCCCCGACGGCCTGGACGCGATCATCACCGGCGTCGGCACCGGCGGCCACATCACCGGCTGCGCCCGCGTGCTCAAGGCGGAGTGGCCGGGCCTCAAGGTGTTCGGCGTCGAACCCAGCGTGTCGGCGGTGATCGCGGGCGGCCCGCCCGGTCCGCACCCGATCCAGGGCATCGGCACCGGCTTCATCCCGAAGAACCTCGACGTGTCGCTGCTCGACGGGGCGATCCCGGTCTCCGGCGACGACGCCAAGGAGTACGCACGGCGCTCGGCACGCCTGGAGGGCCTGCTGGTCGGCATCTCCTCGGGCGCCACCCTCGCGGCGATCGCCGCCAAGCTGCCCGAGCTGCCCGCCGGCGCGCGCGTCCTCGGCTTCAACTACGACACCGGCGAGCGCTACCTGTCGGTCCCGGACTTCCTCCAGGTCTGAGAACCCGCCTGGCCTGCAGGCAAGCAAGGCCGGGCTTTGCCCGAACCCACCAAAGGGCGGAGCCCTTTGGAAACCCGTTGTCCTGAGCACAGGGAAGCCAAACGATCGGCCCTGCGCGGGGACCAGAGGGGGGAGCCTCTGGACTGGACTACCCCGCCTCCGGCGCCAGCCCCCGCGTCGGCGCCCGCACGCTGCGTCGCCAGCCCGGCGGCCGCTTCTGGCACGACACCAGATACATCCCGACGATGAACGCCACGTTCGACAGCGCCGACAGCCCGTACGACAGCGCGCCGTCGGCGTCCGCGGTGGCGCTGCTGAACACGCTCCACGCGGTGAACGCGAGCCCGAGCAGGCGCAGGGTGCGGAACATCGGCCGCAGCGGGTTGAGCCGGCCGGCGCTGACCAGCGAGCGCTGGCGCGAGACGTAGGTGTAGAACCACAGGCCGCAGGCGGCGCTGAAGCCGTCGTAGAGCCCGTCGGTCACGCCCAGCACCCCGGCGGCGAACAGCGCGGCATCGGACGCCAGCTCGAGCACGACGGCGCCGAGCTGCAGGCTGAGCCCGACGTCGAACGCGGACGGGGAGTCGCTCAGGCGGTCGGCGAGCGGCTGGAACGCGCGGTCCAGCAGCCACCCGTCGGCCTGGGCGAGGCGGTCGGCGACCGTCATCGCAGGTCGGGGGTCATGCAGGGTTCGGCGTCATGGCAGGCCTTGGGCATCACCGCAGGACCGGCGTCATGGCGTCAGGCCGACGCCGCCTGCCACGCCGCCCTGCCCTGCTCGTCGAGCGTGGCGAAATCCGCCGCGTCGAGGGTGAGGCCGGCGGCGGCGACGTTCTCCTCGAGATGCGCGACGCTGCCGGTGCCGGGGATGGGCAGCATCACCGGCGAGCGCTGCAGCACCCAGGCCAGCGCCACCTGGCCGGGCGACAGCCGCAGCCGCGCCGCGATCGCGGACAGCGCCGAGCCGGGGCGGGCGAGGCTGCCGGCCGCGAGCGGCGCCCACGGGATGAACCCGATCGCGTTCGCCTCGCAGTGCGCGAGCACGGCCTCGCTGGTGCGGTCCGTCAGGTTGTAGCGGTTCTGCACCGTGGCCACCGGGAAGTGGCGCTGCGCCGCCTCGATCTCCGCGACGCCGACCTCGCTGAGCCCGACATGGCGGATCAGTCCCTCACGGCGCATGTCGGCGATCGCGCCGAACTGCTCCTCGCTCGGCACCTTGGGGTCGACGCGGTGCAGCTGCCACAGGTCGATGCGCTCGACGCCCAGGCGGCGCAGGCTCATCAGCACGCACTGGCGCAGGTACTCGGGCCGGCCCACCGGGCGCCAGACGTTCGGACCGTGCCGGGTCAGCCCGCCCTTGGTCGCGACCACCAGGTTCGGATAGGGGTGCAGCACCGCGCGGATCAGGTCCTCGCTGACGTACGGCCCGTAGCTGTCGGCGGTGTCGATCAGGTCGATGCCCAGCTCCGGCACCCGGGCGAGCGTGGCGCGCGCCGCCGCCGGGTCGGCCGGATCGCCCCAGATGCCGCCGCCGGTGATCCGCATCGCGCCGAAGCCGAGACGACGCACATCGAGGTCGCCGCCGATGGTGAACGAGCCGGAAAGCCCGGCATCCGGAGTGGCCATCACGAAACCTCCTGGAACAGCACGATGCGGGAGCAGGTGGGTGGCTTCGCGCCCGGAAGCAAGCAAGGCCAGGGCTCTGCCCTGCACCCGCCAGGGGCACCGAGCCTGTTCCGAACTGCTTCGAGGCGAACACCGATGCACGCCGCGGCGGACGCAGAGTCATAGCAATGGGCCTTGGGCGTGACCGGCCGGGCAAGCAAGGCCAGAGGCTCTGCCTCTGGACTCCGCCAAAGGCCCGGCCTTTGGAATCCATCTGCTTAAGAAACGGGTTTCCAGAGGCCTCAGGCCTTTGGTGGGCCTGGGCAAAGCCCGGCCTTGCTGTCAACGCCGCTACGCCCTCGCGCTGTCGAACGCGCAGCGCGCCGCGTCCACCGCCCGCAGGTTCTCCGACGCCCAGACCCAGACGCCGCAGAACGCCGCGCCGAGCCCCAGGCCCAGCGGCGTCAGCCGGTACTCGACCTTCGGCGGCACCACCGGATGCACGGTCCGGATCAGCAGGCCGTCGCGCTCCATCCGGCGCAGCGTCTGCGTCAGCATCTTCTGGCTGATCCCCGTCACCAGCTCGCCCACCCGGGTAAAGCGCAGCTCCCCGTGCTCGGTGAGGGCCTCCAGCACCAGCATGGTCCACTTGTCGGCGACACGCCCGATCAGGTCGTTCACCAGCGCCGCGATCCGCGGGTCGATGTCCACCGGCGGCGTGGCGGCCGCATAGCGCCGGGCCAGCATGATCTGCTCGTCGGTGAACTGCGGCGTCCCAACCATTCCGCTCACTCCCTCTCAGGTAAGTATGGCTCTCTCAGGTAAGTATGGAACCACGAGGTGCCTAGTTTACATCGGAAAGCGCCGCCGTAGACTTGCCCATACCGAACACGCAGCCATGCAGCGCAACGCGCCCCGCCGCCTCGGGCGGCCGGCGCAGCAAGCCAAGGACCACCAGTTGAAACTCAGCGGCAAGACCATCCTGATCACCGGAGGCACCAGCGGCATCGGCCTGGAGCTGGCGCGGCAGCTGCTCGCCCGCGGCAACACCGTCATCGTGACCGGCCGCGACCGGCAGAAGCTCGACGCGACGACGCGCGCGCTGCCCGGCGTGCAGGTCGTGCAGAGCGACGCCAGCGACCCCGCGGCGATCGAGGCGCTGCGCGACGACCTGGTCGGGCGTTTCCCGGCGCTCGACGTGCTGGTCAACAACGCCGGCATCATGCGCAAACTCGACCTGAAGCAGGACCGCGACCTGCTCGACGTCACCCGCGAGATCGAGATCAACCTGTGCGGCCCGGTGCGCATGGTGCAGGCCTTCCTGCCGCATCTGCGCAGCCGCGGCGGCGCGCTCATCGTCAACGTCTCGTCCGGGCTGGCCTTCGTCCCGCTGCCGCTGTCGCCCGTCTACTGCGCCACCAAGGCCGCGCTGCACTCGTTCTCGCAGTCGCTGCGCGTGCAGCTCGACGGCACCGGCGTCGCGGTGGTCGAGCTGGCGCCCCCCGGCGTCGAGACGCCGCTGTTCCGCGCCGAGTTCGTCGAGGAGATGAGGGGCCAGAAGGCGATGGACGTCGCGGTGCTGGCCCGCAAGGCGATCGCCGGCATCGAGGCCGGCAGCACCGAGATCCGGCCGGGCCTGAGCAACGTCCTCAGGACGATGAGCCGCGTCGCGCCGCAGTTCATGGTGGGCCAGATGGCCAAGATGGGCAGGAAGAAAGCCGCCTGACGCACCGCCCGCATTCCAGCGGCCCAGGCCGGCCGTCGGAACCTTGCGCGGGCTAAGCCCAGACCCGCCAAAGGCCGGAGGCCTCCAAAACCTTTCCCCTAAACAAACGGATTCCCAAGGCCAGCCTTGAGCGGAGTCCAGCGGCAGCGCCTCCGGACTTGCCTGCCGCCTCCCCACAGCTCACCCCGCCGGGCACTCCCCCTCCGCCTCCACCAGCAGCTCCGGCCGGCACACCTGCGCATGCAGGAACACCACCGCCCCCCCGAACCCCGCGTCGCCCAGCACCGCCGCGACCCGCCCCCGGTCGGCCGGATCGCGCAGGTAGACCTTGAGCACCAGCCCCGCCAGGTCCGGCGCCGCGCCCCCGTCCGCGCACGCCGCGAGCACCGCGCGCAGGTTGCGCGCCACCTCCGCGGCCTGCGCGCCCGCGTCGCCCGGGTGCAGGCTGGCGTGCCCGACGATGCTCGCGGTGCCGGAGACGAACAGCGTCCCCCCCGCCAGCATGGCGCGCGAGAAGTTCGGCGCCACCGTCCCGTACTGCCCGGGATAGCGGTAGGCGCTCACCTGGCGCGGGTTCTCGATCGCCCGCCCCGCGCCGCGCGCCGCGAGGAACACCAGCGTGACCGCCCCGCCCGCCGTGCCCACCGCGGTCGCCGCCGGCGCGCCCGCCTCGGCCGCCGCCCCCGCCGCCGCGAACGCCTCCCGCCGCCCGGCATTGAACCGCCGGTAGCGCTCCCCGCCGCCCTCCTGCCCGGTGATGCGCGGCAGGTGGTTGTGCACCCGCAGCAGCGCCGGATACCCCGCCTCCGTTGCCGCGCGCAGGATGTGCCGATACGCCGCGCCCGCCACCGGCCCGAGATCCGCAGCATCCGGCAGCCGCAGCAGCCCGAGCAGCCGCTGCCCGTCATGCGCGAAACGCACCGGCCCGTCCTCGCCGGCACGCACCGGCCCGACCCCGCGCCACACCTCGAACAGCGCCGCCCCCGGCGACACCGCCGCCGCCAGCCGCCCGCCCAGCACCGGCAGCTCGACGCGCAGGAACGGCCACGGCCCCGCCGCGTCGGCCGCCAGGCCCATCACCCCCAGCACCCGGTCCGGGGCCAGGGCCGC
>CAXSEF010000085.1:6598-11319 GCA_964236535.1 uncultured Acetobacteraceae bacterium
TTTGCTTGATTTGCTTGAGCAAGTGGGATCAAACGGCCGCGTTGCCTGGACGCGGGAGCCTTTTGCGGGTCTGCGCAGCGCCCGGCCTGGATTCCAGCCCGCCCGCTCAGGCATTGAGCCGGAACAGCACCAGCGACATCTCCGCCGCAGCATAGACGTCCCCGATCCCGAACACCGCGTCCACATCCGGCAGCGCGGTGTCGAACAGCCGCCGCCAGCGCGCGCCCCCCGCGCACGGCGGCAACGTGAACGCCGTGCCGGCGGACCCCGCGTTGAGCAGCATCAGCAGCGTCACGTCGGTCGCCGGCCGGCGGATGCCGGTCGCCTGCGCGCGGCCGTCCATCAGCATGCCGAAGCAGCGCAGGTCCGGCTTGGCCCAGTGCTCGCCGCGCATCTCCTCGCCCGACGGATGCACCCACGTGACGTCCCGCCCGCCGAGCGCCACGTCGTAGGCGCCGGTCATGAACCGCCCGCGACGCAGGATGGGGTACTCCGCCCGCAGCGCGGTCAGCCGCCGCACGAACGCGGTCAGCGCGCGCGCCTCCGCGTCGTGCTCCCAGTCGACCCAGCTGATCGCGTTGTCCTGGCAGTACGCGTTGTTGTTGCCGCCCTGGGTCCGCCCGAACTCGTCGCCGGCCAGCAGCATCGGCGTGCCCTGGCTCAGCAGCAGCGTCGCCAGCATGGTGCGCATCAGCCGGCGCCGCACCGCCAGCACCGCCGGGTCGCCGGTCGGGCCCTCGAAGCCGCAGTTGCCGCTGCTGTTGTTGTCGGTGCCGTCGCGCCCGTCCTCGCCGTTGGCCGCGTTGCGCTTCTCGGTGTAGCTCACCAGGTCGGCGAGCGTGAAGCCGTCATGCGCGGTGACGAAGTTCACGCTCGACCACGGCCGCCGCCCGCGCGTGGCGAAGGTGTCGGCCGACGCGCACAGCCGCGGCGCGATCTCGGCGCAACGCTTGGCCCCGCACCACCACTGCCGCACGTCGTCGCGGAAGCGGTCGTTCCACTCGGCCCACCCCGGCGGGAACCGCCCGAGCTGGTAGCCGCCCGGCCCGCAGTCCCACGGCTCGGCGATCAGCTTGACCCCCGACAGCACCGGGTCCTGCCCGCACGCCGCGAGGAAGCCGCCCTCCTCGTCGAACCCGTCCGGCGCGCGCGCCAGCGTCGTCGCCAGGTCGAAGCGGAACCCGTCGACGTGCATCTCCTCGACCCAGTAGCGCAGGCTGTCGGTCACCATCTGGTTCACCCGCCGATGGTGCAGGTTGACGGTGTTGCCGCAGCCGGTGTCGTTGATGCAGTGCCGCCGCCGCCCGTCCTCGAGCCGGTAGTACGACGCGTTGTCGATGCCGCGGAACGACAGCGTCGGCCCCAGCTCGCCGCCCTCCGCGGTGTGGTTGTACACCACGTCGAGGATCACCTCGAGCCCGACCGAGTGCAGCCGCGCCACCATCTCCTTGAACTCGGCGAAGGCGAAGTCCGGCACCCGCGCATAGGTGCGGTCCGGCGCGAAGAAGCCGATGGTGTTGTAGCCCCAGAAGTTGCACAGCCCGAGGTCCGACAGGCGCGGCTCGGTGGTGAAGGTCTGCACCGGCAGCAGCTCGACCGCGGTGACGCCGAGGCTGCGGATGTACTCGACCACCTCGCGCTGCGCGAAGCCGGCATAGGTGCCGCGGCTCGTCTCCGGCACCGCGGGATGCAGCCGGGTGAAGCCGCGCACGTGCGCCTCGTAGACGATGGTGCGCTCCCACGGCACCGCCGGCGGCCGGTCCGCGCCCCAGGTGAACGCCGGGTCAACCACCCGGCACTTCGGCATGAACGCCGCGCTGTCGCGCTCGTCGAAGCTGAGATCGGCGTCGCGGTGGCCGCGCACGTAGCCGTACAGCTCGTCGCCCGGCAGCAGGCGGCCGACATGGGCGCGCGCATAGGGGTCGAGCAGCAGCTTGTGCGCGTTGAAGCGGTGCCCGACCTCCGGCGCATACGGGCCGTGCACGCGGTAGCCGTAGATCGTCCCCGGACGGGCGTCGCGCAGGTAGCCGTGCCAGATCTCGTCGGTGTACTCCGGCAGCTCGATGCGCTCGAGCTCGCGGGTGCCGGAATCGTCGAACAGGCACAGCTCGACCCGGGTCGCATTGGCCGAGAACAGCGCGAAGTTGACGCCGAGCCCGTCCCAGGTGGCGCCCAGCGGGTTCGGCAACCCCTCCGACAGCCGCCCGGTCACGCGCCTGCTCGGTTCATGTCGTGCTCCCGTCGGGGGTGGTGGTCCTGGCCGATGCCCTGCTCCCGACAGGTGGCGTATCCATGGCAGCCCGCACGGCCGACTCCGGGCCTGACGCCGAAGCGGTGTCCTGGGTCGACTCCGGGCCTGACTCCAAGCCTGACTCCGGGGCTAAATCCGGACCAGCCCCGGACCCGGGCGCAGAGCCGGAGCCGGAGCCGGGCGCAGCCCCTGAACCGGAGCCGGGCGCAGCCCCTGAACCGGAGCCGGGCGCAGCCCCCGAGGCAGACCCGGGCACAAATCCCGGAACGGACGCCGCCCCGGCCGCCCCGTCCCGGCCCGTCGGGTGGCCGCCCGCTGCCGGACGCGACGCCAGCGTCCAGGACTCGTCCGCGGCGGGCGAGGCCACGAGCCCCGCCTGCAGCCCGGGCAGCAACGGCAGCAGCTCGTCGAGATCCCGCCCGGCCACGCAGTACAGCGCGCGCTCCGTCCGTACCGCGTCCGCCTCGAGATGCACCGCGCCATCGGGCCCGAGCGGCAGCGGCGCCAGGCCCAGCCCGCCATAGACCGGCAGCAGCGCCACCCCCGCGCCCCACACCGCGAGGTCGCGCCCCTCCTGCTGCGCCAGGTCGCGCAGCCGCCAGATCGCGCTGACCCGGTCGCTCTCCGCGCCGGCCGGGTCGCCCAGCCCGAGCAGCACGTGGCCGGTGCGACGGAACGCGATGGCGGAGCGCCCGGCCTCGCCCAGCACCAGGCCGTCGGCCTCGGCCGGCCCCGCCGGCCCCGCCTGTCTTGCATGACCGGCATGACCCGCGGGCCCCGCCTGCCCCTGCCCGAGTGCGGCGTAGCGGTCGCGCCCCGCCGCGTCCCACGGCAGGAACTCGACGTCGCCCGGCCGCAGCAGCGCCCAGCCGGCCAGCGCGCCCAGGCCGACCGCGGCCGCCACGCCGGCGCGCAGCCGGCCCGGCAGTTCCGGCGAGGCCATGATCTCCCACCACGAGTTCTGCGCCAGGTAGCGCACCTGCGGCTCCATCGCCGCAAGCGCCGCGGCACACCCCGCCAGCACCAGCAGCGGCAGCACCACGGCGATCCCCGCCGCCGCCCCGAGCAGCCGGGCGTGGCGGTAGTAGGCGTCGCGGAACGGCGCCACCAGGAGCACCGCCAGCACCAGCACGCCCGGCACCCACAGCGGCTCGCCCTGCGCCGCGACGTCCGCGGCGGCGGCCAGCAGCAGCCCGATCGCCGCCCCCCAGGCCAGCGTCACCCGCCGCGACAGCGCGAGCGCGATCACCAGCAGCGCCGCCCCGAACAGCGACGGCACGTACTGCCCCGCGTTCGACGCCAGCCCGGCGAAGTCCGGGTCGATCCAGGAGAAATCCGCCCGGCTGTCGATCAGCCCGAGGCCGAGCAGCAGCGCCCCGCACAGCGCCAGCACGCCGGTCGCCGCGGCGGCGGCGAAATCGGGCTCGCTCCAGCGCGCCGCCTCCACGCGCGCCGGCCCGCCACCCGGCGCCGCACCCTGCACCGCTCCCGGCTCCCCCGGCACGCCCGCCCCGGCCTGCGGCAGCGCCACCAGGGCCCGCCCGCGCAGCACCAGCTCGTTGCCCGCGAACATCGACCCGGCGAGGAACAGCGGGATCACGTAGTAGTACAGCCGGAACACCACCACCGCCCCCATCGCCACCGAGGCCGGCAGATACGGCGCCAGCCCCAGCAGGATCGCGGTGTCGAACACGCCGATGCCGCCCGGCAGGTTGGCCGCCAGCCCCGCGGTATACGACGAGACATAGATCGCGAGGAACGCGAGGAAGGTCAGCCCCTCGGCATGCGGCAGCAGCGAGAAGAAGATCGCCGCGGTCACCGCCACGTCCACCGTCGCCAGCAGCACCTGCACCACCGCCATCCGCGCCCCGGGCAGCAGCACCTCGTGGCCCATCATCCGCACCCGCCCGACCACCTGGGACAGCGCGATGTAGGCCCCGACCACCGCCCACATCGCGCCGCCCGCCGCCCACATCACCCAGTGCGGCAGCAGCCGGCCCAGCAGCGGCACCACCCCCGGCTCGCAGAACAGGATCGCCCCGCCCAGCACCAGCCCGCCCAGCGCGAAGGTCAGCGAGCAGAACGCCACCACCTTGGCGATCTGCACCGGGCTCAGCCCCCAGTGCGCATACAGCCGGTAGCGCACCGCCGCCCCCGACAGCGCGGAAAACCCGAGATTATGCGCCAGCGCATAGGCGCAGAACGAGGCGAAGGCGGTGCGGCGGAACGCCACCCGATGCCCGGCATAGATCGTCGCCAGCCGGTCGTAGAAGGTCAGCACCCCGTACGACAGCACCGTCCACACCGCCGCCAGCAGCAGCGCGCGCCCGGGAATCGCCGCCATCGCCAGCCGGATGTCGGCCACCCGCAGGTGGCGGAACTCGTGCTGCACGACGTAGATCGCGCCGGCCAGCAGCGCCACGCCCAGCAGCGGCGGCAGCCGGCGCAGCCAGCGCCGGGCACGACCGGG
>CAXSEF010000085.1:11419-13974 GCA_964236535.1 uncultured Acetobacteraceae bacterium
CGGACTGGCCATGCCCTGCCACGCCAGCCGCCGCGTGCCCCGCCACGCCGGCCCGGCCCGACTGCGGAACGGCACGCAACGCCGCGGGCGGCTCAGCCGGCGGCATCGCCGCCCACGACATCGCCAAGTCCGGCGTCGCGCCCCGGGCCATCCCCGCCGGGCGCCGACCCCCCCGACGCGCCCGCCGCCTCGCGCAGCAGCGCCGCGTCGATCAGCGCCGCGGTCTCCGCGAGCCCGTACAGCGCCGCGAACACCCCGAAGCGCGGCCCCTCCGCCTGCCCGAGCAGCACCTGGTACAGGCAGCCGAACCAGGCGCGCAGCTCCGGGAACTCGTGCCGCTTGCCCACAGCGAACACCGCCGCCTGGATCGCCTCGGCGTCCGGCGCCGCCGCCCCGCCCAGCGGCTGCAGCGCACGCAGCGCCGCCGCGAGGTCGGCAAGTGCCGCGCGCTCGTTGGCATCCGGCGCCCGGTAGCGCTTGGTCGGCCGGATGAAGTCGCGGTGATAGGCGACCGCATGCTCCACCAGCCGCGCCAGGAACGGGTTCGCCGCCGCCCCCCCCGCCACCCCGTAGCGCCCGAGGAACCCCCACAGCAGCTCCGGCCGCTCCGCGTTCACCACGCTCGCCAGGTTGAGCAGCATCGCGAAGCCGATCGGCGCCCCCGCCCCCTCCCGAACGCCGCTCCCGGTCTCGCCGCCCCCGATCTCGCCGCCCCCGGCCTCGCCACCCCCGGTCTCGCCGCCCCCGATCTCGCCACCATGGATGTGCCACGCCGGGTTGGCGAGCAGCCCGGCCGCATCGTTCGCGCCTCCCGCCACCGCCGCCCGCGCCTTCGCGAGGTTGGCCACGTAGTCGTCCACCGCGCGCGGGATCACGTCGAAATACAGCCGCTTGGCCCGCTGCGGCGTGTTGAACATGAACTGCGACAGGCTCTCCGCCGGCGCGTAGCGCAGCCACTCCTCCACCGACAGCCCGTTGCCGCGGCTCTTGCTGATCTTCTGCGCGTGCTCGTCGAGGAACAGCTCGTAGGTATACCCCACCGGCGGCTCCGCCCCGAGGATCCGGCAGATCCGCCCCGACAGCTTCACGCTGTCGATCAGGTCCTTGCCCGACATCTCGTAGTCCACGCCCAGCGCGAACCAGCGCATCGCCCAGTCCGCCTTCCACTGCATCTTGGCGGCCCCGCCCAGCACCGACGTCTCGAACCGCTCGCCCTCGTGCGACCACACCACCGTCGCCGCCGCGGCATCGACCGCCTCGATCGCCACCTGCATCACCTGCCCGGTGCGCGGATGGATCGGCAGCACCGGCGAATACGTCGCCCGCCGCTCCGGGCCCAGCGTCGGGCGCACCGCCGCCACGATCTCGTCGTGGCACTCCAGCACCCGGCGCAACCCCGCGTCGAACCGCCCGGCCGCATAGTACCCGCTGGCCGAGGCGAACTCGTACTCGAAGCCGAACGCGTCGAGGAACGCCCGCAGCCGCGCGTTGTTGTGGTGGCCGAAGCTCTCGTGGGTGCCGAACGGGTCGGGCACCCGGGTCAGCGGCTTGCCCAGGTGGCCGGCCAGCATCTCGCGGTTCGGCACGTTGTCCGGCACCTTGCGCAGCCCGTCCATGTCGTCGCTGAACGCCAGCAGCCGCCCCGGCCGCCCGGTCAGCTCGATATAGGCCCGCCGCACCCAGGTGGTGCGCGCCACCTCCCCGAAGGTGCCGATGTGCGGCAGGCCGGACGGCCCGTAGCCGGTCTCGAACAGCGCCGGCGCCTCCCCCGGCGCGACCCCGCTCCCCGCCTGCCCCGCCGGGAAGCCCGCCGCAGCCCCGGCCCCGAAGCCGGCCCCGGAGCCGGCCGCAACCCCGGCCGAACCCGCGTCGCGGCGCTGCTCCATCCGCGCGGCCACGCGCGCGGCCTCCTCGAACGGCCAGGCTTTCGGGACCTCCCGGCTGCTCGCGCGGCGTCGGTCGGCGTCGGGCTGGGTGGCGGACATGGCCCGCAGGCTAGGTAGGGGGGGTGGCTTGGTCAATCACGACGCCCCCATATAGCACCCATGCAGCCAGGCGCCGCCGAACCGGAGGAGTCCGCAGCCGTCGTCGCCGGCCACGGCCGGGCCGCGGTGCTGACCGCCGACGGCGAGCTGCTGGCGCTGTCCTGCGCCGGCGCAGCCGCGCTGCTGCGCGGTCCCGGCCGGACCATGGCGCCGCCGCTGCTGGTGCACGCCCCCGCCACCCTGCGCCGCCTCGGGCTGCGGCCGTCGCGCTGCCTCGACCTGCTGGAGCTGTTCGCCTTCGTCCACCCCGCGCGCCCGGTCACGCCCACGCCGCGCGGCCTGGCGCAGGCGCTCGACCTCGACCTGCCCGCCGACCTGGAGCAGGCCGCCGCCCTGCTGCCGCGCCTCGCCGCCACGCTGCTGCAGCGCCTGGCCGCCGGCCGCCAGCTGCCGATCAACGAGGGCGCCGCGTCGCTGGCCCGGCGCATGGCCGAAGCCGGCTGGGCCTGGGGCCACACGGTCGCGGCCGCGCTGGACGGCGCCGGCGGCAACACCGGCAGCGCCGGCGGC
>CAXSEF010000086.1:0-5111 GCA_964236535.1 uncultured Acetobacteraceae bacterium
GTGCTGGTGCCGGTGCCGCTGGTCGAGGTGCCGCCCGTGCTGGTGCCGGCGGCGGATGCGATCAGCTCGATCGCGGTGCCTTCGGCGCCGGAGGGGGTCGGGGTGAAGGTGTAGCCGGCGAACTGGCCGGCGATCAGGAGGTTGGCGGCGACCTGGCCGTCGTAGAGCAGCGTGAGGGTGCCGGCGCCGGTGGCCGAGGCGGCGTACTGCACCGAGGTGATGGTGTCGTTGACGAGGACGAGCTCGTCGCCGGCGGTGAAGCCGGTGATGGTGCCGGCGGGCAGGGTCAGCTCGTCCTGGAAGGCGAGCGTGGTGTCGGTGCCGGCCATGGTGAGGTCGATGCCGGCGGCGACCGGGCCCTGCAGCACCGCGGTGGCGTAGCTGGTCACCGCGAGGGTGCCGGTGCCGGTGATGGTGCCGAGCGTCAGCGTGCCGGCGTAGGCGGTGAGGGTGCCGTTGTCGACGATCGAGCCGTTCTGCTGGAGCGCGCCGCTGCCTTCGAGGAAGGCGCCGGGGTCGATGGTGACGGCGCCGGCGTTGTGCAGGCCGAGGGTGCCGATCTCGAGGCTGGAGATGCTGTCGACCTGGACCGCGCTGCCGCTGCCGCCGCCCATGATGAGGTTGGCGGCCGAGGCGGTGGCGCCGTTCGAGACCTGGAGGTCGGCCTCGGGCAGGCCGACGCCGCTCTGGCCGCCGCCGAGGGTGAGCAGGCTGGAGATGGTCAGGGTGGCGTTGGTGCCGCCGACGAGGACGCTGCCGTTCAGCGCGGTGAAGGTCTGGGCGGAGAGCAGGCCCGCGGTGATGTCGAGGCCGGCCGGGGTGCCGGCGGTGCCCAGGGTGAGGGTGCCGGCGGCGAGCGTGCCGGTGGTGGCGACGTCGCCGGCGAGGGCGAGGCTGGCGACCTGGCCGTTGCCGCTGATCACGGCGTAGGAGCCGTTGCCGCCGGTGATCGAGGCCGACGCGGCGGGGCCTGGCGCGGTGGCGGCGGTGGCGCCGTTGGTGGTCCAGTCGGCGGGGGTGGTGAAGGCGCCGCTGGTGGTGGCCCAGGTGTAGCTGCCGGGGGTAGTGGGGTTGGTGGGGGTGGTGGTTCCGCCGGTGCTGGTGCCGCCGGTGCTGGTGCCGCCGGTGCTGGTTCCGGTGGTGCTGGTGCCGCCGGTGCTGGTGCCGCCGGTGCTGGTGCCGCCGGTGCTGGTGCCGCCGGTGCTGGCGGTGGTGGAGGAGACGGTGATGCTGGTGCCGCCGGCGCCGTTCGGGTTGGCGAGGAACACGTCGCCGTCGTAGTCGCCGGCCAGGGTGAGGGTTGCCTCGGCGGTGCCGCCGCTGGAGAGGGTGAGGGTCCAGAGGTTGGCCGAGACCTTGGTGGCGCTGACGGCGACGCTGTCGAGGCGGTCCATCAGGGTGTTGCCGGGGGCGAAGCCGGTGATGGTGCCGCCCGGGGCGACGGTGGCGCTGCGGAACTCGAGCACGCTGCCGGGACCGGCGAGCGAGAGGGCGAGGCCCGAGCCGGTGGCGCCCTCCAGGTCCAGGGCGGCGCCGACGCCTGCGATCAGCGCGCCGCTGCCGCTGGTGGCGCCCAGGGTGAGGATGCCGTTGCTGGCGAGGATGGTGCCGGAGTCGACGATGCTGCCGCCGTTGTCGAGCGAACCGGTGCCGGAGACGAGGGCGCCGGCATCGACGACGACCGAGCCGGCGACGGCGTGCCCGCCGGCGCCGATCTCGAGGCTGCCGTTGCCGGTGATGGAGACGGTGTCGGCGACGCCGGAGGAGAGCTGCAGGCCGCCGAGCAGGGCGCTGGCGCCGGTGCCGATGTTGCAGGTGGCGGTGGGTCGGGCGGCGCCGGCGCCGCCGAGGGTGAGGGTGCCGGCGACGGAGAGCTGGCTGCTGTTGCCCTGGATGAGGGCGCCGTCGAGCAGGGTGGCGTTGCCGGCCACGTTCAGCGCGGCGCCGGTGTTCACGGTGACGCCGCCGATCAGGCTGGAGTTGCCGATGGCGAGGCTGCCCACGGCGTAGCTGCCGTTCAGCACGCTGCTGTTGAGGAACAGCGCGGCGGCGGCCTTGCCGGGGCCGTAGATCTGCATGACGGAGGCGCCGGCGGGGCCGGTGAGGGTGACGCTGTTGCTGCTGGTCGGGAGCGGGCCGCCGGTCACACCCGTGGTGGTGTCCTGCCAGTTGGCGGCAACCCCCCATGATCCTCCGTTCGATGGTATCCAGGTATAAGCGTCCGTCGTCATGACCTACCGCAACCTTGGGGCGACTCACGTCGTCGTGAGCACCGCTTACACCTTAGCGAAAGCCGAAGGAAAGGGAATTGCTCGCGTTCGCAGAAAAAGAGATGCGTTTTGCAACTCGTGGCCACGCAAGTACCGGGCGGCGCCGCGACGAGACTGCGTCTTGCCATAGGCACAGCCTGAGGTTGACGGCGGATGAACAGTATTGCCGTTTTAGATACGGCTTCAAAAACAGTGGCGTGTGGGTCGTTCCTCGACCATGGGCAGCGGATCTGCGGAACCGCGCGGGTAACCGGCCGTAGGAGTTCGACATGCACGGGACGCCGGCGACGGTCCGCGCCCGAGGAGGCTGCCGATGGCATCGAACGTGCTGGTCGAGGAACGGGGTTCGCAGGAGGCGGGAGTTGCGCTCGCAGGCGCGGCGGGGCGCGGCGGGGTAGCGGGTGCCGGCGCGGCCGCGGGGATGGACGACGTGCGCGTTGTCGCCGCGGTGGGCGCCGGGGTGAGCGGAGCTGGCGCGGCCGGGAGGTCGCTGGCGGCGGCGTACGCGGCGGTGCGCGGGCACACCGATGCGATCGCGGCCGCACTTGGGGCCGAGGACCAGGTCGTGCAGTCGATGCCGGATGCGAGCCCGGCGAAGTGGCACCGCGCGCACACCACATGGTTCTTCGAGCAGTTCGTGCTGCTGCCGCGTCTGGCGGGCTACCGGGTGTTCGACGAGCGGTTCGGCTTCCTGTTCAACTCGTACTACGAGGCGCTGGGGGCGCGGCACCCGCGGCCGCTGCGCGGGCTGCTGACGCGGCCGTCGGCCGACGAGGTGGGGGCGTATCGGGCGCATGTGGATGCGGCGATGGCGCGGCTGCTGTCGGGCCCTGCCCTGCCTGCGCCGGGCGGGAATGCGGGGGAAGCGACGGGGCTGGTGGCGCTGCTGGCGCTGGGGCTGCAGCACGAGCAGCAGCACCAGGAGCTGCTGCTCACCGACATGATGCATGCGTTCTCGTGCAGCGCACTGGCGCCGGCGGTGCTGCCGGGGTGGGTGGAGCCCCGGGGCGAGGCGGGCGAGGCGGGTGCGGCGCGGTTCGTGGCGCGGGCCGGCGGGCCGGCGGTGATCGGCCGGGCGCTGGCCGATGGCAGCCTGGACGGGTTCGCGTTCGACAACGAGAGCCCGCCGCACCGCGTGCTGGTGGCGCCGCACGCGCTGGCGGACCGGCTGGTGCGCAACGCCGAGTGGCTCGGGTTCATCGCCGACGGCGGCTACGAGCGGCCGGGGCTGTGGATGGCCGACGGCTGGGCGCGGGCGCTGGAGGAGCGCTGGGAGGCGCCGCTGCACTGGCGGCGCGAGGGCTCCGGGTGGGTGCAGATGGGGCTGGGCGGGCTGGCGCCGCTGGCAGAGGCGGCGCCGGTGCGGCACGTGAGCTGGTACGAGGCGGACGCCTATGCGCGCTGGGCCGGCGCGCGGCTGCCGACCGAGGCGGAGCTGGAGACCGCGGCCGAGCTGCCGGAGATGTTCGGCCACGTGTGGCAGTGGACCAACAGCGCGTATCTTGCCTATCCGGGGTTCCGGGCGCCGGAGGGGGCGATCGGCGAGTACAACGGCAAGTTCATGATCAACCAGATGGTGCTGCGCGGCGGTTCGTTCGCGACCTCGCCGGGGCACAGCCGGGCGAGCTACCGCAACTTCTTCCATGCCGACAAGCGCTGGCAGGTGACCGGGCTGCGGCTGGCGCGGGACCTCTGAGATGCTGGACGCGGTGGCCGAGGGCGGGCCTGCGGGTGCGGGCGACGTCGATCCGGCGGTGCTGGCGGCGGCGGTGGCGGGGTTGTCGGGGGAGCGGTCCGGCGGGCGCAAGACGCTGCCGGCGAAGCTGTTCTACGACCCCGAGGGGTGCCGGCTGTTCAACCGGATCACCGCGCTGCCGGAGTACTACCTGACGCGGACCGAGCGGGCGCTGCTGGGCGAGATCGCGCCGGCGGTGGCGGCGGGGGTGGCGGAAGGGGCGGCGCTGGTCGAGTACGGCGGCTGCGACGAGGCGAAGGCGCTGCTGCTGCTCGATGCGATGGACCGGTTCGGGGCGACGGCCCGGTTCGGGGCGTACGTGCCGATCGACGTGGCGGGGCCGGAGCTGGCGCTGCTGGCGGCCCGGATGCGCGACAGCCACCCTGGGCTGGTGGTGGCGCCGGTGGTGGCGGACTTCATGGCGGCGCTGGTGCTGCCGGAGGCGGTGGCGGGGCGGCCGCGGCTGGGGTTCTTTCCGGGCTCGACGATCGGCAACCTCGACCCCGACGCGGTGCGGTCGCTGCTGCGCGAGGTGCGCACGACGCTGGGGCCGGGCGCGCGTTTCCTGGTGGGGGCGGACCTGCGCAAGGAGGCCTCGGTGCTGCTGCCGGCGTACGACGACGCCGAGGGGGTGACGGCGGCGTTCAACCGCAACATCCTGGTGCGGCTCAACCGGGAGGCGGCGGCGGATTTCGACCTGGGCGCGTTCGCGCACCGGGCGGTTTGGAACGACGCCCTGAGCCGGATCGAGATGCACCTGGTGAGCCGGCGTTCGCAGCGGGTGCGGGTGGGCGGCCATCATTTCGACTTCATGGAAGGCGAGACGATCCACACGGAGAACAGCTACAAGCACCGCCTCGGCGACCTGCGTGCCCTTGCCGCCGATGCGGGGTGGGCGAGCCTGCGGGTGTGGACCGATGCGGAGCAGATGTTCTCCATCCACCTGCTGGGCGAGCGGTCCGGACATCAGGAGAGCGTTGCATGAGCGATACGAGCGGGCGCGCGACGCGCGTGGCGGCGACGGCCCTGCCCTGCCCGGGCCTGGCGCGGGTGGCGGTGCTGCTGGCGCTGCTGGCGCCGGGGGTGGCGCTGGCCCAGGGTGGCCA
>CAXSEF010000086.1:5211-13892 GCA_964236535.1 uncultured Acetobacteraceae bacterium
GGCGGGGGCGCCGCGAGCGACGGCAGCACGGCGAGCCCGGTGAGTCCGGGGGTGCCGCCGGCGGCGTCGGACGCGCAGGGCGCGCCGCCCGAGGTGATCAAGCCACGCACCGCCGGGCCCGGCGACGCGGCGAGCGGGGTGATCCGGCCGGGGCCGTCGGGCGATGCCGGCATCCACGTGCCGGCGCCCTCGTCGGGGACGTTCCCGACGCCGGTGGTGCGTCCGCAGGACCTGCATGGCGGCACGGTGGTGCCGAAATAGCACCGGCTGCGGGCGGGGCGGGCGACGCGGGAGCCGCCGGCGGGATGCTGCGGCGGGAGTGGCCGGGGCGGCCGCTGGTGGGCGTCGGCGTGATCGTGCTGCGCGGGGCGTCGGTGCTGCTGGTGCGGCGCGGGCGCGATCCGGGGCGGGGGTCGTGGGCGTTTCCGGGCGGGGCGCAGCGGCTGGGCGAGACGGTGGAGGCGTGCGGGCGGCGCGAGCTGCGCGAGGAGGCCGGGGTGCGCGCGGGGGCGCTGCGGCTTGCGGGGTACGTGGATGCGATCCATCCGGGCGGGGGTGGGACGGCGGGCGGCGCCGGCGGAAAGGCTGGCGGGGGCGGGCCGCGGTTCCACTACACGATCATCGACCTGGCGGGGGCGTGGGAGGCGGGCGAGCCGGTGGCGGGGGGCGACGCGGAAGCGGCGGCGTTCGTGACGCCGGGGGAGGCGGCGGGGCTGCTGGGCGGGGAGAGCCTGCGGCTGCTGGAGGTGGCGCGGGGGTTGGTGGAGCGGGGTGCGCCGGACGCCTAGGCGTCGTTGCCGGGGCTCAAGGCGACGTGCGGAACGAGGGTTCCGTTTCGGCTTCGGAGGGTCCGGCAACCCCAGCGTCGAATTTACAGGTCGCCCAAGACAAAGCGATCAGTACAAGCCTTGCATCTTCCATAAATCTCCTTCGTTCAGAGGGTCACTATTAATGTTGTTACAGAAAGGTTTACTTGAGTGCCCGCCTGAGAATGCGCTGCGGTTGGACATTCGACGCGACTTTCTATGGCGTGGAGTCCTTTGCAGCCCATTGAGGCCGCTTATTCCGGCGCTCCAAAGCCACACGGAACGCGTCAGAGAGATCTGACGCGTTCGGACAAGTGGCTTTGCTGACACTCAGCACGCCGCGACAGATTGCCAGCCGGTTTATCTCGGTAAAACGGTGCGAGACAAGCGATAAGGACGGAAGCAATGGGCCGCTGGATCAGAAACGCCGGGGCAGGTAGCCTTTTCTGGTTATATCAGGCGCTGCGCATGCGGACGAACTTCCGCTGGTACAATGGGGAATAAGCGAGAATTCACCCTGCGTTATGCTGCTGAGATACAGTCGATCCCACAAAGCACAGACTGATGCGATGAAGTTCGGCAATGGCTTTTCCTCCTCGAACTCATTCGAGCTGCAGGAGGCTCAAAAATGACAGGCACTAATCTAGCTCCCGACAAGGTACACTCCTACGAGGATTTTTTCATTCGTGGATGTGTAGAGCATCCAGATATCAGCATTCTCAAATCCATGCAGGATGCAATTGCCGCTGTGGCTGCGCCCCAGCCAATCTAGTCTAAGTAGTGGGATCAAAGGGCCGCCGGCCCTTTGCGGGTCTGGGCAGCGCCCAGGCTTGCTTGCCTCCACTCAGGCCGGTGCGGCGGCGCATTCCTGCGCGAGTGCCACGCTGCCCGGCAGCCGGCGGGTGCGCCAGGCGGCGTGGCACTCGCGCAGGCGGGCGGCGGCGTCGAGGATGTCGGGCTCTGCCCAGACGGCGCCCGGGTAGCGTTCGTAGAAGCCTTCGCTGTCGAGCGGCAGGACGAGGCGGTAGGCGACCTGGTGCAGCTGCGGGCGGGCGGCGATGTCGGGGGCGAGGCTCCAGGCGGTGGCGACGACCTCGGCGCCGGTCTGCGCGGCCTCGGCGAGGGTCAGGCCGTAGCCTTCGCTGCGGTGCAGGGAGATGTAGGCGTCGATCAGGCCGTAGAGCTCGCGGATGCGGCAGCCGGTGACGGCGTTGTCCCAGACCAGGATGCGCGGGTCGTCGCCGGCGTAGCTCTGCAAATGGAGGAACAGCCGGCGGTGGGCGGCGGTGTCGTTGCAGCGCACGACGAGGCGGACGGGCTGGGCGTCCGGATCGGCGGGGTCGCGGAAGGCGGCGCGGAAGGCGTCGATGGCGCCGCACGGGTTCTTGCGCGCGTAGCTGGAGGCGAAGGAGAACGAGGTTGCGACGACGAAGGCGTGCTCAGGCAGGCCGAAGCGGGCGCGCAGGGCGGGGCGCTCGGCGGCGGGCGGGGCGGTCATCGGCGCGCGGTCGACGGCGTGCGGCACGACGCGGATCGGCGCGTGGTAGTCGGGGATGCCGGTGGCCATCGCCTGGGCGACGAAGGGCGAGGGCGTCCAGATCTCGTCGCACAGGCGGGCGCAGTCGCGCCAGTCCTGCGAGACGACGGTGAGCTCCCAGGCCCAGTAGCCGACGAGCGTCACGCCCTGGAGTGCGGCGGGCGGGAACAGGGCGAGCGCCGAGGCATACTCGGGCGGGTTGAGGTGGACGATCAGGTCGGTGGGGCGGAACCGGGCGAGCTGGTCGAGGTCGGCGGTGGCGGTAGTTTGGAGGTCGAGCGGGGTGTTGAGGCCGGGGGCGAGGTCGATCGCCAGCACGTCGACGCCGCGGGCCTGGAGGTCGAGCACCATCAGCTCGGCGCCGCGCTGCAGGCCGCAGCGGGTGCCGAACAGGCCGGCGACGGCGACCCGGGTGCCGACGTGGCGGCAGGCCGGGCGGGTGGCGATGGCGTGCAGCCGGGCTGCGCGCTCCCGCTGGGCGGGATCGGGGGTGATGACGGTGTCCTCGGCGCGGCGCACGAGGAAGGCGCGCAGGATGTCGGCCGCGCCGACGATGGGGCGGCGCAGCGGGCCGGGCAGCCGGCGCACGATCCTCAGCGGGGGCATCGGCGCGGGTGGTCGCTCAGGGGGGGGAGTCCGCGGCGCCGTCGAGGCGCTGCGCGGGTGCGGCTTCGGGTGCTGGGGCGGCGGCTTCGAGGCGCAGGGCGGCCTGGGCGAACACCGCCTCGGGGGGCAGGCCCTGCATGCAGGCGTGGTCGTGCGGGCACTCGCTCAGGCGGTCGTAGCCGCAGGGCGAGCAGGGCACCACGGCCATCATCGCCTGCGAGCGGGGGCCGCGCGGGCCCCATTCCTGCGGCTGGTGGCTGGCGGAGTAGATGGCGAGCGTGGGGGCGCCGATCGAGGCGGCGAGGTGGCCAACGCCGGAGTTGTTGCAGATGACCAGGTCGGCGGCGCGCAGGATGTCCGGGATGTCGGACCAGGCGGTGCGGCCGGCGAGGTTGGCGACACGGCCGGCGGTGCCGCTCGCCTGGGCGATGTGGGCGAGCGGGCCGGCCTGGGTGCGCGAGCCGATCAGCAGGACGACGCAGTCCAGCCGCTCGACCAGCATGCGGACCAGGGCGACGTAGTGCGCGAGCGGCCAGTCGCGCAGGTCGGAGTTGCTGACCGGGGCGACGACGATGCGGTGCCGGGCCTGCGGGAGGTCGTGCGGCAGGGCGTGGGCGAGCGCGTCCGGTCGCGCGGGCGTCGCCGTGGCCGGGGTGGGGTGGGCAGGGGCGGGGGTGGGCAGGGGGTAGAGCTGGCGGGTGCGGTCGGCGAGGAGCTGGACCAGCAGGGAGAGCTGCTCGCCGATGTGCAGGTCGGCGCGGTGGAAGCGCGGGCCGGCCGGGCTCTCGAGCTGGTCGAGGCGCACGCCGCTGAAGCCCATGGTGGCGCGCAGCGGGCGGCCGGCGGCGTGCACGCGGAACTCGTATTTCGAGTCGTCGTGGTTGGTGAAGTCGAGGCTTACCGCGTCGCTGATCGCGTGGGTGATCTGCTCGGCGCTGAACGCGCGCTCGGCCACGGTCTCGGACATGGCGCGGGTGACGTCGACGGTGATCCGGGTCCGCTTGAGGCCGAAGCGCAGGCCGGAGAGCTGCAGGCCGAAGGTGGCGCGGAAGCGGCCGGGCGGCAGCCGGATGTAGGGTCCGTAGATGACGTGGGTGTCGGTGACGCTGAAGTCGGTGTCGTGGCGGAAGGCGGCGCGCCTGGTCATGCGCGAGGTGAAGCGTTCCGGGCCGAGCAGGACGTTGTGCACGCGCTCCAGGCTCTCGGTCGAGCGCAGCGCCTGGTCCAGCGGCAGGACGACGTCGAGGTAGGGCATGCGCAGGCTGGCGCCGATGCCGCAGTGGGTGGTGGCCTCGACGTGCTCCAGCAGGTGGCGGGTGTCCTCGTCGGCGCGCAGGTCGACGGCGATGTCGTAGACGCCGCGGGCTGCGGCGCGGAAGGCGTCGGCGTCCTGCACCGGGCGGCCGTCCCAGCCGCGGGCGTTCTCGGGGAAGTAGTCGTAGGTGGCGACCTCGTCGGCCAGGCCGCAGGTCTCGGCGACCGCGCGGTTCCACGAGCCCACGACCAGGCGCAGGCGGGCGTCGGGGAAGGTCTGGCGGAGCTGGCGCAGGGCGGGCAGGCCGATGATGAAGTCGCCGAGGTGGCCGAGCTTGAGCACCAGGATGCGGCGGACGCCGGGGGCGTCGCGACCGAAGTCGTAGAGCGCCAGGTCGTGCGGCATGGCCGGGGTCGTGGTGATGCGCTGGGTGCCGGCCTCGCGCTCCGGCACGACGTCCCGGGTGCTGCCGGTGCCGAGCGCGTCGAAGTCGGAGGGCGGGTCATCCGCGTCGCGGTCGGGCCTGCGGGTGGCGGGGCGGGGGTCGAGCGCCCAGTCCGGGGCGCGTATCTTCTCGACCACGAGCTCGAGCTCGTAGCAGCCGCCGGAATGAAGCTCGGGCGGGATCGCGTAGTCGAAGCCCAGGTCGTTGTCGGCGAGGTGGCGCAGCCGGTAGGTGTTGGGCGCGAGCGAGGCCTCGACGTCGGCCATCAGCGAGGCGGGGGTGTAGAAGCGCTGGTGGTCGGCGTTGTACTGCGACGGCATCGAGACGCGCTTCTCGTAGAGGAACTGGTGCGGGACCATGATGACCAGGAAGCCGCCGGCCCTGAGCACGCGGAACCAGTCCTGCAGCGCATTGCGGAAGTCGGGGATGTGTTCCAGGCAGTGGCTGGCGAACACCGCGTCCTGGGAGAGCTCGGGGAACGGCAGGGTGCGGCCGTCGTAGCCCGGGTAGTCGAGCTCGACGCCGGTGGCCTGGGGGACGATCGGCACGACGTCCTCGATGTAGCCCTTGTAGCCGATGTCGAGGATGCTGGGGCCGGAGAGATAGGTGTCGATGAAGCCGTTCGCCAGGCGCAAGCCGTAGGTCTTGCGCGCCTCCTCGCCTACCTGCCGTTGTGGCCTGACGTCGCTCACTCGCGCTGATCCCCCGGCAGGCGTCCCTGCCCTGCCCTTTCGCGGACGCTACCGTCTGCCGCGCCAGCTATCTCCGACCAGAACGGGGGCGGGTCAAGATGCGGAGGAGCGATCACCACGGTACTGGTGCGGGAGTGGCGCAGGCTGCCAGGATTGTGGCCGGGGTATGGGCGAAGCCAGGTCGCTGCCGGACGCGGGAGATGGCCTGGACCTGGTTCAGGCCGGGAGACCGAACCGGCGCTACGGCCGGGGTCGGAAAGCGCGATGGCAGGATTCGGAGGTGCGCGGCCGCCCGGGTTCAGCTGCGGCGACGCCGGGTCTGCGGCGGTCGCGCGGTGCCGAGCGACATGGCGACGCCGCCGCTGACCAGCCCGAGTGCCGCGAGCGGCAGCCAGACCGGGCGGACCATCAGCGGCTGGACGAGGAAGCGCCACAGGGCCGGGCCGAGTGCCGCCTGGGCGCGGGCGGCGAAGCCGGCGTCGACCGCGTGCACGGCGTCGGCGAGGGTCATGTCCTGCGGTCCCAGCAGGGCGATGGCGAAGGCCCCGACCAGGAGCGCCGCTGCGAGCAGGCTGAGCGCACGGACCGCGATCACATGAAGTACTTCCGGGTGGTGGTGTCGGGGTACAGGGAGGCGACGAACTCGCCGTAGCCGTTGTAGATGCGGGTGGGCACGCGCTCGCCGCTGCCGAGCAGGCGCTCGCTGGCCTGGCTCCAGCGCGGGTGCGGGACGGCCGGGTTGACGTTGGCCCAGAACCCGTATTCGTCGGGGTTGATCGCTTCCCAGAAGGTGTTCGGCTGGGTATCGGTGAAGCCGATGGTCACGATCGACTTGGCCGACTTGAAGCCGTATTTCCACGGCAGCACGAGGCGGAACGGGCCGCCGTCCTGCGGCGGCAAAGCATGGCCGTACATCCCGGTGACGAGGAAGGCGAGCGGGTTCATCGCCTCCTGCATGGTCACGCCCTCGGTGTACGGCCAGGGATAGATCGGGTTGCGCAGGCCCGGCATAACCTTGGGCAGTGCCGCGGTGGTGAAGGTCACGTAACTGGCCGAGGCGAGCGGCTTTGCCAGCCTGACCAGTTCGGAAAGCTGGAAGCCGGTCCAGGGCACGGTCATCGCCCAGGCCTCGACGCAGCGGTGACGGTACTGGCGCTGCTCGACCGGCATCTGGCGGACCAGGTCGTCGAGGCCGAGGGTCATGGGCTTCTCGACCATGCCGGCGAGGCTGATGGACCAGGGGGATTGCGGCAGCTTCTGCGCGGCGCGCGAGATCGACTTGTCCTCGCCGAATTCGTAGAAGTTGTTGTAAGTGGTGGCGTCTTCCTCCGCGGTCAGCGCGCGGCCGGGCTGGTAGGTTTCGTCGAGCCTCGGGGCGCCAAGCGGGGCGCCGGGGCTGGCGGAGCCGGCGTCAGCACGGGCCAGGCGCGGCAGGCCGATGGCGGCGGCGGTGCCGAGCGCCGCACCGAGGGCGGCCCGGCGGCCGAGTGCCAGGTGCTCCGGCGTCGCGTCGCGCTCGGCGATCTCCCAGCCGCGCGGAATCCTGATCAGCATTCGTGCTACCCCCTTGCGCATCATGCGACAGTGGTTCGCCGCTGTCACCGTCCAGGATACGGTGGCGTCTCGCGCAGGTGATCGCGCGCGGAGGTGGTGCAAGGGCCAGTCCCGCCGGCTCCAGCGATCGTGCCCGGCGAGTGCGGCAGAGCGAGGCGAGGCGAGGCCAGGCAAGGCAAGGCCAGAGGCTCTGCCTCTGGACTCCGCTCAAGGCCTAGCCTTGAGAATCCCTGTGCTCGAGGGAAGGGTTTTCGCAGGGCTGGCCCTTTGGCGGGTCTGGGCGTAGTCGGCGCACGGTTCCGCGGGCCTGCCTGGGCAGTGGGTTGCGGGCGGAGGGAGCCCGGCCTTGCCTGCAGGCTCAGCCGATGCCGAGGACGCTCGCGACGAGCAGCGTGTTCAGGCCGAGCACGAGGATCGTCGCGGCGAGCGCGGCGGCGAGCGTCCAGCGGTGCGGGGCGAGCGCGCCCATGACGTCGGGGCGGCGCACCAGCAGCAGCAGGGCGATCATCGGCAGCGGCAGGGCGAGGCTGAGCGCCACCTGGCTCGCGATCAGCACCCGGGTGGGGTTGAAGCCCAGCGCCACGATGGCAAAGGCGGGCGCCATGGTCACGACGCGGCGGACCCAGAGCGGGATGCGGAAGCCCACGAAGCCCTGCATGATGACCTGGCCGGCCATGGTGCCCACGGCCGACGAGGACAGGCCGGAGGCGACGAGGGAGACCGCGAACACGGTGGCGGCGGCGGAGCCCAGCAGCGGGCCGAGCGCGCGGTAGGCGGTCTCGATCTCGGCGACCTGGTCGTGCACGCCGTCGTGGAACGCGGTCGCGGCCATCGCCACCATCGCCATGTTGACCAGGCCGGCGACGCCGAGCGCCACCAGCACCTCGATGTCGGAGAAGCGGAGCACGCGCAGGCGCTCGGCCGGGGTGCGGCCGATCACGCGGTCCTGCATCAGGCCGGAGTGCAGGTAGATCGCGTGCGGCATGACGGTGGCGCCGACGGTGCCGACGGCGAGGGTGACCGCGCCGGCGTCGCGCAGCTCGGGCACCACGGCGTGGTAGGCGAGCGAGCGCCAGTGCGGCGGCGCGATCAGCAGCTCGGCCAGGTAGGAGAGCGCGATGCAGGCGACGAGGCCCATGATCACCAGCTCCAGCGGGCGGAAGCCGCGGCGCTGCAGGTCGAGGATGGCGAAGGTGGCGATGCCGGTGGCGACCATGCCGCCCATCAGCGGCAGGCCGGTCAGCAGGCTCAGGCCGATGGCGCAGCCGAGGAACTCCGCGAGGTCGGTGGCGATGGCGGCGAGCTCGCTCACCAGCCACATCGGGATGACGACGGCGGGGCGGAAGTGGGTGCGGCACAGCTCGGCGAGGTTGCGGCCGCTGGCGATGCCGAGGCGGGCGGAGAGCGCCTGGAACAGCATGGCGACCAGGTTGGCCAGCACCACGACCCAGAGCAGGCCGTAGCCGTAGCCGGCGCCGGCCTGGATGTTGGTCGCGAAGTTGCCGGGGTCCATGTAGGCGACCGAGGCGATCACCGCGGGGCCGAAGAACGGCAGCATGCCGCGCAGGCCGCGGCCATTCCCCAGGGTCCGCTGCGCCGCGGTGACGGTGCGCTCGCTCAGTGTGGTGCCGTCGACCGCCATGCCCGCTCCCGTGGTGCAGGTCCGTGGTGGCCCGCGCCCGCGCGCGTGGCAAGCGGGGATCAGGGGGGAGCGAGGGATGGTGATCGGGGGTGGGCGGCGACGCGCAGGCCGATGGGTTCTGCAGGCGAAGCAAGGCTGGGCTCC
>CAXSEF010000087.1:0-12427 GCA_964236535.1 uncultured Acetobacteraceae bacterium
CTAGCGTTGGCTTGATGGCGTTCATGTTGGTGTGCGCTTGGTTTCTCTGGATGATGCTGCGTCGTACACCAGAACTCAGTTGAAGAAGGTCAGCAACTGAAGCGGCGGATCATGCGGGCATCCTGGCTCGCCTCATTTGCAATGTTTTGAAGCAACTTCGTCCGGTACCGCAACGGTTTGATCAAGGGCTTGGGTCTCGCCGCTGCCGCGCTTGGTCTAGGGGTTTGATGGTGCGGACTTTTCGCGTGAGTGAAAGGAGGCACTGTGGGTCAGGTTCTACACAGCGGCGCCACGACGACGGAGGCAGTCCGTCGAGCGATACAGCGTAGTCAAGAGAGCCTGAGGGCTCTCGCCAGCCGCTACGGCATCAACCCCCCGGACGGTCGCCAAACGGAAATAGCGCACCGTTGTCGCCGACCTGCCGAACGGTCCCAGGCAGCCGCGCTCCGCCAGCCTGTCCGTTGCAGACGAGGCCGTCGTTGTCGCTTTTTGTCGGCACACTCTGCGGCCGTTGGACGATTGCCTATACGCCTTGCAGGCCACCATCTGCACTTGACGCGCTCGTCTCTGCATCGCTGCCTGCAGCGCCACGGCACCAGCCAGTTGCCCGACGTCAAGGGCGACAAGCCAGCCAGAAAGGCCTTCAAGGCCTAGCCGATCGTCCTCATCCGTCCTTAGCTCATTGCCTTGTGGCGCGAGCCCGCTCGAGGTTCCAGTGGCCTGTTTTGGGCCATTGGAATGCGGGCGGAGGAAGAGCCCAGCCTTGCTTCGCCTACCCCCCAGGCCCCGCCTTGAACAAGCCAGCTGAGCCCCGGCCGTCCTTCATCCCCGTTGCAGCAGACCCGCGCGGTATGGCACACACTCCCGCATGCTGAGCCGCCGCACGTTGGCCACCGCCGCCCTGCTGCTGCCGTTCCCGGCCGCGGCTCAGGCTACCTCGTACGCCGGTTTCCTTGAGGGCGTGCGCGCCGAGGCCAGGCGCTCGGGTATTTCCGACGCCACCCTCCGCGACGCGCCGTTCGGCTCGGACCCCAACGGGCATGTGCTGGAACTGGACCGTCACCAGCCGGAGTTCACGCTCACCTGGGCGCAGTATCGGGCGCGGGTGCTGCCGCAGACTCGCCTCGACGCGGCGCGTGCAGCCTATGCACGCAACAGCACGATGTTGGGCGAGGTTTGGCGGCGCTATGGCGTGGACCCTCGCGTGATCGTCGGCATCTGGGGGCTGGAGAGCAATTTCGGCGCCAAGACCGGCACCTTCAACGTGGTCGAGGCGTTGGCCACGCTCGCCTATGATGGGCGGCGGGCGTCGTTCTTCCGTGCCGAACTGATCAATGCGCTGCGCATCCTCGACCACGGCGACGTGGCGCCGCTCGGCATGACCGGCTCCTATGCTGGCGCGATGGGCCAGCCGCAGTTCATGCCCAGCAGCTACCTGCGCTACGCGGTCGACTTCACCGGCGACGGACAGCGCAACATCTGGACCAGCCTGCCCGACGTGTTCGCCTCGGTGGGCAACTACCTGGCGCGCTCCGGCTGGAAGGCGGGCGAGGTCTGGGGCCAGCCGGTGCAGGTGCCGTCCGGCTTCTCCGCCCCGGGCGGCCGCGACGACGTCCGCACGCTGGGACAATGGGCGCAGAGGGGCGTCAGGCGCGACGACGGCACGCCGTTCCGGACCGGCAGCGAAGGCGTCGAGGCCGCCCTGGTGATGCCGGACGGGACGGGCGGCGAGGCCTTCATGACCTACGCCAACTTCAAGGCGATCCGCCGCTACAACCCGTCCGACTTCTACGCTCTTGCGGTGGGGCTGTTGGGCGACGCCGCCGCGTGAGCGGCGCGGGCCTGCGCCGGGTGGCGCTGGTGCTGGCGGCGGGGCTGGGGTTGGCGGGCTGCCACCGGCCGCGCGTCGCGGCGCCGGTATCGTCCGCGGCACGCTACACGCCGGGCGTGCCCTGGGAGGGCGAGCAGGGCGTGTGGTTCTACCCGCATGAATCCTTCGACGCCGAGTTCACTGGCCTGGCCTCGGTCACCGGCGCCCACGCCCTGCAGGTCGCCGACGGCGAGGCCTATGACCCGGGCGCCCTGGCGGCGGCTGCGCAGACCCTGCAGCTGCCGGCAGTGGCGCAGGTCACCAACCTCGAGAACGGCCGGCAAATCCTGGTGCGGATCAACGACCGCGGGCCCGCAAGCTCCGGCCGGGTGATCGCGCTCACCCCGCGCGCCGCGCGGCTGCTGGGGATTGGCGAGGGGCCGGGTGCGCCGGGCGCAAGCGCCACCCGCGTGCGTGTGCAGCTTGACCCGGTGCTGAGCCACCGCCTGGCCGAGCAGCTGCACGGCGGGCCGCACCTCGACATCGCCACCGCTCCGCGCGAGCAGGTGCAGGAAGAGATCCTGCCGCTGCCAGGAACCGCGGCACCGGCCGGGTCTGCCGCCGGACCGCGCCGGATGATCGGCGTTGCCGCCGACTCAGCCGCCGAGCCTGAGGTGCCTGACCGGCTGCCCGAGGCGGTGCGCGTGGTCAGCGCTGATCCCGGCGAGCTCTGGCTGCGCACCGACAGTTTCGGCCGCGCCGACTATGCGCGCCGGCTCGCCGCACGGCTGTCCGGACTGTCGCCGGAGGTGCGGCATATGCGCGAGGGCCGCAGCGACCGCTACCTCGTGCGTGCCGGGCCGTTCGCCGACGTCGCCAAGGCCGACGACGCCCTGGACCGGGCGCTGCGCGCCGGGGTAGGGGACGCGCGTATCATCGTGCAGTAGGGATCCCGCCGGATGACACCACAGCACCTGCCCGCACCCCCGCCCGACCGGCGGCTCGCCCTGCCGCCTGACGCGGCTGCGGGCGCCGGCCGGGTACGGCGGCGCACGCTGCTGCTGGGCGGCGGCGCGCTGGCCTGCCTGCTGCCGGCGGTGGGCGCGGCGCTCGCGTCCCCGCACCACCCACACCCGGCGGCGCACGACGCCACCGACGAGGAAGGCGCCGGCACCGGGCCGGCCAAGGCCCTGTCGGGAGCAGGGACGGGTACCGGCGCTGCCAGCACGCCGCTCGGCCCGATGGACACCGTGGCGCAGTGGGCGTTCATCACCGACTTCACCACCGGCGCGACGCTGCTCGACAAGCAGGCCGACCTGCAGGTGCCGCCCAGCTCGATGACCAAGCTGATGACTGCCTACATCGTCTACGGCAAGCTGCAGGCGGGCCAACTCAAGCTCGACCAGAGCCTGCCGGTCAGCGAGAAGGCCTGGCGGATGCAGGGCTCCAAGATGTTCGTTCCCCTGAACGGGCAGGTGGTGGTCGAGGAGCTGATCCGCGGCATGATCATCCAGTCCGGCAACGATGCCTGCATTGTTCTGGCGGAGGGTGTGGCCGGCTCGGAGGAGCAGTTCGTCTCGCTGATGAACGCCAAGGCAAAGGAGCTCGGCCTCACCAACTCGCAGTTCCAGAACTGCACCGGCTGGCCGGCGGCGAACCACTACATGTCGGTGCGCGACATCGCGACGCTCGCGCAGTCGTTGATCCGCGCCTACCCGGAGTACTACCACTACGATGCTGAGAAGGACTACAAGTACAACGGTATCGAGCAGTACAACCGCAACCCGCTGGTGCAGCGCGGCATGGCCGACGGGCTGAAGACCGGCCACACCGAGGCGGGCGGGTTCGGTATCGTCGCCAGCTCGCTGCGCAACAACCGCCGCGTGGTGATGGTGCTCAACGGCATGCCCACGCAGAAGTCCCGCATCGAGGAAAGCGAGCGTCTGATCCAGTGGGCGTTCAACAGCTTCGAGAACGTCAGCCTGTTCGCCGCCGGCGACACCGTGGAGAACGCGCCGGTCTGGCTCGGCACCCGGCGCAGCGTGCCCCTGGTGGGCGGCAAGGACTTGGTGGTGACGATGCCGCGCTCGTGGCGTGACCACGCGCAGATCAGCGTCGCCTACGACAGCCCGATCCAGGCACCGGTCGGCAAAGGCGCGGTGGTCGCGAGGCTGGTGCTGGCCGGGCAGGGCGTGCCGCAGATGGAGGTGCCGTTGCTGGCCGGCGCCGACGTGCCGCGCCTGGGCATCCCCGGACGGGCCATGGCGGTGGTGAGCCGCGTCTTCGGCGGCTGACGTGCCGGAACCCGACGCCGCGGCGGTGCCGGCGCGGATCTGGCCGGGCTGGTTCGTGACCCTGGAGGGCGGCGAGGGTGTCGGCAAGTCCACGCAGGCGGCGCTGCTGGAGCGTGCGCTGGTCCAGGCCGGGCACGACGTGCTGCGCACCCGCGAGCCCGGCGGTACTCCGGGGGCTGAGCGCCTGCGTGACCTGCTGCTGCGCGGCGACATCGACTGGTCGCCGCTCGCCGAGACGCTGCTGCACGTCGCGGCGCGCGCCGAGCACGTGGCGCGGCTGATCCGCCCGGCGCTGCAGGCCGGCCGCGTGGTGCTGTGCGACCGCTTCTCCGACTCCACGCTCGCCTACCAGGGTCATGGGCAGGGCGCCGACGTGCACGCGATCGGCCTGCTGGCGGGGCTGGTCGGCGTGGTGCCGGACCGCACCGTCATCCTGGACGCCAACCCCGCCACGCAGCACGCCAGGATCGCCAGGCGCGCCGCCGCAGGTGCCGGCGGCCCGGATCGCTACGAGCGGCTGGGTGCGGCGTTCCACGCGCGCGTCGCCGCCGGATTCGCGGCGATTGCCGCCGCCGACCCGGCGCGCTGCGTCGCCGTCTGTGCCGAAGGCACGCCGGACGAGGTCGCGCTGCGGGTCAGGGCAGCACTGCCGGCCGGGCTGCTGCAGGGCACGCGCCAGTGAGCACGCACGGCCCGCAGCAGAACCCCATTCTGCTCGGTCACGACGCGGCGCAGGGCGAGCTGCTGACGGCGTGGCGCAGCGGCCGCATGCACCATGCATGGCTGATCACCGGCCCGGAGGGCGTCGGGAAGGCGACGCTTGCCTACCGCTTCGCCCGACGGCTGCTCGCCGGCACCGCAGCCAGGAAAGACGACGGTCTGGCGCTCCCCGCGACCGATCCGGTGTTCCGGCGCGTGGCGTCAGGCACGCATGCCGACCTGCTGAGCGTCGAGCGCGAGTGGGACGACAAGAAGCGGCGGATGCGCAAGGCGATCGCGGTGGACGACGCCCGCACCATAGCGCCGTTCCTGCACCTCACCCCGGCCGAGGGCGGCTGGCGGGTGGTGATCGTCGACGGCGCGGAGGATCTCAACATCAGCTCGGCCAACGCGCTGCTCAAGGTGCTGGAGGAGCCGCCGCCGCGCGCGGTGCTGATGCTGGTCTGCTCGGCGCCCGGGCGGCTGCTCGCGACGCTGCGCAGCCGCTGCCGCCATCTCGCCCTCGGCCGGCTCGGGAGCGCGGACATGCGCACGCTGCTGGACCGCCAGCAGCCGGATCTGGGCGAGGCAGAGCGGACGACGCTGCTTCGGCTCGCGAACGGTTCGCCCGGCCTGGCGCAGCGCCTGGCTGGCGAGGAAGGGCTGGCGGTGGCGGGCCTGGCGGCGGAGCTGCTCGACGACCTGCCGGGGCTGCCGCTGCGGCGCGGCTATGCCGCCGCTGACCGGGTGGGCCGCGGCGAGGAGGCGTTCGACCTGCTGCTCGACCTGCTGCGCGGCGCCCTCGCCGACACGGTGCGCGCCAGCCTGCGCGGCGAGGCGGACGCAGGCCAGGCGCTGCTGGCCGGCTTGCGGCCAGCAGACGCCTGGGGACGCACCTGGGAGGCCCTGACACGGTTGCAGGATGACACGGACCGGCTGAACCTGGACAAGCGGCAGGCGGTGGTGGCGGCCGTCGCGCTGCTGCGGGGTAAGTGAGGCGAAGGCGCCGCCTGGTACGCGACTGCGAGCGCCGCATCGAGGCCATGTCGCGCTGCTTTGAACGCACATCTCATTGCGTTGATCTACTGGCTGGACCCGGTCTTGCGTGCCATCTTGGCCAAAGCGGCACACCAGTCTTGCTCGGCGAAACCCTGGCGTTCAGCTTGTTGCAACCGCCCTGCAACAACTCCACCGCGGAAATGCGTATCCCGTCGCACGAGCCTCGCCCGGCGTTCGCCCAACGCCGCTAAACGCGAATGCGGGACCGACCGGCTTGCCCGGAGATACCGGTAGCGACCGCCGCTTCGTACAACTTGTAGATCGGTGCGGGAAACAACACTTGCGCCATTCTTTCGAAGAAGGGTACGGGGTCACTCCGGCCGTCAAACTACCCGAAACGTCCCCGACGCGGGCGGGGTGTGGTTCATCATGCACGCTGGGCAAGGAGGCCAGCATGCATGGGCAAGCCACTCTCCGCAGATCTTTGGCCCCGGCTGGTTGCAGCCGTTGCTGGCGGCCCGTCGCGCCGTGCAACGGCCGAGCACTTCCGCGTTTCGGCCGTCAGCAGCGTGCACTGGGTCCGCGCATACAACACCACCGGCACTGTCCGCGCCATGCCGCAGGGGGCGACATGCACTCCCATCACAAATGGTGGCCCGGTCGCGGTGAACCGGACCTCCGACCCACCCTGAGTCGCAAACCGTGGGTTCGACCTCAGCTCACAGCCTCCGGCCCGGCGAGTGCGACGAGCCGGGCCACGCCCGCCCTGCTGCCCAGAACCGCTGCCAGCTCCGCCCGCTCCAGCGTGGCCAGCGCCGCTTGCAGCGCGTCCGCGTCCTCCAGCTTCGCCATCCCGAGCACCAGCGCCGCATCGATCGGCTCGCCCCGCCGGCGCGCGACCTTCGGCAGCATCTCGATATGGTGGCGGCGGAGCGAGACATCGGCGACCAGCCGGGCCACTCCGCCGCCTCCCTCGAAGCGGGCCATCTGCGGCAGCAGCTCGGCAGCACGCCGCAACACGTCGGGCGGTGCGGCTTCCTCCGGGATGCGCAGGATGCCAAGCCTGCGCAGCGCCACGCCCGCCCTGCGGCTCGCCGTCAGCAGCGCAAGCGGAATGGCCAGGCCGAGCCCCAGCAGCACCGGCGTCATCCACAAGAACAGCGCTGGCGACACCGACCACGCCGTCGTTGCCAGCAGCAGACCGAACGCGGTGTAGCGCCAGTACAGTCCCGACACCTCGGTCAGCGGCACGCTGCCGTCATCGCGCTTCTGCGTCGCCCAGCCGGAATCCCGGCCCGCCAGGATGCCCGCGACCGCCGCGGTCTGGATCAGCATGGCCACCGGCGCGATCAGCGCGCCCAGCAGCGTCTCCACCAGCACGCCCAGCAGGGCGCGCACCGCACCGCCGCAGCCTCGGCGCAGCCCCGGGTCGAACAGCATCGCCACGTACGCCAGCAGCTTGGGCGCCAGCAGCACCGCCATGGTGCCGACGAACATCCACTTCGCCAGAACCGGGTCGACCTGTGGCCAATTGGGGAACAGCGACTTGGCGGCGCCGAAATATTCCGGTCGGGCGAAGCGCGACTGCAGCGAGATCAGCACGCCGGCCAGCAGGAAGCAAAGCCACAGCGGCGAGGTCACGTAGGAGCCGATGCCCATCAGCAGGTGCAGCCGGCTGACCCAGTGCAGGCCGCATGCGCGGATCACCTTGACGTGCTGCAGGTTGCCCTGACACCAGCGGCGGTCGCGCACCGCGACATCGCTCAGCGAGGGCGGGCTCTCCTCGTAGCTGCCGGGCAGGCCGGGCACCATATGGATCGCCCAGCCACCGCGCCGCATCAGCGCCGCCTCGACAAAGTCGTGGCTAAGGATGTGGCCACCGAACGGCTTGCGGCCCGCAAGCAGGGGCAGCCCGGCCTGGCCGGCGAAGGCGCGGGTGCGGATCACCGCATTGTGCCCCCAGTAGTTGCCTTCCGAGCCGTGCCACCAGGCGATGCCGTGCGCGATCAGCGGCCCGTACAGCCGCCCGGCGAACTGCTGCAGCCGGGCAAACAGAGTGTTGCCGCCGACGATGACCGGCAGCGTCTGGATCAGCCCGACATCCGGATGCGCCTCCATCGCCGCCGCGAGGCGGACCAGCGCCGGGCCTTCCATCAGGCTGTCTGCGTCGAGGGTGACCATTTGCGGATAGGCGGCCCCGAACCGGCGCACCCACTCGCCGACATTGCCGGCCTTGCGTCCGATGTTGTTCGCCCGGCGACGATAGAAGATGCGCCCATGTCCGCCGGTGCGTTCGCGCAGCGCCAGGAACGCCTGCTCCTCGGCAATCCAGACGTCGGGGTCGGTGGTGTCGCTGAGAATAAAGATGTCGAACAGCGCGATGCGGCCGGTGGCGACCAGGGAGTCGTTGATGGCCTGCAGCCCGGCCATCACCCGGGCCGGGCTCTCGTTGTAGGTCGGCATCAGCAGGGCGGTGCGCATGGCCTGCGGCGGCAGCGGCCCGCGCGCGTCGATACCGAGCGTCGCGGTGCCATGGCGCAGCACGGAGACGAACCCGGCGACAGCACTGGTGAAGGCGAGCGCGATCCAGGCGAACAGCGCCACGAACAACGCCAGCACCACCAGCCCGAGGACGCTTGGCCCGCGGCCGTCGAGCACGTGATACATCTCCCAGGCCGCACCCGCGGTCAGCAGCATCGCCCCGCCAATGACCGCGAGACGTCGCAGGGCGAGGCCGTGCGGCGCGGAAGGCCGGTCCGTCCGCAGGCTCTCGCCGGCTGCAGCCGCACGCAGCGACTGCTCCGGCATCCCGAGCGGGGCCTCGTCCGGCAGCCCACGATACCCCAGGCCAGGGCCGCCAGGCGCGTCCTCGCCGGCATCGCGACACTCGGCAGCAGCGCCCACAGCCGCGGAATCGTTGCTCATACCAGCAGGCTCAGGCATTGACCTGCAGGCGCAGCAAGGCTGGGCTCTCCCTTCGCCCGCATGCCAACGGCCCAAGCAGGCCATCGGAACCTTGCGCGGGCACCGCCCGGACCCGCCAAAAGCCTGAGGCTTTTGAAAACCCTTCCCTCAGCATAGGGATTCCAAGGGCTCAGCCACTGGCTGCGTCCAGAGGCAGAGCCTCTGGCCTTGCTTGCCTGACCGCTCACCCTCAAGGCCGGTTGGCATCACGCGGTCCAGCGATAGATCCAGTTCTCCGACAACCGTTCCTGGTCGTCGGCCAGGAAACAGTGCATCTCGACCAGCCTGGCGTCGCCGGGCACGAGGTCGAAGCTGATGCGCCACCCCGCCAGCTCGGCCACGGGCGCCACCACCACGTTCTCGATCCTGCCGGCGCCGGCGCCGATGTCGGCGTGGATCGTGCTGCGTGGCTGCAGCGCCTTCATCGCCTCACCCGCCAGTTCGACCACGAAGAAGCGCGAGCCCGGTGCCTCCGCGTTGCCCACCCGGGTGTCGGCCACCCGCCCGAGTGTCGTGGCGGGCGAGGCACCTGCCGTCGCCGCCGCAGGGGTAGCCGCCTGGGCGACATCGGCCCACCCCCAGTGCATTCGATAGGTGAAGACGTGCTCGCCATGCGCGGCCAGCCGGTCCTTCGGCCGCCAGAACGAGACGATGTTGTCGTTCACCTCGTTGGCGGTGGGGATCTCGACCAGCACGACCGCGCCCTGGCCCCAGTCACCGATCGGCTCGATCCAAAGGCTGGGGCGCTTGTTGTACAGCACCTCCGGGTCGAGGTAGTCGGCAAAGGCGCGCTTGCGCTGCATCAGGCCGAAGCCGCGCGGGTTGATGTCACTGAAATCGCTGACCTGCAGGTCGTGCGGGTTGCACAGCGGACGCCAGATCTGCTCGCCGCGCCCGGTGAGCAGGGACAGCCCCTCCGAGTCGTGGGCTGCCGGACGCCAGTCGTCGATGCCGCGCCGATCATTGGCGTCGAAGAAGTACATGCCGGTCAGGGTGGCAATCCCGGGGGTCGCGATGTCGACGCGCGGGTAGAGCACGCTCTCCACATCGAACACGGTTTCCTCGCCGGGACGAATGGTGAAGCGGTAGGCGCCGGTGGTGCTGCGGCTGTCGAGCAGGGCGTGGATCACCAGCGAGTTAACGCCGGCCTGCGGCCGCTCCAGCCAGAACGTGCTGAACCGGGCGAACTCCTCGCCCTGCGGGTCGCCGGTGCCGATCGCTAGGCCGCGCGCCGAGAGCCCGTAGACCTGCCCCTTGGCCACGGCGCGGAAATAGCTGGCGCCGAGAAAGACGCAGACCTCGTCGTAGACGTCCGGCCGGTTGATCGGCGCATGGATACGAAACCCCGCGAAGCCGAGCTCCTCGGTCGCGGGCGAGAGGGCAGGACGGGTGGCGGGGTCTGCGTAGTCGAACAGCTCCGACTTGTATGGCACCCGGGTTGCTTGTCCGCCGGCGACCTCAAGGATGTCGACGCGCTCACGATACAGGAAGCCACGAGAAAAGAACTGCGCCTGGAACGGCAGGTCCTGGCCGCGCCACAGCGCGTGCTCGGTACGGAACCGCACGCCGCGATACTGGTCGTAGGTCAGGTGGTCGAGGGATGTGGGCAACGCAGTGTCAGGCGCCTGGAAGGGACGACGCGACATCTCCTGCGCCATGCGTCTTACGGTGGCAGCGTCGAACGCGCCGGTCGCGAGCGCCGCAGGCGTCTCGGCAGCCGGTGCCGCATCGGCCGCGCCGGAGCGGGGCCAGGGCAGGGCCAGAAGCGGGCTGCTGGCCCCAGCCCAGAGCAGCATACGTCGATGCAACAGCCATCCTCCTTCTTGCCGGAAGCCGGTTTGCGTCTTCCGGTTGCAGGATAGTGCAGGAATGATGGCCGTGTCGCGGCCGACGCTTGCCCCGACGCCTACGCACCCTGGTCGCCGCGCTGGGCCTCCGACCCGGTACCTGCCTGCCCAGACGTGGACGGCTGACGCTCCCGATGCCGCGCACAAGGAGTTCCGTGCCGGTCCCGGGTCAGGCTGGCCAGCTCCGCCGGGTCGCGGTTCGGTGACCATGTCGGCGAAGCCGGCCACGAGCCGCAACACGGTTTCGCGGCCGATGCCCTTTCCGCGCCGATGACGAGGACGCAGCAGCCTGCATGGGAGACGCGACATGGTGCACGGTCGCAGGAATTGATGGGCGAGCCCGTCAGGGCGCCGGCAACAGGGCCGGGCGTGGACGCGCTAGGCTTTGGCGGGCAGGGCGACGCTCTCCAGCGAGCAGCCCTCGGAGTCCACACCGATAACCATCTCAGTCGCGGCGGCGCCCAGCATCAGAACTGCTGCCACCGCATAGCCCCCGCTGACTGCCCAGGCGCTGCCGGTGCCGATCAGGCTACCCAGCACGTACGGGGCCACGATGCCGCCGACGCCGGTGCCGATAGCGTAGAACAGCGCGATCGCGAGGCCCCGGGTCTCCAGCGGGAAGATCTCGCTGGCGGTGAGATAGGCGGAGCTGGCAGCGGCACTGGCGACGAAGAAGATCGCCGACCAGCACAGAGTCTGGGTCTGCTCGGTCAGCAGGTCCTCGCCGAACAGCACGGCGGTGATCGCGAGCAGCACGGCAGTGCCGGCATAGGTGCCGGCGATCATGCGGCGGCGGCCCAGCGTGTCGAACAGCGGCCCGAGCAGCAGTGGACCGAGGAAGGCGGCGGCGGCGAGCGGGAGGATGTGCAGGCCGATCTCGTCGTTGGAGACCTGGTAGAAGGCCTGCAGCACCATGCCGTAGGTGAAGAAGATCGCGTTGAACAGGAACGCCTGCGCGACCATCAGCGTCAGCGCCAGCAGCGAGCGCATCCGGTAGCGACCGAGCATGGTGCGCGCGACCTGGAGCAGGCCGGAGCGGACCTGCGGATGGATAGTCATGGTACAGGGGATCGCGCGCACCGTCACCCCACCGGCACGGCGCTCGATCTCGTCCATGATCCGCCGCGCCTCGTCGGCGCGGCCATGGGCGAGGAGCCAGCGGGGGCTCTCCGGCACCCATCTTCGCAGCAGCAGCACGCACAGGCCGAGCACGCCGCCGATGGCGAAGCCGAGCCGCCAGCCGAGGCCGACGCTCACCCAGTGGCCGCTCAGCAGCGGAATGGAGGCACCCGCGCCGGCGGCGGCGCCGACCCAGAAGGTGCCGTTGATGGCGAGGTCAACACGACCACGCAGGCGGGCCGGGATCAGCTCGTCGATCGCGGAGTTGATGGCCGAATACTCGCCGCCGATTCCCATGCCGGTGATGGCGCGAAACAGCATGAAGCTCCAGAAGTTCCAGGCACAGGCGGAAAGCAGCACGCCGACGACGTAGACCAGCAGTGTTATGTTGAAGATCACCTTGCGGCCGACAAGGTCGGTGAGCCAGCCGAACAGCAGCGCCCCGACGACCGCGCCGGTGACGTAGGCGGAGGCGGCACTGCCGACCTGGGCGATGCTCAGCGACAGGGTGCGCGGGTCTTGCAGCATCGGGCCGATCGACCCGACGATCGTCACCTCCAGCCCGTCGAGGATCCAGGTGATGCCCAGAGCCGCGACGACCAGGAGGTGGAAGCGGCTCCACGGCAGGCGGTCGAGGCGCGCCGGGATGTCGGAGCCTATCGAGGGCTGCAGCGGCGGCAGGCTGTCCGGCCGGC
>CAXSEF010000087.1:12527-13595 GCA_964236535.1 uncultured Acetobacteraceae bacterium
CTGCGCCCCGATGCCTTGCCGGTCGTCACGCACGGCGCGAGGCGCATGGTGCCGGCCGGAGAGATGGCAAGGCGTGGCAGACACCGTCCGCAGAGGCGGCTGCGGACTGCGGGAATGGTCGCACGATCGATCTGGTCAGGACTCGGTTCATGATCAGAAACTAACACGGCGCGGCAGAAGCGGAAGAACCTCAGGACGCACTTGCACAACGACCGCTTCCGCTCGCCCTGCCGGTCAGTTCCGTTCGCTGCCCGTCACGCCGATGCAGGCAGGTGCTCCACGCCTGGCATCCGATCCATGCAACACAGTCCTTGACGGACAGCCCCGGCCCTGACTGCCGATCAACGTGCTGCAGTGTGAGTTGGCCAGTCTTGCACACGGCCTGCCGAAAGCGGCGGCCGCATAGGCGTCAGGTCGTAATCAGCCCACAGCAAAGGCTTTCAAGATTTCCTCGTCTTTCAGGGCCCGCAGAACGGCGATCGAGTTCCAGTAGTTTTTATAAACTAGGACATTTCCCTCATGCACCCGGATTACTGACATACAGCCTTGGTTGTAACGTTCGCCAGTGGTCTGACCTCGGCCAGTCCCGGCAAACTCGACGATGACGACTTCGGGATCACTCGTTTCATGAGGGGCGGCGTGGGACATGTTCGTGAGCTTGATCAGCTTCGACGCCATCTCGAAATGGGCGGCAGTGGCGTCCCGGCCTTCAAGGAGCGCCTTGAAGCCAAGTGGAGCAAACGGCAGCTCCATCACGCCATCCGACGCGAACGTGTCAGGGAACGTTGCGGCATCGGGCTTGAGGCGCTCGCCCAGCCCCGACGCGCGGGTGATCCGGATCGGGCAGGCGATTGGGTCCCTCGAGGAAGTCAGTTCACTTATCAAGATACAAGCCGTCCATGACACTTCCAAGCTGCTCGCCTTTCTGGCCGATCAGCGTGAGTCGTCTTGCACGCAAGGTCGGCGAGATGCAGCAGCTCATCTCGTTTCTCGACGCCAGGATGGCCTGGGTCAGCGAAACCGACGGTCATGCGCCGCCGCCATTTCCCTCTAGGTGTTTGGTCCTGG
>CAXSEF010000088.1:0-13288 GCA_964236535.1 uncultured Acetobacteraceae bacterium
TCGGCGTCACTCTGAACCAAGATTTCACCCGGATCACCCAGTGGAGGCTGGTCAGTCATGGCCAACCGGGCCTACGACACCAACGCCATCCGCAAGCAGATCGAGGATCAGGGTGCGGTCCCGAACATCCCGCCCAAGCCCCCCCGCCCGTGGAAGAGCTGCTTCAGCCGCGTGCTCTACCGCGACCGCATCGCCATCGAGCGCATGTTCTGCACGCCGAAAGACTACCGCCGCATCGCGACCCGCTACGACAAGCTCGCAGCCAACTCCCTCGGCGCAGTCTACCTCGCCGGAGCCGTCACCTGCTGGCTATGAGGCCGAACCCTAGGCGCGCGCCACCATGGCATAAGCCGCCGGACGCGAAGCTGCGGGCACCGCGCCCTTGCGGCCGTACCCGGCAGGCACCGCGCTCGCCCGGACCTGCTGGCGCGCTGCCGCTGCGACGATGCTGATAACCCGCGACTGGATCTCCATCGCCTGCTCCAGCAGTGCCACGTTGCGCACGGCAAGTGCCTGCAGCGTGCAGCCGACCTCTCGCGCGTGGTCCCGGTCCTGCCCTGTTAGCGTCGGTGCCGCCGCCTGCGCGGCTTCGAAGCTGCCGACTAAACGCTGCTTGCGCTCCAGCATCGCCGTCGCGCGCAGGTGGTCATGGGCGTTGAGCGCGGCGTTTTCGGCGGCCAGCAGCTCCGCAAGCGCCTGGGCAGCTTGCATGAGGCGAGCGGTCATCACATTGCCTTTCCTGGCGTGGCATGTCCCGGGCCGGCTTCCTGCAACCGGAGCATCTGCTGGTAGATCGGCTGCGCCAGCCCCAGCCCGCCGGCATCGGCGATCTTCTTGGCCATTTCGTTGATAAGCATCGGGCGCCAGGTCTCCTCGCCCGCGCCGCCGCCGAAAAAGCCCTTGGAGCCATCGGTGGTCGCGAACATGGGTGCTAGCATCTCGTTCAGCGCCATCGCCTCGAAATCCTTGGCGGCGGCCAGGGTCTTCTGTTGCTGGGCCGGGCTGAGCGTGGTCGCGGGCGGTGGCAGGACAATACTCATCAACGCACCTGAAGGTCGGCCTGCAGCGCGCCTGCGGCCTTGATGGATTGCAGGATGCTGATCAGGTCGCGCGGCCCGATCCCCATGGCGTTCAGGCTGCCGACTAAGTCGCGCAGCGTCGGCTGTCCCGGCAGGATCCCCAGCTTGCGGTCGCTTTGGGTGTCAACCGAGACGCTGGTGCGCGGCACCACCGTGGTGCGGCCATTCGAGAGCGGACCCGGCTGGCTAACCTGTGGCGCCTCGCTGACCTTGATCGTGAGGTTGCCCTGCGCGATCGCCACCGTGCTGATGCGGACGTTGGCGCCCATCACGATGGTGCCGCTGGTCTCATCGATTACCACGACGGCTGAACTGTCCGGCGAGATTGTCAGCTCCTCTATCCGCGCCAGGCTGGATACAACGTCGCGTCCGTCGAGTGCGATGTCGATGGTGTGCGGATCCGCGGCGTGTGCCGAAAAGCCGATGCGCCCGATCGCTTCGGCGACCCGCATCGCGGTGGTGAGGTCGGGATTACGCAGCCCAAGACGGATTTGACTCGCACGGCCAAGCTCGAACGGGATTTCCTTCTCGACCGTGGCGCCGTTGGCGACATGGGCGGATGTAGGTACGTTTCGGGTAATCGATGCGGCGGCGCCGCGGGCGGAGAAGGCGCTGGTTACCAGCGCGCCCTGCGCCACGGCATAGACGTCGCCATCGGCGGCCAGCAAGGGGGTGACGAGCAGCATGCCGCCCAAAAGGCTCGACGCGTCGCCAATCGCCGAGACAGTGATGTCGATGCGCCCGCCGCTGCGTGCGAAGGCGGGGAGCGTGGCAGTGACCATCACCGCGGCCACGTTTTTGGTCTCGAGCTTGGCCGCTTGGTCGCGTGTGTTGACGCCGAGTCGCTCAAGCATGCCGATTAATGACTCGCGGGTGAACACTGCATTGTCGAGCCGATCGCCAGTGCCGTTCAGCCCGACCACCAGCCCATAGCCGACGAGCTGGTTCTCCCGCACGCCCTCGACATCGGCGATGTCCTTGATCCTTACCTGCGCCCAGGCCGGAGACAGGCCGGCGAGCAGCAGGACGAGCAGGGCGAGTAGGGCGGGCCGCAGAACATCGGGCATCAGCACAGATCGCACGGGACTGGTTTCCGAAACATAAATCATTGGCGGGCATTATTTGGCGTGAAGCGACCCAGCGTCCCGGCACGGAGCTGGCCGCTACTGCCGACGTCGGTGTCACAGCAACGGGCGTACCAGCTGCTCCGGCGTGTCTCGTTCGGGGCGGTCGCACTGCGGAAGACGGCAATTCCTGCCGAGTGGCAGGACGGATAGGGCAGAAGGAGCCAGCATGATGAAGATCGGATCGGCTGCGGCCATGCGCGCCAGCGAGGCGCCGAAAGCCGCTGGCGTTTCGGGTGCCACGTTCCGCCTGCCCGATGCCGCTGGTAATTCAGCAGCGCAGAGCCCGGCAGGCGCCGCAGCAGCTCGCAGCCTCGACGCGCTACTCGCCCTTCAGGAGGCAGGAGCGGCAGTCGATGACCCGGCGCTGCGTGACCGTGATGCCCGCCGGCATGGCAGCGAGGTGCTCGATGCGTTGGCCGAACTGCAGAGGGCGCTGCTCGGCGGAGGCGGCGAGCGCGATGCGCTCGGCCAACTGTCCGCGCTGCTGAGCCGCATGCCGCATGCCGACGATCCTCAACTCGCAGCGCTGCTAGGCTCTGTCGGTCTGCGCGTGCGCATTGAGTTGGCCCGCCGCGGCCTCCCGGATGGCGGGGTTCCTGCTACCGGATGATGCAACAAGGTGACAGTGTCAGAGACGAGCTAGGCAGGCCTTGGCGTAGGGCGGCGGTCTGGCTATAAGGCCCGCGTTTCGGCACGCCTATGGCATTGAGGACGCGCTCGCGCATGATGATCACCCTGCCGGCCGACTACCGTCCCTCCGAGTCCGAAGACTTTATGAATCCGCTGCACGTGGAGTATTTCCGCCGCAAGCTGCTGCGCTGGCGCGCAGACCTGCTGCGCGAGGCCGACGGAACGCTGGCGAGCCTCTCCGAAGGCGGTATCCACGAGGCCGACATCACCGACCGGGCTAGCGTCGAGACCGACCGCGCACTGGAACTGCGTACTCGCGACCGCGCCCGCAAGCTTATTGCCAAGATCGACCAAGCTCTTGCCCGGCTCGAAGGTGGTTCGTACGGTTACTGCGAGGAGACCGACGAGCCGATTGGTCTGAAGCGGTTGGAGGCGCGTCCGATCGCAACGCTGTCAATCGAGGCTCAGGAGCGCCACGAGCGTATGGAGCGGGTGCACCGCGACGACTGAGCCGAATTGATTGTGGCTCGCTCAGAACGGCAGCACCGAGTCGAGTACCTGCTGGCCCCAGCGCGGTGTCTGCACTGTCGTCAGTTGGCCGCGGCCGCCATAGGAGATGCGGGCTTCCGCCATGCGGTCGTGCAGCACCGTGTTGTCGCTTGCGATGTCCTGTGGTCGCACCACTCCGCTCACCGCAAGGTCGCGCAACTCGCTGTTCACCCGCACCTCCTGACGCGCCTGCACCACCAGGTTGCCGTTCGGCATCACCTGAGTGACCAGACCGGCCAGCCGCAGCGTCACGGTCTCGTTCCGCTTTATGATGCCGGTGCCAGTGTTGTTGTTCGAGCTGCTGGTCGAGACCAGCGATGCCGCCGTCGCCTTGGCCAGGATCTTGGGCAGCTGGCCCTCCAACCCGAACAGGCTTGGCACCCCCATCTGTTCGGCAGCGTTTCTGGATGCGTTGCTGTTGTTCTCAACGTCGGCGGCGTCGGTGATGTTGACCACCACGGTCAGGATGTCGCCCACCTGCGCTGCGCGCTGGTCCTTGAAGAATGCTCGACTGCCGGTGCGCCAAAGGCTATTGGCGTCGGCAGGAGCGCCCTGTGCACGCGGCATCGGCAGGGTCAGGGGCCGGTAGTCCGCACTCTGCGTCGGGTCGCCGGAGGGGGTCATAGCCGGTGGCCGGCCAACCTCGGACAGGCTACTCAGGGTGCCGCAGGCCGGCAGGCTGATGATCAGCAGGAAGGGCAGGGTGCGTCTCATCGGGGCAGGGCTTCGGCGAAGGTGACGGGCGGGCGGCTGCCGGCAGCCGGCACCAGCGGACTGCTGTTGGCCATGACGTGCACTTGGCCAGGCGAGTCGATGACGGCCGACAGCACTGCGCGTGAGCCGGAATTGAGCACGCGGATGCGCTCGCCGACCGCGCCGTCATCCATCGCCTGCACCTGTGCGGACAGCGTAATTCCTGGCCCATCGAGCTCGATCGCCACCAAGGCGCCTCGGGTGACCGCGGGCGGGCGCACGAGGTCGGCGAGCGGTATCGGTTGACCAAGGACGACGGTATGACGCAGTGCCATGCCGTGCGCCTGCTCGGCCAACTCGACGATCGGGACGTGGGCTGCGACTAGCCGCACATGCGCGGTCGCGAGGTCGGTAGGATCTAGCATGGTTCCGGGCGCTACACGTCGTGCCAGCACGACCACGTCCATCATTGCCATCGCGGTGCCCGCAATGCGGGTGCGAACCGGCTCTGCACCGTCGATTGCCGCGGCCACACTAGCCGAAAACCGCCCGCTCACCGGGTCGTAGTCGAGCTGCTCGATCTCCGGTTGCGTTGCCCCGGCGTTGGGCAGCAGCAGGGGGGCAAACGCCGGCACATCAAGCTCGACCGACTGCGGCGCTCCGGCCGCGAGCAGCGCCGGGCGCAGCAACGCCAGCACTGCCTCGCGCGCCATTGGCCGGCCGTCGCGCGCCACCACAGCGCGATCGGCAGGCGAGGCGGTGTGCCAGTCGATGCCGAACTGGCGCGCGATCGCGACGAGTTGCGCCGACTCGACGGCGAAGCGCGCCCCGGGCAGCGGCGCCGGCCCGAGCGGACGATCCGTGCCGGCATCCAGGCCGTCCCACAGGTCGGAGAGATGCACAACCGCGCCTTCGACCGTGGCGAACGGTCGGAGCGTGGCAGACAGTGCCGGAGCGGTGACGAGTGCGAACAGCAACGGCAGGAGACGCGCACCGGTCACGGCTAGCGCAACTGAGTCAGGGTCTGCAGCATCTCGTTAGATGCCGTAATAACCTTGCTGTTCATCTCGTAGGCGCGTTGCGCGGTGATAAGGTTGCTCATTTCGCTGACCACGTTGACGTTTGACGTCTCGACAAAACCCTGCATGACCGTCCCGAAGCCCGGCGCGCCGGGTACGCCGGTCACCGCGGTGCCGGACGCTCCGCTCTGCAGGAACAGGTTGTCGCCCTGGGCGTCGAGCCCTGCCTCGTTCGGGAACGTCGCAAGCTGCAGCTGTCCAAGCGTGGTTGGCGTCGTGGCTCCGGTTATGGTCGCCTGTACCTGACCGGCGCCGTTGACTGTTACGGAGGTGGCATTGTTTGGCACCGTAATGCCGGGTACCACCGGATAGCCGTCGGCGGTGACGATGGTGCCGTCTGGCGCCATGGCCAACGTGCCGTCACGGGTATAGGCGGTGTCCCCGGACGGCAGGGTGATCTGGAAGTAGCCGTGCCCCTGGATCGCCAAGTCGAGCGTGTTGCCGGTCTGTTGCAGGTTGCCCTGCTCCGTGATGCGGTAGATTGCCGCCGTCTTGACGCCAAGACCGACCTGCGCGCCCGAAGGTACAACGGTGCCGTTGTCCGAGCTCGCCGAGCCAACCCGGCGCAGGTTCTGATACATCAGATCCTGAAACTCGGCCCGGCGGCGCTTGAATCCGGTCGTGCTCATGTTGGCAATGTTGTTGGAGATGACCTCCACGTTGGTCTGTTGCGCCTGCATTCCGGTGGCGGCGATGTCGAGTGCACGCATGTCGGTCTCTCCTGGGTCGATCGGACGTCGTCGGTGCCGAAAAGGCGTTAGCTGGTGCCGCTACGCATGAGCTTGTCGATCGCACTCTGCCGGCGCTGTCCTTCAGATTCCATGAACTGCGAGGTGAATTCAAACTCGCGCTGGATCGTCATCAGGCGGGTGAGCTCGGCGGTCGCCTGCACGTTGCTGTCCTCGACGGCTCCCTGGGTAATGCGCGGTGCGACGACCAGGCTGGTGCCTGACGGCGCGTTAAACAGGCTCGATCCCTCGGCCTGCATGGTATTTGGCTGCTCGGGCATCACCACGGCGATTGTGCCGATCTGGCCGTTTTCGCTGCTAATGCTGCCATCGGCCGCGACCCTGATCTGGGTGTCGGAGGGCGAGGCCTGCAGTTTCTGCCCGGCTGCGTCGAGCAGCGCATCGCCGTTCGCGGTTGCGATGGTGCCGTCGGGCTGCAGCTCGAAGCGGCCGGCGCGGGTCAGCCGGGTGCCGCGCGCGGTGGCGACGGTGAAGTAGCCCTCACCGCCGATCGCAAAGTCAAGGGGGTTGCCGGTATGGGTGAACGCGCCTTGGGACTGGTCGCGGTAGGTCGCTCGGTCCTGCACGTAGGCCAACGTGCGATCGCCGGCCGCAATGTCGGTGCCGTTCTGCTTGCTGAGCCAGTCGGAGAACACCACTCGCTCGGCCTTGTAGCCCGGCGTGCTCACGTTAGCGAGGTTGCCGGCGGCGACGTCGAGCGCCCTCTGCTGCACGACGAGTCGGGAGAGCGCGATGCTGATCGTGTTGTTCATGGCGAGCGTCCGTTGTCACTACCACCGGCTCTGCAACCAGTATGCCAACGCCAAGAAGCTGTAAAATAACAATTCTTCTGCAACGTTCCATCAGACTTGCCCGGCACTTTATGCCGCGCAGGCCGATGCTGCCGGGCTAAGCGTTCAGGCAAACCTGTTATTAACCATTTCAGGTGAGGATTGGCCCAGCCCGTCAGGACGGCGGCGAGGAATCCCCTGATGAGTGCAACGGCCACGGACGTAATCGCCGCAGCCACCCCGGCAAGGGGCGGCAAAAAGAAACTCCTGCTGATCGTGCTGGCACCGCTGCTGGTGGGCGGCACCGGCGCTGGCGTGTGGTTCAGCGGTCTGTTGGGCGGGCACGGGCACAAGGAAGCTGCCGCGGCCGCCAAGGCCGAGGCCGCAAAACCGCAGGCCCCGGTATTTGTTGAGCTTCCGGAGATCGTCGCCAACCTCAACGCCGGCCCCAAGCGCAATAGCTTCATCAAGCTCAAGGTGAAGCTCGAGGCGGCGAAGCCGGACGACGTCGCAGCGATCACCGCCGCCATGCCGCGACTGCTGGACCTGTTCCAGACCTACCTGCGTGAGACCCGGCCGGAGGAGATGCGCGGCTCTGCCAGCACCTATCGCCTGCGCGAGGAGCTGCTCAATCGCGCCGAGGATGCGGTGGCCCCCGCCCATGTGTCCGACGTGCTGTTCACCGACATGCTGATCCAGTGAGGCGGGCCCGGCCCGCCGCTGGCAACAGGTTCACCAAGTCCGGAGGCCCAGAATGGGTGGGATGCAGCTACTACTTGAGGTTGTTCTGCTTGGGCTGCTCGCAGCCACGCTGTTTCACGCCCTGCGGCTAGAGCGGGCACTCGGCGTACTCAAGCGCGACCGGGCGGTGCTGGAGGCGCTGATCGGCGGCTTTAACGACAGCACCCGGCAGGCAGAGCACGGCGTCGAGCGCCTGCGCGACGCTGCCGACGGTGCCGGACGGCAGATCGCTCGGCAGATCGAGGGCGCGGAGGCCCTCAAGGGCGATCTCGCTTTCCTGACCGAGCGCGGCGAGAAGCTCGCCGACCGCATGGACGCGCTGGTCCGCCACAGCCGCGTCATCACCGAAGCTCCGCGCGCGCGCCAGGGTGCTTCCGAGCCACGGGCGGAGGAGCGGATGCTAACCCTAGCGGCCGGCGCCGAGCCCGACACCCGTGTCCGCAGCCAGGCCGAACACGACCTGCTGCGCGCTCTCAAGCTTGCGAAGTGAGGTTGCCATGAAGCTGCGCGTCCCCCACCCGAGGCTACTTCCGGCCACTATTACAGTGCTCGGCGCCCTGCTCGCGGTGAAGACGATCGACTTGATCCAGCTTGCCACCGGCTCCGTCACCATGGAGGCGGCGATGATGTCGGCAGCTCGCGCGCAGACTCCTGCGATAAAGTCTGCCGGGCCCGAGAACCAGGGTGCCGCACCGCCGCTCCAACCCCCGAGTTCGGCGATTGCCGGGACCGTCGACAGCGCGCCTTCGCCACGCGGGTCCGAGGCAGCAACGCCAGCACCCGGCGAGACACCCGGCCACCCCTCGTTGCTCCCCCATCTCACGCCCAGCGCGGAACCGGCGCCTCCGCCGGTCGGAGAGGCTGAGCGCGCGCTGCTACAGGATCTGCGTAGCCGCAAGCTCGAGCTTGACGCGCGCGACCGCGCAACCGGCGAGCGCGAGGCAGTGCTGTCGGCGGCTGAGCACAAGCTGTCGGACCGGGTCGAACAGCTGACTGCGCTGCAGGCTCGGCTCGAGACACTGGACGCCGACCGCAAACAGCACGACGAGGCAAATTGGTCGGGCCTCGTGCGCACATACGAAGCAATGAAGCCGAAGGATGCCGCCGTGATCTTCAACGATCTCGACCTCGCCGTCCTGCTCCCGGTCCTCGACCGCATGAAGGAAGGCAAGGCTGCCCTGGTCCTCGCGGCGATGCAGCCGGAACGGGCTCGCCTAGTGACCTCGCGCCTGGCTCAGCAGCGTAACCAGCCCAGCGTGACGGCCGCCGGTGGTTGAGGCGCGTACGCGGCGGCTCTTGGTCGGTGGGGTTCCCGCAGCCAGGCCGCGTTCCAATCCGACCTGTGGGGTGCCGCGACCCTCAGCGCGGATCTGGCTTGACAGACTCGCTCTCGCCCTTGCGTTGGCTCCCCTGTTGGCTGGTGCGGGTCAGGCTGCAGCGCCGCGGCCCGCAGGTCAGCATGCCGTGCGACACGGCATCACCGCACATCTCGGCAACCACCCCAATTTCGGCCGGTTGGTATTCGAATTCCCAGCGCCCGTAGGGTTCCACGTAGTCCAGGCGGGCGACCAGGTCACCATCCGGTTCGACAGCAGGGCGTCCATCGCCGACGTCCCCGGCCCGGCCCGTAATATCCGACGGGTGACCGGCGGGGCAGGGCAGGCGGTGATCACGATTGAGGCCGGCAGTCATGTGCACACAACGCAGCGCGGCAGACGAATTGTGATCGACATTCTCGATGCTCAGCCTGCCCAGCCCGAGCCCGCGAAAATGCCCTATTCCGACCCCCTGGCACCATCATCCGAGACTCCCATCGCCCACATGGACCGCGTCCCGGACCAGTCGGCCGTCACCCCGACCCCGCTGCCTGCCACGCAACTCTCGCCGCCGCCAACTCCTCGCGTCGCAGCGCCTGCTGTGCCCGGTTCCGGTTCGCTCGCCCTGCTCGCTACCCGCTTGTCGCGGCCCGGGCAGGACGGCTCAGCAATGCTTGTGCCTTTCGGCCCAGAAGTCGGCGCCGCAGCGTTTCGCGCCGGCGGCCAGTTGCAGGTGGTTTTTGACACTCCACGGCCCATCGACCTGTCCGGCCTCACCGGCGACGCCGTGTTCGGACACGCCCAGCTTCACTTGCTGACCGATGCGACCCTACTCAGCCTGCAAGTCGGGGATGCCCAGGCGGTCCAGCTGGAACGCCGGCCCGGCGGCTGGCAGATCGACGTCGGCGACCCAGAGCTGGCGTTGAAACCGATCCAGATCACGTCGTCCGGACCGACCCTGACTCTGGAGGCCGCTGCGCCTAGCCGAGTGGTGGTGGTGCGCGATCCGACCGGCGGCAGCGATCTGCTTATAGGCACCCAGCGCGAGTCAGGCCAGGGCGTCGGGCTGGCCAGGAAGGCATCTGAGTTTACGATACTCGAGACCCTGCTGGGCGTGGCTGTCGAGCCTGCGTCCGACCGGATCACCTTGCGCCCTCTAGCCGACCGCTTCGTGCTCGGCGCCTCCGGTGAGCCGCCGCTTGCTCTACCGCCAGCGTCGCTAGAGCGGCAGAGATCGCTCGATGCGGCAGCCTTTGCGACCCGGGTGAATTTCCCGTCCCTGCCCCGAGAGGCATTGCTGCATCGGCTGGACGATCAGCTCGCCGCGGCAGCGACCGCGCCGGCCCTCGGCCGTTACTCCGCGCGTATTGCCGCCGCCACGACCATGCTCGCGCTGGGCCTCGACGCCGAAGCGCAGGGTGTGCTCTTGCTGGCCCGGCGCGAGGGACCGGAGCACGCGTCGGACCCTGAAGCGGCATTTCTGTCCGGCATTGCGGCACTGCTCGCTGGACGCCCCAATGAAACCGAGGGCCTGATGCTGCGCGAGCTCGACGGCTCCGACGACGTGGCGCTGTGGCGTGCAGTGCGCGCCGCCATGCTGAACGAGGGCTCGCCCGATGCGGCCGAGGTTTTTGCCGCCGATGCTGGTCTGCTGCTGTCATATTCGCCTCCGCTGCGAGAGCGCCTGCTGCCGCTCGCCGCGGAGACCATGGCGCAGGCCGGGCCGGCTGGAGCCAAGGCCGCGCAGGCGATGATAAACCGGGTCGCAGACGAGGCGGAGCTTACCTTTGCTCGGGGACTGCTCGCCAGGCAAAGCGGCGACATCGAGGGCGCGCTGCTAGTGTTTGACACGCTCGGACAAGGTCGTGACCGCTTGGTGAGGGCAAGAGCGGCCCGGGCGGCGATCGAGCTGCGGCTGCAAGCCGGCCGGATTGATGTCGCCACTGCCGCTGACGCCATGGAGCGGCAAATTGTCGCGTGGCGCGGCGACGAGCGCGAGGAGAGCGTGCGGCTGCGCGCCTCGGAGCTTCGTGCGCAGGCCGGTAATATAAAGGCAGCATTGGCGCTCCTGCGCGAGACCGCAACCTTGTTCCCGGACAATCGTCCAGCGATCCAGGAGCGTGCCGCACTATTGCTATCTCGCTTGATCGAGCACCCGTCAGCGACGCCGGTGCCGGCGCTGGACATGATCTCGATGGTCGAAGAAAATGCGACGCTATTGCCGACCGGCAATCTCATGCGCCAACTGGCCCCGCGGCTTGCCGACCTGTTGGTGGCACTTGACTTGCCCGCACGCGCAGGTCCGGTCCTGGAAAAGCTGATGAACGCTGCCGGCACGGATCCGACACGGGCCACGATCGGCGCACGACTAGCTGAATTACATCTTGACCAGGGCGATGGCGCAGCGGCACTGGTAGCACTGGCCGCCTCAGATCTGCCTGGGTTACCGGAGCCGATCCAGACCGAGAGACTGTTGATCGAGGCCCGCGCGGCGGCCCGCACCGGGGACATGAAGCGTGCGTTCGCTCTCCTTGAGGGCCAGCACGCTCCTACCGCCCTGGACTTACGTGCCTCGTTGCTAGCTAGCGCGCATGACTGGGCGGGCGCTCTGGTCGCGCTTAGGGAGTTAAACAGTCTGCTCGTCCCCGATCACGGCTCTCTCGACGCCCAACAGCAGGAGATCGTCCTGCGCACCGCGACCGTCGCGGCTCAGGCTGGCGACGAGTCGACGCTGCGAGGGCTGCAGGCTTCCGCCGGTGCCAGGCTGACGCATGGGCCGCGCAACGACCTGTTCCAGCTTCTGACTGCCGCCCCGGTGAAGGCGGCGGCCGACCTGCCGCGCTCTGCCGCGGAAATGGTCCTTGCCCGCGCAGCCCCCGGTGAGCTGCACGTGGTCAATACCCGATAGCTCCGAAGGACAGGCGGCGAACGATGTTGCCAATAGTTTCCGACGCGCCCAGCGCGTCGCTTAATTTGTCGTGCGCCGCAACGATCTCTCTGCGAAGCCCGATTTCTGCTTGCGTAGCCTTTCCATAGATACTATCTCCGGCGGCCTTGGCCCAAGGGGACGAATTCGTCCAACAGGCTGTCTGCTGGTTTGGGGGTACGTGATGAACGCACTTGCTCAACTGGGGATGGTCTCGGAGCTTCCGAGCAATAACCAGATGTCCGTCGCTGTCCTTTCCGGCTTCGCTGGCGAGGGGCCGAAGGATTACTTCGTCGAGAAAGACGGTATGAAGTATGCGGGGTCGCATCTTCTCGTCGATCTCTGGGGAGCGACAAATCTCGGCGATCCGGATGCGATTGACCGTACGCTGCGTAGTGCAGCAATTGCTGCAGGTGCGACCATCCTGCACAGCCACTTCCACCATTTTTCGCCCAACGGCGGCGTCTCGGGCGTGATCGTGCTGGCCGAAAGCCACATCTCAATCCATACTTGGCCCGAGCGGGACTTTGCCGCAATCGACATTTTTATGTGCGGCGCGTGCGATCCGCATTTAGCCATCCCGGTGATGCAGGCCTTGTTTCAGGCCGATCGGATCGAAGTCGACGAACAGCGTCGCGGCCGCGTGTTCTGACCGAGGCCGGGTCCGGGCTGCGTCAGTCCGGTCGCTTGGAAGGCTCGCGGGGCTGGAGATTGCGATGGTAGGATTTTGGATAAACGAAACGTTGTACCCTGGCTGGGGACAACGCTTCTCTGTCCACAAAACACTTGCTCACGTGAAAAGCGCTATCCAGGATATCGTTGTTGTAGAAACGATGTCACATGGCCGTGTGATGGTACTTGACGGAGTAGTGCAGGTCACTCAAGCTGACGAATTCATCTACCAAGAGATGATAGCACACGTGCCGCTCATGGCCCATGGCGCCGCAGCCCGGGTGCTCATCATCGGCGCCGGCGACGGCGGCGTGTTGTTCCAGGTTCTCCGCCACAAAGCGGTACAGTCCGCGACCATGGTTGAGATCGACGGTGATGTGATTCGGCTCGCGCGTGAATTTCTGCCCGATCTTGGAGGTGAATCGTGGAGCGATCCCAGGGCCCAGGTAATCATCGGCGACGGCGTTGATTTTGTCGCAGCCGCATCAAGCGCATCATTTGACGTCATCATTGTAGATAGTACGGATCCTATAGGAGCTGGCGAGGCGCTTTTCACTGACGAGTTTTATCGCAACTGCGCCCGTGTCCTGACACCAGAAGGGGTGGTAGTCAACCAGTGCGGGGTTCCGTTCATGCAGGCCAAGGAACTGTGTGAAACCAGTCGGCGACGAGCACGGTGTTTTTCTTTTGTTAGTGCTTACTTGGTAGCTGTACCTACCTACGTCGGCGGCTTTATGACCATTGGAATCTCGTCTAATACTGTTACCGGTTTAACGCTTGACGCTGCATTGATCCGCGAGCGCGCGGCGGCTGCTACAATCCTGGGTGGTACCCGATACTGGAGCCCAGAGGTCCACGTGGCTTCCTTCGCGCTTCCTCCCTGCATCAGCGAACACCTGCCCGGCCGCCGCGCTTCCTGACCATTCATACAGGAACTTCCTATCAATGGTACCTAGG
>CAXSEF010000089.1:0-13218 GCA_964236535.1 uncultured Acetobacteraceae bacterium
ATAAGCGGAGCCAGGCCTTGCTTGCCTGCCGTTTAGACCCCGAGCGCGCGGAAATCCGCTACCAGTTTCTTCACCGTGTCGCATGACCTGTCGAATGCCGCTTGTTCAGCCGGGGTGAACTTCACTTCGACAATTCGTTCGACGCCCTTCGCCCCGATCACCACCGGCACGCCCACGTAGAAGTCCTGCATGCCGTACTCACCGCGTAGCATCGCAGCACAGGGCAGCACGCGCTTCTTGTCGCGCAGGAACGACTCGGCCATCGCGATCGCCGAGGCCGCCGGAGCGTAGAACGCCGAACCGCGCTCCAGCAGCTTGACGATTTCTCCGCCGCCATTCGCGGTGCGCGCGCAGATCGCGTCGATCCGTTCCTGCGTGGTCCAGCCCATCTCGATCAAGTCGGGGATCGGGATGCCGGCGACCGTCGAGTAGCGCGTCAGCGGCACCATGGTATCGCCGTGGCCACCGAGCACGAACGCGGTCACGTCCTCGACGCTCACGCCGAACTCGTGCGCCAGGAACATCCTGAACCGTGCGCTGTCCAGCATGCCTGCCATGCCGATCACCATCTCCGGCGGTAGGCCAGAGCGCTGCTGCATCACCCACACCATGACGTCGAGCGGGTTGGTGATGACGATCACGAACGCACCGGGGCAATGCTGCTTGATCCCGTCGGCGACCTCGCCGATCACGCCGGCATTCTTGGCCAGTAGGTCGTCGCGGCTCATCCCAGACTGGCGCGGGAAGCCGGCGGTCACGATCACTACGTCGGAGCCGGCGATCGTGGCGTAGTCCGAGCCGCCCGCCATCGCGCAGTCGAAGCCGTCCACCGGGCCCGACTGCATCAGGTCGAGCGCCTTGCCGGCGGCCACACCGCCGAACACGTCGAACAGCACGACGTCGCCCAGCTCCTTGAGCCCGATCATGTGCGCGAGCGTGCCGCCGATGTTGCCGGCGCCGACGAGGGCGATCTTGTTGCGTGCCATGCCTGGCCTCCTGCCGCGTGATGACCGCACAGTCCTGCCGTGGAGCAGACCGTGCAAGACGGGTCGACGCGGCAGGGTCTGGCCGGCTGGGGAAGAGGCAAGGCGAGGGCGCTGCCCTCGATCCGCTGGAGCCCTGGGCCGCAGACCCCGTCTTGTTAGAGGAGAAAAGCTCAAGGGCTTGCCTTTGATGCGGTCGAGGGCGAGCGTCTCGTCTCGTTTCACCTTGCCAATGGTCCTGGCAGCCGGCCTAGGAGCGCATGCCGCCCTGCTCCTGGTGCTGGCCCGGGGTCTTTGCGGGCTCCGCCGCAGGCGCGCCGGGTGGTTCCGGTAGCGGCTCGTAGTTCTCGGTCTCGACGTTCGCGCCGAACTGGCCGTCGTCGCCCGGGAGCTCGTCCTTCTTGGTCTCGCCCATCGCACCGTTTCCCCCTATGTGCAGACCCTGCAACGCCGGCCGCGCCTGATCGATTACCCCGAGGTGAAATCACCCGTCAGTGCCCGCTGCCGTTCAGGTCAGAGGCGCGCCGGTCTGCGGGTCGGTGTCGGTTGCCTGCGTCGCGAAACGCACGAACAGGGCGCCGGTGGTTCCGTTGGTTGCACGCAGGAACAGTGCCCCGTCGCCACGCACCCGATTGTCGTCGGCGAAGCTGCCGGCGCTGCCGGCGTTGCCCTGCATCATGTGCACGTCGTGCACGCCGCGCTCGGGTGAGAAGCCAAATGTCTGGTCGGCTTCCGGGTCCTGGAAGAACTCGCCGAACACCAGCACCACCGAGCCCGCATCCGCCACCGCGGCCGCCACCTGCGCGTCGAGCAGCGGGCCCAGCGCGCCCGGTCCGCCCTTGGGCGCCGCGGGCTGCATCCGGTCCAGCGCCACCAAGCCGTCGCGGATGTAGTCCAGGCCGTCGCCCTCCGGACCGGTCGAGAGCGCCGTGAACCCCGCCGGACTCGCCGCGCGCACGGGCAGGTCGGCCCGCGTCGGCTGGGTGAACGCCGAGTCGAACAGCGTCAGCACGTCGCTGCCGTCCACCGAGCGCACGTTCACCGCGATCCGGTAGCGACCCGCGGCCTCGACCAGGATCTGGTAGTGCGGCGAGGCGCCGCCGGACTCCCGGCCGCTAAGGATGTGGCCGACCAGCACGCCGTAGGTGCGCGCAGCACCCTGCGGCTTCGTTCGGGTGTGCACCATCCTAGATTTCTCCCGCTGTCGCGCAAGGTAACGCCGCAGCGGGAGGTGGGTGGCGGGACGCGATGGAAGTTTCGCATGGAAGGAATGCAGGACCGGCAAGGCCAGGGCTCTGCCCTGGACCCGCAAAGGGCTGGCGGCCCTTTGATCCCTATGACCGGTCTCTACAACGGCCTGAAGAAGCTGCGCGCCGCCGCCCCGCTCACTCCCGCCGAGCGCGACATCCACGATGCCGGCCAGGTCTCGGTGGTGCTCCGCCTGCACGACGAATCGACGCAGCCGCGGCTGACGCCTCTGGCCTTGTTTGCTCAGGTCAGGTGCGCAAGCCCCTGGTACTCCACGCTCTGCATCTCCTCGAGCCGCGAGGCAGTACGACGGAACGCTTCGGCGTTCTTGCCGCGTTCGTAGAGGGCGTCTGGTGCGGCGGCGGCGGAGGCCACGAGCTGCACGCGGTGTTCGTAGAGGGCGTCGATCAGGGTGACGAAGCGTCGGGCGCGATCGTGGTTCTCCGGGCCGAGGCAGGGGACGGCGTCGAGCACCAGGATGGCGAAGCGGCTGGCAATGGCAAGGTAGTCGCCGGGGCCGAGCGCCTCGCCGCACAGCGCCTCGAAGTCGCAGCGCGCGACGATGCCTGCGGTGACGGGAAGGCGGACCTTGCGGCCGGCTACGGTCAGGCTTGCCGGGTGGGGCGGCTCGCCCAGGCTGAGCGCGGCGAAGGCGGCGTCGAGCGCGCGCTCGGCGCGGCCGTCGGCGGGGACGTGCCAGGCGGAGCGTTCGCGCAGGCGTTCGCGGCGGAAGTCGCGGCCGGCGTCGAGCTGCAGAACGTCGACGCTGGCCTTGATCAGGACGATGAACGGCAGGAAGGCATCGCGCCCGGGACGGCCGCGGAACAGGTCGTCGGGCGCGGTGTTCGAGGTGGCCACCAGGACCACGCCGCGAGCGAACAGGGCCTCGAACAGGCGGCCGAGGATCATGGCGTCGGCAATGTCGGTGATCTGGAACTCGTCGAGGCAGAGCAGGCTGGCTTCTGCGGCAAGCTGGTCGGCAAGGCGCGGGATCGGGTCCGCGACCGGGGGAATAGCCTGTTTGCCGGCGTGGATACGGGCGTGCGCCTCCTGCATGAACTCGTGAAAGTGTACCCGGCGCTTGCGGTCGACCGGTGCGGTGTTGAAGAACAAATCCATGAGCATGGACTTGCCGCGCCCGACGTCGCCGACAAGGTAGAGCCCGCGCACTGGGTCTGGTCGGCGGTGCAGCAGGCGCGCGAGGATGCCGGGCCTGCGGCCTGCGGCTTGCGGGTGCGGGGCGGACTGGGCAGCGCGCGAGGTGCCGTCGCCGCCGAGAGCAGTCCACAGCGCCTGCAGCCGGGCGGCGGCGTGCGCCTGGGTGGGGTCGGCGGCGAGCAAGCCGTGCGCCACCCGGGCCCGGTAGGCAGGCTCCGGCCCGGTTTTGCCCGCATCCGTCACGTCCTGGTCCATGGCGTGGCGATACCGGACGACCGAGCCCCGGACAATCGCCTTGAGGTCGGGATCAGAAGGCCGGGCGTCTGCAGGCCGGGCATCTGGCAGCGTGCGGCCAAATCTCGGCCGCTCAATGGTGTTCCCGACCGTACAACTCTCAACGAATCGAGAGGCTGTAACTCTTTTCCTCGCTGCGCCGTTGGCGTGATGTCGGATGGTCGAGAGGGAAGCAGAGATGAGAACCGTGCTGGCCGTTGCCGCCCTGAGCCTGTGCCTCGCCTTTGCCAGCCATGCTGCGGAGCGGCTTTCGGTTCCGACCCAGCAGGATTCATCGTGCATCGGCCACAGCGTGACGCGGACCGCGTACAACGCAGTTGGTGTGGATAGTCTCGGTTGCGCGCAGTATCTGTCGACCCACCGGATCGTCCAGGCCCGGCATAGCCAGCGCACCTGAAACCTTGTCTGATGCGATCTGGCCGCAACGAAGGTGTAACGGCACGACGCAGCGTAAGTCTATTTCCTGAGGATCTTGCCTCCCTGTCCGCGCGGCGCTAGGCATCCTGCACCAGCACAGGTAGACTCTGATGTCCGATCTCGCCCAAGTCGCGACAACACGGCAACATTCCGGTATGCCACACGCGCCCGCGTTACTTGACTACGACCTATTCGATGCGACCCCGTTCAGCACCGAGCCGTTCCGTCATGTGGTGGTCAAGGGATTCGTGCCGCAACCTGGATTGTCGGAGGTGGTTGCCGATCTTCCGAAGATGGCACGTGGCGGTTCGTTCCCGACGACGGGGTTGGGTCTCAGCGGGGCCGGGCGTGCACTGATGGTGGAGCTTGAAGGTCCCCGCTTTCGCGCCGCTGTGGCAGCAAAATTCGGCCTGGACCTCAATGGCGCTCCAACCATGGTGACGCTGCGTGGGCAGTCGCGCGAGAAGGACGGGCGCATTCACACTGATTCGGTAGCCAAGCTGGTGACCGTGCTGCTTTATCTCAATCCGCAGCACGGGTCCTGGGAACGCCAAGAGGGTTGCCTGCGTCTCCTGCGCACCGGAGCCGATATCGGCGACTATGCTGTCGAGGTGCCGCCGGTGGACGGCACGTTGCTGGTGTTCCCGAACGGGCCAACCACCTGGCACGGCCACAAGCAGTTCGTGGGCCAGCGCTACGTGGTGCAACTGAACTACATGGCCGATGACAGGCGAGCGCGTTCCGAGATGCGGCGGCACCGTCTTTCGGCGTTCATGAAGCGGCTCACACTCGCCTCCTGAGGGCGGTCGCGGCAGAGAAGCTGCGGTTTTGCCGTCTGAAGACTTTGCTCGCGGCCTGCAGGTGCTGGCGGCAACTTGTCGTTTGGCGCACGCCTAGGCGGGTGTTTTTACGGCGTTGCATCCAGGGGCACCTGCCCGCGTTGATACGTGGCACGGGTGGCCGAACAATCCGGCCATGCCCGCCAATGACCGTCTTATGGCGGCGACACAGGAGATGCGGATGGACGAGAACCAGGTTGAAGGCAAGCTTGATGACGCGACCGGCAAGGTGAAGGACGCCTACGGTGGGCTGACTGGCGACACGAGCACGCAACTCAAGGGCAAGGCCCAGCAGGCGAGCGGCCAGGCGCAGCAGTACTACGGCGATGCCGTCGAGCAGGCGCGCGAATTCGTGGCTGATCAGCCGATGACCGGGTTGCTGGCCGCGGCGGGCGTTGGCCTCGTTCTCGGTTACATTCTGGGCCGCCGCTGAGGCGTGAAAGCCCCGCGCGGCCAAGGCTACTGGCCGTGCGGGGATGCTTGGTGGCACGACTGGTCGGGAGCAGCGGGTCGAGTGATTCGAGGACGGCAGCGCATCCGGTCGTTGGGTATGCGCGCCCGCTGCGACGTGCTTCCTGTCGATGAGCCCGCCCGGCGGGTCGCGGGATGGGCGCAACAGCTATCACCACGGCAACCTGCGCGAGGCATTGATCGCCAGCGCGCTCGACCTGATCGCGCAGCATGGTCCGGCAGGACTGGCGTTCGCCGAGATCGCGCGAGCGGTGGGTGTCAGTCCGGCAGCGCCTTATCGGCACTTCCGCGACCGGAACGCGCTGATTGCGGAGATTGCGCGGCGCGGGTTCGAGCGGTTTACGGCCGAGCTGGAAGCGGGGTGGAACAGTGGGCGGCCGGACCCCGCACGAGCGATTGAAGAATGTGGGCGAGCCTATCTTGCCTTCGCCCGGCGTGAGCCTGCGTCTTATGCCGCGATGTTCTCGCCAGGATTTCCGCTGGAGGATGACCCGGCGCTGCTGCTGGCTTCGGAGCGGGCTTTCGAGGTTGTGCAGCGGGCGGCTGACCTGGTCTGCGGCACCGGAGCAGGGCGGCCACCGCCGCTGATGGTGGCACTGCATGTGTGGTCACTGGCGCACGGGGTGGCGTCGCTGTTCGTGGGCGGGCCGGACGGCACACGGCGTCGGCTGCCTATGACGCCGGATCAGCTGCTGGAGGCGGGACTACTGATCTACCTGCAATCACTGGTCGTGGCGGCGTAGGCAATGGAGGTCGGCCTACGCCTGGCCAAGCCAAGGGCTTGCTCCTGCACGGGCGCGACCGGCGGATCCATTTCTCGGCACCACGGCCGCTGGCAGGATGTCTGTTCGGAAAGACGCGCTCACGGTTCAGCCTCGAGGGAAAGCCAGACGCAGGACCTCCGACCTTGCCTGGCTATCGCGTCCCGGCGCAGCCCGTGGTCAAGCGGCTTCGTCGGGGCGCCGAGACTGAAATGGGTGGGTGCGGCCGCAGCACCAATCGGCCGAGTTGTCGACCGAACCGCGTGAAGGGTAGCGATCCGCTGCAGCTTCCGTAAAGCAGGCTAACCGCCGGGTTAATGCTACATTAACGGATCAGGGCGTAACGAGGCAGCGTCTGCGCGCCCAGCCGTCCGGGCGGTTGCGAAGATCGACGGGCATGGGACAGCAGCGCCAGCGGTCCCGGCGGTAGCGGGCAGCCGACAGGGTCTGACCTGGCCCGACCAGACGGTCGTCATGCAGCCGGTCCGGCAGGCTGTCACGGCGTCCGGGTCCCGGCCGACGCCGTGTCGGTGGCGGCTCGGTATACACGGACCGCCGCGCCATGGCGATCGCCCGGACGGCGGCACGGAAGTCAGGAGTGCCGGAATGACGTTTGTCAATCCAGTTTTTGGGGTGCGGCTGTTTACAATTCCTCAACCACGTTCATGCACAGTCCGCCTGCAACTGAGGCCATTTCTGTCCGCCCCCTTAGCCGGCTTCAGAGTCAAGGAACGCTGCAGATGAACACGATCCTCTCGGTCTACACCCGTTTTGCAGCCGACAAGCGGGCGGTGACCGCGCTCGAATACGGCATGATCGCCGCGCTGATCGCGGCCGTCATCGCAACCGCCGTTGGCACGCTCGGCACCAACATCAACTCGACTTTCGTTTCGCTCGCCGCCAAGACCTAACCCGGGTGGTCCTGACGATGCCGCCTGACTGGCAGGGATGACAGCCGGCGAGAAAGGAAAAACACCTTGCGCCCGAGCACAAACATACCCCGGACCCGCTCGCATGCCAAAATGTGGCAGAGCGGCCTGTGCCGACCGCCGAAGGCGACCCGCAGCCCAAATGCGGGGAGCGTGGAGACGTGATGTCTTCAGCCGGGATCTGCGCCGACGCGGCCGCCGTACTCGTGCTGCTCCATGCCGCGGTCAGCGACCTCAGGACGCGCATGGTGTCCAACCGGGTTCCGGCCCTGCTGTGCGCCATCGGCCTCGCGGTCCACCTCGCCCGTGGCGATCTGCGCTTGAGTCTGCTCGCGGCGGCGGCGGCGTTCTCGCTCACCCTGGTGCTGTGGCTGCTGCGATTGATGGGCGGTGCCGACGCGAAACTCATTCCGGCGGCTACCACGCTGCTGCCGGCAAGCCACGTGCCGGACCTGCTGCTGCTGATCGCGATCAGCGGGGGCGTGCTGTCGCTGGCCTACCTCGTGCTGCGACGCCTGCCGCTGTCCTCACGGCGTCCGGCTTCGACGCTGCTGCGCTACCTGCGTCTGGAGCAGCGGCGAACCCTCCGGGCGAACGCGCTGCCCTATGTCGTCGCGGTATGCGCCGGCACTCTCATCGCTTTGGCAAGGAGCTGAACCATGCTGATGCGTGTGGCCCTTTTCGTTCTGCTCGCGCTCGGCCTGGTGGGATTCGGGACCGTGGCGTGGCTCCAGACCAGGCCGCCGGCGATGGCCGCGGTGGACACCCCAGTGGCGGCCCCGGTGACCGTTTCGGTCGTGGTGGCGGCGCATGCGTTGCGTCCCGGCAGCCTGCTCAAGCCCGACGACCTGACGGCGGCCGACATCCCTGTGAACCAGGCCGCGGCCGCGCTGCGCAACACCTCAGAGATCCGCGCGGCGCTGTTCGGCGCGATGGTGCGCCATCCCGTGTCGCAGGGCGACGCGGTCTCGGACGGTTCCATCGTGCGGCAGGGCGACCACGGCTTCCTGTCGGCGGTGCTCGATCCCGGGATGCGCGCCGTGACGCTCGGCATGAGCCAGATCGGCTCCGACGCCAGCCTGATCTGGCCGGGCGACCACATCGACCTGATCCTGGTGCGCGAGCCGACCACGCCAGGGCAGATCACCTCGCGCAGCGTGTCCAGCGAGACGGTGCTGAGCGACATTCGCGTCATCGCCGTGGACCAGCAACTAATGCAGGGTGCGATGTCGGACGAGCACACGCAGGCCGAGAACAAGACGATCACGCTTGAGGTCTCGACGGCAGACGCGGAGCGGCTCGCGGTGGCGCTCAAGCTGGGCAAGCTGTCGGTGTCGGTGCGCTCGGCCAACGTTCCGTCGGCTGCAGCCAAGCCCGCACAGCCGATCACCTGGGCGGGTGACGTTTCGCGCTCGATCACAGGCGAGCAGAACGTTCCGGAGACCACGAGCCTGTTCATCTACCGCGGTGCGCAAACCGCCGTCACGAGGTTCTAGGAATGACCCTCGAAACCGATCTCCAGACCCAGGGCGCCGAGCGCCCGGACACCTCGTCCCGCCCCGAGCGTCCGTTGTTCCTAGGCTTCGTGACCGACGCGGAGACCGAGGTGGCGCTGCGCACCGGCCTTGCCGAGGCCGGGCTGGGCGGGCTCGACCTGCGCCGCGGCTCGATCCAGGCGGCGATCTCCATGCTTCGCAAGACTGCGACACCGCGGGTGCTGATCGTGGACGTGAGCGGGGAGGAGCAGCCGCTTTCCGCCCTGGGCCACCTGTCGGAGGCCGTCGAGCCCGACGTCAGCGTCCTGGTAGTGGGCGAGCAACGCGACGTGGACTTCTACCGGCAAATGACGCGCGGGCTGGGGGTGCGCGAGTATCTGACCAAGCCGGTGACCCGCGACATGGTGGTGCATCATTTCCTGCCGCTACTCGGCGGCACGTCGCAGCCGCTGGAGTCGGTGACCAATGGTCGGGTGGTCACGGTGACCGCGAGTGCGGGCGGGGCCGGGGCCAGCACCGTCGCAGTCAACCTGGCTTGGCACTTCGCGGCCGACCTGCGACGCCACACCCTGCTGCTCGACCCCGACCTGCACATGGGCCGGGCGGCGATGATGCTCGATACCCAGGCCGGGCCCGGACTGCGCATGGCGCTCGAGCGGCCGGACCGGATTGATGCGTTGTTTCTCGAGCGCGCTGCGCGCCCGTGCTCGGCCAAGAGCGCCCCGGAGCGGCTGCACGTGCTCTCGGCGGAGGAAAAGCTGGAGGAGCGCACGATCTATACGCAGGGCGCCACGCCGAAGCTGATCGAGGTGATCCGACGCCGCTACAACCTGGTCATCGCCGACACGCCGATCGAGCCGATCCGGTTCTACAAGGATCTGCTGCTGCTCGCGCACCAGCGGATCATCGTGACCGTGCCGACGCTGGCAAGCCTGCGCGACACGCTGCGCATCCTCGATCTGCCGGCCGGGCCAGGGCAGACCCGCAGGGCCGTGGTGGTGCTAAATCGGCTCGGCATGCCGGGGGGCCTGAGCCGGGCCACTGTCGAGAAAACATTACAGATGAAGGTCGAGGTGGTGATCCCGGACATGCCACGTGCGATGACGGCGGCGGCCAACCTGGGCGCCCCGGCGGGAGCGGAATCGGGTCCGTTGCGCACTGCGATGGCCGAACTCGCGCGCCAGGTGGCGTTCATGCGGCTGCTCGACAGCAATGCCGTGGGCCAGGATGCGGGGGCGGTTCGCCGCCAACGTCGCTCGCTGTTCGGCAGGCGGCTGTGAACACGACCGTGACCGCGCCGACCTTTGGCCGCAGGCGCGACGAATCGCTGCTGGAATCAGTGATCGAGGTCGGACGGCGGGAGCCCAGCGACGCGGGTGCCAACCGGGCGAAGCCGCCGACGAGTGCCGACACGTCGCAATCCCAGCTGGTCGAGTTGCGCGGCTTGTGCCTGGCGCGCATCGATCCGGCGGCGGTGGCCGGGCTGGCGCCCGAGCAGCTGATCCCCGAGATCGAGCGCCTGGTGTCCGAGATTGCGACCGGGCGGCGCATCCAGCTCAACGGCCGTGAGCAGCGGCGGCTGGCTGCCGAGCTGGTCGACGACATGCTGGGGCTGGGGCCGCTCGAAAGCCTGCTCGAGGACGACACCATCAATGACATCATGGTGAATGGCCCGAACCGGATCTTCGTCGAGCGCAAGGGTAAGGTCGAGATTTCCGATGCGCACTTCCGCGATACCGCGCATGCCGTGAGCATCTGCCAGCGTATCGCGAGCGCAGTGGGTCGGCGGGTGGACGAGTCGAGCCCTATGGCCGACGCACGACTGAAGGACGGCTCGCGCGTCAACATTGTGCTGCCGCCGCTGGCGCTGGACGGGCCGTACATCTCGATCCGCAAGTTTGCCCGCCATGCAATCGACATGGCCCAGCTAGTCGAGTTCGGCGCAATGACCGGGCAGATCGCGCGCATCCTTGAGATCGCGGGCCGGGCGCGACTGAACGTGATCATTTCGGGCGGCACCGGCTCGGGCAAGACAACGTTGATGAACGCGATGTCCAAGATGATCGACCCAGGCGAACGCATCGTCACAGTCGAGGACGCGGCCGAGCTGCAGTTGCAACAGCCTCACATCGTGCGAATGGAGACCAGGCCTGCGAGCCTCGAGGGCAAGGGCGAGATCACCGCGCGCGACCTGGTGCGCAACGCACTGCGCATGCGGCCCGATCGCATCATCATCGGTGAGACGCGAGGCTCCGAGGCATTCGACATGCTGCAGGCCATGAACACGGGCCATGACGGCAGCATGTCAACAGTGCACGCCAACACTTCGCGCGATGCGATGACGCGTATCGAGAATATGGTGCAGATGGGCAATCTCGGCCTGTCGCAGTTCGCGATCCGCCAGCAGATCGTCAGCGCGGTCGACCTGATCGTGCAGGTAGAGCGGCATCGCGATGGCGGGCGGCGCATCACGCAGGTGACCGAGGTGCAAGGGATGGAGGGTGAAATCGTCATTCTCAACGACATCTTCCATCTCGAGGTCACTGGTCTCGACACGCGCGGCAAGCTGATCTGCCGCTACTTGGTGAGCCGTGCGCGGCCGGGGTTCCAGCAGCGCCTGGTATATTTCGGGCTTGACCGAGCCTGGACGTCGGCGCTGGAGGCGACTTCGTGAGCAGTCTGCCGCTGCTGCTTGTGTTGGCCAGCGCCCTGTTGGTTGCGACCGGGGTGTCGCTGGTCGTGGCGCTGCAGGCCCATGCCCGCGATGTTGCGCTCAAGCGCCGAATTGAACTGATCGATGGCCGCAATCATGGCCTGGTCAACACCGGAGACCGGGTGTCGATCACGGTTGCGCAGACAGAGACGACCCTGTGGAACCGGGCCCTACTGCTGTTCGGGATCGATCTCGCCCGCAGGGCACAGTATAAAGGGCCGTGGTGGGCAATCATCGCGGTGTCACTCGGGCTGGCGAGGCTCGTGACTTGGATGGGGGGGTTCGTCGTTGGTCATTTGGCAATCCTGGCGACGCCGTTGCTGTGGGTGTTCATCTCCCGGCGGGTGACGTCCGGTATGGTTGGCCGATACAACGAGCGCATGCGCCAGCAGATGCCGGACGCGCTCGGCATGATGGTGCGCGCTGTGCGGGTGGGGGTTCCACTTGCCGAGGGCATTCGTATGGTCGCGCGTGAATGCCCCCCCCCCACCAGCCTGAACTTCGGACAGGTCGCCAACGAGCTCGCGATCGGGCTGACGCTCGACGACGCGTTGCGCAACATGACGCGACAGAACGACATCCAGGAGTACCGCTTCCTGGCAACGGCACTGTCGCTGCAGGCGCAGACCGGCGGCGGGCTGTCCGAGACTCTCGACGGGCTCGCCGATGTGATGCGTAAGCGCGGCGCGGCCAGGGCCAAGGGCTATGCTCTTGCTGGCGAGGCGAGGACCAGCGCGGCTGTTCTTGCCGGACTTCCGGTGGTCACCTGCGGCGGGCTAGGCCTGCTCAATCCCGGGTACATGATGCGGCTGTTTACCGACCCGCTCGGCAACGAAATCCTGGCCGGCGCGGCCGTCATGCTTGGCACCGGCATCTTCATCATGCGCGGTTTAATAAAGAAGAGCCTCTCATGAACGTGGTGCTGGCTGGCGTCGGGCTGGGCGCGGTCGGGTTTGTCCTGCTGATTGCCGTGATCTGGCGCGGGGCTAAGAACGAGGAGCGGCTTTCCAAACGCCTCAAGGATGTCAGCCAGCGACGTACGCTGGGCGCCCCGCTCGAGCCTTCAGAGGCGGCTACGTCGCGCCCGCTTCGCATGCTCGGTAATTTTGGCAGTGCGGTGCTGCAGACCGGGCTATTGTCGCCGCGCACGCTTGTGCAGCTGGAGCAGACGCTGCTCCGGGCTGGGCTGCGTCCAAGCACCGCTCTTAGTTTGTTCATCAGTGCGAAAGTTCTGCTCGCAAGCTGTCTGCCGTTGCTGTTCTGGGTTGGCCTGCACGGGTTTGGGTTTGGGTTCCGCGTGCAGGTGATCGGTGTGGCGGCAGGAGTTGGTCTGGGCCTGATCTCGCCCGACTTCGTCATCCGTAGGAACCGCAACATCTATCTGCGGGCTCTGGAGGACGGGCTGGCGGACGCGCTCGATTTGATGGTCATCTGCGCTGAATCCGGGCTGAGCATGGAGCCGGCTATCCAGAGGGTTGGCAGCGAGATCCGGCATGCGCACTCTGCCGTTGCGGACGAGTTCGACCAGACGACGACCGAGTTCCAGCTCAACCCCGATCCCCGGGTGGCGCTGATGAGCCTCGGGCGCCGGACAGGCTTGGTCAACTACCAGCGGCTTGGGGTCACGATGCTGCAATCGATCCAGTATGGCACACCGCTGGCACAGGCGCTGCGCGTGCTGTCGTCAGAGATGCGCACCGAGATGCTGACCCGGTTTGAGGAGAAGGCGGCCAAGCTGCCTGTGCTCCTGACGCTGCCGATGATCGTATGCATCCTGCCGACGATATTCCTGGTGGTTGGCGGCCCGGCGGCGATCCAGGTCCTGCACGGCAGTCCGCACTAGAGTAGATTCCATTCAATCCGGTTTGTATCCACAAGCGGTGAAATAGTTGGCTCACTCGCCTGGTGT
>CAXSEF010000090.1:0-4869 GCA_964236535.1 uncultured Acetobacteraceae bacterium
GGGAGGCGATATCCTGCTGGAATATGGACTCTGCGGATTGCTGTTTCTGTTCCCGCTGCGCCATGTCGCGCCGCGCAAGCTCGTGGGCGTCGGACTGACGATCTGGATCATCGGAGGCGTGTTCAGTCTCGCGAACTTCGAACATGCGAAAACGGTTATACAGGATGGCAGACAGCTCTCCACGGCGCTTCGGATCCAGGAATCCGGACAGATCCTGACCAAGCAGCAGGAAGAGATACTTGATGCAGATGCAGAGCAGAAAAACAGAGCCCCGATCGATGTTGAGCAGAGTGTCAAGAAAGGACGGCAAACCTACCTGGCAAGCCTACCTGTCAGGACGGCTGATTACCTCGAGTTTGATGCGAAATTGTTCACATCGGGCTTCTTCATTGAAATCGTGGGAACGATGATCACGGGGATGGGCCTCTACAAGCTCGGCTTTCTGTCTGGCCGCCGATCGGCGCGAACGTATGTGATCACCGCGATTGCCGGCTATGCCGTTTCAATACCGATCGTCCTTATCGGAATCTGGCACGCCAGCCGGCTCGGCTTCACGAACGCAGCCGTGGTGACCTGGATGTATCTGCCTTACGACATCGAGACGGCGCCGGCTACGCTCGCCACCACTTCCGTCGTCCTGCTTCTGGTACAGAAGAATTGGTTTCGCCCCGTCCTGGATCGATTGGCCGCCGTCGGACGTACTGCGTTCAGCAACTACATCATGATCAGTCTCGTCTGCCAGTTCGTGTTTGCCTGGGGCCCGTGGAAGCTCTACGGGCGACTTGAATACTACCAGTATCTCTACGCTGTGGCGGCGGTGTGGGCAGTCAGTCTGATCGTCAGCCCGCTCTGGCTGCGTGTCTTTGCCTTCGGGCCCCTGGAGTGGATGTGGCGCTCGCTTACCTACTGGAAACGCCAGCCGTTCCGTTTGTCGGCATGATCGGGTCACGTGTGTGGACGGCCCCCTGGTGCAAGGGGACCAACAAGGGATTCGGCGACAGGTGCGACTGCGGTCGCAGGCGCCGTGCCCAGTGACCGACGCCGCCGACATGCAGGACGCCGCCGCCAGGCCGTAGTCCGCCCCGCAAACCGTCCACGGAAGCGGGCAACCTCAAGGACACGATTTTAACCGCGTCTTCATCGCTCACGACCTACTCTGTCCGTCGTCCCGGCACGGGTTGGGCAAACCTGCACACTAGAGGGCTGCATGGGGTCGCTCAGGCGAAATGGGTGCGCGCGCGATACGGCGCTGCAACGCTACAGCAACACCCTTGGTCAACTCGCGGAGCGCCGTGTGCTCGAGGCAGCCCTTACTGGCGCCCGGCGCGAGGCCGAGCGCGAGGCGTTTGAGGCTGTACGGGCCAAGCGCGAGATCGAGGCCGTCGCCGCCTCGCTGCGCCAGGAGATTGAGGTCCGCCTCGGCACCCAATCACGCCTCGCCTACCTCGCCAGCCACGACCCGCTGACTGCGCTGCCCAATCGCGTCCTGCTCGGCGAGCGGCTCCTGGCGGCGGCGTGGGCCGCGCGCGGCGGCGGCCACAGGCTGGCGCTGCACTACCTCGATTTGGACAACTTCAAAGACGTCAATGACAGTTTCGGCCACGCCGTGGGCGACGTGCTGCTCCTCCAGGTCGCCGAGCGTATTGCAGGCGAGCTGCGCGAAGGCGACACCGTGGCCCGCCTCGGCGGCGACGAGTTCGCCGTGCTGCAGGTTGCCACCCGCGACGCCAGCGACGCCCGCGCCCTGGCCGAGCGCATCATTGCCAGGATCGGCGAGCCGTTCCTCATCGAGGGCCGCCCGATTTTCGTGGGCGCCTCGTTCGGCGTCACCCTGTTCCCCGACGACATCGCGGACGCCGAGGGCGAGCCCCCCGACACCACCGCGCTGCACCGCAACGCCGACCTCGCGATGTACCAGGCCAAGGGGGAGGGCGGGAACCGCTGCCGCTTCTTCGACGACACGCTGAGCCGGCGCGCGCACCGCCGCGCCACGCTGGAGCACGCGTTGCGCGAGCCGGCGCTGTTCGGTCAGCTCCAGGTGCTGTTTCAGCCGCAGGTCGACATGCGCACCGGCAACCCGACCGGCGTGGAGGCGCTGCTGCGCTGGAACCACCCGGCCTACGGTGCCGTGTCGCCGGAGGAGTTCATCCCGCTAGCCGAGTCCTCCGGCCTGATCTGCGGCATCGGCACCTGGGTGCTGCACGAAAGCTGCCGACAGGCGGCGGCGTGGCGCGGCAGCGGACTGGCGCCGTTCTCGGTTGCCGTTAACGTGTCCACCGCGCAGATCCGCGACGGCCGGCTGCAGCACGTGGTGGCCGACATCCTTGCCGAAACCGGGTTGCCCGCGGCCTGGCTCGATCTGGAGATCACCGAAAGCAGCATCATGCGCAACACTCACGCGGCCTCGGAAACCCTGGCCGACCTGCACCGCCAGGGCGTCTGCCTGTCGATCGACGACTTCGGCACGGGATACTCGTCGCTGAGCTACCTGCGCCGGCTGCCCGTGGACCGCATCAAGATCGACCGCAGCTTCGTGGCCGACGTCACCACCAGCGAGGACGCCGCCGTGCTCGCCGCCACCCTCGTGCGCCTCGCCCACAGCCTGCGCCTGGAGGTGGTGGCCGAGGGCGTGGAAACGCAGGCGCAGGCCGACTTCATCGCCGCCACCGGCTGCGACTACGCCCAGGGCTACTACTACAGCCACCCGCTCGGCGCAGGCGAGGTCGCAGAGTACTTGCACCGCGAGGCCCGGCCACTCGTTGTTGCGCCGCAGCAAGCCAGGCCCCTGCCGGAAGCCACGCCATGAACATGACGCTGTTCGCTCCGCCGGCGCACGCTCTGCCACCTGCGCCCGCTGGCGAGGCTCTCCGTCTGGCAGGCGACGCGCTGGAGACGATCGTCGCCCGCCCGCCCGCCCCGGTCCCGGCGTCCCTCCTGCCGTCGGTACCGCGCGAGCGGATGCGGGCGGGGCGGGTGGTCTCGACCTCCGGCAGCCACGTCATCATCCTGCTTGCCCCGGACCCGCACACGCTGGCGATGGTGCAGATGGGCGGCCTGGTCAGCGCACGCACCCCGGATGCCACGGTGTATGGCCTGATCGAGGGCCTGAGCACGCCGATGCCGCTGCCCGGGGGCAAGGAGCAGGAGCTCAGGGTCGCCGAGATCAGCATCATCGGCGAGGTGCCCGACACCGCCTGCCCGCCGGTGTTCCGTCGTGGCGTATCCCGGCTGCCCACGCTCGACAGTACCGTGCATTTCGCCTGCAGCGAGGACACGCTGATCGTGTTCGACCTGCCCGACCGCCAGTCGGTATGCATCGGAAGCATCCACCAGGACCCGGCAGTCCCGGCGCGGGTCAGCGTCGACGACCTGCTGTGCAAGCACTTCGCCATGCTCGGCACGACCGGCACCGGCAAGTCCTGCGCGCTCACTCTGATGCTCAAGCGCATCCTGGAGCGCAGCCCCAACGGCCACATCCTGCTGCTCGACCCGCACGGCGAGTATGGCCAAGCGTTCGGCGCGCGCGCCGAGCACCTCAGCGCTGACAACTTCCGCCTTCCGCACTGGCTGTTCAGCTTCGACGAGCTGGTCGAGATCATGTTCGGCCATGCCAAAGGGACGATAGACGCCGAGATCATGTGCCTGCGCGAGCTGGTGCTGGCCGCGAGGCTCGCCCACGCCGGGCCCGGTGCCGACCGCGGCGTGATCACCGTCGATACCCCGGTCCCATACATGATGAGCGACGTCACACGCCTGCTCGACGTGGCGATCGGCAGCCTTGAAAACCGCAGCAGCATCCCGGCCTATCAGAAGATCCGCGCCAGGATTGCGGCCCTGCAGAACGACCGCCGCTACGCCCTGCTGTTCGACACCGGCGTCGTGGTCCGCGACACCCTGGCCGACCTGGTCGGCCGCATCTTCCGCATCCCCGCCAACGGGCGCCCACTCGCGGTTCTCGACCTCGCCAGCATCCCCTCGGAGGTGCTCAACGTCGTGGTCGCCGTGATCTGCCGCCTCGCCTTCGACTTCGCGGTCTGGGGCGGGCAGCGCGCGCCGCTGCTCCTGGTCTGCGAGGAAGCGCACCGCTACGCTCCCCAGGACACCGCGCTGGGCTTCGAGCCGGCCAAGCGCGCGCTGGCCCGCATCGCCAAGGAAGGCCGCAAGTACGGCATCAGCCTCGGCGTCGTCAGCCAGCGTCCGTCCGAGCTGGACGCCACCATCCTGTCGCAATGCAACACCGTGTTCGCGTTCCGCATGTCCAACGAGCGCGACCAGGAGATCATCCAGGCCTCGCTGTCCGAAGCCTCGTCGGCAATGTTCTCCGCCCTGCCGTTCCTGGGCAACGGCGAGGCGATCGCCATCGGCGAGGGTGTCCCCGTGCCGATGCGCCTGCGCTTCGACACGCTGCCCGACGACGAACGCCCGCGCAGCACGTCGGCTTCCTTCTCCGGGCGCTGGATTGTCGAGGAGGGCGGCAATGAAATCCGGCTCGACCGCTTCGTCCATGCCCTACGCGATCGCAAGATGCCGGCTGTATCGGCTTCGGCTGGTAATCCGGTGGTGTTCGATCAAAAGCCGGAGCCGAGGCAGTTTCAAGCGCCGTTGCCGCAAATCGGGCGGGAACGGAACCAGCAGTATGGTCAACGCGATCAGGATCGGGAGCGAACCCGGGATCATGGCCTGGAGCGCTGAGGCGTTGCGGGTCGCGACCGTCAGCGGCGCCTTTGCCATTAACGCTTCGAATGCCACGGCTCCCCCGGGAGAAAGTGATGTCGGGTTCCACGGCAGCAGCGCGCCCAATCTCCTGTTCGGCTGCCCTTCGCCCCTGCGTGTAAGCACGTCCTGCAGCCAGGTGAACGGCTCGACGCC
>CAXSEF010000090.1:4969-13167 GCA_964236535.1 uncultured Acetobacteraceae bacterium
CGCCTCGGCCAGCCTGCTGCGACCCGGCAGCCGGGTCAGCTGCAGCTCCAGCCAGAGCTGCATCGCCTCGACCAGCGGCCGGCTGTGCCTCGGCACGCACCCGCTGCCGGTGCTCCGGCGGCTGACCACGGACGGTGCCCTCGATCCGGCAAAGCGCGGCGATGCGCCCCAGCGCCTCGGTGGCAACGGGAGAACCCGCTTCGTGCAGCTCGTAGAAGCGACGACGGGCAAGGCCCAGCAGGCGGCCAGCACGATGCGGCCATCTACGGTCAGCGCCCTGAAGCCTGCGTAGCCGTCCACCTGCAACATTCTGCTGAAGCTTGCCAAGCGGGCGGCCGGGCGGCAGCCCTTGCGATCAGGCTCGTAGTGGAACACCACCGCCGGCGACGAAGTGCCGCCACAGGAGCGATCGTCACGCGTGTAGGCTCACAATCGCCCGGTTCTGGTGCGGCCGCGGCCAGGGTCGAGCACCGGCAGCGGCGTGTCATCGGCGAATGCGACTGCCGATCCCGTCCGCCATGTCGCGCACCCACGGGTGCAGCAGAGCCGTGTCTGTGGGCAGGGTGTCGAGCGCGATCCGCATCGGTAGACGACGGCGGACCGGAGGCGGGCCGTACACCCCGGACGGCCGTCAGCCGGCAATCATCAGCCGTTGCGTCGGCACTGGCGTGCGCAATTCAGTCCCTCAAGCAGCACCGGCAGCTGGGCCGGGCGAAACGCCCAGTCGGCAGCCCCGAGAGCAGCGCCTCGAGCACCACCTGCTGTTTCTCCGCAGCACTCCAGTTCCGCCGCACCGTCGCTGATATGGAATAACTATTTGCCGCTGAACGCTTCCCTGCCGAGCTGGCTGGGGGACCTGGGCCCTGGGCTTCGGCCGGAACCGGCCGCTTTCTGTCGCTTTGCATGAGGTCGCGACAGGTTTGTGGACCAGTCGTGGAAGCGGTCAACTTGGTTGCTGGTCCTGTCTCTGCTGCAGACGGACGGCTAAGTTGGGCTTGAGGCCTTTAGGAGGGCGTGTACCGGCCCTGGTTGATGAGACCCTATGAAGGGGCCTATGCGGCGAGTGCTGCCGGTGAAGGCAGGGCTCGTCGGGTGGCGGCTGGTGTCTGGTCTCCGAGCCGCTGGATGAGCCAGGTTGTGTTGCAGGTCTCGCGGAAGTTCGGCAGTGCCAGGCGCAGACGAACTGGCCTATCTTCTTGTCCTGGAGCAGGGCGACCGGGCCGAGCCTGAAGTCGACCAGTCGATCTCCTGGATTAGGGTGATCGCGGTACGGCACATCTCGGTCGAAATCGTCGAGAAGACTGACACTCATATCGTCGAGCGGATTGGGGGAAGCGAGGCGCGGGCGGAGCGGGGCTATCGTACAGGCATGGACGCCCAGCGTGCGGCGGACGCGACCGGCATCCCGCGCCTGTCCGCCGCGCCGGAAGCGGCGATCGGCGTCGTGGCCGCGGCATCGACGAGGAGGCGCGGGCCGAGGCCTGGCGGGCCGTACAGACGGACGAGCGTGTCGCTGGCGAACTGCGGGCCTTCGGTGTTGCTGTCGAGCAGCGGTTCGGGAAGGAGGGCGTGCGCGCTATACTGCGGGCCGGAGGGACGGCCAGGCGCTGTCACGGCAGCGTCGGTCGCACGTGAACAACGGCCAGAGCTCGATCGGGTGGCCGAATTGAACGTCGCCTGGAAAGGAGGCGAGCGGGCGAGCGTAGTGACTGCTCAGCGCGAGACAGAGCGCCAGGAGCAGCGACGTGGAATGCGGACTTGATCTGGTCGAGTTAGTTAGCTTCCTAATGTCACCGCGGAGGCTGATGCGTGTGTCGCCGGCATGGCACGAGACCCGGACAAGCTCGCGTTGGCGGTCGCCAGGCTCGGGTGACAAAGTACGGGGAGAGTTGATTGACGCTTGCGATCACCACGTTCTCGGCGACTTCTTTGTGTGCGCTTAGAAGCGTTATCTCCGATAGGACTGCAGAATCCTCCCCGGGATACAAGTTAACTCATCCTAGACTTCAAGCTTGTTCCCCAATCAAGCCCTAGTCGACAAGGGTCGTTCCGAAGGAAAGCGCAACTGGGATGAAACCCACAGATGCACGACACTACATGACAATCCAGACCGTTTTGGGCGTGGTCACCAACGTCGTGATCAACGCAACGCTGGCTGCTGTGACACCTGATCATCATAAAACCGACGCGACTAGTCTGCACTCGCTTATCTTAGTGGCAATGCCACAGCTCTTTTCAGCCGCGTTTCTAAGTTCGCTCGGTCCATCCCTGATGACGCGCTGGCGTTACGTCAAAGGTGAGCTCCTGCCATTGGAGCAGAATATCCCCCGATTGTTGAAGATCGTGGAGGTGTCGGCGCTTGTGGGCGCTCTGTCGTCTCTATTAGGTGTGACGCTAGTCGATGCGGCATTGCATATGCTCGCCCCGTTTGGCTTGAGCCCGCTCACGCGAGTCTTGTTTAACGGCAGTTGTGGAGGGTTAGTCAGCGCCTTTGCCATACGCTTCGCTCTAAAGCTATGCTTCCACACAGGTTCCGTACTTTGATCAAGCACTTCTACCAGTCCGATAAATCTGACGCCGGTCAGGCTTCTTCAACCAGCTCACAGATTGAATCACGCCATCCTTGGAACGGAAATCTCCAACGACTCTGTCAGCTCGAAAAACGCTTTAGGGTCTGAATTGTGCGGGGCATCCCCCCAGCCGCCGCTCCGCGCCATGTATCTGATGGCACTCACCATTTCGCGGGGGTCGATGCTGATCTTGCGGCTACCTCGGAGGGGCTTCGGTATCAGCGGTTAGATCCGCTCCCACTCTTCATCCGTCAGATCGGACGGGTACCGCTTCGTCTTGAATGCAATCTTGGCCTTGCGGCCAGGGCTCTCTCGGGTCCACATCCCAAGCTTGAATCTCGCCGACCCCGGCTCGCCAATTATCACCAAATGGACGCCCGCGCGAGCCGGGGCACAGGCGCGGCCAAGGCCGGTGCTGGCGGCACAGATCACGGCCTGGCAGCCGGCGACGCCAAGGTCTATTGGGGTTAGTCTCTTGCGAGAACGATATTCGGAAGTGATGCGTCCGGTTCAGCATGGGCAAGGAGCAACGTTCACCAGCGTATCCGGCTGGTCGAGTATAGCGGTGGAAGAGATCGTTCGTCCGTTGCGGCGGGGTGACGGGTACCAGGATGACGTGTCTCCCCAGAGCGCCCGTCGGTCAGATGACACGATTGTTACCATCGTCGACCGGCAGTTGCGCTCCCGCCGTGTAGGCCAGCGTCCCATTAACGAGGGCAACGACGGCGGCCGCGACGTTCGGGGATCAAAGCCTGGTGTCGAACACCGCATCGGGATGCACTGCGTTGACCGTGACTCCATCAACGCCCAGGCGCGGGAACGGGATCGCGTTCCTGAGCACCAGGCAGTGCGCGGTGAGGTTTGATGTCGAGCGGCCGGTTCCACTCGCCGGCCAGCATGTTCTCGATCCGCATGCCCGTCCTGAAGATGCCGATACCGCCGGTGCGGTTCCGGAAGGTGCAGCACGCCCTGGCGCAGTTAAGTGCGCTGCTGCGGCGCTGCCGATGCCAGCCCACTGGCGGCATATCTCCGGATCGCGCGATCCTGGCCGATACGCCTACCGCCGATCGAGGACCAGCCGCATCAGCAGCGCGGCACCGTTGCCGGCATCCTGCTCGCGGGATTGGCGATCGCCCTAGTGAGAGAATGGCATCACTCTGTCGAGATCGGACTTCTTCCGAAGCTTCATCGCGCCGCTCCCAGTCTAGATTTACGGCCGGTGAGCCCGAAGCCTACAGCCACAGACACGTCATCGGAGGGCAACCATGACTACCCGATCGAGGACTGGTCTTCTCATCATGGATTTTCAGGAAGGGATTGCGGAAGCGGCTGTCGCGAGCGGCGCCGTGTCAGCCGCCATGAAGGCGCGAACGGCCGCGGAACACTTCGGGATGATGGTGGCCTTCTCCAAGGTTGGCTTCCAGGAGGGCTACCCCGAGATCGGGGAAGGCACCCTGGTCTTCTCAAGGGCACGAGAAGCCGGAGCCTTTTCTCGTGAGAAGTCGAAGCTTCTGTCGGAGATCACGTCGGAACGCGATCCAGTCATCGACAAGAAGCGTTTCAGCGCCTTCACCGGGAGCAGCCTTGCTGTAATCCTGAGGGCACACGACGTCCGCGACCTCGTCCTGGCCGGCGTCTCAACGAGCGGCGTCGTCCTGTCCACCCTCATCGAGGCGTTCGAACTGGACTATCGCCTGACCGTTCTTGCCGACGCTTGCATGGATCCGGATCCCGCCGTCCACGAGCTTCTCCTGAGGAAGGTGTTTCCGAGCCGTGCTTCCGTCCTGGACACGGATGAGTGGATAGCTGGGCTGAGCAATGCCAGTTCCAGAGGAGCCTAGAAGGTGCTGCTCAAGTTAATCGAGAGGGTGCGGGTCCGTAAACGTCAAGCGGTAAATGGCGTTCGAAGACTGCCGCTGCATCAAAGCTCTCCGGAGGCAGCGACATCAAGCCCGAATACTGGTGACGTTATGGACCGGATTGCGAGGATTTGCTCTGATGTTTTTCTGTGTTGCTCTGGTGATCCGCAGGCGATCTTAGGCAACTTGTTGGCATTCCCGTAATGCAGATTTACAGCCATCAAGCGGAAGGTTGGTGATTGATGACCCGACGCAGCCAGCTGGACCAGCGCGTTGTCAACCGACGTGCATTTCTGGCCGGGGCCGCGAGAGCGGGTGTGCTCGCTTCAGGAGCCACTTCGAGCTTGAACGCACAAGCTGGAGAAAACCGCTACGCCTGGACCAAAAAAGAGCCGCCTTGGTCATCATCGACCTGCAGCGAAGCAACTCTGCCTTGCCCTTCGTGCCTGTCTCCTTTGGCGAGATCGTGCGGCGTAGTTCGGCGCTTGCCGCGAGCTTTCGCCGGACGGGATCCCTGGTCATCTACACCCACGTGCTTGAGCAGGAGATGCTTTCCTTTCCGGTGGACAAGCCTCTTCCGGTCGCAAGGCCGTTGCCGGGCGGCGATGACCTCGTTGCCGACGCGGGCTTCATGCCTGGCGACGTCCTGATCACAAAACGCCAGTGGGGTGCCTTCTATGGCTCTGATCTGGATCAGGAACTGCGCCGCCATCAGGTAACCACTTTAGTGCTTGCCGGCGTCGCCACGCAGGTCGGCATCGAGTCGACTGCGCGCTGGGGTCAGGACCAGGGCGCCGAGCTGGTGTTCGCCAGCGATGCGATCGGCGGCGCGTCGCAGGCCGCCAGCTCGCTCTTCATGAGTGATCTGTTGCCGCGGATGGGCCGTGTTCGGACATGCCAGCAAATATCGGCTGCGATTCGACGTCGACTTGCTGCAACGCGGGACTGCGGCGAACGATCAAATCAGACGCTGTCGGATGCGATGCGACATCGAGATGAGAAGGGGTGTTCAGTTGGACACGATCGCTAGACGTGAGGCAAGCGATCCCCAGGGCCCGACCGGCGCGCTGGCGACCTGGCTGGCGTCGGTCGATGGGACGGCGGTCCCCGGGCCCGTCCGAGATCGGACCAAGTATCTGCTTCTCGACGGCATCGGCTGCCTCCTGGTCGGCTCCCGCCTTGATTGGTCGGCCCTTGCGGTGCAGGCGATCACCGAATTCGAAGACGGTGGCACGACGCTGATCGCAGGCTGGAACAGGAGGGCAAGCGCCTTCTCGGCTGCAATGCTCAACAGCAGTTTCATACAGGGGTTCGAACTCGACGACTACTTCCCGGACGCGCCTATCCATCTCAATTCCACGCTTGTCCCTGCGATGTTGCCGGTCATCGAGAAGCGAGGCTCGCTGACTGGTGGAGACTTCCTCCTTGCCCTCACGCTTGGCTATGAGGTCGCCAGCAGGGTCGGCCTGGCGCTGCACGGCCCGCAGATGTTGTCTCGTGGCTGGCATTCGGGCGTGGTGTTCGGCGGCGCGGGAGCGGCCGCGGCCGCCGGCAGGCTCCTCGGGTTGCACGCGGCGGGCTTCGAGGACGCGATCGGGATCGCCTGCACCCAGGCGTGCGGGCTCATGTGCGTCCAGTTCGAGTCTATGGTGAAGCGAATGCAGCACGGCTTCGCCGCGCGCAACGGTCTTTATGGTGCGGTGTTGGCCGCGCGCGACTATATTGGCCCAAAGCGGGTGTTCGAGAGGGAATATGGCGGCTTCCTGCCCGTTTTCGGCGAGGGTCATAATCCCGATGACAAGCAGATAGCGCTGGGTCTCGGCTCGATTTGGCATACGTCAGAGATTGCGGTCAAACCCTACGCGGCTATGGCCGGCATCCACGCGGCAATCGATGCCGCGCTCGCCATTCGCGGTCGCGCGGGCGAGCAAGCGAGCGAGATCCAGGCGGTCGAGATAACGGTCGGTTCCGCAGCCTTCAGCAAAGGCGGCCATGCCATTCATCGACCGGTAGAACCGATCACGGCGCAGTTTAGCTTGGCCTACAGCGTCGCGGTCGCGCTGATCGATGGAAAGGCCATGCTCGAGCAGTTCTCGAAGAGCCGCGTCAATGCGGAGGACGTGTGGGAGTTGATCGGCAAGACGAAGGTGTCGGAGGATGCCGGTTGGGACACCGGCGGAGCGGCGGTCTACAGGACGCATGTCTCGGTGACTCTGGGTAATGGAAGCAAGGCGGAGGAGCTTGTGGAGACGCCGCTAGGCGGTCGTGACAGGCCGCTTTCAGGCGCGGACATCGAGGACAAGTTCTTCAGCCTGATGGATGGCGTCACGGACCGGGACAGGAGCGAGAAGATACGGGACCTCGTCCTTAATCTCGATCGCGTGACGGACCTCAAACCCTTGCTTGATCTCCTCAGGGCGCCGGTTAGGAATGCACTGAGCTGACGCCCGAGGGCGGGCCCGTAGTGCATGATGCGAAACAGCTTGTAAGTTCACAAATTCTGAAGTGCGCCTGTGACGTGAACAGGTTGGGCGATTTTCACACACCACTGTGCAGGGCTTCCAACAGACAGCAGCCATTCCGGTCACCGTTTCTTGATTTGTCCAATCAGTTTGGGTGGTGTTTGACATCTTCGTAGCCTCACAGTTTTTTGCAAAACTCCTTTCTTTGATCATCCCTGAACGTGCTTGTCGTCAGCAAACGCCAGCGCGGGACTGACAAACAGCGTGGCGGAAATCAGTCCTCATGACAGTAGACAGCGGTGAAAGGTTGGAGATGGTGAACTTGTACTCCAAGCGGTTGCGTGTGACCTTGATCCCGACGCTCACAGCACTCGGTCTTTTTGTGAGTGCTTCCACTAGAGCCGCTACTCCTGAAAACTACACACTTCGGTCGACTGCGGATTTGGTCACGATCTGCTCAGGCGATGCGTCACAGGAACTTGGCTTTTGCCAGGGGTTCACGGTAGGCGTTTTTCGAGTGCTTCAGGAGGTGCAGACAGCCAAGCCTTCTGCTCGTTTCTTCTGCATGCCACTAGATCCGCCGAGCCGGACCGAGATAATTCATGAATATGTTGCGTGGGCACAGGGTACACCCAGCGAACTCACTCGCACACCACCGGAAAGCATCGCCAGCTTTCTGGCTCAGCGCTTCCCGTGTGTCGGCCATCCTGGCTGAGGAGTGAGATAGATGTATTTGGCACGGGTCTTTGCTTTCTCGTCTTTCCTGTCATTCGGGTTGCTGCTTGAAGGATGTTCCGGGATGAATGACACCCAGCAGCGTGCATTGACCGGCACGGCAGGGGGTGCCGGAGTCGGCGCGATTCTGGGAGCGATCGGTGGCAACGCTGGCCTTGGTGCGGTAGCAGGTGCGGGCGCAGGGCTTGCCGGCGGCCTGATCTACGACAACGTCAAGAAAGACGAGGCGAGGTCTTACCAAAGAGGATATTCGGCTGGACAAACGGCAAACTAAAGCTGGGACGTCAACAAAGGCCCGCGTGCTGACGCGTGCGGCACGAGATGTACATGACGTCAGCCCTGTTGAGGGATGCCGCCGTCGCCGAAGACCATCGCCTCCGCATCGTCGTTCGACAGCATTGTCATGACGACGTCCGTGCACGCTGCACGACCTGGAAAGCCGCGATGATCTCACGTGTCTCAACCAGCGCTGGAACCCCGGCTTCGATGGCGGCGATCGTCACCGTCTGCGGCCGGCTGAGGTTGTCGCGGGCGGTGGTCAGTAGGCATCCCAGGGTGCGGGCGGAGAGAAC
>CAXSEF010000091.1:0-12747 GCA_964236535.1 uncultured Acetobacteraceae bacterium
GCGCTTGCAGCCCCCGCTACGACGCGGTGCCGCCCACGGTGATCCCCGCCATCTTCAGCGTCGGCTGCCCGACGCCCACCGGCACGCCCTGGCCGTTCTTGCCGCAGGTGCCGATCCCGTGGTCCATCGCCGGGTCGTCGCCCACCATGCTCACCTTGGTCAGCGCGTCCGCCCCGTTGCCGATCAGCGTGGCCCCCTTCACCGGCGCCGTGACCCGCCCGTCCTCGATCAGGTACGCCTCCGACGTCGCGAACACGAACTTGCCCGACGTGATGTCGACCTGCCCGCCGGCGAAGTTGACCGCATACAGGCCGCGCTTGACCGAGCGTATCATCTCCTCCGGCCTGGTCCGCCCGCCGAGCATGAACGTGTTGGTCATCCGCGGCATCGGCGCGTGCGCGTAGGACTGCCGCCGCCCGTTGCCGGTGGCCCGCACCCCCATCAGCCGCGCGTTCATCCGGTCCTGGATGTACTCGACCAGGATGCCGTCGTCGATCATCACCGTGCGCCCCGACGGCGTGCCCTCGTCGTCCACCGTGATCGAGCCGCGCCGGTCCGGCATGGTCCCGTCGTCGACCACGGTGACGCCCGGTGCGGCAACCCGCTGGCCGAGCAGGCCGGCGAACGCCGACGTCCTCTTGCGGTTGAAGTCGCCCTCCAGCCCGTGGCCCACCGCCTCGTGCAGCATGATCCCCGGCCAGCCCGGGCCGAGCACGATCTCCATCTCGCCCGCCGGCGCCGGCCGGCTGTCCAGGTTGACCACCGCCTGGCGCAGCGCCTCGTCGACCGCGCCCCGCCACGTCCCCTCCTCGAGCACGCGGCTGTAGGCGAACCGCCCGCCGGTGCCGTAGCTGCCGCTCTCGCGCCGCCCGTCCTGCTCGACCACCAGGGTGACGTTGAGCCGCACCAGCGGCCGGATGTCCGCGGTGCGGCTGCCGTCGCCGCGCACGATCTGCACCGCCTGCCACTCGCCGAACATCGACGCCATGACCTGCTTCACCCGCGGGTCGAGGCCGCGCGCATAGCTGTCGATCTCGCCCAGCAGCGCGGTGCGCACCGCGAAATCCATGTCCGACAGCGGGTTGACGTCGGAATACAGCCGCGAGTTGGTCGCCCGCGGCGCCTCCGCCTGCACGCCCGAGCGCCCGGCGCGCACGCTGGACACGGTGCGCGACGCGCGTCCCAGCGCCGCCTCGGAGATGTCCCCCGAATGCGCGTAGCCCGCCTCCTCGCCCAGCACCGCGCGCAGCCCGAAGCCCTGCGTGGTGTCGAACCCCGCCGAGCGGATGCGCCCCTCCTCCAGCGTGATGTGCTCGCTCTCGCGATACTCGAGGAACAGCTCGCCGTCCTCCGTGCCGCCCAGCGCCTCCGCGGTCAGCCGCGCCGCCGCGTCGCGGTCGAGCGTCGCCCCGGGACGCTCGAAGAACAGCGCGTCGGTGGCGGCAAGCGGCGTGGGTGAGTCGGACATGCATTCTCCAGGAGCCTGAACGTGCCCACACGGGGCCTCCTGCCGGGATATGGGACGCGAACGCCGTAACGGCAGGGATCGCCACGCGGCACCGGCCCCGGCAACGGCCCCGCCAAGGACCGGTCCAGCGGCGCGGCCCCCGAGGGGTCCGGCCCGTCGCCGGCCCAGCAACAGCCCGGCCTTGCCGCTACCCGCGCGCGCCGCGGAGCGCGTGCAGCAGCACCAGGCTCGCCGTCAGCAGCAGCGCCGCCCCGGCCTGGTGCAGCACCGCGACCGGCACCGGCACCGCATAGACCAGCGTCGTGACACCCAGCGCATACTGCAGCGCCACCATGCCGCCGACGGCGATCACCGCGACCCGCAGGTCACGCGGCAACCGGGTGCGCAGCCCGGCCACGAAGGTCGCCAGCACGCACAGCGCGGTCAGCGTCGCCAGCACCCGGTGGTCGAACTGCACCGCGGTGACGTTCTCCGTGAGGTTGCGCCACACCGGGCTGAGCACCGCCCAGCCCTCCGGCACCAGCCGACCGTCCATCAGCGGAAAGCTGTTGTACGCCAGGCCGGCATGCAGCCCCGCGGTGAATCCGCCGGCGACGATGGTGCTGGCGACCAGCACGACGCTGAGCAGCGCCAGCCGACGCAGGCCGCACGCCTGGGGCAGCCGCGGCGCCGCCGGCCGCAGCACCGACAGCCCCGTCCACAGGATCGCGCCATAGAGGACGAGCGCCAGCGTCAGGTGCACCACGAGGCGGTACGCCGAAACCGCGGTGCTGTCCGGCATGAAGCCCGACGCGACCATGAACCAGCCGACCGCGCCCTGCAGACCGCCGAGCAGGAACAGGCCCACCAGCCGCGGCACCAGCCGCGCCCGGATCGCCCCGCGCCAGGCCAGCACCACCAGCGGCACCAGGAACACGACGCCGATCAGCCGCCCCCACAGCCGATGCGTCCACTCCAGCCAGAAGATGTGCTTGAACCCGGACAGCCCGAAGCCCTGGTTGACCAGGCTGTACTGCGGAATCTGCTGGTACAGCGCATACAGCCGGCGCCACTCCGCGTCGCCGAGCGGCGGAATCACGCCGGACAGCGGCGCCCACTCCATGATCGACAGCCCCGACCCGGTCAGCCGCGTCGCGCCGCCCAGCACCACCATCACGAAGATCATGCCGGCACAGGCGAACAGCCACCCCGCCACCAGCCGGCGATCGCGCCGCAGCCGCGCCACCTCGTCCGAGGCCGGGAAGCCGGCGGGGAACTCCCTGTCGTCGAATGGCATGGGACGTGCTACCGCGCCCGCGCGATGCAGGCAAGCGTGGCCGGGCTCGTACCGACCGGCCTGAGCGTGACCGGCAGGCAGGCAAGGCCAGAGGCTCTGCCTCTGGACTCCGCCAAAGGCCTCGCCTTTGGAATCCATTTGCTTAAGAGATGGGTTTCCACAGGCCTCAAGGCCTTTGGCGGGTCCGGGCGCAGCCCGCGCAGCATTCCAGTGACCCGCTCGGGTCATTGGAATGCGGGCGGAGGGGGAGCCCAGCCCTGCTTCGCCTTGCAGGTCGATACCTGGGGCCGCTGGGATCAGGTAAGCCCAGGCTCTCCCCCGCCCGCCGCTTGTCCCCCTTGGCGCCGCGGTGCTACCCGGCCCGGGATGAACGACGCGCCCCCCGTGCCGCCTCTGCTCTCGGTCGTCGTCCCGGTGCGCAACGAGGCCCCCAACCTCGCGCCGCTGATCACCGAGATCACCGCAGCGCTGGCCGGCCTCGCCTACGAGATCGTCTACGTCGACGACGGCAGCGCCGACGACACCCCGGACCGCCTGCGCGCGCTCCGTGCCGAGCTTCCCGGCCGGCTGCTGGTGCGCCGCCACCGCGCCAGCTGCGGCCAGAGCGCCGCGCTCGTCACCGGCGTGCGCGCCGCCTCGGGCGCCTGGATCGCCACCCTGGACGGCGACGGCCAGAACGACCCCGCCGACATCCCCGCCCTGCTCGCCCGCGCCCGCGCCCTGGAGGCGCAGCACGGGGCGCGGCCGGTGCTGGTCGCCGGCCACCGCACCACCCGGCGCGACACCCTGGCCAAGCGCCTGTCGTCCAGGGCGGCGAACCGCATCCGCGCCGGCCTGCTGCGCGACGCCACCCCCGACACCGGCTGCGGCCTCAAGCTGTTCCGCCGCGACGCGTTCCTGGCGCTGCCGCAGTTCGACCACATGCACCGCTTCCTGCCCGCGCTGGTGCTGCGCGCCGGCGGCACGGTCGAGAGCGTGCCCGTCCATCACCGCCCCCGCACCCGCGGCCGCTCCAACTACGGCACGCTCGATCGCCTCTGGGTCGGCGTGTTCGACCTCGCGGGCGTCGCCTGGCTGCAGCGCCGCGGCAGCCGCCCGGTGATCGAGGAATGATCCCAGCCGGCCCGGGGCGTGACCGTCCAGGCAAGCAAGGCCAGAGCCTCCGCCTCCGGACGCAGCCATTGGCCGAGCCTCTGGAATCCCTATGCTCAAGAAACGGGTTTCCAAAGGCCTCAGGCCTTTGGTGGGTCCGGGCAAGGCCCAGCCTTGCTTCCCGTGCAGGTCAATGCGAGGCGCCACCGGCATGATCCGCCCGACCCCCGCGCCCCCCAGACCCGACGCAGCGCTGGCCGGCCCGGCCCGGGCGCTGCTGCTGCTGGCGGGCCTGTGCGCGCTCGGCCTGGCCCTGCGCCGCGTGCCGGGGATCGAGCCGCAGGCGATGCTGCAGGGCTGGGTGGCCGGGCAGGGGGCGTGGGGCGCGGCGGCGTTCCTGCTCGGCGGCGGCGCGCTCTGCGCGGTGGGCCTGCCGCGCCAGGCGGTGGCGTTCGCCGGCGGCTTCGCCCTCGGCGCCGGGCCGGGCGGCGCGCTGGCCCTGCTGGCGATGCTGGTGGGCTGCGCGGTCGACTTCGTCTGGGCGAGGGCGGTGGCACGGCAATGGGCGCGCCGCCGCCTGGCCGGGCGCTGGGCCAGCCTCGACGCCTTCCTCGCCGCCAACCCGTTCACCGCCACGCTGACCCTGCGCCTGCTGCCGGTCGGCAACAACGTGGCGCTGAACCTGCTGGCCGGCGTGTCGGCGGTGCCGTTCGGACCGTTCGTGGCGGCCAGCGCGCTGGGCTACCTGCCGCAGACCGCGATCTTCGCCCTGCTCGGCTCGGGGGTCCGGGTGGAGCGCGGCACGCAGATCGCGGTCGGGCTGGCCCTGTTCGTGGCCGCGGCGGCGGGCGGAGCCCTGCTGCTGCACCGTCGCCCGCGGGCCTGAGCCAGACAGCAGGCAACGCCGGGCCGTGCCCAGACCCGCCGGAGGGCAAGCCCGTCGGAAACCATGACTGAACAAGTGCCGACCAGCCAGACCAGGCGGCCTCCCCCCACTTCGGTAACGGGATCAAAGCGCCGCCGGCCCTTTGCGGGTCTGGGCAGAGCCCGGCCTTGCTCGCTGCAGCCCGCCGACCCCGGCTCCTAGAAATACCGCAGCCGCAGCGAGATCGCGCCCACCCCCGCCGCCACCCGGACCGCGGCCTCGTCGAACGCCGGCGGCCCGAACCGGAACGCCGCGTCGTTCGAGAACCCCATGCCTTCGGTCGGGATGCCGAGCAGGCTGCGGTTGAGCCGGTGGTCGTCGTTCTCGTCCAGGTACGACTGCACCGCGTACACCCCCGGCGGCATCCCCTGCACCACGACCACGACCGCGCCGACCCGCGCCGGCGCCGACCCCCGCCAGGCGCAGGTGGGCCTGAGGAAGCTCTCCCGCGGGCACACCGCGACCAGCACGTGCCCGCGATCGCTGCGCACGTTGGCCACCGTGACCTGCAGCGTGGCGACCGGCGGCTGCCCCGCCGCAGGACCCGCGACCCCCAGCACCAGCAGCAGCCCACGCAACGCGGCACCGCGCCGACCCGCCGCGTGCACCAGCCCCCGCGACGCAGCCCGAGCGACCACGCGGCCCCGGGTCACGGCGAAGCCGGATACGCCCGGCCGCGCCAGGTCGACGGCCGCCCGCGCGCGGCACGCCACAGCGCCGCCCACTGCACCACCAGCAGCGCCGCCACCCCCGCCGGATGCAGCAGCGCGCCGAGCACCGGCTGGCGGAACCGCACCGCCAGCACCAGCCGCAGCACCACGCCCGCCGCCGCGGCGACCGCCGTCGCCACGCCCGGCGCCAGCACCAGCAGCACCACCGGCAGCACCTGCCCGCCGCCCAGCACCATCGTCCACACCGGCAACGCCCGCGGGGTCGCCATGCCCTCGGTGGCGTTCTTGGTCAGCCCTTCCCACACCTGCGCCGCGTTGCTGTACATCCGGCACGAGGCGAACCGGCTGGCGTCGAACAGCCCGGTCATCAGCCCGGCGCGGCGGAACGCGCGCGGCAGCGTCAGCCCGTCGTGCAGCGAGCTGCGGATCGCCTCGTGCCCCCCCGCCGCGCGGTACGCCTCCCGCCGCGCGATCATCAGCTGCCCGCAGCCGGCGCCGAACCCGGGCGACGGCGAGCGCCGCATCGCCGGCATCGGCAGGTAGCCCAGCAGCAGGAAGTGGATCAGCGGCAGCAGCAGCCGCTCGGACCAGGTCAGCGTGACCTGCCGCGGAAACCCGCTCGCCAGGCCGACCGCCGTGCGCTGCATGAACCCCGCCATGCGCGACAGCGCGTCCGGAGCCAGCCGCACGTCGGCGTCGACGAACACCATCAGCTCGTGGCTCGCGAGGCGCGACAGCGCGGCGCAGGCGTGCTGCTTGCCCGACCAGCCGGGCGGCAGCGGCGGCGCCTGCGCCACCCGAAGCCGCGGCTCGGCCATGCCGGCGAGGATGGCGGCCGTCGCGTCGGTCGAGGCGTCGTCCAGCACCACCAGCTCCACCACGACCCCGGTGCTCGCCAGCACGCAGCCCACCGCCTCGGCGATGTTGGCCGCCTCGTTGCGCGCCGGGATCAGCACCGACACCGCGGGCACCCCCTCGGCCAGCCCCGGTCGCCGGTACAACGCGAGGTTGACCAGCGCCATCGCCAGCGGCGCCACCGCCAGCACCAGCACCGCGCCCATCGCCAGCCCGGCGACGCTCACGCCGTCCGCCCCGGCCGCCGACCCGGCCGCGCCCCCTCGGATCGATCGCGCATCAGGCCGCCGACCGGTCGCGGTCGGCGGCCTCGTGCGCCGGGTCGAAGCGCCGCCCCGACAGCATCGCGCGCCCGCGCCGCCAGGCGTCGTAGATCCCGCCCACCCCGGCGCCCCCGGCGAGCAGCGTGCGGAACGGCGCCGGGTCGCGCCGCATCGCATCGCGCGCCAGCGCATCCATCGCGCTGTCCAGCCCCGCCTCCAGCGCCGCGGTCCCCAGCGCCACCGGCCCCTGCAGCGCCGCCGCCTCGATCGGCGCCCCGAAGCGCAGCAGCGCCTCCGGGCGGCTCTCGTTCCAGAACGGATACTCGATCGCCAGCGGCAGCAGCAGCGCCTGCGGCACCAGCCGCGCCAGATGCGCGAGCCCGGGGCGCAGCGTCACCGGGCGCTGCCGCGGATCGGCGAACTGCCCCTGCGCCGTCACCCACAGCACCCCCTTCGGATCGGCCAGCACCCGCTGCCCGAGGCGCAGGAAGGTCGCCGCACCCCGCCTGTCCCCCTCGATCCCGAACACGCCCATGCGCCGCAGCACCCCGTAGCGCCCGAGCGCCTGCGCCTCCATCGGCCCATGGCCCGGCCGCCCGCGCATCAGCCGGTTGTGCAGCAGGATCAGCATCGCCGGGTCCCACCATGACGGATGGTTGGTGAACACGATCACCGGCCGCCCGTCCGGCAGCTCGGGCAGGCTCTCCCGGTGCAGCCGGACCGCGCGGAAATGCCGCGGCACGTACCACCGCAGGTAGTAGTTGAACACCGCCACCGCCAGCGCCGAACGCGCCTGCAGCGGATCGTCCCGGTCCGCCTCGCCAGCCCTCATGCCGACAGGTCTTGGGCGTGACCGGCGAGGCAGGCAAGGCCAGAGGCTCCGCCTCCGGACTCCGCCAAAGGCCTGGCCTTTGGAATCCCTGTGTCTAACAGATGGGTTTCCAAAGGCCTCAGGCCTTTGGCGGGTCTGGGCAGCGCCCAGCCTTGCTTCGCCCGCCGGCCTTGCGATCAGGCCGCACGCGCGCCGGCCCGGTCGCTGTCGAGCGAGTCCGCCGCGATCCAGCCCGACATCAGCACCATCGGCATCCCCGGCCCCGGATGCGCCGCCCCGCCCGCCAGGTACAGCCCGCCGAGGTCGCGCGACCGGTTGCCCGGCTTGAACGCCCCGAAGAACGACCCGTGGCTCGCCAGCCCGTAGATCGCCCCGTCCAGCACCCGGTAGCGCTCGTGGATGTCCTGCGGCGTCAGCACCCGCTCCACCCTGATCCGGCTCTCCAGGTCGGGCATCCCCGCGGTGCGCGCCAGCTTGTCGAGGATGACCCGCCGATACGCCGGCAGCATCCGCGACCAGTCGTGGTGCGGCCGCAGGTACGGCGTGTGCACCAGCACGTACAGCGCCTCGCCGCCCGCCGGCGCCACCCCCGGCTCGGTGCGCGACGGCGCCGCGATGTAGCAGGTCGGGTCCGGCGCCGGCTCGCCCCTCTTGTAGATGAAGTCGAACTCCTCCTCCGGATCGCGCGAGAACACGAAGTCATGGTGCGCCAGGTGCTCGTACCCCCGGTCGAGCCCCAGGTACAGCACCACCCCCGAGCACGCCGCCTCGCGCTTCCACCGCCGGGCGAACCCCGCCGCCGGCCGCCCGCCCACCAGCTCGCGGTAGGTGCGCACGCTGTCCATGTTCGACACCACCGCCGACAGCGCGACCGCCTCGCCGGCCTCGGTCACCACCCCGCTCACCCGCCCGCCGGCGCTGGCGATGCTGGCGATGCCGGTTCCCATCCGCGTCACCACGCCCAGCTCGTCGGCCAGCGCCTGCAGCGCCAGCGGCACCGCCCGCGTGCCGCCCATCGGGTACCAGATGCCCTCGTCGACCTGCATGTGCCCGATCGAGCACAGCACCGCCGGCGACCCGTACGGCGACGACCCCACGTACTGCACGAAATGGTCGAGCATCTGCGACACCCGCGCATCGGGCACCCGCTTCCTGATCTGCTTCGCCACCGTGGAGCCCATCTTCAGGCTCAGCACGTCCTTCAGCGTCGCCAGGTCCATGCCCTTCCTGAAGTCGATGGTGTCGCGGATGTCCTCCACCGACCGCCAGAAGAAGAACTTCTCGCTGACGCCGTGCAGCCCCTCCGACATCTTCAGGAAATCCTGGTAGCCGCGCTCGGAACCCGGCGCATACTGCGCGAGGCTCGCCGACATCGCCGCGATGTTCTCCTGCAGGTCGAGCCGCGTGCCGTCGTCGAAGAAGCAGCGCCACTGCGGGTCGAGCCGGCGCAGGTCGAGCCGGTCGGACATCTTCACCCCCGCCTCGGCGAAGATGCGCTCCAGCACCGACGGCACGGTCAGGATCGTCGGCCCCATGTCGAAGCGGAAGCCGTCCTGCTCCCACTGCGCCGCCTTGCCGCCCAGCCAGTCGTTCTTCTCGAACAGGATCACCTTGTGGCCGCGCGCAGCCAGCACGCAGGCCGCCGCCAGCCCGCCTAGGCCCGCGCCGATCACGCCGACGGGAAGGGTCTCAGCCATCGATCTGCCTCACGAACGAGAGAAAGCACGCGAGGCCGGGGGCTCCGCCTCCGGATTCCGCCAGGCGCAGCACCCCTGGACCGGCCGCCGAAAGGCAGGGCCTGAAGCAGGTGGTTTCCAGAGGCCTCGGGCCTCCGGCGGGTCTGGGCAGAGCCCGGCCTTGCTTTCTCATGCCGGCTCCGCCAGCGCCGGCTCGTAGTCCGGCAGCGCCATCTTCGACGGCGCGCTCCAGTGCGGGTCGAGCCCGAGGTCCTCGGCCATCAGCCGCGCCGTGATCCTCGCGCTCTCGAAGATCACCGGCAGCCCGCTGCCCGGATGCGTCCCGCCGCCGACCAGGTACATGCCGTCGATGTCCTCGAACCGGTTGCGCGGCCTGCGGTGCAGCATCTGGTTCAGCGAGTGCGACAGGTTGAACGTCGCCCCGCGATGGATGCTCATGTCGCGCTCCCAGCCCACCGGCGTCAGCATCTTCTCGGTGACGATGCGCCGCTCGACGTCGCGCAGCCCGATCCGCTCCAGCCGCTCCAGCGTCATCGCCCGGAAGCGCGCCTGCTCGTTCGCCCAGTCCACGCCGTCGCCCGTCCGGTTGCCCACCGGCACCAGCACGTACAGCGTCGAGCACCCCTTCGGCGCCAGCTCCGGATCGGTCACGCAGGCGTTCTGCACGTAGAACGAGGGGTCCGTGGGCGCCTCGCCACGCTCGATCTGGGCGAAGTTGCGCTGGCTGTCCTTCGACAGGTAGATCGTGTGGTGCGCGACGTCGTCGCTGGCGCCGTCGAGCCCCAGGTACAGCATGAACGTGGAGCAGGAGAACTTCTTGCCCGCGATCTTGCGGTCGCTCCACCGCCTGCGGATGCCGTCCGGCACCAGATGCGTCATCGCGTGGGCGAAGTCGGCGTTGAGCACCATCGCGTCGTGACGGATGTCGCCGCGCCCGGTGCGCACCCCGGCCGCGCGCCTGCCCTCGAACAGCAGCGTCTCCACCGGCTCGCCCAGCCGTATCCTCACCCCGAGGTCGCTGGCCACGTCCGCCATCGCCGCCATCACCGCCCCGGTGCCGCCGCGCGGATGGAACACGCCGTACTCGTATTCCATGAACGACAGGATGGTGAACAGGCTCGGGCAGCGGAACGGCGACATGCCCAGGTACTTGCTCTGGAACGAGAAGGCGAGACGCACCCGCTCGTCGTCGAAATGGCTCGCGAGGTCGGTGTTCACCGAACGGTGCGGCCGCAGCAGCCTGAGCGACTTCAGCACCCCCGGCCGCATGTAGTCGCGCATCGAGTTGAACGCGTTCTCCAGCACCGGCCGGAATGCCGCCAGCTTGGCGCGGTTCTCCGCCATGAAGCGCGGCAGGGCCAGCGCGTCGTGCGGGTTGAGCCGGGCGATCTCGGCCGCCATGCGGGCGAGGTCCGGCGTCGCGTGCAGCTCGCCGCCCGCCTCGAAGATCAGGTGGTACTGCGGGTCGAGACGCATCAGCTCGACCTCGTCCTCCAGCACCCGGCCGCAGGCGGCGAAGATGTCGGACAGCACCCGCGGATACAGGAAGAACGTCGGCCCCAGGTCGAAGCGGAACCGCCCCCGCGCGCTGTCCTGCGTCAGCGTCGCCGACCGACCGCCGATCCGGTCGCGGCTTTCATACACCGTGACGTCGGCGCCGGCGCGAGCCAGCAGCATCGCAGCCGCGAGCCCGCCCGGTCCCGCACCGACGATGCCGATGCTGCGCGTCTTGCTGTGTGAAGCCATTCGGCCGTTGGTATCCCCTGTCCGACGGGTGCGGCCGCTGCCGCCCCTGCCAGCGCGTGAAATGGGAGGCAACGCGCGCTTGTCAGGCCCCGCCCCGCAACCCTCTGCGTGACCGCGACCCGCCCGCGTGCGTCCGTCGCGCAACAAGGCGGGGCGCGCCGGTGGCGTCAAGCCCCGCCCCGCCACCGATGCGCCCCCGGCCACGCTGGCGGCCCCGCCCCGGCGACGCTATGTCGGCCCGAACGGCACGGGGTTCGGCATGGCACACGCGGAGCGGGAACGGCCGGTCCCCACGCGGCTCGCGCGCGCGGCACGCACCCTGGCCGTCCTCGCCCCGCTGGGCAGCGCCACGCCGCTCGCCGCGCCAGCCCTGGCGCAGCAGCGCCCGCCCGGAACCGTGTCCGGCCCCGCCGCCGCCCAGGACCCGGCGCTGCGTCAGCAGCTCGACATCCTGCGCGGCCGGGTCGACGAGCTCGGCATCGAGCTGCAGCGCCAGGAGCGCATGCTCGGCGCGCTGCTGGCCCGCCCGCCCGCCGGCCCCGCAGCCGCCGCCGACCCGCCCGCCGCACCCGCCCCGGCCCCCGACCCGCCCCGCGCCCCGCCGCCCGCAGCACAGCAGGCCCACCCGCAGCCCGACCCGCACGAGGCCGCCTCCCGCGCGCCCGCGCTGATCGTCATGGTGGGCAACGACGGGGCGCTGACCCTCGAGGGCCGGCCCGCCGCGCTGCCCACGCTCGACTACGCCCTGAAGGCCGCGGCCGCAGGCGACGTCACCCGCCGCGTGGTGGTGGGCGCGGAGCCGGAGGCGAGCCCGGCCCAGGTCGGCGAGGTCGTCGCCGCGGTGTCGCGCTCCGGATTCGGCCGCATCACCATCACCGGACCCTGAACGCCCTTGTGCCGACGGCCCCGGGTGAAGCAAGCCTGGGCCCCGCCCGGACCCGCCGGAGGGCGGAGCCCTCCGGACCCCTTCCTCCGGACAGATCATTTCCACCGCCCAGCCCGCAGCGGAACCCCCCCATGTCCCGACACACCGAGATCCGCCGCCTCGCCATCCCCGCCCTGCGCGCCCGCAAGGGCGGCGAGAAGCTGGTCTGCCTGACCGCCTACACCGCGCCGATGGCCGCCCTGCTCGACCCCCACGTCGACGTCCTGCTGGTCGGCGACTCCCTCGGCATGGTGGTCTACGGCCTGGAAACCACCATCGGCGTCACCCTCGACATGATGATCGCCCACGCCCGGGCGGTCGTGCGCGGCTCGGCCCGCGCCCTCGTCGTCGTCGACCTGCCGTTCGGCAGCTACGAGGCCGGTCCCGCCCAGGCCCACGCCAGCGCCGCCCGCGTCCTCGCCGAGACCGGCTGCCAGGCGGTCAAGCTCGAATCCTGCGACGGCATGGCCGAGACCATCGCCTTCCTCGCCGGCCGCGGCATCCCGGTGATGGGCCATGTCGGGCTGCGGCCCCAGGCCGCCCACGTCGACGGCGGCTTCCGCGCCAAGGGCCGCACCGCGGCCGAACGCACCCGCGTGCTGGCCGAGGCACGCGACGCCGACCGCGCCGGCGCGTTCTCCATCGTCATCGAGGGCACCGCGCCCGACCTCGCCGACGAGATCACCCGCGCCGTCTCCGTGCCGACCATCGGCATCGGCGCCTCCCCCGGCTGCGACGGCCAGATCCTGGTCGCCGAGGACATGCTCGGCCTGTTCGAACGCACCCCGCGCTTCGTGCGCCGCTACGCCGATCAGCGCACCGACATCGACCGCGCGGTCGCGGCCTACGCGGCCGACGTGCGCGGCGGCACCTTCCCCGGCGACGCCGAAACCTACCGGCTGGCCGCGGCTCGGCACGATCCCGAGTGAAGCAGACCTGGCGCCTGGTCATGGCGTGACACCGGCCGGCCTTGGGGGTGACCGGCCAGGCAGGCAAG
>CAXSEF010000092.1:0-12359 GCA_964236535.1 uncultured Acetobacteraceae bacterium
ACGCCACAGAAAACACGAATGAGACAGCAACTCCGCTCAGCGGTATTATACGCCATGAGTCACACTCAGAGGACCTTGGTAGAGGATGCTCTCACTCCACCAGAGATGCGGCGTGACGCAGGTCCTCGACGAAGGCCCGGTACTCGCGTTTCCTTGACTCCTCGTCAGGCAGTCGTAGCAAATAGGATGGATGCACCGTCACGAACGCCTGAGCGTTGCCGTCGAGCCTGATCGGCCGGCCGCGCTCACGACCGATTGTCACGGTGCGGCCGAGGATTGCGCGTGCCGCGGTCGCGCCCAATGCGACCGTCAACGCCGGGCGTACTATCGTCCGCTCCTGTTCCAACCAAACGTTGCAGGCGACAATCTCGGTAATTCCTGGCTTGGCGTGAATTCGGCGTTTGCCGCGCGGCTCAAACTTGAAGTGCTTAACGGCATTGGTAAGATAGATGGCGCGACGATCGATCCCGGCTTCCGCCAGCGCTCGATCGAGCAACTGTCCTGCCGGTCCAACGAAGGGTCGTCCTGACAGATCCTCCTGATCTCCAGGCTGTTCTCCCACCAACATCAGTCGCGCATCTGCCGGGCCTTCGCCGAACACCGTCTGGGTGGCAGGCTCCCACAGCGGACAGCGCCGACACGAGGCTGCTTCCCCAGCAAGAGCTGGTAGACCACCCGTAACCTGCTCAACGGGAGGCGCCGTAGCAATCCGACCTGTTGCAGCCTTCGGCTGCGGCGGTTCCGCGCTGGGCGAGACAACCGGCTGTTCCAGCATCCGATCAGTTCTTGCTTGAGCTTCGCGGATCAAGCCGGGAATAGCGGTTGTTTCGGGCATGTTCTTCCAATACTTGCGTGGCATCTCGGACATCATTGCACCGGTCTTAAGTCTTGCCGGATTGAAGATCGCGGAAAAATAAATCCGCCAATACTCGGCGAGCGCGTCGTCGTCAGGCAGTTGACTCTTGTCGGCGCCGGGAGAGAACCATAGCTCCCGCCCGTTCCAGTGCGCGCAGCGATCCGGCGTGAGGATGGACCACTGCATCGTCGAGAAACGGCGCACGAAGAACGGGGCGTTGGCATCGACAATGAAGTGATCTGGCTCGAACCAAGCCACATAGCGGAACTCGGGCAGCGCGCCTTGCGCTGTATCCCGGTCTGCATGCCGTGGTTCCCCCCGAACCGCATCTAACCTGCCATCCTCGATCAGTGACGCGGCATCAGCGCCAAGCCCTCCCGTATCGCGCACCTCCCTAAACCGCAGAAAAGCTCGCATCTTGTGCGTATCTCGGTGGACTGCCTGTTTAAGGTGTTGCGCCCGCTGCACTTGCGAGTCTGCGAGATCACGCAGCAGGTGCTTCTCGCCCTGGTAGATGCGCCACACCAAACTGTAGAGCAGTGCGAATCGCTCTGGCTCGCGGGCCTGGATGACGATCTCGGCCAGTTCGACCAGGACGCGCGGCACGTTGAAGCTCCTGTCGGGTAACGGATCCTCGGTTTGCGCATCGGCAAACAGGTCGGTGGCGTCGCCCACAAGCCATACGACCTGGTCCGGTGGCACGTTACGCAACGCAAGCGTGCGGGCGTTCTGGCGCCAGCCGGCGAAATCGGTCTCGTCCCCAAGAGCAACGCTGCGCATCAGACTGCGCTAAGCCGGGTTTGGCCAGCGACGCAGCCGATCGCGAGCTCGCGACTCGCGACGAAGTTGATCACAGCAACGCCATCTGGACCGGCTTAGGAGTCAGCCGCCTGACCAAGTTTGCACTGTCGAGCAACGCGCGCGGCGTATGGTCCGCGGTCACTACGAATGGCATCAGCTTGCCGAGCGGCAGATGCATACGCGCTAGATCGTCGATCCGCATCGAACGATAACAGCGGGTCGTAATGATGCGGTCTACTGACTTCACACCCAATCCAGGGACACGAAGCAGCATCTCGCGGGATGCATGGTTGATGTCGACCGGGAACGCAGCCCGGTTCTCCAGCGCCCAAGCAAGCTTTGGATCGACGTCTAGAGACATGTTACCGGACCCGTCAAGCACCAACTCATCCGCGGCAAAGCCGTAAAACCGCAGAAGCCAATCGGCCTGATAGAGGCGGTGCTCGCGCAACAGCGGGGCAGCCACTGGAGGTAGGGAGGCGGACGCATCCGGAATCGGGCTGAAAGCCGAGTAGTAGACTCGCCTCAGACCATACGAGCCATAAAGGTTGTTGCTCATATCCAGGATCGAGCGGTCATTGCTGGCGTCGGCGCCGATAATCATCTGAGTGCTCTGGCCAGCCGGCGCAAAGCGCGGAACTGCTGCACGTTTTGCAGTCTTCTTGGCGTCGACCGCCTCGTCGATGCGCAAGCGGATGCGACCCATGGATCTGCGGATGCCGGCGAGACTCTTTTCTGGGGCAAGTTCGTTCAGGGACGCCTCGCTCGGTAGTTCGACATTGATCGACAACCGGTCAGCGTGACGGCCTGCTTCGGCAAGCAATTCCGCAGAGGCATCGGGAATGGTTTTGAGGTGGATGTAGCCTCGAAAATCGTGTTGCTGACGGAGCACCCGCGCAACCTCGACGATCTGCTCCATCGTATAGTCGGGATTGCGGATAATGCCGGAAGACAGGAAAAGTCCTTCTATGCAATTACGCCGGTAAAATCCCAGGGTAAGCTTGACGATTTCATCAACGGTGAAGCGAGCCCGTTGCACGTTTGAAGAGCGACGATTGATGCAATATTTGCATTCGTAGATGCAGAAGTTCGTCAGGAGAATTTTCAGCAGGGAAATGCATCGGCCGTCTGGCGCGTAGGCGTGGCATATCCCCAACCCCTCTGTGGAGCCGATGCCGGAAGTCTCGCCGCTACTGCTACGCCGTTCAGTGCCAGAGGAAGCACAGGATGCGTCATACTTTGCCGCGTCCGCAAGAACCTCGAGTTTCTGCAGGAGATCCATGTCTGTGCCGCTTTCCCGTGTTATGTAGGCTGCTCGATCAAGCAAGGCAACCAACTGCCGATGGCCTCAAAGCCCTCCTGGACACTCCGGTCTGCCGGCATCCAACGCGCTTCTGCCGTGCTTCGGTGCTTACGGCTCCCCTTGGTGGTCTAGGGGCCGTTCCGCTCCGGTGCTCACAGAACCACGCCACATGATTGGCAGAGCGAGTTCCCAAAAGGGCTCATAGCAGGAGCGTTAGCGCTCAGAGCGGTCGTGAGTTTACCACCCATACGGATGGTTGCGAACGTCGTGCCGCATGGCGATGGTACTCACTGCATCCGGAAAGCGTCGGCGACCCGCCTTGTCCGGCCCAGTCGGTCAACCAGTATCACGTCGAAACGCATGCCACGCGCGCCCCACCCGGGATTGGCCGCCACAATCAACTCGGCAGCCGCCATCAGCCTGGCCTGCTGGGACGGGCGCAACGCCGCCGCTGCATCAGCGAGGTTGTCGCGCGCCTTAACCTCCACGATTGCCAGCAACCCGTCACGTTCGGCGACGATGTCGATCTCGCCGGCCTCGGTACGCAGCCGTCGGGCCAGCACACTCCAGCCTTCCTTCTCAAGCGCGGTGCTCGCGACCTGTTCGGCCGCTAACCCGAGAGATTGCGCGTCGCGGCCGCGGCTCTGGCGGCGGGAGCACGGGCCTGCAGGGCCTAGCGTCACGTCAGCGCAGGACATAGTGGATACGTAGATCGACCGGTATCTGAGGCTTGTCGGTCTGCGGCGGCAACGGGGGTAGATTGGCTTCGCGGAACAATCCCAGCGCGCCCTGATCAAGGAATACCGAGCCCGACGCCGTTGTCAGACGCGCCGACGTCACGTGGCCATCATGCCCAACGATGAGGTGCAGCCCGACGGTTCCCTGCTCGCCCGCCTCGGCAGCCTCGCGAGGGAAGTAGCCATGCCGGTCCCACCAGGCGTGCAGCTCGTTCTCCCAGTCTGGACCAGCGTCCGGTGCGGAGAAGTCGGGCGACGACTTGGGCCCACCGCCGCCGTGTATCTGCGGGGCGAAGGACAAGTTCAGACCGCGACTTGCAGACCCCTGCGCAACGCTGCCGCCGAGCGGCGTGCCCGGGCCGAAGCCCCATTGGCGCGGAGTCGGAAACGCACTTGATGAACGCGATGGCTTCGGGCGCAGCGGCGTGCGTGGCGGCGGCGGGACTGCTGCAACGCGCGGCATTGGCGGCGGCCCGAAATTGAACAGCTCGGCCAGGGGGCCCGGGCTGACCTGGACGTCGGAAGGTTGTTCGGCGAGTGGCGCTGGCACGACTACTGCGGTGTCAGGGGTCGGCGCAGCAGAACGCTGACCCGCAGGCGTCGGTAGTGTGGACGACGACACGGACGGCGTAATCGGCGCCACCGGTGGCGGGGTATCCGGGACCGGAACGCTGTCGGGGGTGGCCGGCGCCTCGGACGGTGTGTCCGGCGCGCTCGTCTCGGGCGGGGGTTGCAGTGCAGTGCTCTCTGGAACCACGACGCTGGGTGGGGTGGGTGGCGGCATTTGAGTCGTCGGCTGCGTCGCCGATCCGGCTAGCTGTGCCGGTGGCGAACTCTGCTGCGGCGACGTCACTGGTGCCTTCGTACCTTCGTGAGCCAGGGGACGCGGCTGGTCGGACGGCGCTCCTTGCGGCTTGGGCTGCTCGAACTCCATTGCGACGCCCAGTTCGGCGGGCGGCGTCTCCTCGTTCGGGCGGGGTGCGAGGATCAGCAGCGCCAGGAAGATCAGGTGGGCCACCACCGACCCGATCAGCATCGTCCGCAGCGCTCGCCGCCGCCGTGTCCGGCTCACCGGGAGACGAGCATTCGCCTTCGCCGCAAAGTCCAGCCGATCCGGGGCCTTGCTCCGCAACGGCACCGCAACCCTTGGCGGCTGCCCACGGCTGGGACCGGCTTTCAGCTTCCCGCTCAGGGCTCCACCCACGACATTTCCGGCCAGGTCGGCACTTCAGCGGCCGAATCCGCTTGCACGTGCCTCACTTGCATGTCGCGGCGCAAGACCGCGTGCACCCGGCAGCTGCACGAACCGGCTCGCAGAGCATCTGGTCGGGGAGGCGTATCGCACGGCATCTCCTTGTCACGGCCATGCCGACGGCAGCGATCGATTACCCACGCGGCCGAATTCCATCACGAGGCTGAAGCCTACTCCGAGCAGGACAGGCCCTAGGAAAATGCCGAGAAGGCCGAACTCGAGCACACCGCCGAGAACGCCCATGACCGTCAGGAGAAAGGGGAGGTGGGCGCCGCGAGCAATGAAATAGGGCCGGATGGTATGATCGGCGCCAGACACGGCGACGACACCATAGATCACTAGGAACACTCCCCGACCCGTCTGACCGTCCAGCAGCAGCCAGGCCGCCGCAGGCAGCCAGATCAGCGGAGCACCGATAGGCAGCACCGCGCACATCGCAGCCAAGGCACCAAGTAGTACAGGGCGTGGTACCTGCACCAGCCACAGGCCGGCCGCGGTCAGGATCCCCTGAACGATAGCCGTGCCCAGAATGCCGTAGACCGTACCGCGCACGACGCTGCCGGTAACGCGGATCAGCTCGTCGGCGCGCTGGCCCGCGATTCGGTGCAGCACGGCCCGAAGATGCGTCCCGAGTGCCGCGCCGGACATCCAGAAGAAAAACGCGATGAACAAGGCGAGCGCAAAACGCGCGATGCCGTTGGCGATTCCGAGCAGGACCAGCAGCCCGTTCTCCGCGATAAGCCCGAAATACGGACGAAAGAACCCGACTACAATGCCAAGGTCGGCTGCCCACTCGTTCCAAAGTCGTGCCAGCACGGGACCGGCCCTAGGAATACCAACCAACCAGGGCGGAGCCGCCGGGAGCCCGGCCGCGACAGCGGCTTCTGCCCAGACCCGGAGGGCGTCGAGATCCGAAACACCATCTGATGCAAGTAGGACCAGTGGAAGCACAATGATAAGCGCAGTCACCACAACCATCAGCAACGATGCGACCACCGCGCGCAAACGCAATCGAGTTCTCAGCCAGAAGAATACCGGCCAAGTGGTAAACACAAGGATCGCGGCCCACAGCAATGATGCAAAGAACGGGTATAGAACGAAACCGCAGCCCACGGCGACGGCTGCAAGCATAAATATCAACAGCACTCGTTCGGCCATCATGCTGGCTCCCCGGTCAGCAGGTGTTCCTCGCCAATCGCTGGTATTTTTCGGTGTCTTGGGCTTGTTCATTCTGATGTATGACCAGAATTTTTGATAGGGCCTGAAACCATCAACAAAATCCCACGCCGAGTAGACAGTGTGAAATATGGACGAGCAGGATCGTGACCGATCTGGAGACAGCGGACACACGCCTCGCTCCCGGCTTATCGTGAGAGCGGAAGTGAGAAATGCGAAATCTCCTTGGGTTGGCCGCGGGCAGGCGCCGCATATAGCGCATCACCGCCGGTCGTGCAGATTCCCTGGAAGCGGTAGATTCCCGTACTAGCGGTGCTGGTCAGCGCAAGCTGACCTGCTGCGTGGCTTATTGTCACAAGGCACCGAACGCGACGCGTGTTGCTGAACAAACAAGCCTGCGGCCATCTGTCCAAAAATAGTAAACTGGCTCTATCAGATGACGCACCGCCATCTGTCCGGGCAAGTCTCAATAACCTTCGCGGGCCGTAAACGGTATGCTACGCCGTGGAGGACCGGCTCTGCCGGTGGCATATCACGGACGGATCAAATGCGATTTACTGAGATCGGACAGCAGCTCAGGGCGTATCGCCTCGAGTCGGGCTTGCGCGCAGAGGAGATCGCAGCACGTCTCGGAGTGTCCCGCGCAGCACTTTATCGTTATGAGAAAGGCGAGGTGATCAAGCTCGATACGGTCAAGCGCCTGGCAGAGTTGCTCAAGATTTCTCCGCTTTCCCTGCTAGGCATTGGAGTAGAATATTATAGCCGGCCGATCGGCTTCCTGGAACGGGGTCGCCAGATCGAGGAGACCGCGGACCAGATCTTGCAGGTCTCAGGCCCCATATCCTACCTCATCACGTCGGACGCCTATGACGCGACACTCGCCGCGTTATATGAGGAGGCAGCGGACCAGGCTGGAGACGACCGCACGGCCATGCGCACCATGGCCGAGCAGGTGCTCGGAATTATGACCAGCCGGAAACGGATGTACCAGGCCAGACGTCCGGGGATCATTGCGATGATCCCGGCTGGTGCGGTACAGCGCCTGCTGGAACGGGGTATCGGGGCTGGTGCGGCGACGTCGGAGGCCTTGCGGTCACGCTGCCGCGAGGTGGCTGCGACGGAAGTAAGACACATTGCTGATACCATTGAGGCGGAGCCAATGGGTTTGCAATTTGGTGTTCTAGCGCACACCGAACTGTCGAGCTCGTTTGAGATCATGCGGTCGCGTGACCGGGCGGTCCTGGCAATGAACCCGTTCCGTCCGGACGGCGTTCCTGGTACCCAGGGTGGTGTCGCTATGATCACCGCTGCGGACGAGGCGATCACGGCTCATCAGCGCGTGGCCGAATCGCTGTGGCGAGAGGCGCTAAAGGGTGCATCAGCAGCCACTCACTTGCGTGAGTTGGTGTTGGCAGCAAGGTGAATCGCAGCGCGACCTGCGGATGGTGTCGGGAGGCGAAGGCAGGTGGCGTGCGACGGGCCCATTATTCCGTCGCAGCTTTCCTGCGCCCTTGGCTCGCCGGCTGGAGGCAGAAACAACGGATGCTGGCCACTTACGAGGAGGGACAAAGCGTTCTAGACTTGGATGGTGAGTGTTCCTGCGCCTCTTGTCACGAGTGATGATGTCGAGATTGAAGGCACCAGAATGATCTGGCAGGGGCGCTTCTCGCTGCAGGTCGTCGGCTTTCGCAATTGCCGTTTCGATGGGTTCCGAACCGAGGTTCGGGAATGGGAATTATGGCGTCGGGAAGGCCGCGGCTGTCCTACCTTATGACCCTGTCCAGGATGCGGTCGTGCTCATCGAGCAATTTCGCATCAGTGCCTTCGCCGCTGGCATTGACGCGGTGATGGTTGAAATGCCGGCTGGCATGTGCGACGGCGAGGAAGAGGCGGAAGACACGGTGCTTCGCGAAGCCGAAGAAGAGACGAATCTTCTGGTCCACCATTTGCGACCAATTGGCACCTTCCTGCTAAGTCCAGGAGGCTGTGACGAGACGTGCAGCATCTTCGTAGGCCTCGTCTCTACTCCGCTTGCCGGAGAAGGTGGCCTGCTTGGCAGCGGCGGCTTACCCTACGAGCAGGAAGACCTGCGGGTTCGGCTCTGCCCGACCAAAACCGCGATCGCCCGTGCCCTCCGGGATGATTACCCAAATTCCGTGACCACCATCGCCCTACTTTGGCTTGCAGCCAATCGAGACCGCCTTCGGCAGGAATGGGCCGAGACACCATGATGGACGGCGCGGCGGTCTCAACATCGGGCATCTCAAACGACCGTCATAGCGTGGGGTCTCATCCTGACCCGGCCAGGATGCCTCCCCTGGTCAGCACCGGGTGGCTGGCCGCAAGGATCGGCGATCCCGAACTTGTGGTGTTCGATTGTAGCTTTTTCCTGCCAACCGAGAAGCGCGATGCACAGGCGGAGTTCGCACAAGCTCACCTGCCGGGAGCACAGTTCTTCGACATCGAGGACATCGCCGATCCAGAGACCAACCTGCCGCACATGGTGCCAAGCATGGGTCGGTTCGCGCGTCTGATGGCAGAACTGGGCGTCTACAAGGACAGCGATATCGTCTTCTACGACTGCAAGGGGCTGTTCTCGGCCGCTCGGGGCTGGTGGATCATGCAGCTTTTTGGCCTCGGCAGAGCTATGGTGCTTGATGGTGGATTGCCGAAGTGGCAAGCCGAGGGTCGCGCAGTGGTGAGTGGAGCGGTGGCCGCCCGGCCACAACTCCCACCCTTGCTGACACTCCACGCGGGTCTGCTATGGGGTATCGGCGACATGCTGGACAACGTGCGCTCCGGAAATGCCGTTGTGTTGGACGCCCGCTCGGCCAAGCGATTTGCCGGCGAGCTGCCGGAGCCCAGGCCCGGGGTTGCGAACGGCCACATTCCGGGTGCGCGAAGCCTGCCCCACAACGAATTGCTTGCGATTGGCGGCACGATGCTGCAGCCAGCCGCCCTGCGAACGCGCCTCGCCTTTTCCGGCGTTGATGGTTCACGACCGGTCGTCACGACATGCGGGACCGGGGTAACGGCGGCAGTCATCAATCTCGCGCTCGTCGTGGCGGGGCTGCCGGCCGCAGCGCTCTACGATGGCTCATGGGCAGAGTGGGGAAGTCGTTCCGACACTCCCAAGGCGTTGGGGGCTGATGAAGGCTCGTCGCCCGCGGGAGAACTCATGAGGGCAGAACCGACATGGGCCGTAGGTGTGGAACAGGCGACGAAATGAAGCAGCCGGGTCGGTTTGCCACACGCATGGCGCATGATGGCCGGCCAGGCGCTCGTGTGGCTGGACTGGTGAATCCACCCTTGTATCGGGGATCGACGGTCCTCCAGCCCAACGTCGCCGCACGACGTGCCGCGTCGCGCGCCGGTCTGGAGCAGGCATTGGTGTACGGGGTCATGGGCAACGCCACCCATCATGCTCTGGAAGATGTCGTGGCAGGTATCGAGGGCGGCACACGATGCCAGATCGTCTCGTCCGGCTTGGCCGCCGTCACAACCGCGCTGCTTGCCTTTCTTGGACAAGGTGACCACCTGCTGATGCCGGACAGCGTCTACGCCCCAAGTCGCGTGTTTTGTGACACGATGCTGCACCGCATGGGCGTGGAGACCAGCTACTACGACCCGATGATCTCAGCCGACCACCTGGAACGGCTCATTCGCTCAGCTACTAAGGTGCTTTTTCTAGAAAGTCCGGGTAGCCACACCTTTGAGGTGCAGGACGTCCCTGCGCTAGCGGCAATTGCGAGGACTCGCGGCTTGACCGTGTTAATGGACAACACGTGGGGAATCCACCACTTCCAGCCATTTCAGCATGGGGTGGACGTATCCATTCAGGCGCTGACGAAATATGTAGGCGGGCATGCTGACGTATTGCTCGGAGCAATCACCACCAACGGCGACAAGATATGGCCGCGGGTGCGCCAGGTGGCCCTCGAGCTCGGACAGTATGCCAGCCCGGACGATTGCTGGCTAGCGTTACGCGGCGCCAGAACTCTGGCAATCCGTCTTCAGCACCAGCACGCAGCCGGGCTGCATGTGGCAAACTGGATGCAGGACCGGCCGGAGGTACTGCGTGTGCTTCATCCAGGGCTGCCTGGCGCTCCGGGACATGAGTTGTGGCGTAGGGACTTCACCGGCGCGAGCTCGTTGTTCGGCGTCGTCTTTCACCCACGCTACGAAGCGGCGGCAATAGAGAGATTGCTGGATGGCTTGAAACTGTTCGGGCTTGGTGCGTCATGGGGCGGCTTCGAGAGCCTTGTGCTCCCAACAGCTGGTCTGGTGCGAACCGCAGGATCCGGCATTCTGGACGGACAAACCATCCGCATCCATATCGGACTTGAAGACACAGAAGACTTGATTGCCGATCTTTCTCAGGGTTTGACTTGTCTCGAATTCATCGAGTCGTAGCGGACGGGCCGGGACATGACAAATTTGCTACTTGTATCGCGATCGAGTTCCGTCATCCGCGCCTCAACTCGAACCAGGAAACGTCGCGGCGTTGATGCTTCCCCGGACAACAGGGATATCTTGGTCTGGCTAGTCTTAAGAAGCAAATAAGAGCATGGGTCAGAGACTAAAATGCAGCTGATCTACGATGCGCGCGGACTGGTCCCTGCGATTGCACAACAACACGATACAGGCGAAGTGTTGATGCTTGCATGGATGAACAAGACAGCCGTAGCAGAAACGTTGTCAACCCGGAAGGTCTGCTATTGGAGCCGCAGCCGGGGCAAGCTATGGCGTAAAGGCGAGACCTCCGGGCAGACCCAGCGCCTTATTGAACTTAGGGTTGATTGTGACAACGACGCATTGTTGCTGCTGGTCGATCAAACAGGGGTAGCGTGCCATACCGGCCGTCGCTCCTGCTTTTACCAGGGGGAGCGGGACGGAAAGCTTGTCGACACACTGCCGATCATTACATCTGTTGCACAACTTTATCCTGGGGAGCTTTAACTTTTTTATGGAATGCGCCCCTGTGGGTGGACGATATCATGCGGCAGTTTTGACCTGCTGGCGGGCGTGCCGACCCTCGAAGGCAGCGGGGCTGAGACAGCCGAGGGCTGAGTGCAGCCGATGGGCATTGCAGACCTGATCGATGAAGCGAGGCAGATCGGCAGCGACGTCGGCTAATGTCTCGCAAGCCACCGGATAGACGGCTTCGACCTTCATTGTCCTCTGCCCCAGAGTTGAGCGGGACACTTCACAAGCGGACGCTGTCTGCGACGTAGGTAAACAATGACGACAGAGGCAACGACGGCCGCAGAGGCGGTGGGCCCTGGTCGGGGCGGCCGGCTGTCGCGGCAGCGCAAGCGCGACGCGGTGCTCCGGCTGCTGCGCGGCGAGGACCTGGAGACGCTCTCTCGCACCCTGGGCGTGACGGCAGCGCCACTGAGCGGCTGGCGCGACACTTTCCTGTCGGCTGGAGAGGCCAGCCTGGCGAACCGGCCTGTGGATGCAGGAGAACTCGAGAGCGGGCGGCTGAAAGCCAGGCTGGGCGAAATGCTGCTCGAGCGCGAGCTTCTGGAGGCCAGGGTCGCTGCCCTGGAGGGCGGGCGCCCTTTGGTCCGGCGGAGGTCGAGGCGATGAGCCGGTGGGCCTCCCCGAGCGGCGGCAAGCCTTGTGGCATCGCCCGGGTGTGCCGGATCTGGCGCGCCGCGCGAGCCACCCTCTAGCGCCGCCGCAGGCCACACCCGGCAGAGCCCCTGCGGCGAAGCGGACCGGCAGGACCGATGCCGGATGCGGCACTCGTCGAGCGGATCCGTGCCGTCCTGTCCGCCAGCCCCTTCCACGGCAAGGGCCATCGCAAGGTATGGACCCGCCTGCGCTTTGCCGGTGTGCGCTGCGAAACAGCGTGCAATAGTTTCCACCCTGGTCCGTGCGATCATCCGGCGTTGCGCTGGAGAGTCTGGGGTGTTGTTCATGGATTTGATTGCCGAGATCCGGCGCTGTCATCTGGTCAGCAAGGAGAGCATCAGTTCGATCGCGCGTGACCTGAACCTGTCTTGCCCGACGGTTCGCAAGCATTGCCGCAGTCAGTGCGAGCCGCTTTACCGCCACAAGCAACCAACACCGACGCTGGGTGGGTTCCAGAGGATGCTGGAGGATTGGCTACCAACCGAACGCCTGCTTCCGAAAGCCCAGCGTCGTACCGCCCGGCGGCTGTTCGAAGGTTTGCAAGCCAAGGGCTCCGTGGCGCCTATGACAGCGTGCAGCGGTATGTGCGACGCT
>CAXSEF010000093.1:0-12285 GCA_964236535.1 uncultured Acetobacteraceae bacterium
GCGGAGTTCCAGGAGGTGGAGAGCGGCAAGCGCGCCGATCGCCCGCAGCTCGCCGCCGCCCTGGCCGCCTGCCGCACCCGACGCGCCGTGCTGGTCATCGCCAAGCTCGACCGCCTCGCCCGCAACGCGCGCTTCCTGCTCTCCATCGTGGAAGGCAGCGGAGAGGCCGGCGTGGTGTTCTGCGACTTGCCCACCGTGCCGGCCGGGCCGGTCGGGCGCTTCCTGGTCACGCAGATGGCCGCCGTGGCCGAGCTCGAGGCCGGGCTCATCAGTCAACGCACCCGAGCAGCTTTGGCCGTGGCCAAGGCGCGTGGGGTGAGGCTGGGCAACCCCCGCCTGGTGCCGGGGACGCCTGCCAGGGCAGCGGTAGCGCGAGAGGCGCGCAGCCGCCAGGTGGCGGAGCGGAGAACCGACGTGCTCGCCGTGCTGCGACGAGTGCAGGAAGAAGGTGCCGGCAGCCTGCGCACCATTGCAGCCGGGCTGCAGGCGCACGGCGTGCTCACACCGGCTGGAAAGGCGCAGTGGTCAGCAGGCCAGGTGCGGCGCGTGCTGGCCCGGTCCAAGATTGCAGACGTGGGAGCATAGGACGGACAGCGCTGTTCGGAGCGAAGCCGCCAAGGCCATTGAGCGACAAAAGGCGGACCGGCATCCAGGCGCCTGTGGCGAGGATCGAACCTGTTTGGAGATCGGCGTGTGGCTGAGGACGAAACCGAGACCGTCACCTTTTCCGTGGCGAGCGTCGAGCGTGTGCTGGGGCGGGGCGACCTGATTGCCATGGCGATCGTCAGCCTAGTGATCGCGGGCGTCGAGATGACGCTGCAGGGTCTACAGGTCCGTGCGAACGGTTCGAACCGCGTCGACGTATCGCTGCCGACGTTCAAGTCCACGCGCGACGGGACGCAGAAGGCCGCGATCGTGCTGCCGCCGGAGTTGTTCGAGGCGATCGGCTTGGCCGTGGCCCAGGCGTTCAGCACGTTAGATAGACCAACGCCCACGCACGAGCCGGTACGCGACCTGTTAGGAGTATCAAGCCTCGGCAGCGCATAAAGTACGATTATGCAAACGATAGTGTGGCGCCTTTGCCTGCCATTTTCGTAGAGACTCTAACTGGTGGTTTAGAACTCATACAGCTTCCTTGGCGTGTTACGGTTTCAGCCTGGAGGGTCGGTTACGATGACGCTGATCAGCAGGACCAACCAAGCCGAACGCGTGGTCGCCACTTTGCGGGCATACGAGGCAGAACTGCGTCATGCCGGTATTCGGCGCCTGTCGCTGTTCGGCTCGGTCGCCCGTGGCGACGCCCAGGCCGACAGCGATGTGGACCTCGCGGCCGAGCTCGACCCTGCTGCGCGAATTGATTTGGTCCGCCTGGTCGCGCTGGAGCGTCAGCTTACCGAGATTCTTGGTTGCCCCGTAGACCTCCTGCCGGAGCCTGTCGAAAAGCCGTGCTTGCGCGCCAACATCGAACGAGACCGCATCCGTGCCTTCTAGACTGTCGCGGCACGACCCTGCCGACAGTCTCGCCGATATCATCGAGAATGCCGGACGCATCGAGAGCTACCTTGCGGGAACGGACCGTACCGCATTCGAGGCGGACGGACGGACGCGCGACGCCGTCGAGCGATGCCTGGAGCGGGTCTGCGAGGCGGTGTATCGGCTCGCGGACCAGGCTGAAATCCTCATGCCGGGTCAGCCCTGGATTGACATCCGAGGTATGGGGAACCGGCTTCGGCACGCTTACGACCGCCTTGACCTCGATATCCTCTGGAATACGGCGTGTGAGCGTGTGCCCGCTCTGGCCGTTGATGCGCGAGAGGCGCTGAAACGGCTGCGCGGCGATGCCGGCTGATCGCCACTTGCCTGCGACCTTCACTGCTGATTACCGGGTCAACACCGACCGGTAGGGTCGCTTTGGGTCAAGGCTGGACACCTAGTTGTCTTCGCGCTTGCCTGTCTACAGGAATTCGTATCTGCTTGAACACCTGAATGCGGGAAGACAGACGGTGAAGACCATTGCGGTTCTTTCTCAGAAGGGTGGAGCCGGCAAGACAACTCTGGCCATCCACCTTGCGGACGAGGCCACAGCGCAGGGTAAACGGGTTCTACTGATGGACCTGGACCCTCAAGGTTCGGCTGTCCTGTGGGGGCGAGCCCGAGGTGAACGGGCACCGGATATCAGCCCTGTGCATGAGGCGGCATTTCCGTCTGAAGTGCGCCGCGCCGAGGCGGAAGGATACGACTTCCTGTTTATCGACACGTCACCGCATTCCGATCGTGGAGCCCTGCTGGCGGCCCGCGCGGCTAAGCTGGTGTTGGTGCCTTGTCGTCCGGCCATGTTCGATCTGGGAGCAATCGAGGCGACGCTCGATCTGTGCAGGCTTGCACGAAGTCCTGCGGTCGTCGTGGTCAATGCCGCACCTACTCGCAGCAAGGTGGTGGGCGAGGCAACTGAGGCCATCACCCAGGCCGGAGGAGAGGTGTGCCCGATAATCATCCGCCAGCGAGTCGCTTTTCAGCATGGCTTGAGTGACGGCCGTACGGCTCGCGAGTTTGAGCCAGGGGGATCAGCGGCGAGCGAAATAGAATGTCTGCTCGAATACCTGAATACACGTCTTCAAGAAGACACGGAGACGCGATGATGGCAGTTCGTGCCCCCCTCGCGGTGCCTAAGCGGATTAGTGCAGAGCCAGCGGCCGAAGTGGAGCACAGCCCAACCGATCCCAAGCCGACTCAGGGTCGCACGCCGGCTCGCCAGGGAAAGCGTGCGGCAATGGTCTGGCTTGAGCCCGAGTTGGTCCGTCAGCTCAACCAGATTGCCCTCGATGAGGACCGAACGGTGCAGGCTCTTATGGAAGAGGCGGTAGGGATGCTGTTTACGTCGCGGGGGAAGCCCAAGCTCATCGGATAAGCGGTACAGAAACTCGCTACCGCCAGCACCAATTCGCATGGCATCAGGCAATTACGGAGATTTGTTGAGTTTTGCTCGCGCATCGTTCAGGGTTGCGCATTGCACCCCATGCCGGGGGGCTCAACCGTTTCGTCTGGAGAACTAAAGACCCAGAAGTAGAGAAGCCCGCTTGGTTAGAGCGGGCCGCACTACCGGTAGAACCGGGAAAACATCATCCGTGAGAAGCTGATGTTCTCCTATCTCCGGCGTTTTTGCAAGCGAAACCTTGCGACGCCCGAGCTTTGCCTGGTGTCCGGCTCTGACCCGGCGGTTGCCCAGCAACCGACAGGAAAGCCATGCGCAGAGCACAGACCGGCAGACGCCGGGAGAAGGTATTCGGACCAGGCCGGGCGATCCCGCTCGACCCCAAGGCCAAGGCCCGCATCTGGGCCCACGCTCAGAGCTATACGGCCCTGCACCGCCGCAAGGGCCAGCACAGGGGACCGCTGACGCGGGCCACCTTCGACGTGTTGCGGGCGCTGCTGTGGGGGTTCCACAACGCCGAGACCGGCCGGTGCTTCCCGAGCTACGAGGCGATTGCCGAGAAGGCCAAGGTGCACCGCTCGACGGTGGCGCGGGCGATCGCGGCCCTGGAGGCGAGTGGGTTGCTGGGCTGGGAGAACCGGCTGGTGCGGCAGCGCGTGGTCGTGCCCGGGCTGGTCGGTCCGGTCGTGGTGCTGGTGCCGCGCCGGACCTCGAACGCCTACAGCTTTCGCGATCCGGAGCCCCAGGCACGCGCCGCTTTCCCTAAGTCGCAGAACTCGACTGGAACCACTCTCAAGGATTCTATCTCTCTCTTGGAGGCTGGGAAGGTGGCTCCGCTAGACCCTTCGAACCCTCTCGAGGCCATGCTGATCCGGCTGGGAAGGGCGGTAGGGGCCATCCCGGACGGTATGAAGGAAGAAAGATGCTGACAGGAGAGGCAGATAAAGAGATTTCACGGCACCGGTCGCACCGCTGATTGACCCGACATAGGGAAGGCCCCGCCAACGCGGGGGTTGACCACAGATCCGGCCACCATTCCACTGACCCCTGCAGGATGGGATCAAGCGCATGAGGTTGCCGCAGGTCTCTCGGAGCGAACGGACCTAATCGTAGTCTCATCCTATCTGCGGACCCGGGAAACAGCAGAGCCAACCATGCGCCACTAGCGGTTTGAACCATGGGCAGCACCCATGACGAGTGGTCCAAATTGTATCACCGCCCTTCCGGGGCAGCCTGCATTCGGCGCTCGATGGCATGGAGCGAGACGGGCTGGAAATTCCAGGCATCGACGCCGACGTCGAGGGAGTGTCGTTCGGGTGCAAGTGCGGCGTGCATATGGCCGTAGAGCTGAAGGCTGCCCTTCCGACATTGAGGCCAGCGCCGCATGGGAAAGTGGCACAGGTAGATGTCGCGTCCGTCGAGGTGGATCATCCCCTGCTGCACGGGTGCTTCCTGCCAGTCCAACAAGGGAATCAGGTCGTTCTCCTCGTCGTGGTTGCCGAGGACGAGACGTTTACGCCCGTGCAGACGATGGAAGACGGCTTCGAGACGTGCGTCCTGGTAGGTGGAGAAATCGCCAAGATGCCAACACTCGTCGTCAGGCGCGATGATCGCGTTCCATTGCTTGACGAGGGCGTTGTCCATTTCTGTAATAGAGGCGAATGGCCTGGCATGTCGACCGCCCAGCACCTTGGCATGACCGAAATGTGTGTCTGCGGTGAACCAGGTAGTCATGTCAGGTATCGTCTTCCTTATCGGCATCAAAGATAGCAAGCCCGCGTTGCCGCCACTGTACCTTGAGATCGGCAGCGGTTTCTCCCTCGTAGCCGTCCAAGTGTAGCCGCTCGGCCACTTCCAACAGGGCACCGAGCAGAGTCGCGCGATCATCCTCCAGCAGTTCGACCAACCCGGCTTTCTGAACGAGCCCACCAAGCTCGATAAGCTGCCGTGTGCGTGCGCGTCGTTCCTGGACCCAATCGCGTGTGTCGGCTCGGTTCTGGGCGAGCACCGTCCTATTCCGGAGCGTGGTCAGACGCTGGAGCTGAGCCGTTGACGCCTGGAGTTCCTGGAGCAGGGTCGCCGGCTGCTTTCTTTGCCCCGCGCTTGCTGCCTGGCTGAAAGACGGCCTTGCCCGCTTCTGTCCACCTCGCGAGGATCTCTGGCTTGTCCTTGCTCTGCTTGACGACGGCCATGAGCGCGCCTGCGAGGGCCTCCATAGGTAGGGCATCGGCGCCGGTGATCTGGACGAGTTCGCCGAGCTGGGTGGTCTTCTGTGTCTTGACCTTCTTCGCCTTGTCCATGAGGGCCTGGAGCTCGGCGTCGTAGTCCCTCGGCTTGCGTGCCATCGCGTCCTCCCCACGTTCCAGATGCCAGCCTAACCCTGCCCTCCAGCGTCGGGCAACAGACCTAGGCGCGTGCCACCAGGTTCCCCGGCACCGCACCAACTCGTCATTTCTGCTGTCGGAGCGCAGCGCAGGCAGGTTAGGAAATGCGCGCTGATACGTTGCAAGAGCAACGTGCGCTCAGGCCGTGACAGCGCGCCCGACACGCGGCTAGGCTTAACTCCGCAAATCCGGAGCCTGTGCGCCGCATGGCGATCTATCACGCCCACATCCAAGTAATTGGTCGCTCGGCGGGCCGGAGCGTGGTGGCGGCGGCAGCCTATCGTGCTGCGTCGGAGCTGCAGGACGATCGGCAGAACCGTGCGCACGACTACACGGCGAAGCAGGGTGTGGTGCATTCCGAGATCATGCTGCCCGAGGGTGCGCCGGTTCGATGGGAGCAGGGTGAGACGAAGGCGAGCCTGCATGCGGCGCGCTCGACACTTTGGAACGAGGTGGAGGCGACGGAGCGCCGGAAAGACGCGCAGCTTGCGCGCGAGATGGAGTTCGCGATCCCGCGCGAGCTGCCGCGCACGGAGGCGATCCGGTTGGCGCGGGATTTCGTGCGCGAGCAGTTCGTGGACCGGGGGATGGTGGCGGACCTGAACGTGCACTGGGACGTGGGCAAGGACGGGGGATTGAAGCCGCACGCGCACGTCATGCTGACCATGCGGGGCGTGACGCCCGAGGGGTTCGGCCCGAAGGAGCGGGAGTGGAACGCGACGGGGCTGTACGAGGGTGCGCGGCAGCGTTTGGCGGAGCTTGCGAACGAGCGTCTTGCGGAGTGCGGGTATGACGTGCGGATCGACCACCGGACGTATGCGGAGCAGGGGATTGCGCTGGAGCCGCAGAACAAGATCGGTCCTGCGGGAGCGCGGCGTGCTGCGCGTCAGGCGGAGCATGGCGAGAGTGCGGAGCGAGCGGCCGAGCACTTGGCGATTGCGCGCCGGAACGGCGAGGCGATCCTGGCGGAGCCTGGGGTGGTTCTGGACGCGATCACGCGGCAGCACTCGACGTTCTCGCGTCGCGACCTGGCGCGGTTCGTGGATCGGCACACGGCGGACGGCGAGCAGTTCGCGGCGGCGATGGCGAAGGTGGAGGCATCGCCCGAGTTGGTGCGCGTGGGGGTGGACGGGCGGGGTCAGGACCGGTTCAGCACGCGCGAGATGCTGGCGGTGGAGCAGCGGCTTGAGACGTCGGCGTTGGCGCTGTCGGAGAGCCGGACGCATGCGGTGAAGGCGGACCGTCGGCGTGTGGCGATGGCGGGTTCGGGTCTTGGCGCGGAGCAGGCGGCAGCATTCGGGCATGTGACGCGGTCGCGGGACCTGACGGTGGTGGTGGGCTACGCGGGGACGGGGAAGAGCACGATGCTGGGGGTGGCCCGGCAGGCGTGGGAGGCGGAGGGCTACCGTGTGGTGGGAGCCGCGCTGTCGGGGATCGCGGCGGAGGGTCTGGAGGCAGGGAGCGGGATCGGATCACGGACGCTGGCGAGCCTGGAGTTCGGGTGGAAGGACGGGCGGGACCTGCTGACCAGGCGGGACGTGCTGGTGGTGGACGAGGCGGGGATGGTGGGATCGCGCCAGCTCGAGCGCGTGCTGTCGGCGGCGAAGGCGGCCGGGGCCAAGGTGGTGCTTGTGGGCGACCCGGAGCAGCTGCAGGCGATCGAGGCGGGTGCTGCGTTCCGGGCGGTGGCGGAGCGTGTGGGATCGGTGGAGATCACCGAGGTGCGGCGGCAGCGCGAAGCGTGGCAGCGGGAGGCAACGCGAGAGCTCGCGACGGGCGGGACGGGCAAGGCGCTGCAGCGCTACGAACAGTACGGAATGGTACATGAGTCGGAGACCCGGGAGGCGGCGATGGTGTCTCTGGTAGCCGGATGGGACACGGAGCGGCGGGCGGCCCCTCTGGCGACGCGGGTCATGCTGGCCTCGACGCGGGCGGACGTGGCGGAGCTGAACGGTCTGGCGCGGGAGCAGCTGCGGGCGGCCGGGGAGCTTGGGCCGGACCAGGTTGTGGAGACGGAGCGGGGGGAGCGGTCCCTGGCCGTGGGGGACCGTGTGATGTTCGGCCGCAACGAGCGGGGGCTTGGGGCGCAGCCGGATGGCCGGGGCGGGGTGGCTGTGAAGAACGGCACGCTGGGGACGGTGCTGGCGGTGGAGGCTGGGGGCGAGCGGCTGACGGTGCAGGTGGACGGCCAAGGCGGGCAGGAGGGGAAGGACGTGACCTTCTATCTCCGGGACTACGGGCACGTGGACCACGGGTATGCGGCGACGGTGCACAAGGCACAGGGGGTGACAGTGGACCGTGCGCATGTGCTGGCGTCGCGGTTCATGGACCGGCACGGGGCGTATGTGGGCCTGACGCGCCACCGGGACGGGGTGTCGCTGCACTACGGACGCGACGAGTTCGCCGACTCTGCGGCGCTGGCCCAGGTGCTGGGGCGGGAGCGGGCGAAGGACACCACCCTGGACTATGGCGACCGAGGCGGGGTCGAGGATCTGGTGGCGGGGTATACCGAGCGGCGCGGGCTGGGGCCGGAGCGCGAGACGGTGCTGCGGCAGGCGGCGACGCGGGCAGCGTCCGAGCAGAAGGCGGCGGAGCAGCAGCAGGCCGTCGACGCCGGCAGGGCGGGGTTTCGTGCGCGGTACGAGGCGCACAAAGCGGAGCAGCGGGCGGCGAAGGATCGCGAGGTGCAGGCGCGTGGGCTGGTGCAGGCGTGGGACTTGGCGCTGCACGCCTATTCCAAGGCGCTGCCGGGGCTGGAGGTGGATGCGACGCTTGGGGGCACGCGGGAACGGGTTCAGGAGCTGGGCCGGGCGATGAAGCAGCAGCCAGGGGTGGTGCAGATCCTGCACGAGCGCGGGGCGGAGTTTGGGGTGGGCGAGAGGCCGCAGCTGGCGCGGGCGGTGGCGAGCACCCAGCCGGAGTGGGTGGTGGGCCAGATGCTTCAGCAGGCCGAGGTGGGGATGTGGGCGCAGCTGCGGCAGCAGGCGGAACTTGAGGCGGTGCGTGTGGCGCAGGAGGCGGCACGCAAGCTGGAGCAGGAGCAGCAGGCGCGGGCGCGGCAGGGACCGCGCCAGGGTCGTGGGATGAGCATGTGATGAGCGAGACCGAGGACCGTTTGTATGGGCTGATGGAGGTCGTGGAGCGCCAGCAGGCGGCGGTGCAGGCGGCGCTTGAGGGGTTGGCGGCGGAGCGGGTGGCACTGCAGCGGGAGCGAGAGAAGCTGGCGCGCGGGGTTCAGAGCCTGGAGGCAGGTGCGCGAGCAGGGGTGCAGCTGGCGGTGACGGAGAGCCTGTCGAGTGTGGGCCCGATGCTGGCGGCGAAGGTGGACGGCGCGATGCAGGCGATGGAGGGTGCGGTGTCTGGGGCGGCGAGCACGGCGCACCAGGCGACAGCGGCGATGCGCGAGGTGGTGGAGTGGGCGAGCTGGCGGCTGCTAGGGTGGATCGTGGGACTGGGACTGACGCTTATACTGGTGGGGTGGCTGGCGAGTGCGGCGGTGCTGTGGTGGGACAGGGGAGCGATTGCAGAGGCGCAGTTGGAGAAGGGTCAATTACAGTCTCAAGTAGCTGAGTTAAAGGCTAACTATGATGGATGGGTAAAAACGGGATTTCAGGGAAAGATAATACGATGTAATCCAGGAAATAGGCCCTGCATAAGGATAAATGAATCTGCTGGTAATTTCTCAAAAGAAGAAAAAGGAGACTATCGCGTAATCTATGGATACTGATATATTACGCTAACTATTATGTACTTTATTTTGCATAGTAGCTCAAAAATAAAAGTTCTTGACAGAAAGCGATAGGAGCAACAAAATGTCCTTAGGACATTTTGTTGCTCCTATCACACACCTTGCTACGAGGCTGTTTAGCGCAATAACCTACTGAAATCAAACGCCGAAAAAACTTTTAGCCCGATTTTCAATAAAATCTCTTGAACTAGCATTGCCTACACCTTAATGTCCTTAGGACATTAAGGTGTAGGCGGTGGCACTTACGATTGCAGATGCCGCAAGGCAGATATTAGTAGAAGAGAAGCGGCCGGTTTTATCTAGTCACGACCTAAATAATTTCCTGCTGCGGCTTTATCAAGGAGCTTACTCCAATAAAATAGAAGTTCGCACTAGAAAAAAGGAACCTTCTGAAAACGACATTTATCGTTCTTTCCAACGGTTAAAAGACTCACGCGTTGTTCGGGACGATCCAGATTTTGGTTCGGGTGTATACCAAGTTTTTGATGTACTCGAACAATCGGCAGAGGCTGTATGCTGTAGTGTTGATCCTCTTTGTTATGTATCACATTTAGCAGCTATGCAAATGCAAGGGCTTACAGACCGAAATCCAGTTGAGCTGACGTTTACTCGCCCAGCCGATGTTTTGTGGCGGGCAGAAATACAAGCACGTAGTAAGCTCGCGTATCCGCGATCTCGCCGCAGTTTTCCAGAACGAGTACGAGGGCGAGCTGTTCTTATCCACGACTCTAGGCATCCTGGAGTCTATGAGGCTGCAGGTCCAATAGTCCGCGTATCTACGATTGGACAAACATTTTTAGATATGGTGACGCGACCTGTGTGGTGTGGTGGTATGGCGCATGTTATTGAGGTTTGGGAAAGAGAAGCTCAACTACATGTAGAAGAAATCATTTCTAGCGTAGAGAATTCTTCTATTAAGCTTCCAAAAGTTCGCGCCGGATATATTTTAGATGAGATTCTTAATATCTCTGATGAAAGAGTTTTGGCTTGGCGCGCGCTAGCTCAGCGGGGAAGTTCGCAAAAACTAGATCCTGAACAGCCTTATGCGCCAACGTTCTCGGAATTATGGATGCTTTCCCTAAATGCTTGAACCTCATCCTTCTGCAGTTATCGACATATCTTCCTGGGTAATAAAAGCAATTATAAATCCTGTACTTTATCGTCAAAGAAAAGTAACGGAAATATTGTTACACGCTATATCTCTGGTTCCTGGTTTTGAGGAGGGATTATTCCTTAAAGGCGGTATACTTATGGCCTTGGCATATAATAGCAGTCGAAATACAGGAGATATTGATTTCTCTGCAACAGGAGATCCAGAAGAAATAAAACAAAAAGTAATATTATTATTAAATAATGCCTTATTAAGTGCAGCACGCACTACTGGTCATAATGATATTATATGTAAAGTGCAGCGCGTTACACCTCGACCAAGGCCAGAAACATTTGCTGAATCTCCTTTTCCTGCTTTAGAAATTACCATTGGATCTGCTGCTCGTATGAATGTTTCTGAAGAAAAGCGCCTTAGTGAAGGAAAATCTTTGCAGGTCGTGCGTATAGATTTAAGCTTTCGAGAACCAATAGGAAGCGTTCAAAAACTTATCATAGGTGACGGAAAAACTGTTCAAGCATACGGCTTGTATGATTTAGTCGCGGAAAAATTAAGAGCTATTTTACAACAGATTATTCGCCCTCATCCTGGTTCACGTCGACAAGATGTATACGACATTTCTTGTCTTATTCCTTTGATCGATTTAGATGGCGAAGAAAAATCTAATATCCTAGTTATATTACGGAAAAAAAGTCGGGAGCGCGGTTTTGAGCCAACAAAAGAGATGATCACAGATATTAGAATAGATGAAAAACTAAGAGTAGGCTGGGATACACTAGCTTCAGAAATAGAAGGAAAGCTACCAATATTTGATATATGCTTTGGGAAAGTTAAGGAATTTTATCAAGGGTTGCCTTGGGAAAAGACTGAAACTCCTCCTTGATTGTTGTGACTGTATCACTCTCTCAAACGGACGTTTGACAGAGTGATACGGCCTCTGATGCAACCTAGAAAAGTCATCCAGTCCAGGCCACGATTGCCGAACCAACCTCGCGCAGTACCGCTTCCTGCGCTTCCGTCTCCAACCCGGGAGCGTCGTAGTAAGCGGCCATTACAAGGGGAGCGTTCCTCGGACGGCGTACGAGCGCGTAGTCGTTGCACTCGCCTTCACCTGTCCCGGTCCTGTCCGCAGTTACCCACTCCGGCGGAAACGAGGCGCGCAGGCGGGTTCTGCCTACCTGGCACGCCACCATCCAGCCTTCCAGTCGTGTACGCGATGCCGGGGTCAGCACGTCGCCCAGCAGGATCGTCCTCGCAGTCCCTGTGATGGCACGCGGCGTCGTGGTGTCCAGTGTCCCCGAGCGTTCGCCGGCCGCGAGCTCGTAGCGGTCGAAGCGTGTGACCGGGTCACCCAGAGTCCGTGCAAAAGCCGTAAGCGCCGGCGGCCCACCCACACGCGCGAGCAGCAGGTTGGCCGCTGCGTTGTCGCTGACCAGCAGGATCGCCTCGCACAGTGCGCCTACCGTCAACCTGCCCTTTCCTACGTGGGCGTTGGTCACCGGGGAAGGCGGCACCAGATCCCGTTTGCTGTAAGGCACCATGCTCGCCAAGCTGTCGCGACCGGCATCGACGTGCGCCAGCACCAGGGCGGCGAGCACGCCCTTGAACGTGCTGCACAGCAGGAAACGTTCATCGGCGCGATGTGCCAGGATTTTTCCCGAACCGGTGTCGAGGACGAACACCCCGAGACGACCGCCGTGCCGCGCCTCGATCGCGGCGATCGAAGCACCCTCATCCGGGATGGCCGCCGCAGTTTTTACGGTCAGCAAGGCCGATGTGCCGGCAATCAGACCGCGCCGCGTTAGGGAAAAGATCATGCGATCATCCTTTTGCGACTGGCACCAAGGGCGCCCGAATAAGTGACGGCATGTCATGCGTTGGCCCGTTTGACAGGGGTGATACACCCCCCGCAAGGCTTGAGGGATGGTTCCTACCCCGCTCCGCTTCGTCAGCTACCTGCGCGTTTCCACGGACGGCCAGGGTCGCTCGGGCCTCGGCCTGGAGGCGCAGCGCCAGACCGTGGCCGCCCATATCGCCCAGGCCGGTGGCACGCTACTCGCGGAGTTCCAGGAGGTGGAGAGCGGCAAGCGCGCCGATCGCCCGCAGCTCGCCG
>CAXSEF010000094.1:0-12075 GCA_964236535.1 uncultured Acetobacteraceae bacterium
CAGGCATTTCCAGCCTTGATCCCCGTCACCTCACTTCAGGACCAAACACCTAGGTCGCGCCCGCGCCCGCATCGTCGCACGTTCACTGCCTGGTTGATCGTCCGGTGCTGACAAACGTCCGATACCGCTTGCGGGAACATCCGACCGACTCGTGCCAGGACAGCTAAATCACAGCACCTAATGTTAGAAAGATTGACATAGACTGCATGTTGTCCTAACACTAAGTTAGTAAAACTAACGGTAGCAGAATGGCACAACGGTTCGAGTGGACGCCGGCGCGTAACGAGATGGTGCTCGGCATGCGTCGCCGAGGCGTGAAATGGGACACTATCGCTGAGGCGATCGGGGTCGGAAGGAATTCCGTGATCGACCATGCACGGCGCCTTGGCGTTGCCAAACGCTCCTCGATCGGCGCACTGCCGCCGCCGGTCCGCGAGGCAAGCGACCGTCCGGCGCGACCGCCCGGCCACCCGGACACTTGGAGACTGATCACCCGGGGGACGGTGCTCGAAGGCTCGCCCTATCCGTGGCCGGTGTTCGACCCATGACGCCGCCGGGTGACGCCGCAGCCGCTCGTGGCCAGCCCGCAACATGCCTGATCAGGAAGCCTGGGCACGCCGCCCGCACTCGGCGCCGGCACCCGACGCAAGGAACGCATGATGAGCAACGTGGTGAAGCTGCAACTCGTCGCCAACAACAACCGACCGGCCGCAGCACCAGCACAGGCAACCCGCCCGGCGACGAGTTTGCGAAGGGCATTTGCCACCCGCCTCGCCTCCTCGCGTCCGGACGAACTTCGTGATGCGGAGACCGTCATCGCCCGTCTAGAGGAGGGCGGCTGCACGCTGCTTAGCCTGCCCGGAACCGGCTATTCCACCAGGCTGCGCTCTTCCAACCTCGACATCGTGCGGGCCGCGGAAGCCTTCGGAACCGAGACGGGACGCGTGCGCCCGCCGGTACCTTCGCCGGCCCAGGTCACCCGCATGGACGAGGCGCTTGGCTGGATTACCCTGATCCCCAGGGACCGCTACGTGCTGCGCCGCATCGTCGGCGCGCGAAGCCTGGTCAGCCCGTCAACGGAGAAACATCTCTACAGCTGGCGGCGGCTGGGCATCGTACTGGGCGCGGATCACAAGGCGGTGCAGCGCTGGCACGCGAGTGGCATCGACGTCATCGTGGCCGCCCTCGCAAACAGGACAAGGTTAGTGTAGCTGACGGCATGAACCCCGCGCTGACCGGCTGAGAAAGACCGGCAGCAAGCAAAGCCAGGGCTTCTGCCCTGGGCTCGCCAAGGGCAAGCCGCCCCTGGACCCGCCTTCTTTGATAGTTGGGTCCAGGGCCTCAGGCCCGAGTGGAGCCTTGGGGCGGAGCATTTGGGCTTGGGGGACTTGCCTTCAAACCGCCTCCACCCCGGCGATCTTGGCCTTCGCGATCAATGCTTCGGCCATGCGAATGCTGGCAATGTCGATCAGCCGTCCATCGAGCGATACCGCCCCGCGCCCGTCGCGCGCCGCCTGGGTCATCGCCTCCAGGATGCGATGCGCCTTGTTGACCTCGGCCTGCGATGGCGAGAACACCTTGTTGGCCGGCGCGATCTGGCTCGGATGGATCGCCCACTTGCCCTCGTAGCCGAGCACCGCGGCGCGGCGGGCCGCGGCCAGGTAGCCATCGGGATCGCCGAAGTCGCCGAACGGCCCGTCAATCGGACGCAGACCGTAGGCGCGGCAGGCCACCATCATCCGGCTCTGCGCGAAGTGCCACTGGTCCATCCAGAAATACTCGCGCTGCCCGTCCACATCCTTGTCTGACAGCACGCCATACTCGGGGTGCACACCGCCGATCACGGTGGTACGGGCTCGCGTGCTGGCGGCATAGTCCGCCACGCCGAAGCTCATCGCTTCCAGCCGCTTCGACGACTGCGCGATCGCCTCGACATTCGCCATGCCAAGCGCGGTCTCGATCAGCACCTCAAAACCGATGCGCTTCTCGCGACGCATCGCCGTCTCGATCTGAGTTACCAGCATGTCGATCGCATAGACGTCCGCGGCCACGCCGACCTTGGGGATCAGGATCATGTCGAGACGTGGGCAGGCCTCAACGATGTCGACCACGTCACGATACATGTAGTGGGTGTCGAGGCCATTGATCCGCACCATCATCGTCTTGGTGCCCCAGTCGAGCTCGTTCAGCCCCTGAATGATATTCTTGCGGGCCTGCACCTTGTCGTCCGGCGCCACCGCGTCCTCGCAGTCGAGAAAGATGATGTCGGCCGCACCCTGTGCCGCTTTTTCAAACAATGCGGTATTGGAGCCGGGAACCGCGAGCTCGGAGCGGTGCAGCCGCGGCGTCGGCGTGTCGATCAGCGTGAAGCTCATGGCGATCTCCCGGATTGGTCTTTGTGGATTTAAGGCGCCATTGCTTGCGTGGAAAAATCGAAGCCAGCAATGCTGGGCGCTCTCCAGGCTCGCCAAAGGCCGGCGGCCTCCGGGAGCCATTCATGTGGCGTCTTGGCACGGCTCAGGGCGTTGTGCCAGAACGCCAAGCAAGTGTGGGTCTGGAGCTTCAGGCGCCAGTGGAATCCTGAGGCAGAGTCTCCGACTTCGCCTGCTTCAGGCTGCCCGGCGTGACAGGACGCCGGCCATGGTCGACCCCAACTCGCCGGCACTGGGCGAGACTGCCAGCCCGAACGACTTCATGATCTCGGACTTCTCGGCCGCGCTGTCGCCGGCCGCGGAGATTATCGCACCGGCGTGGCCCATGCGGCGGCCCTTCGGCGCCGTGAGCCCGGCGACGTAGCCGACCACTGGCTTACTCATGTTAGCCTTGATCCACTCGGCCGCCTCGGCCTCCTGGGGGCCGCCGATCTCGCCGATCATCATCACCGCCTCGGTATCGGGGTCTTCCTCAAACAGCGCGAGGTGGTCGAGGAACGAGCTGCCGTTGATCGGGTCGCCGCCGATGCCCACGCTGGTCGAGATGCCGATGCCCAGCTCCATCAGCTGCGCGCCAGCCTCGTAGCCCAGCGTGCCGGAGCGCGAGACCACGCCGATGCTGCCGTGCTTGTAGATGTTGCCGGGCATGATGCCGAGCATCGCCTTGCCGGGGCTGATGATCCCCGCACAGTTCGGACCGACCAGCAGCGTGCGACGCTCCTTCGGATAGCGGCGCAGGTATCGCTTCACCCGCATCATGTCCTGCGCTGGGATGCCGTCGGTGATGGCGCAGATCAGCTTCAGCCCGGCCTCCGCGCCCTCCATGATGGCGTCGGCGCAGAACGGCGGGGCGACGAAGGTGATCGAGGCGTTGGCGCCAGTGGCTTCGACCGCTTCCCGCACGGTGTTGAACACCGGCCGGTCGAGATGAGTGCGGCCGCCCTTGCCCGGCGTGACGCCGCCCACGACGTTGCTGCCGTACTGGATCATTTCCCGGCCGTGGAAGGTGCCCTTGTCACCGGTGAAGCCCTGGATGAGGATCCTGGTGGTCTCGTCGATGAGAATGCTCACGATCAGACCTCCTTCACGTGCGACTTGGCGGCCTGCACGGCCTTCTGTGCCGCCTCGGTCAGGCTGTCGGCAGTAATCACTGCGATGCCGCTCTCCTGCAGAATTCGGCGTCCGGCCTCGACGTTGGTGCCGGCCAGGCGCACCACCAGGGGCACCCCGATCCTGGTCTCGCGCACGGCATGCACCACGCCCTCCGCGACCCAGTCGCAGCGGTTGATTCCCGCGAAGATGTTGACCAGCACCGCCTTCACGTTCTGGTCCGAAAGGACGAGGCGAAAGGCGGTCGCCACCCGCTCCGGGCTGGCGCCCCCACCGACATCGAGGAAATTTGCCGGCTCGCCGCCCGCGTACTTGATGACGTCCATGGTCGCCATCGCCAAGCCGGCGCCGTTGACCACGCAGCCGATGTCCCCGCCAAGCCCCACGTAGTTGAGCTGGTGCTCCATGGCCTGCGCCTCGCGCGGGTCCTCCTGCGACGGGTCGTGCATGCCGGCGACGGTGCGCTGGCGGAACATGGCGTTGTCGTCGAAGCTCATCTTGGCATCGAGCGCGATGACCCGGTCGTCCTTGGTGAGCACCAGCGGGTTGATCTCGAGCATGGTGGCATCGAGGTCGCGGAACGAGCGGTAGGCGCCGAGGATCAAGGTGACCGCGCCTGGCACCTGCTTGATGGTCAAGCCGATGCCGAAGGCAATCTCGCGCGCCTGGAATGGCTGCAGTCCAACGGCGGGCTCGACGATGATCTGGATCAGTTCGTCGGGGCTGTCATGGGCGATCTGCTCAATCTCCATGCCGCCGTGCTTGCTCGCGATGACGCGAACTCGCTCCTCCTTCCGGTCGAGCACGAATCCCAGGTAGAACTCGCGCTCGAACGGCTCGGCCGCCTCGACGTAGACGCGCTGCACCGGCTTGCCCTCGGGCCCGGTCTGCTCCGTCACCATGCGCTTGCCGAGCATCCCGGCGGCGGCGTCACGGACCTGGTGGTAGGTGGAGCACAGCTTGACACCGCCCGCCTTGCCGCGCGCACCGGCGTGGATCTGCGCCTTGACCGCCCAGCGTGCGCCGCCCAGTTCGGTCGCGGCATAGACCGCCTGGTCCGCGCTGAAGGCAACCGCGCCGCGCGGAATCGCTACTCCTGCGCCCGCCAACAATTCCTTGGCCTGATATTCGTGGACGTCCACCGCCTTCTCCCTGCCCAGTGCCCGTGTTCGCGCGGCCGGCTCATTTCTCCGGACTACGCTGCACGCTGTTGCCGCCGCATGAGTAAATACCTTACTGATTTTCGACGGACTGGCGAGCAGTTCTTGTGCCGGACCGGCGCATGTGTCGCCAGTGGCCGTGCACCAAGCACCGTGGTACCGCCGCCGGAACATCCATGCCGCGTGTCCCACGTGCCCTCAGCCGAGCCCCAGTGCCAATTGCTCTCCCGTCTCCCGCGAAGCGGCGTCCAGGTTTGATACCGTCACGCCAAGCAGGCGAACGCCCCTCGTGCAAGAAAACAGCGGGCGCAGCAGGTCGGTGCTGGCCTGCTCGATGGTCCGCAAAGCGGTGATCGGGCGGACGTCTGAGCGGCTCCGGGTGACGACCTGGAAATCCGAATACTTCACCTTCACCGTCACGGTGCGGCCCGGCAATCCCGCGCGCGAATAGACCTCCCACACCTTGGCCAGGATCGGGTCCAGCACCGCCGGCACCTCATCCCAGTGCGTCAGGTCGACGGCGAACGTGTTCTCGGCTCCGACCGACTTGCGCTGCCGGTCCGTCACCACCGGACGCTCGTCCTGCGCCCGCGCGACATCGTGGTAGTAGCTTCCGGTGCGTCCGAACTGGCGGATCAGGAACTCGCGGGAGCAGCCGCGCAGGTCAAGCCCGGTGTGGATGCCGAGGCGCTGCATCTTTTCGGCGGTCCTCGGGCCGATGCCGTGGAACCTGCCCACTGGCAGTGGTGCCACGAAACCAGGTCCCATACGCGGCGTGATGACGAACAGCCCGTCGGGTTTGCGGTGGTCCGAGGCGAGCTTGGCCAGCAGCTTGTTGTAGGATACGCCGGCCGACGCGGTCAGGCCGGTCCGGGTGTGGATGCGCGCGCGGATCTCCCGGGCGATCGCGGTTGCCGAGCCACGATCCAGCAGCGGCGCCGAAACGTCGAGATAGGCCTCATCGAGGGAAAGCGGCTGGATCAGGGACGTGTACTCGGCAAAGATCGCGTGGATATGGCGCGAGACCTCCTTGTAGGTCTCGAACCGCGGCGGCACGAACACCAGGTCGGGGCACATGCGACGCGCGGTCGAGGACGGCATCGCCGACCGGACACCGTAGCGTCGCGCCTCGTAGCTGGCCGCGGCCACCACGCCGCGCTGGCGCGAGCCGCCGACCGCGACGGGTCGGCCGCGCAACGATGGGTCGTCGCGCTGCTCCACCGAGGCATAGAACGCATCCATGTCGACGTGGATGATCCGTCGGCACGGCGCCAAACCGTCGATTGCCACGATGCAGGGCTGCGGGTCGCTCATCCTGTTACAAGCCTAGCATGATTCGCGGCATGGAACATAACGTGTCCGCAGCGCGGTCGTTCACGGCCTGGCCGACGCGATATTGCGGGGTCCGCGGGCTTTTACCAACCGACCTTGAGCGTTGACCTGTAGGCGCAGGAAGGATGGGCTCTCCCTCGGCCCGCATTCCACTGGCCGAAGCGGGTCAGCGGAACCTTGCGCGGGCTACGCCCAGACTCGCAGAGGCCTGAGGCCTTTGGAAACCTTCCTGAAGAAAACGGATTCCAAAGGCTCGGCCTTTGCGGAGTCCAGAGGCAGAGCCTCTGGCCTTGCTTGCGTGGCCGATCACCCTCAAGGCCGCTGGTATTACACCGCGCAGAAAGCAGCCGATCGGACCCGCTTCACCCGCGCGACAACCGCCACGCGTCGCTGCACAGCTCGAGCCAGTCCTGTGCCGCCACCCGCCCCAGGTTGTCGAACGGCGCCATTCGCGGCAGCGTCGCCTCCAGGCGACGTAGGCCGGTGCGCCGGATGGCAGGCGTGCCGCGCGACACCCAGAGCAGCCAGCACCCGCCATGTCCTGCGATCGCCTCGGCCAGCGCATCAGCCGCGGCCCGATCGGCGGGGTCGCGCTCCTTGTATACCAGGATGCGCCGTCCCTCGCGCAGCGTGGCCAGCAGCCTGTCGCGCTGCATCGCCTGGGCACATGCCTCGCGCTCCCGCAGCACGGTCGGCTCGACATCGTGGCATGGTAGATGCGTGTCGACGGCGAACTGCCAGCGGCGATGGCGCACGACCCAGGCATCGCCGTTGGCCTCGACCGACAGCTGCGCCGGATCGCCGATGCCATGCAGGCCGGTCGTCAGGGCATCCGCGAGCACCGCAGCACCGCCGCCCACGCAGGCCCAACGCAGCAGCCCCGCGGGTTCTGCCAGGAAACGGCGTTGCACGAAGCCGAACTCGGCGTCCCAGCCGAGCGACTCGAACGCCTCCAGCAACGCGCGCGGCGGCGGCACCGGCGGACGGATGTCGGAATGGACGGCCACCGGCGTGTCTGGCCCGTGCACCATCGCGACGGACGGACAGGGCGGCGCGGCCGGCCACTCGGACCGCGCTTCGGCGTGCAGCAGCTCGATGCAGGTGACGAACAGGCCGAGCAGGCGCGTATCGCCGCTCTTCCCGAGTTCGCTTGGCCGGCGGGCATCGGGCAGGACTAGGCACAGCAACAACCCGCCCTCGGTCAGCGCCGTTCGCGGAATCGCCAGCTCCACCGCGCCGGGCTCATCGAACTGCGTCCGCCCCAGCACGTGGCGGCCCGACAGCAGCAGCATCCGCTGCGAGGCCCGATAAGGCGCCGCGGTGATGCGCAGCGTGCAGCCGCCAATGTCGGATCGCACGTCCAGGCAAAGCAGGGCCTCGGTATCGCCGGTCCAGGTGCCGGTCGGCTCGGCGTCGCACCAGCCGGCACCCAGGATGTCGCGCCTGCCCGCGCCATGCGCAAGCGACACGCCCAGCAGCAGTCCCGGCGCCGGACCCTGGGACTCGCCGGGCGGCGGCGATCCGGCCGGCGTGTTCAGGGCGCGAACCGCTCCCGCAGCCACGCCGTCGCGACCTCGATGATCTCGAGGCTCCGTGCGGCGTCCGGGAGCCGGCGCATGAAGCCATGTGCCATGCCTCGGGCGATGTGGTGCGTTGTCTCCACACCGGCGGCCGCGAGACGTTCGGCCATCGCCTCCCCTTCGCTGCGCAGCACGTCAAGCTCGGCCGCCAAGATCAGGCTCGGCGGCAGACCGCCTAGTTCCGCGTCGATGATCGAGGCGAACGGGCTGGCGCGGCCGACCGCACCGAGGATCGCCGCGTCGCCGGCCGACCCCGCCGTGTGGCTCGGCGAATTGGGCGCGTACAGGTCCCAGTATGCCGCCATCTCGGCCGCGGACAGGCCGTAGCCTTCGGAGAATTCGGCATAGCTCGGGGTGTCCATCGCCGGATCGCAAACTGGATAGATCGCGAGTACCCCGCGCGCCGCAGGCCGGAACGCGCGCCCGTTGGCGTTGCGCAGCGCCAGCGCCGTGGCAAAAGCAAGATTGGCGCCCGCCGAGTCGCCGGCGAGAACCAGCCGTTGCGGATCGAGCCCCCAGGCTGCAGCCATCACCACCACCCGGCGCAGTACCGCCACGCACTCATCGAGGGCGCGAGGGAACGTCGCTTCGGGCGACAGCGCATAGTCCACTCCGACCACGGCGCACCCGGCGCCCGCCGCGAGGCTGCGCATCAGCCGATCATAGGTGTCGAGCGAGCCGAACGCCCAGCCCCCGCCATGAACATAGAACAGCACTGGCAGGTCCTGGCCGGACCGCGGCTGATACACTCGGCACAGTACCCGCCGCCCGCAGGCCTGCACCCAGCGTTCCGCCTCCGACGCCATGCGCGGGCCACTCTCACGTTCGCCAATGGCTTTAATGTCGGCGGCGCGGCGCTGCTCGTCGAATGAGTCCGCAGGGCCTTCGAGCGCCGCCGCCTCGTCCTGGCGCAGTGCGGCCAGCATCTCGTCGTCCCAGCGCGGATCATTCGCGATCAATGTCGAGTTCCTTGCCCGTCTGCCAGCTACAATGCCACAGCCATGCTCGCCCGGAGGGTCGCCGTGATGCAAGCAAGCCCAGTTCGGAAGGTCCCCGCGCAAGCAAGTCCAGAGGCTCTGCCTCTGGACTCCGCCAAAGGCGTAGAATTAGCATTCCTATGCTTAGGAAGGGGTTGCCGAAGGCCTCAGGCCTTCGGCGGGTCTGGGCGTAGCCCGCGCAAGATTTCGCAGGCCCGCTTGGGCCAGTGGAATGCGGGCGGAGGAAGAGCCCACCCTTGATGCGCTTACAGGGCAATGCTCTGAGCTGCTGTTATCACGTGACGCTACCTGAGAGGATCATGCCCTGGGAGGATGGCTTCCAAAGGCTCGGCCGTCTTCCGGGCCGCTCGTCTTGCAGGAGGGGCAGAGCCTCTGGATTTGCTTGCCTCACCATCACGCAGCACAGCCGCCGATTTTACAGCGCGGGTGCCGTAGTGGCGGGCTTGTTCATCATGTGCCTGTGGTGGTGATGGTGCCGGCGATGGTGGTAATGCCGCGCGTGCTCCATCGGAGCGGCGTCTTCGCTGGGCATGGCGCCTGCCGAGCCGGACGTGGTGCGGTCGGCCGGCATCTGCGTGCTGCCGCCAGGTTGGCCTAGCGCGGTGCCGCCCTGCGCAAACGCCATGGCAGGGACCAGCAACATGGCAGCTGCGGCGGCAATCATCTTGTGCATCGTTGTCGTCTCCTGGGTGAGTCGCGCCCGGTCGGCGCTGGCGTCGCCCGACTGCCAACCGGCCGGCGTCGCGTTAGCAGTACAGCTGCATGACGCCCAGGCCGATAGACGCTACCGGGAAGCCGTGGCCGACGCGGCGAAGTCATCCTGCCTGACTGTGGCCCAGGTGCCACAATGTGGCGGCTGCACACTCAAGGTCGCAGTGATCCAGGGCCGGCACGTCGATGATACTGCCTTGCCGGCTACCCGGGTTGCTCCACCGATTCGGCGACCCGGCCTGGCCAGCGCAGCACTCTGGCGTTTCGAATTACCCCAGCCAGAGCGTGGCCAGTTGCTCAAAGGTCGCAGTGCCGCCGCCACGCAGAACGCCGAGCACCGGGCAGGGGGCGACCAGCCGGGCGAGCGCCGCCACCGTATCCTCCATGCCGACGCTGCTGCCTGCGGTCTCGTTCACCACCAGCGCCAGCACCGGGACGCCCCGCGCGCGCAACACCGCCAGCGCGGTCAGGCTGTGGCTGATGGTGCCGAGATAGCTCCCTGCCACCAGCAACGCCGGGCAGCCAAGCGCCGCCGCCCAGTCCAGCACTCCCTGCCGGTCGTCGAGCGGCACCATCACCCCACCGACGCCCTCGATCAGCAGCCGCTCGCTTTCGGCCATGGTTGCGCGGCAGAACGCAACCACGGCGTCGAGGTCGATCCGCCGACGCTCGTGCCGTGCCGCCATGTCCGGCGACAATGGCCGGGCGAACCGCCACGGGCAGATCGCCGACACGGCGTCGGGCGTTGCCGCGAGCCCAAGCGCCGCCAGCAGAGCTCCGGCATCGCTCTCCGCCGCGCGGTCCGGGTCGTAGCCGCTTGCGACCGGCTTTAGGGCAGCGGCCGTCAGGCCACGAGCGCGAACCGCGCGGATAAGTCCGGCGGTGACGTAGGTCTTGCCGATCTCGGTGCCGGTGGCGGTGACGAACAGCGCGGTCACTAAAGACAGGCTTCTTTAAGCACATGCCAGTAAGCAAAGAGGATCATCCGCTACTCTTGCGCAAGAACACCTCTTCAACGGATGGAGTCTGAGTCCGCTCATAGCGTTCATGAGGGTGTCTTTTTTGATCATAATTTTCTTGTAGGACACCAGCCAGTTAGTCGAGAGACCAAATTCATTGAGCAATGAGTTCAAGGTTCTCTTTTTTCCTTCGAATAAAAACATCTTGCGGCCAACAATGCTCTGTTTGCCGAGTGCCGTAACTACCTTCTCCGGCCTTTCAGAAAAACTGAGTACATCGCCATCATCTATACCCATTGCATGGAAACTAAATTGTGGCCTGGACCTACTTTCTTTGTCAGCCATGTTTACTTCCTGTCTATTATGCGATGGTCGGCGTTTATTCTACCCCGACTGTATCGACCCTGTCTCGCTTTGCAACCATGTCGTGCACGATGCCCCCGAGGCGTGCCACCGCCGCCTCCGTATGCTGCGCCATGAAGGTGAAGCGCAGCCGCGCCGTCCCCTCCGGCACCGTTGGAGGTCGGATCGCCAACACCAGGAATCCCTCCGCCTGCAGCGCCGCCGACGCCGCCAGCGCCGCCTCCGCACCGCCGAGCACCAGCTTCACGATCGGGCTCGCGGCCTCCGGCAGCCCGGCGGCCACGGTGAACGCCCGGGCCCGCGACAGCGGCAGCGCCGCGTAGCCTGGGTCGGCCGCGATTACGTCGAGCGCGGCGCTCGCGGCGGCGACCACGCTGGGAGGCAGGCCGGTCGAGTAGATGAAAGGTCGCGCCCGGGTGCGAACCAGGTCGACCACAGCCTGCGAGGCGCACAGGTAGCCGCCGTAGCCGCCGACCGCCTTGGACAGCGTGCCCATCTGCAGCGGCACCTCGGCCGGCGGATCGCTGGCGTGCACGGAGCCGCGACCACCGCCGAGCACGCCGAGACCGTGCGCGTCGTCGGCCATCAGCCAGGCGTCGTACGCGCGGGCGAGCGCACCCATCGCCGGCAGCGGGGCCAGGTCGCCGTCCATCGAGAACACGCCGCAGGTCAGGATCATTGCTCGCTCATGCCCCGTCCGCTCGGTTGCCAGCAGCTCCGCCAGATGTCCGAGGTCGTTGTGCCGGAATGCGACCACCCGCGCCCCGGAAAGCTGCGCCCCGGCCCACAGGCAGGCATGGCCGAGTGCATCGACCAGCACGAGGTCGCCCCGCCCGACCAGTGCCGGAACGATCCCGAGGTTGGCAAGGTAGCCGGACCCGAAAACGCAGGCCGCCGCCGTACCCTTCAGCCGCGCCAGCCGCGCCTCCAGTCCGGCGAACAGCGGGTGGTTGCCGGTGACCAGTCGCGACGCCCCGGCCCCGGTGCCGTGCTGCCGCGTGGCGTCGACCGCGGCCTCGATCACCCGCGGATGGGTCGAAAGATTGAGGTAGTCGTTGCAGCAGAACGAGAGCAGCCGCCGGCCGTCGCGCGTCACCCAGGCCCCGTCGCCAGTGTCGCGCCCGGTGTCGGACAGGGTGCGGCGCAGCTGGTGGCGCTCCAGCCCGGCGAGCTTGTCGAGCACGAACGCGTCGAGGGAGTACATGGCCGAGGGTTTGCACGCCGAGCGGAAGAGAAGGCAAGGCCGACGACGTCACCGTGAGGTTACAATCGAGATTGAGCGACGCGGGTGAGACGGCACAAAGCGAAGCAGACCAGGCTCTGCCAGGACCCGTTGAAGGGCGGAGACCTTGGCAATCTCGTTCGTTTTGAATTGAGACTGCGCCTTTATCAACCAGTTTTGCGGACGGCCGGCCAGGCAAGCAACGCCA
>CAXSEF010000095.1:0-12073 GCA_964236535.1 uncultured Acetobacteraceae bacterium
GGATTCCAAAGGCTCGGCCTTTGGCGGAGTCCAGAGGCAGAGCCTCTGGCCTTGCTCGCCCGACCAGTCACGCAAACAGGCCGTTGTTGCCACTTCAGGAATGGCCGGGGCCGCCGGCCCCGGGCGCGCTAGAAGTGGACGATCAGGTCGCCCGCGCCGATCACGGTGTTCTTGCGGTTCGGCGCGATGCCGTGCGTGGGGTTGCCGTTGAACGCGTCGTGGTCGGCTGCCCAGTAGCCCACTTCCGGGCGGACCTCGATCTGCGGCGAGAACCAGTGCTGCCAGCCCACGGTGAACTCGTAGTAGTCGGCCTTGGTGCCGGTGCGCTGGCCCTGCGGGTCGTGGTAGTATTCGGGGCGGAAGGAGAAGTTGTTCAGCGGGTCGGGCGAGTAGTTGATGTAGGTCAGCACGCCGGTGGCGCTGGCGCGGCAGCGCAGCGCGTTGGGGTCGCTGCACCTGGCGAGGTTGGGCGCATTGAACGGGATGAACTGCGGCGAGAACGGCGTGCCGCCGGCGTTGTAGATGGCCTCCGCCTGCGGGTTGTTCGCGTTGGGCACGCCGTTCTGGTACTCGTAGTAGGATTCGAAGGCCAGGTGCCAATGGTCGTTGAACTTGTGGTAGAACGTGCCGCCGTACCACTGCAGGTTGTTGTAGCCCCAGTTGCCGCGGTTGATGGCATTGACGCAAGGCTGGATGTTGTCGTTGCCGTTGTTGAAGCTCCCGCGGATGCAGGCGGTGTAGGAAGGCTGGTTGCCCGGATCCTTGGGAAAGGAGGCCGTGGGATACAGCGGGTTGTACGGGACGAGGTTGGCGATGCGCGAGGTGGAATGGTCCAGCGCGGATTCGGTGCCGTCGCTGATGCCGAGCTGGAGGAACACGTTCTTGGTGACCGCGAACGTGGTCTGCACGCCGGTGTTGGTGTAGTTGTCGTAGGTGTAGGTCATCGAGTGGGTATACATGTAGTTGTTGGGCGCGAGCTGGGCCTCGATGTCAGGCAGCGAGATGTAGCGGCCGAAGCGGACGACCAGGCCCTTGAACACCTGGGGCACGTAGATCTCGCCATAGACCATCGGGAAGTCGTAGCCGTTGACATCGTTGCGTTTCAGCAACTGGTAGCTGGCGAGGCCGTACGACGTCGTGTAGCGGTAGTTCTCGCCATAGATGCCGGAGAGGCGAAAGCCCCAGTCGACGTGGTCGGTCTGCACCGTGTCCGGCGTGCGCTCGATATAGACCACGGCCTGGTCGAGCTGGACGGTGTTCGGCGTGTAGGCGTAGCCGATCGGCGCGTTGCCGGCGGGCTGCTGCTTGTTGGTGCTGACGTTGAAGCCGCCGTCGAGCCAGCCATAGACCTGGACGTGCCAGTCGGTGAGGAACTTGCCGATGCCGGTGTTGGCCACGGCCACCATCAGCGGACTGTCGACCGAGTCGGGGCGGTTGACGCCGAGCAGCGTCGCGCCGCCGTAGGGCCATTCGCTGAACGGCATCGGCGGGATGGATTCAGGCGTTGGCGGCCAGTCGGCGCGGCGCCCGGGCGGGGCCGAGGGGTCGGCGGGCGCGGTCGGCTGGCCGAGCTCGAGGCCGTAGTAGTTGAAGAAACGATTGAACACGTTGCTGCCGAGGTAGGTATCGAGGCAGCTGTAGTTCTTGTACGGGTCGGAGTCCGGCGTGCAGGTGCTGACCGAAGGTGCGGGTTCCGACACCGCGGGGGCGGGCTTGGCCGGGGCCGAGTCCTGCTCGCCGGCGGCGCGTGCGGGGTGGGCCAGCAAGGTCGCGGCCAGGGCCAGGGGCAGGCCCAGGGTCAGGCCACGAGCGGCGCGGACCGCGCCGGCGCGGGTCCGGTCGAGGTCGCGCCGGCGGGGCGATGCGCGGGTCGGGGAGGCGTCGGCGTGCATGGTCGGGGATCCGCGGTAGAGGTCGGGGCCCAACTCTATTGCCGGGTCGGCATAAAGATTCGATGCGGGTGGTGGTTGAGGACGCGCCGGGGCGCACAACTGTTGCGGGTCTGCAACACGGATGTAGCGCGGACGTACCCGGACGGCGCCGGGTGGCTGCCGGGCGCGCGGCGCCGGTTGCGAAGCGCATCCGCGGGTGTCGCAGCCGAGGACCGGGCGACGTTCGGCGGCCCGGATGATCCATCGACCGGCAACCCACCTCTAAACACAGGGATTGGGGGTCAGGTAGCAGCGCAACCGAAGTGCATCTCGGACCGGTTGTGCTCCAAATGAGTCTGGACCCTGCGAAGGACAACGTTCCGAAAGCCCGAACCAAGCCTAATGGGCAGACAAAGCGTTCCATGCCAGCGTGCCAATCGGGTAGACCCATTGGAACTATGGCCACTGTTGCTGTGGTCTGGAGACCCTCGGATCTAAAGGTGGGTGACCGGAACGCAGCCCGCGTCTGAAGTCATTCGCCAAAGTAGGTTGGCTGGGCGAGGTCGGCGAGCAGGGTTGGTCCGGTAGGCTCCCAGCCGGTAAGCGCACGTGTCCGGGCGCTCGACACAACGGCGTCGGCCCCGACGAAACCGGCAAGCCCGCCGAAATGCTCGCGTGGGCGCGGCTCGACGGGCAGGTCGAGCGCGCGGCCGATCGCCTCGGCGATCGCGCGGAAGGCGACGCCCTCCTCCGCAGTCGCATGGTAGGCGCGGGCCGGCGCGCCCGCTTCCAGCGCCAGGCGGTAGAGCCGCCCCACGTCCGACACGTGCACCGCGGGCCAGCGGTTGATGCCGTCGCCGATGTAGGCCGACACGCCCTTCTCGCGCGCGAGCCTCGCCAGCATGGCCATGAACGCAGGATCGCCGATCCCATGCACCGTGGTGGCGAGCCGGATCGTGCCGACCCGCACGCCACGCTCGGCGAGCGTGGCAGCCGCCGCCTCGGTCTTCCTGACATAGTTCGGATCGGAGAGCGGCGGCATGTCCGCCTCCGTCGCGACCCGGCCAGGCGCGAGCATCGCCAATCCTGTGGTGACGAGGATCGGCTTGTTCGTCCCGGCCAGCGCCTCGCCCATCGCCTCGATCGCGCGCCGGTCCTGCTCGCTGTTCTCGGCATACTTCGAGAAATCGTGGTTGAAGGCGAGGTGGATCACCGCGTCGGCATTGCCGGCCGCCGCGGCGAGCTGGTCGAGGTCGTCGAGTGTGCCGCGCAGCACGTCCGCGCCCTTTCCGGCGAGCCTGGCCGCCTTCTCCTCCGAGCGAGAGAGACCGAGCACTTGGTGCCCGACGCCCAACAACTCGTCCACCACCACGTTGCCCACCCAGCCGGTGGCACCCGTCACAAACACGCGCATGGCAGGATCCCCTGATCGTTCGCCTTTCACTGTCGCGATGCGCATCGCGGTGTAAAGTTGAGAGCTTTTCCAGGTACAATGTCTAACAGGATTGGCCCTTGTGCCTGCCAACGGCTCCCTCGGCACTTATCTCCGCGAACGGCGCATCCGGCTCGATCCGGCAGCTTTGGGGTGTGCCGGCGGCCCGCGACGCACCCCTGGTCTCCGGCGCGAGGAGGTGGCGCAGCGCGCCGGAATCAGCACCACCTGGTACAGCTGGCTGGAGCAAGGGCGCGGCGGTCCGCCCTCCATCCGCGCGCTTGACCGGCTGGCCGAGGCCTTGATGCTGACCGCGGCCGACCGCGAGCACCTGTTCCTGCTCGCGGTCGGCCGGCCGCCGGAGGTCCGCTATCAACCGCCGGGCGGGGCAACCCCGCGGCTGAAGTATGTGCTCGACGCGCTGGATGCCTGCCCCGCGATGATCCGCACCGCAACCTGGGACGTGGTGGCCTGGAACAGGGCGGAGGCTGCCGTGTTCACCGACTATGGCGCGCTGCCGCCGGCGGAACGTAACGTGCTCCGTCTGATCTTCCTCGATCCCCGGGCGCGCACGGTCAATTTTAACTGGGAGAGCGTCGCACGCTTCGTAGTCGGCGTGTTCCGCGGCGATGCGGCCCGCGCCGGCGCGGCTGCGACCGTGCAGCCGCTGGTGGAGGAATTGTGCGCGAAGAGTCCCGACTTCGCCGCGATGTGGCGCGAGAGCGAGGTCAACAGCGCCTGCGAGGGCGTGCGGCGCCTGTGCCACCCTGAACTCGGCGAGATCGCGCTTGAGTTTTCGGCGTTTGCGGTCGACGGCCGGGCGGACCTCGCCATGCTGGTCTACACGCCCGTCTCATCCGACGACGCGGCGCGGATCAGGGCACTTGTCGCAGCCCACGCCGACTGAGCTGGACCTCGTGACTTCAAGCAGAATGTCCCTACAGCGCCGAACTGCATTTTGGTTCGGTTGCTGCCGGACCCCCGGATTCCAAAGGCCAGGCCTTCGGCGGAGTCCAGAGGCAGAGCCTCTGGCCTTGCCTGCCTGGCCGGTCACAAGGCGGGCTCCGGCGCCCCCGGCCTCGCTAGAGTGTCACTGCAGGGCGAGGACCACGCGGGCGACCTGGGGGAGCACGATGAGCAGGCCGCTGCCGAGATGGGCGAGGAGCACGAGCAGCACGGCGCGGCCGCGCGACAGGGCGAGCGCGTGGCGGGCGACGAACCAGTTCAGCCACAGCCAGTACGCCATGACCAGGAGCACGACCGCGGTCTGCGCGGGCACGGCGCCGGATCCATGGCCGGCCACGGCGAGGGTGACGAGCACCAGGGCCGGGAGCGCGATCATCAGCGCCCACTGGCCCCAGTTCATCACGACCGCGTAACGGAGCCACTGGCGCTCGCGGTTCCAGCGGGTGGCGAGCGCGTGGGAGAGCACCGGCAGGGCGAGCAGGCCGACGACGGTGCTGCCGAGGCCGCGGGCGGCGTCGGGCGCGCCGTCGGCGGCCATCAGCACCTGCAGCAGCAGCAGCGGCACCAGGGAGGCGAGGAAGCCGGCGACGGTGGCGTTGAAGCGGCCGAGGCCGTCCGGGTGGCCGCAGGCGAGGCGCCACAGGCCAACGGCGACGTCGCCGAGGCCGGCGCGTGCGCTGCCGCCCGGACGCGGGGCGAGGAGGCGGGGCGGGTCCGGGCGCATGTCGGGGCGCGGGCGGGCGTCGGCGTCCGGGCGGTCGGCCGCGGGGTCCTGGCCGGGGCCGGAACGCGGGCGCCCGGCGTCGGCGCGGGACTTGGGACGGCCGCCGCGCGGGCCGCGCCAGAGGTCGTCGCCCGGGCGGCGGCCGAGCCAGGCGCGCAGGGTGTTGCGCACCGTGTCGAGCAGGCTGGGGCGGGGCATCAGGGAACGAACTCGGCGAGGATGGCGGCGTAGCAGGCGGCCAGCGCGCGCAGCTCGGAGAGCGGCACGCGCTCGTCGACGGCGTGCATGGTGGCGCCGACCAGGCCGAACTCGGCGACCGGGCAGAGGCGGGCGATGAAGCGGGCGTCCGAGGTGCCGCCGCCGGTGTCGAGCGCCGGACGGCGGCCGAGGCTGCGCTCGATGGCGCCGACGAGGCGGTCGACGAGCGGGCCGGGGCTGGTCAGGAAGCACTCGCCGCTGGTGCGCGCGTCGAGCGTGGCGTCGGGGGCGTGGCGGGCGAGCGTCTGCTGCAGCCATGCGGTGAGCGAGGCGCCGGTGTGGCGGTCGTTGAAGCGGATGTTGAGCCGGGCGCGGGCCTCGGCCGGGACGACGTTGAACGCAAGGTTGCCGACGTCGAGGTCGGTGACCTGGAGGCTGGAGGGGGCGAAGCACGCGGTGGCCGCATCGAGCGGCCGGGCGGTGAGCTCGGCCAGGGTGCGCAGCAGGCGGTGCACCGGGTTGTCGCAGCGCTCGGGGTAGGCGGCGTGTCCCTGGGTGCCGCGCACGGTGAGCGTGGCGTTGAGGCTGCCGCGGCGGCCGATCTTGATGGTGTCGCCGAGCTGGCTGCGGCTGGTGGGCTCGCCGACCAGGCAGAAGTCGGGAGCGTGGCCGTGGTCGGCCATCCAGTCGAGGACTCGGGTGGTGCCGTCGGTGGCGGGCCCCTCCTCGTCGCCGGTGATCAGCAGGCTGATGGAGCCGTCGCGGGGCGCGGTTTCGCGGCCGGCGAGGTGGTGCTCGCAGGCGGCGGCGAAGGCGGCGATGGCGCCCTTCATGTCGACGGCGCCGCGGCCGAACAGGGCATCGCCGCGGGTTTCGCCGGCGAACGGCGGCAGGGTCCAGCCCTCGCCGGAGGGCACGACGTCGGTGTGGCCGGCAAAGCAGAGATGCGGGCCGGTGGTGCCGACGCGGGCGAACAGGTTGGGGGTGGCGCCGAACGGCAGGTGGGTGACGGTGAAGCCGAGGCGTTCGAGGGCAAGCCCGAGGGTGGCCTGGGCGCCGGAGTCGGCGGGGGTGACGGAGGCGCAGCGCAGCAGGGCCTGCGCCAGGGGAAGTGGGTCGGGGGTCACGGCAGGAGGAAGGCCGGAGGCGCTGCCTCTGGACTCCGCCAGAGGCCGAGCCTTTGGAATCCATTTGAAAGGCGGCCGGTGCCCCCGCTTTCGTGTGCCGGTCCAGGGGCGGCTCGCCCCTGGCGGGTCTGGGCAGAGCCCAGGGCTCGCTTCGGGCTCACTCGCGCAGCAGGTCGTTGATGGAGGTCTTGGAGCGGGTGCGCTCGTCGACGCGCTTGACGATGACGGCGCAGGCGAGGCCCGGGCCGGGCGTGCCGTCGGGCAGCGGGCGTCCCGGCAGGGTGCCGGGGATGACGACGGAGTAGGCGGGGACGCGGCCGGTGGTGGACTCGCCGGTGGCGCGGTCGATGATCCTGGTCGAGGCGCCGAGGAAGACGCCCATGGAGAGGACGCTGCCGCGCTCGACGATGACGCCTTCGGCGACCTCGGAGCGGGCGCCGATGAAGCAGTCGTCCTCAATGATGACCGGGTCGGCCTGCAGCGGCTCGAGGACGCCGCCGATGCCGGTGCCGCCGCTGATGTGGCAGCGGGCGCCGATCTGGGCGCAGGAGCCGACGGTGGCCCAGGTGTCGATCATGGTGCCCTGGCCGACGTGGGCGCCGACGTTGACGAAGCTGGGCATCAGGACGACGCCGGGGGCGATGTGGGCGGAGTGGCGCACCACGCCGCCGGGGACGACGCGGAAGCCGGCCGCGCGGAAGCGGTTCTCGCCCCAGCCGGCGAACTTGAGCGGGACCTTGTCCCAGGCGGTGCCGTCGGGGCCCTGGCTGAGCACGTTGTCGTTGAGGCGGAAGGAGAGCAGCACCGCCTTCTTCAGCCACTGGTGGACGGTCCAGCGGCCGGGGCCGCCGGGGCTGGCGATGCGCAGGCGGCCGCTGTCGAGGGCGTCGAGCGCGTGCCGCACGACGGCGCGGGGTTCGCCGCCGGTGGCCGGCGTCAGGGTGTCGCGCACGTCCCAGAGCGCGTCGATCCGGGTGCGCAGGGTGTCGTCGGTCATCATGGGTGTCGCGCGGTCCGGCTGGGGGCGGGCGGAGCCGTGCCCGATGGGCCGGGTGGTGTCAACGCAGGCGGTGTTGCGGCGTTCATGGGCGGGTTCGCGGCCCCGGGGCCCGGCAGGGTCGGGAGGCAGCGCCTGCGGTCTTGCGTTCGGCATGCGCGATTAAGCACGCGTTCACCGCGCGGTGCGACGATGCGGCAACCGGAGCGCACGAGATTGATGAACCAGGACCTTGCCCCCGCCGTCGGGGGCGGCGCCGCCGCGTCGGCGAACGCCACGTGGGCGGAGCTGATCGGCGCCGCGGCCGAGTTCGTGTTCGAGACCGATGCGGGCGGGACGCTGCGCTTCGTGGCGCCCGAGCGCGCCCTGGGCTTCGAGCCGGGGCACCTGCTGGGCCGCGACGCGCGGGCGCTGCTGGTCGATGCGGGCGCCGGCGACCCGTTCGCGGGGCGCGGCGCGTTCCGCGCGCGGCCGGTGTGGCTGCGCCGTGCCGACGGGAGCCCGGCGTGCCTGCTGCTGACGACGGCGGCGCTGCACGACGCGCTGGGCCGCGCGGCGGGGGTGCGCGGGTTCGGCCAGGAGGTGACGCGGCAGGTGGCGCCGTTCGCGGGTGCGCTGCGGCGGGCCGCGGTGGCGGAGCAGGTGCTGGACGGGCTGCGCGGGCCGGCGGCGCTGGTGTGCCCGCTCGATCTCGGGCTCGACCGGGTGTGCGACCGCATGGCCGCAACGGGGGTGGCGCTGATCGACCCGCTCGGGTTCGTGCTGCGGCTGAGCGGGGAGGTGCATCCGCTGCCGGCGGGCGCCCTGCCGCTGCGCGCGGGTGCGGGCGGCGGGCGGCGGCTGCTGGCCGAGGGACGGCCGCTGCTGGTCTGCGCCGGCGGCGAGGTGGGCGATCCGGTGCTGGCGCTGTGGCGCGAGGCGGGGGCGGCGGGCTGGGAGGACGCCGACCTGGGGGCGGCGGAGGCGGCGCTGGGCCTGCTTCGGCTGCTGCTGGGCCAGCAGATGGTCGCGGGCGAGCTGCTGCGCCAGGCACGCACCGACGGGCTGACCGGGCTGTTCAGCCGCGACGCGTTCGTCGAGGAGATGGAGCGCCGGATCGAACGGCTTGACCGCGAGCAGGTGCCGGGGACGCTGCTGCTGCTCGACCTCGACCACTTCCGGCGGATGAACGCGTGCTGGGGCCAGGAGCTGGGCGACGCGGCGCTGGTGGGGACGGCGGAGATGCTGCGGCGCACGTTCCGGCCGGCGGACCTGGTGGGGCGGCTGGGCGGCGACCTGTTCGCGGCGTGGCTGGACAATGCCGACGAGCTGAGCGTGGCCGAGCGGGCGGAGAAGCTGCGGCTGGACGCGCCGGACGCGTTCAAGGCGCTGAGCGAGCAGCCGCTGCTGCTGGACGTGTCGATGGGGATCGCATGCCGGCAGATCGGCAGCGCCGAGAGCGTGGAGAGCCTGCTGCGGCGGGCGCGGGGGGCGCTGGGACAGGCGAAGGCGGCGGGCCGGGGGCGGTGGCTGGTGTCCCACGAGCCGCCGGAGTTCTAGGAAGCCAAGGCCAGAGGCTCTGCCTCCGGCCTTGCCTGCCTGACCGGTCACGCCCCCAAGGCCGGCTGGCATCAGGCGCGGATAAGCGTTCCGGGCCCGGATTCGGTGAACAGCTCCAGCAGGCAGGCGTGCGGGACGCGGCCATCGAGGATGACGGCGGCGGCGGCACCACGCTGGACGGCCTCGATGCAGTTCTCGACCTTGGGGATCATGCCGCCGGAGATCATGCCGCTCCCGATGCCGGCATGGACGTCGGCCACGGTCAGCTCGGCGATCGGCTGGCGCTCGGCGTCGAGCACGCCGGGGACGTCGGTCAGCATGAGCAGGCGGGTGGCTTTGAGCGCACCGGCGACGAAGCCCGCGACGGTGTCGGCGTTGATGTTGTAGGTCTCGCCGTCGTCGCCCATGCCGATCGGGGCGATCACCGGGATGATGCCGGCCCCGGTGAGCGCGTAGATCAGGCGCACGTCGATCTGCATCGGCTCGCCGACGAAGCCGAGGTCGAGCACGCGCTCGATCTCGCTGCCGGGATCGCGGTGGGTGCGGGCGAGCTTGCGGGCGCGGATCAGGCCGCCGTCCTTGCCGGAGATGCCCACCGCCATCGCCCCGGCGCGGCTGATCAGGCCGGCGACCTGCTTGTTCACGGTGCCGGCGAGGACCATCTCGACCACCTCGACCATCGCGGCGTCGGTGACGCGCAGCCCGTCGATGAAGGTGGACTTGATCGCCAGGCGGTCGAGCATGGCGTTGATCTGCGGTCCGCCGCCGTGCACGACGACCGGGTTGAGCCCGACCAGCTTGAGCAGGGCGATGTCGGCGCCGAAGTTCGCGGCCAGCGCGTGGTCGCCCATGGCGTGGCCGCCATACTTCACGACGATGGTGGCGCCGGCGTAGCGGCGGAGGAACGGCAGGGCCTGGGCGAGGACGGCGGCCTGCTCAGCGGCCAGCGCCAGGGCTTCGGGGGAGAGGGTCATCGGCGCACTCCTTCGGCTTGCGGCGAAGGGGGCCGGGCGGCGGCGGCGGCGTCAAGGGAGCAGGCCGGGCCTGAGGCGCCGCCTCTGCACTTCGCCGTGGCTGAGCTCCCGGTTCCACACCCGTCGGGGCACGCTGCGCTGCGGTGTGCCCGCGCACGATGCGATCAGACGGCCCCGGGCTTGAGGGAGGGAGGCCCTTCGCGGGTCTGCCCTTCGCGGGTCTGGGCAGCGGCGGGCGTTGCCGGGTCGGCACCGGGCCCCGCCCGGGTTGCCAGGTGATACAGACCGACCGCCGCGGCGGCCAGGCCCGCGGCACAGCCGACCGCGAGCGCCCAGCGCGGGCCGAAACGGTCCGCGACGCCGCCGACGATCGGGGCGCCGAGCGGGGTGCCGCCGAGCGCGGTGGCGAGCAGGATGGCGATGACGCGGCCGCGCAGCGCGGGGTCGGTGGTGAGCTGGACCAGGCTGATCGCGGTGGTGGTCACGGTCTGGGCGGCGACGCCCAGCGCCATGAGGCTGGCCGCGAACAGCCATGCGTCGGGGGCCAGCGCGGCAATGGCGAACGCGAGGCCGAACGCGGCCGAGCCGGTGGTCAGCACGGCAAGGCCCGGGATGCGGCCGGCCGACAGCAGCGCACCGGCGACCGAGCCCGCCGCCATGGCCGAGGTGAGCAGCCCGTACTGGCCGGGGCCGCCGTGGAACACGCTGACCGACATGGTCGAGATGAAGATCGCGAAGTTGAGGCCGAAGGTGCCGATGATGAACACCATGAGCAGGATCGCGACGAGGTCGGGACGGTGGCGGATATAGGCGAAGCCCGCGGCAAGGCGGCCCCGGCCGCCGGCGGAACCGTGCGCGCGCAGCTCGGTGCGGCGGAGCGAGAGCAGGGAGGCGAGCACCGCGACGTAGGAGGCGGCGTTGATGAGGAACATCCAGCCGGAACCGACCGCCGCGATGAGCAGGCCGGCGACGGCGGGCCCGACCAGGCGGGCGGCGTTGAACGAGGTGGAGTTGAGCGCCACCGCGTTGGCGAGGTCGGCCTCGCCAACCAGCTCGGCGACGAAGGTCTGTCGCGCCGGGGCGTCGAAGGCGGCGGCGCAGCCGGAGAGGAAGGCGAGCGCGTAGACGTGCCAGAGCCGGACCAGGCCGGAGATGGTGAGCAGGCCGAGGACGAGGGCGAACACGCCCATGGCGGTCTGGGTGGCGAGCAGCAGGCGGCGCCGATCGAAGCGGTCGGCGGCGAGGCCGGTCAGCGGCAGAAGCAGCAGCTGGGGCCCGAACTGCAGCGACATGACGATGCCCACCGCGGTCGCGCTGTGCGGGGTGAGCTCGGTGAGCACGAGCCAGTCCTGGGCGGTGCGCTGCACCCAGGTGCCGACGTTGGAGACGACCGAGCCGGCCGCCCAGAGCCGGTAGTTGTGCACGCGGAGCGAGCGGAAGGTGCCTCTCACGCCGGGGGTTGCGGCGGGTTCGCGGCGTGGCCGCCGTGCAGGCGCCCGAAGCTGCGCGCGAGCAGCACGCCGCAGAGCAGGATGCCGAGGCCGAGGGCGACGGCGGACTCGGTGGCGCGCAGGTCGAAGCGGCCGACGCGCAGGATCAGCAGGTAGGCGACGACGAGGTTGAGCCAGCTCCAGAGCACGTTGGTGGTCGAGGACGAGAGGCCCTTGCCGGGCGGGCTGGCGAAGGGGGTCTGGAACGCGCGGCCGCATATCCCGTTGACGAAATGCGGGACGGCGTTGGCCAGCACCGCGCCGCCCAGGGCATAGGAGGCATCCTGGAGCCAGTTCATGGCCGGGCGATCCTGGCGTCGAGGGGTTCGGTGACGTCGGCGGTGGCGACGCCGACGTTGAAGCCCGGCGCGCGGGCATGGCGCGCGGTGGCCTCGACGCCGTTGCGGGTGGCGACGCCGGCGATCACCAGCTGCGTGGTGCCGCGGCCGCGCAGGTCCTGCGGCAGGCGGTCGAGCTCGGCGACCAGGTCGGTCCAGCCGGGGGTCGGCCCGATGCGGGGTCGGGCCGCTTCGGTGCGGACGGACGGACGGCCGGCGGCGGTGACGACCGGCAGGTCGTGGCGGCGGAAGGCGGCGCACAGCGCCGCGGACTGGCGGATGACGTCGGGCCGCGGGTGGACGGTGCTGGCGGCGAGGATGCCCTGTTGCAGCCCGATGACGACGGGGGCGGTGTCCGGGTCGGGCGTGGTCAGGGTCATGGACGGTCCTTTGCAGTCGCGCGCGTTCGGGCGGGCG
>CAXSEF010000096.1:0-11893 GCA_964236535.1 uncultured Acetobacteraceae bacterium
ACCCAGGCATTTCCAGCCTTGATCCCCGTCACCTCACTTCAGGACCAAACACCTAAGCAGCCATGATGATCGAGATCGCGACGCGCCAGGCGTTCTGCATCGCACGCACGGCCGTCGAGAGCGGCGAGCGACACGTTGCGGGACGGTGGTGCATGGATCGTGACGGCACGGCCTGAGATAGGATGGCGAAGGAGCGTGTTCCCGTCACTGTCCGAGCGGGTAGGCGCCGTGCCGTTCAAAGCCAGTGCCCAGCGTCGTTGACCGCTTGACCGAAGGGCTCCTTCTCCGGACGAAGCGGCTGAACAATGCCCCGTGCGCAACGCCAACCAGCCGGGACCGGACATCAATGGAAAGCGGCTTGCCCATGCATGCTGGCCCCTGTCCATCACGCATGGTCAATCACACGCCGCCGGCTTCGAAATTTGGGCAGCACGAGGCTTGGCGTTCTCCTTCTCCAGCTCTTTCGGCTTGCAGGCGTAGGATACGACACCTCCGTGCCGCCGCACTTCTACCCCCACCTGCAGAACGTCGTGTCGCTGATGCCATGCTCGCGGCAGAGGCCGGCAGCGGTTGCACCGGCCTGATGTTCCTTCAACATGCCGATGACCTGTCCCTGCGTGAACCTCGACCACTTCTCTGTCCGGGCCCTGCTGACGGACTCTGCTTCAAACCGGAAGTATTCCAGAGTGCAGGGGCCGTCGGCAGAGCCAGCGTTGCTGTAATTGAGACGAGGATCACCCCGCACGGAGCACCACCGGATCGCGTCGCCGGAGCAATCTGGAACAGCCGCGAACCGCCAATAACAGCGGCACCCAACGACTGCGGGCCCGTCACGTCCGCTGCAATCATCCTCCGGGCCCGACAGCGATGCTCGCGACCTACACTGTCCGAAGCCAGGTTTCCCAGCGAAGGTCGCGCAGCACGGAGCGTGCACGCATGTAATTCCAGACACCATACTTGAAGAAGTCGAAGTCCAGCGCCGAGACTTTGTGCTGGACCATCGACCAGGCAGCCCATTTGAGATCGGCGAGCACCTTGTGCAGCGCCACCCTGGCGACGACGGCCGGCTCCACGCGGCCGAAGTAGTGCTCGATCAGCGCCAGCTCGGTCGGCTCGTCGAAGAACATCTCGCCGAACCAGATGCCGAGATCGTAGCAGCGGTCATTGTTCGAGGCATGCTCGTAGTCGATCAGCATGATCGTGCCGGCGTCGTCGCGCATGAAGTTGCCGGCCATCGGGTCGTTGAAGCAGGGCACAAGATCGAGCCCGGATGCCTCCAGCGCGGCGCGGGCGCAGCGATACTGCGCGTCGAGCTCGTCATGGTCCGGCGGCACCCAGCCGCCCAGCGCGGCCACCTGTTCGACATGCTCGTCGATCATGTCGAACACGGTCTTGGTCAGGATCAGCGCCTCGCCCCCATGCAGGCGGCGGTAGAGGTCGAGCGCAGTGCGGCACAGCGCCAGGTCGCGGAAGTCGGCGTGGGTGCAGGAGCGCCGGCTCTCGATGAAGTCGGTGATTTCGATGCCGTCGGCGGCAAGGTCGTCGTGGACGCGCGGCCCGATCCCGAGGCGGGCGCCCTTGCGGCTCGCGTCCATCGCAGCCGCGCGGTCGATGAACATCTCCGTTCCCTTGCCAGGAATCTTGACGAAGAAACGGCCGGCAAGCCCCTCGACCGAGACGCGCCAGTTGGCGTTGCTGATCCCGCCGGTCACCGGCGCGTAGCGCAGCGCGCGGCCCTGCCAAGCTGGGACACGCTGCGCCGCCGCCTCCAGGTCGTGCTCCGCGGCGCTTTCGGCCTCACCCAGCATACGGTCCATGCATTCTGCCTCAGAGCGTCGTGGAAGCGGATGGTATCATCCCGGCGGCCATAGGCTGCAGGGCAAGCAAGGCTGGGCTTTCCCTTTGCCCGCATTCGAACGGCCCAAGCGAGGCCGTCAGAGTCTTGCGCGGGCTACGCCCAGATCCACCAAGAGCCTGAGGCCTTTGGAAACCCTTTCCCTAAGTATAGGGATTCCAAAGGCTCGGCCTTTGGCGGAGTCCAGAGGCAGAGCCTCTGGCCTTGCTTGCCTAGCCGCCCAAGCACCCCGGACGCTACAACTGGTGCAGCCGCTCGGCAAAGCCTGGCTCGCGCAGCGCCATCCGGCAGCGCAGCAGCCGCCATTCGCCATATTTCAGGAATTCGAGGTCGCGCCGCGGCGAGGTCGCCGACAGGATCAGTCCCTGCAGGCCCCACAACAGGTCGTCCGCCACGGCATAGGCGCGGCAGCGATTGAGCACCCGCGCGTCGCAGTTCCCCTCCGCCATCTCGATGCCGGAGCGCCAGCCGAGCTCGTCGTCGTGCGCCTCGTTGAGCAGCACGGCGAGATCGTAGTGCGGGTCGGCCTGGCCTGCACAGTCGAAATCGGCGAGCAGGACCCGCCCGTCCGGCGCGAGCAGGATGTTGGAGGCCTGACCGTCGTTGTGGCACGCCGCTAGATCGTGCCCGGCCGCACCCAGCGCCGCCGCGATGGTTTCGACCGATCGCAGCAGCTCCGCCGCGTCCGAGGGCAGTGCCACCGCCGTGTCGTGCGCCAGCCGGGCGCAGCGTCGCACCCGGGCGAACACGTCCCAGACCCGGGCCAGCGCCGGCCCGCGGCGCAGCGCCGCCTTTGCCGCGATCGCCGCCTGAAGCACGTCGGCGCGCCGCAGGTCGTCCAGCCGTGCGCCGCGCCAGGGCGGCGGCAGGCAGGCGAGGCCGAGGGCGTCGTGCTGCGGCAGGAAGAACTCCACCGCCGGGGCGATCCCTGCCCGGGCGCCCGCGCGGGCGCCGGCATGGGCTGCCTCGGCGTCGACGAACGGCACCATCTCGGGGTGCAGGACCTTGAGGAACAGCACGTCAGGCATACCGTCCGCGCCGACGACCCAGTTCGACCAGTCGACGGCCTGGCACATCGGCGAGGCCACCGGTGCCACGCCGGGCCGCCAGCGCAGTCCGCTACGGCCGGCCAACGGCGAGTCCGCGAGGATCGCCGCCACGTCCGCCGTCATGCGCCGTTGCCGATCGCCGCAAGCCCGTCGCGGCACAGCCGCCCCAGCATGCGGGCCAGCAGCTTCGCACCCAGCTCCAGATCCTCGGGGCGGGTGAACTCCGACGGGTGATGGCAGACGCCGCCGACGCTGGGCACGACGAGCACCACCGACGGGCAGAGCGGGATCATCGAGATCGCGTCATGCGCGGCGATGGTATCGAGGCGGGCGGTGGCGACACCCAGGGCCTGCGCCTCCATGGTTGCGAGCGCCACCAGCCCTCGTCGAAGAAGCCCGCAGGCCGGCGGTCGACGAAGCGGGCCTCGTGCCGCACCCGCGCCTCCGCTGCGGCCGCCTCGGCGTGAGCCAGCATCTCGCGCTCCGCCCAGTCCAGCACCGCCTGGTCAGGCGAGCACAGCTCGATCAACAGCACCGCCTCGCCCGGCACGACGTTGGGCGAGTTCGGCCGCACCTCCAGCCGTCCGACCGAGCTGTGCAGCAGGCCGTCGCACCGATCCGGCAGCGTGCCGATCGCGGCGATCAGGTGGGCCGCTCCAAGCAGCGCGTCGTGGCGCTCGGCCATCGGCGTCGGCCCGGTGTGCGCCTGCGCGCCGACCATGGCGAGCCGGTACTTGACCGCCCCCCAGTGCCGAGTGATCGCGCCGAACCGCCCGCCCGCTCGAGCACCGAGCCGCACTCGACGTGCAGCTCGACGTAGGCCTGCGGCGGGGAGAACACGCCGCGGCCCGCGTAGCCGATCGCCTCGAGCGCGTCCGCCACGCTCACCCCGTCCCCGTCGCGGCGCCCGAGCGCATCCGGCAGGTCCATCAGCCCGGCGAATACGGCGCTGCCGAGCAGGCTGGGCTGGAAGCGCGCGCCCTCCTCGTTGGTCCAGTTCACCACGGCCAGGTTGCAGCGCGGTGCCACACCCTCGGACCGCACCCGGTCGCGCACCGCCTCGCAGGCCACCACCACGCCGTATGCGCCATCGAAGCGTCCACCCTGCGGCTGGCTGTCCAGGTGCGAGCCGGTCATCACCACCGAAGCGTCCGGACCCACCCAATCCAGCAGGCCGAACATGTTGCCCATGGCGTCGACCGTCACCTGCAGGCCCTGCGCCGCCATCCAGCCGGCCAGGTGGTCGCGCGCGGCCCTGTCCTCGCCCGACAGGTCAGCCGGTGCATGCCGCCCGCGGCGGTCCCGCCATGGGCGACGAAGTCGTCCATCAGGTCATGCAGGAGCACTGCGTCGGTCAGGGCGCCCCGCCCGTCCGGCGTCCTCGCGTCTGGCATCGTCTTGTCTGGCATCGTCTCTCGCAGGGCTGGGTCTCTCGCAGGGATCGTAGACCACGCTGTCGGTGTCGGCGACCTCGACCATCTTGCCGAGATACGTCACCGCAATGCGGGTGCACACCCTGCGCACCATCGCCAGGTCGTGCGAGATGAACAGGTAGGTCAACCCGTGCTTGGCCTGCAGCCGCTCGAACAGCGCCAACAGCCGCGACTGCTCGACCGGGCCGAGCGCGGAGAGCGTCTCGTCCAGGATCACCAGACGCGGCTCCAGCACCAGCGCCCGCGCGATGTTCACCCGCTGTCGCTGCCCCGCGCTAATGCCCACCGGCAGGCGGTCGGCATCCTCGGGCGACAGCCCCACCTCGGCCATCACGTCGCGCACCCGAGACGCGATCTCCCGGCGCCCGACCCGTGCACCGCGAGGCCCACGCCGATGCTGCGCCTGATTGTCAGATGCGGCGGGATACAGCTACACGGGTCCTGCAGCAGCAGCTGGAGCCGCGTCGCATCGCGAGACGCTCGCGTCGATCCATGGCCCAGACGTCGTGCCCCTCGAACAGGATCCAGCCCTGGTCCGGCGCCTCTACCTACGAGAGCAGGCGCGACAGCGTGGACTTGCCGCAGCCGGACTCGCCGACCAGGCTGAAATTCTTGCCTTGGAACACGTCGAAGCTGACGCCGCGCACCGCCTGCACGTCCTGGCGGGCAAACAGCCGCGCGCGGTTCTTGACGTGGTAGGTCTTGGTGACGTCGACGACCTCCAGGATCTTGCGCGGGTCGTGCTCGCGCGGTGGCGGGTCGGCCTCGCCGGTCCAAATGCGCGGCGTGCGGGCGACGAGCTGCCGCGCCGCCGCGGGCCGGGGCTGGCCCACCAGGCTGCCCGAATCGCAGCACTCGACGATGCGGCCCTGCGCCAGCACCGCGACCTCGTCGGCCATCCCGGCGATGGAGGGCACCAAGGTGCTGATGAACACGATGGCGATGGACATGCGGGCGCGCAGTTCGCGCAGCAGGCGGACGATCTGGGCCGCGACGGTCACATCGAGCGGCTGGATGATGTTATCGCAGATCAGCAGGTCCGGCTTGGTGACCATCGCGTCGACGATCACCGCGCGCTGCAGCATGCCGCTGGAATACTGGTTGGGAACTCGCGGTAGCGCTGCGCCGCCGACGGGATGCGCACTGCGTCGAGCAGCGCCACCACGCGTCGCTGCGCCTGTGCCATTTCGATCCCGGGGCTCACGGCGTGCAGCTTTTCGGCGATCCGCACGCCGACCGGCAGCCTCGGATCGAACGCGCTGCCCGGTTCGGCGCCGATGAAGCCGATGCGCACCCGCGCGCCGCGCGCCACCGCCAGGCTGAGCAGGTCGCGGCCCCGGTAGCGGATGGTCCCGCCGGTCACCGTCAGCGGCGTCGGCACCCAGCCGATCATCGCGCGCGCCAGCGTCGTCTTGCCGGACGCGCTCTCGCACAGAATGCCGAGCACGCGGTCGCTGCGAATCTCGATGTCGCGGCCAGAAGCCGACGTCGAGACAGAGCGTGCATGTGGTCCTCGAGCTTGACAGCAAGGTCATCCAAAGTCGCTGTGACTGATGCATCGCCTCTGGAGGAACCGACGGTCGTTAACTGCCGCCGCGATATGCCGCACGCGCCGTCAACCTACGCACATCGTCGCATCGTCGCATCGCCCAGATCGGCGCTCATGCGGGGCCACGCGCCGTCACCCGGCGGGCGAACCCGGTGCAGGAACCAACCATCTCGCCTGGCTGAGGCGATGTTCAGCCCTCTCCTGTCCCTGCGAGAATGCCCGGGGTGAGTTGGGCTGCGAACGATGAACAAGGCCGGCGAGAACCGGAGCCTTGCGCCTGTGCGGCATGACTGGAACGATGATTCTGGACGGGCCGATGAACCGGGCAGCGTTCCAGGCCATGTCGAGCACATCGCGACGACGGGAACCGCGCCCTGGCTGCAGCCGCCAGCAATGCGCTAGTGTCCCGTCTCTGCATCGGGAGAGCAGCGTGGCGCTGGCAGATTTGGTCAAAGGCAACTTGGCGGTGGCAGCCGTACTGGGCACTACGGCAATGATACTGCCGCGCGTGCTGCCCCATCTGTCGCCGCGGCTGCGCGCGGCGGTAAAGGCCGGCGTCTCTCTGTTTCTCGAGTCCCAGGCCGAGGCCGAGGGTGGCATCATCGAGCGCCTCGCCGAAACCGCGCTGCGCAACGTGCTGGGCAGCCTTGGTACCGGTTCGGGACTGGAGCAGCAACGAGCCGCGGATGAGGCGGTCGAGACGTTCAAGCGCACCGCCCGGCGTCGGGCCAGGCGCACTGCTGAGGACGGGCCCGCGCACCGCGCGCACTACCAGCGCCACATCGCCGCCTTGCGACGCGCGCTCGCGGGCGAGCAGGCGCGGCACATCGGCGACAAGGCGACTGCGCTGCAACGGATCGCGCTCGGCCTCGATCCATGCTGAGATCGCACGCATCGGCATTGTCCCGCAGCAGCGCTTCGGCAAGACATGCATCCGGCGCGGCAAAGCCGAACCGGCCCGCCGTTACCGGCAGATAACGCCGCTGTCGATCGCGCCCGGGCCTCGTTCGCCCTTTCTCAGCGGGCGAACTCGGGTATGGTGCGGCACTTTTTATGCGTGAATTGGCAGTCCGGCGGCAGGCGCCAACACAGGAGACCAGAGGCATGGCTTTCTTCGACGACATGTTCAAGGGCGGCAACATCGTTACCGGGCTCGCGATCGCGGTGGGCACCGCGGTACTCGTCCCGGTGCTGCGTCCCGCAGCGACAACCATGCTTCGCCCAGCCGCCAAGGCGATGATCAAGGGTGGCATCGTCGCCTATGACTGGGGACGCCAAGCCGTAGCCCAGGTCGGCGAAGCGACGAGCGACATGGTCGCCGAGGCGCGTCTGGATGCCAAACACGCCGAAGCCACGACCGGTGAAGTCGCGCCCCACGACGCAGTGCTGCCCGCCTGAGCAGAGGTTCGGTCGTGCCGTCTCCGCAACCAGCACGTCCGTGCCGCGCACGGCGACGGTTGCGGCAAGGGCCTACCCGTCTTGACCGCGGGGGCGAGCGGCGATTTATCTGCGCTGGTCACAGCCGCATCCCACCTCCGTAAGCGAGCCGCCGTGTCCTCCAGTGAATTGCTTGCACCAATAGCCGTGGTCGCCGCGACGGCAGCGGTGCCTCTGATAGATGCGCGGCGGTCGGTTGCAGGCCGCCTTCCGGTGGCCATTCATGCCTGCGTGCCTGGCCGGGTGCGTTGGCGCGTACCGGAGCTGCGCCGCAATCCCGAGCTACGCGATGCGCTGCTCATTTCCTTCGCCGGGATGGCAGGGGTTCACCTGGCCAGTGGCAGCATCGATACCGGCACGCTGCTCACCCTGTTCGACCCACTCCTGCCGGAATGCCGCGTTGCCGGGCGCATCGCCGCGATCACGCGTGGCGAGCCTGCGGACGGGGATGGCGACGAGCGCACGGATTGGCATGCACAACCCGGCGCCAGCGCCGTTGCCACACTGGGGGGCGACGCGTCGCGCGGCCTGACGGCGGCGGCAGCCCGATCGCGTCTGGCCGAGCACGGCGCCAACGCCCTGCCGCCGCTGCGGTCCCGGAGTGGGGCGGCAACCCTGGTTGGCCAGTTCCACAACCTGCCGGTTGGTCTGCTGGTCGCGGCCGGAGCGTTCTCGCTGGCGACGGGCGGCGTGGTTGAGGCCGCGGCCATCCTTGCCGTCGTCGGCTTCAACGCCGTTCTCGGTACGGTGATCGAGGCGCGCTCGGAGCGAACCATACGGAGCCTGGGCGGCGCCGGCCCGGAGCCGGCCCACGTCATCCGCGACGGTGCGGCGCTCGAGATTGCGCCTGCCTGTGTCGTGCCCGGCGACCTGGTTTCCCTGCTGCCAGGCACTGTTGTTCCCGCCGACTGCCGCATCCTGGAGGCGCACGATCTGCGCATCGCCGAGGCGATGCTCACCGGCGAGAGCGTGCCCGTGGCCAAGCACGCCCATCCCGCCGCCTGCGGTGCGGCGCTCGCCGAGCGCGGCTCGATGGCCTATCGCGGCACCGCGGTCACCGGCGGCAGCGGCGTCGCCCTTGTTGTCGCCACCGGCGCGCGCACCGAGATCGGCCGCATCCAGCGCCTGGCGGGCAACGCTACGACACCCGAAACGCCGATGCAGCGCCAGCTCGACCAGCTCGGCCGGCAGCTGGTCTGGGCATCGCTTGGTGCCTGCGGGCTGGTGATGGGTGTCGGCGCACTGCGCGGCATCGCCCTATTGCAGGTGTTGCGCTCCGGCATCTCGCTTGCGGTTGCGGCGATCCCCGAAGGCTTGCCGATGGTCGCGACCACCACGCTGGCGCTTGGTGTCGAGGACATGCGGAAGCGCGGCGTGCTGGTGCGCCGACTCGACGCGGTGGAGTCGCTGGCCAGCGTCGGCGTGGTCTGCTTCGACAAGACCGGCACCCTGACGATGAATCGTATGCAGGTTGCGGCACTGGCCGCCGGCGGCCGGGATTTCACCGTCGACGCGGACGGCGCCCTGCTTGATGCGGCGGGCCAGCCCGTCTCGGAGAGCATCAGCAGCGCCACCGACGCGGGGCCAGAGGCCGACCCGGTTGGCTGGCTGCTGCGGCTCTGCGTGCTTTGCAGTGACGTGACGCTGGCCGACATGGACGACCGGGCGGTCCCGGCGGGCTCGCCCACCGAGACCGCTCTGGTGTGCGCGGCGCAGCAGGCAGGGCTCGACGCGACCGGGCTGCGCGCAGCTTGGCCCCGCGTCGCGGTGCGCCACCGGGCCGAAGGCGCGCGCTTCATGGCCACAGCGCATCACCGGCCCAATGCTGAGTCGGACTCCGACGCCGGCGACATCATGCTCGCGGTCAAGGGCAGTCCGGCCGACGTTCTGGAGCGTTGCGTCTGGGAGCTGCATGGCGGCGGCCGCCGTGCCCTGACCGCACGACGCCGGGCGGCGATCGGCGACGCCAACGACGCGATGGCGGCAGAAGCGTTGCGTGTTCTGGGCTTCGCGTTCGGTGCCACGCTGCCAGAGGCTTCCAGTGTGGCGGGGCACGGCCCGAAGGGGGCTTCCAGCGGCTTGCCGTCCGCTTCCGGAGCTTCGGGTGCGGGCGGGATCGAGCAGGACGCCCTGCCGGTCGCCAGCCTGACCTGGGTCGGCCTCGCCGGGCTGGCGGATCCGGTGCGTCCGCGCATGGACGCGCTGATGCGGACCCTGCACGGCGCCGGAATTCGCACAGTGATGATGACCGGAGACCAGCTCCCGACGGCCGAGGCGGTGGCCCGCAAGCTGGACCTCGGCGGCGGCCGGCCGCCCAGGGTGTTCGACGCTGCCGGGATCGAAAGCCTGGACGCGGGCGAATTTGCCGCTGCAGTGCGCGACATCGATGTATTTGCCCGCGTCAGCCCGGCGCAGAAGCTGCTGGTGGTGCGGGCACTGCAGGTTTCGGGCGAGCGGGTCGCGATGACCGGGGACGGCATCAACGACAGCCCCGCACTCAGGGCCGCCGACGTGGGTGTGGCGATGGGCGGTGCCGCCAGCAGCGAGGCGGCCCGCGAGGTCGCTGACGTGGTGCTACAGACCGATAATCTCGCCGCACTCGCGATCGCGGTGGAGCGCGGCCGCACCACGTCGGTCAATGTCGGGAAAAGCATACGTTACCTGCTTGCCACCAACTTCAGCGAAATCCTGGTCGTGGTCGGCGCAACCGTGGCCGGGTTCGCCGAGCCGCTGACCGCGATGCAGCTGCTGTGGATCAACCTGGTGGGCGACGTGCTGCCCGCGCTGGGCCTCGCCTTCGAGCCGCCGGAGCCCGACCTGATGCTGCGGCCGTCGAACCGGGACGTGGGGATCGTCGGGCGCCGCGACCTCGCCCGGCTCGGCGCCGAGGGCGGGCTAATGGCCGCCGGCAGCCTCGCGGCGTTGGGCTGGGGCACGCTGCGCCACGGCGCCGGTCCCGAAGCCCGTACCATGGCCTTTGTCAGCCTGGTCACTGCCCAGCTGCTGCACACGCTCTCCGCCCGCTCGGAGCACCACGGCCTGCTCTCGCGCGGCCCAAGCGCGTTGCAGCCGAACCGGCCGTTGCTGGGATTGCTGCTGGCCTCGATGGCCTTGCAGGCCGCGGGCCTGCTGGTGCCTGGGGTGCGGGGCGTGCTCGGCGTGGTCCGTCTCGCCCCGCTCGACCTCGCCGCCACCGCCGCTGCGGGCTTGCTGCCCTATGTGGCCAACGAGGCGCTCAAGGCGGCGCGACAGCCGGGCGGCAGTGTCTGGCAGGGACCTGCCGGTCCGGGGCGAGTCGATGCCGCCGTGGGTGTTGCCGCATGAGCGCCAGCGCTTGAGCGGCTCAGTTCGAGGCCGGGGCCTCGCGGAGCTGCTCGCCCGCGCGCTCGATCTGCGCCTCGGCAAGCAGGTCCTGCGCCTGCTCGCCGAGCTCGGCAAGGCGGACCCGGGACAACTCATAGGCGGCAAGGCCGCCCTTGAGCGCGCCTTTCGCGGCAGGGCGGCCCCAGCGCGCCACTGCCGGCCGCCACAGGGGCGCCAGCAACGCCAGCCCCGCGCCCAGGGTCAGCCCTGTCGCGATCCCGCTCCCATAGCCCCGAGCCATCCCCGCCCTCCTGTCTCCGCCAGCGCCGCCACGCCACGCCCGCCCGCGCAGCAGACCGTGGGGTGGCCAGGAAGGCAAGGCCGCACGCTCCGGAGTAACGCACGATGACCGACACCACCTTGCCCCAGGCCCGGGTCGAGCATCGCCTGCCCGGCCGCCTGCGGCTGCGCATCGCTGCACGGCTTGGTGAAGGAGCCTGGTTCGAGGCCGCCGCCGCCGCGCTCTCCGCGATGCCTGAAGTGGACGCCGTGCGCGTCAATCCGTCAGCCGCCAGCCTCCTGGTCATGCATCGTGGTGACGAGCGCGCCGTACTTGCCGCCGCCCGCGCCGGCGGTTTATTTGACCTGGCGACGGCCGTTCCCTCCCGGGTGGTCCCCCGGGCCGCTTCAGCCCGGCCAGCCGCGTTGAATGTGGCGGCGGCCGGTTTCGCAGCCGCCGGCGCGCTACAGGTCGTGCGCGGCAGGGTGCTCGGGAGCGCCACCGACAGCCTGTGGAACGCCTACCTGCTGTCCGCCGGCACCCGACCGGGTGCCCCGGTGCTGCTGCTCGCCGCAATCGGGCTGTTGCAGCTCGCCCGCGGCGAGGTGCTGGGCGCGGCCAGCTCGCTGTTCCTCTACGCCTGGCGCGCCCGTGCGATCGCCAGCCACCGACCGGTCGGAATCGTCTGATGGAGTGCGTACCGGGCGAACCGGTCGAGCTGGACCGCGACGAGGCGGTTCGCGTGGTCGCCGCCTCGGCGCGCAAGCTGTTCCCGCTGGTCTCCGAGCGCCAGGCGCGCGAGATGGCGGCGCTGGTGCTGCGCGACCTGGAGGGATGCGGCATGGCCCTGGTGCGGCGCGGGAGCTGAGGAAGCCCGACCGGGCTCTGCCCAGACCCGCAAAAGGCCGGCGGCCCTTTGATTCCATCGGCCTAGATGTTTAGTCCTGGAGTGTGGTGATACGGGTTGGTCTTAGGCCGTTCTGGTTC
>CAXSEF010000097.1:0-11864 GCA_964236535.1 uncultured Acetobacteraceae bacterium
CCTGCAGGAGGAGCTCGACGCCAAGACGGCCGAGTTGGCGGCGCTGGAAGCGGATCTGGCAGCCAACACCGTGGCCGCCAACGATGATGCTGTGTCAGGTGTCGCTGCAGCGTAGGCAGGAAGGCGGATCCTGATGGCCAGTTCCCGGCCCATGCGGGTCTGGAATTGGCCGGAAACGGATGGTCCGGTATAGAGCGAGTATGTTGGAGAAGCGGACATTAATCGCCGGCACCACGGTCCGCCCCCGTGTACGCTCGAATGCGACGTACAGCAGAACATGGCAGCGCAGCCACAGCGTCATGTCGCGCTCCGAGACGGAAGGCAAGTCGGCCGCATTAAAGAGATCAACCCATCGTCGCTGGCTGATAAGGGTCTTGTGCCCAGATAGCTGTGGCGATGGTTCTTGGACTTGGTCGAATATGGCTTAGCTGTTGAGCGCTGCATGTCGCCAGCCGAAGACGTCCTCGTGCTCAACGTCATCGTTCCGCAGCCCATAGCGTGCGACGAGGAAACGCTCCAACCCCGGGGGCGAGTAGCACTCCGGAATACGCAACTCCCAGCTAGCGGCGAAGGCACTCCCGTAAACCTCGGAGAACAGCCGGATGGCCTCGGGGCCGAACAGGTTGGGCTCGAGCGCTTCACCCTCCGGCTCGGGACTGTTCATCAGTTCCATCGCGCGTTGAAGCTGCTGCTCAAGCATCATGTCGCCATCCAAGGCTGTGCGGTGGCTGACAGCGATGTTGCAGAGGATGCTGAGGATCTCCCAGTCCTTCATGCCCCGCTCGTGCATCTCGACTAACGTCGCCCTGACCGGCGGATAGGACAGGAGGTGCGGCAGAGTGTTGCGAAGCGCAGCCGTCGTGACCCTGTAGCGGTTCTCCGCGTCACCTACTGCCCGCGCCGGGTCATAGGTCGGCCCGGGTCCGTCCTGCCAGGGAACGCGCTCACCCCCTCTGGACCGAAACTCGCGACCCGGCTCCAGGGGCGGCGCCATCGTCCTGACCGCTTCGGCGAACGACGGTTCGGGTAGGTTCTCCCGGAATAGCTCCGCGTAGGGCCTGACCACGAACATCGAATCGCTTGCTGACATGTCGAGCGCAGCCGCGAGCGCCCTGTCCTGGAGCGCGGAGCAGCATCGGACGATTGACCAGAACAGCAAGGCGCCGTCCTTCACGTCTTCTGGACCGCGATCCCGCTCCGGCAGGCGGACGTCCACGGTGCAGCGGGCTTCGTCCGGGAACTCGAATTCCAGCTTGCCGCTGCCATCGCCGCAGGACAGGTGCAGCGTGAGGCTGCAGGGGACGATGCCGAGTTCCCGCCCTCCCAAGCCGCAGGCCAGCAGCTGGATTTCCGCTAAAAACTGCTCCGCGCCTGGGGTGTTCCGGTAGTCGTTGGCGAACTCCGCGACGAAATAGATTCCGAGCGCCAACCAGCTGACTCGGCGTTGAGAACCGAGATCCCCAAACGGGCGGTCGAGCAGCACCTCCTCGAACTTCGCCCAGGCGTCGTTCCACGTGCCGTGCCGCCAGAAGCCCTCGCGGTCCTCGGCAGCCTTGCGGATGGGCCCGAGAAGCTCGGGCGGATAGTATACCAAGGCTCGGTCGACCTCTCCATGGGCCGCGGGGTTGCCACGTTTCAGGAGGCCCAGCAGCGCGGAGATCTGACCCAGATTCTCTTGGATACGCGGATGCTCGAACGTGTCGAGCGGCTCGGATGCGTTCTGCACATGCTCCGTCACGACCAGCGGGAAGATCTGCATGACACCGAGCGAGTTCCCGGCCACGTCCTCCGCGTCGAGCAAGTCAAGCAAGGCCTCTGGCAGCATGGCGGCCAGCCGACCCGGGTCCTGGTGCCGGGCGATGAACGCCGCCGCCATCGCGTAATACTTCGACGCGTAGGCGAGTCCCAGGCGCCGATATTGTTCCGCAAGCAGGAGAAGTACGCGTACCATGCTGCCGAGCCGCTCGTTTGAAAACCACTTGGACTTCGCCTTCTGAAGCTCGCGAATGGCGGCTATCGGCTGGTCCCGCTCCAGAAGCTTGACGGCCCGGTCGAGGGCCTTCTCGCCAGCTGCAGCCGACCCGCCACGCTCGGCCAGAAGGTCATCGGCTCGCGCCGCGAGTGCCAGTAGCTCGTCCTTCTCGCCCATCACCCCAAGCAGCAGCGAGAGGTGATCTGAGAAATCCTCGACCGGGTAGAGCGGGGCCTCGTCGGCCGCGTCGAGCATCCTGCCCCAGAGTTGGAACGCTCGGGCGAGATCCGGCTGCTGGCCGGGCCCGGCCGGGGTGAACTCGAGCGAGCCGCAGACCCGCAGGAGGCCACAGCGCCGCCCTGGGCCGATGCGGGGGTCGGCAAGCCAGCCGTCGAGCAGCTGAGCGAGTGTCTTTCGACGCTCGAAGAGAGACGCTGGATCGACGTCGTACTGACCGAGGCGAAGGGCACCGAAGCACTAGGTGAGCAGGACGACCGCGTCGGTAATGTCCCCTATGGTTTCGTAGTCCGCCACGTCGCCGAAATAGTCCGTTATCAGCTCTTGTGCTGGGTCAAGGTCTCCCTTCCCCCGCAGGTTTGCGACCGCAGTCTCGTACATGGCTTTCCGCGCAAGGTCGCGTGGAGCGGGATGCCCGAGGAACACGGCCATCCTGCACAGCCAGAGCCGGAGGTCCGGGCGGGTGGCCTCGTCGAAAGTGGCGCGCCGTAGACTGCTCCTGATGGCCTGGAAGTCGGCCCGGCTCACCGCGAGCGGTTCATGCTCCAGCCAGCGCTCACGGTGCTGGAGGTAGCCCTCCTCCAGCTCGCGCGTCGGCGCGATCTCAGATGGAAGGTGCAGGTACTCCTGCGCGATCCAGAAGATGTCGGGCTCTGCAAGCCACTCGGCGACGGCGTTCCCGTCGAATATCTGCAGGTCCATGCCGAGCCTGCGCGCGTCTTCGATGAGTTCCAGGCGTTTTGCTACCGGTAAGCTGGTTTCGCAAAAGTAGACGACTTCATTGATGCCCTGCTGCTTTGCGAGCTTCTGCACATCCGAGCGGATTTTCCGAGCGATGCGCTTCTCAAGGCTGCACGCGAAGACGAGCTTGCGGTCCGTCGACGAAAGGGAGGCGAAGCGGCTCCCCGATGGACCTGAGGCGCCATGACGCGTCGAGAACGTCTCGAAGTCGCGTCCTTTATCTCCGCCGCTGCTGACCGGGCCGGTAGCCGGGACGATGTTGCTCGCTATCCGTGCCTTGGCGACGTATCGCGCCAGGTGCTCGAACTCGTGGTGGGCATTCCTTGCGCCTAGCTCGGCGAGGTGGAAGCGGATGATAGCTGAGAGCTCGGCGGGGTTCATGTCCAGGAGTGCAGTAGCAGGTCGATCTGGGATTGCACGAAAGGCGGACCCATAGGCGTTTACATTACCACAACCCAGCCACCCCGACCACCGCGGCCTCGGCGGTGCTCCGGCCCAGACTGCCCCTCAGGATGGCCGATGTCCTGCGCCGTATCACAGGCAACCTCGCGTCACGGTTATACGAACCGCTACCCTGCAACGGAAGCCCGCCCGCTCAAGCCACCGCCAGCCGCGCCCTCGCCGGGGCAAATGCGAAGGGGGCACAACGGCCGCCGCCGAGTGGGCTTGTGGCAACTAATGATTTAGGCCGAAAGCAGAAGAGCCACTCTTGAGCGAGCAGAAGTGCAAAGCAGACGTTCGTAGGACTGTGGCGGGGCGCAACGCGCGAATGAAGGCTGCCGATCGTGAGAAGAACAGGCTGGTCAGGCGACCGGTTTGCGTCGAAACTTTCGGCGCGAAATCTGTGTCGTCCCAGTTGGGGTGCCGCTAGCTACTGCGACGTACTGCGTGGGTACCCCGGCGGCGGAAGCGGAGCGATCAGAATTCGAGCATAGGTTGTCGAAGGTTGTTGCGACCAGCCGGCCGCGAACATTTGTTTCGAGCCGTCAAAGCGACAGCCCTCTTCCTCCTGAGGCGTTGGGGGCGTTCCGGCAATGGGGATCGGTTGAGACCACCAGTTCGGCGCAGATGAAGAGTTCCTCCTTCCACCAAGCACTTGACTAGCTTTCGGAGTCGGTTGGCTCAAACGCTCGATCAAGCTATTCAGAAACGCCGGCCTCCTTACTGGATCGGCATTAACTCGGACAGGTGGGGCTGGCAATCTATCATGGCGCATCGCGCATTTGTTGCGTTCGCGGGAGGTGGCGCGAAGGGCGTGGTGCATGTTGGCGCCTTGAAGGCGCTTGAGGAGCGCAATGTCGCGTTGAAGGGCGTTGCCGGGACTTCCGCAGGCGCTATCGTGGCCGCGCTGGTGGCCGCGGGGTTTCGCGCGGACGACCTGATCAATGCCGCGTCTGGCCGTACGATCCTTGAGCGGCTGTCTGAGATCGATCCCAAGGTGAGTCGCGCGACGGACCTTTTCGGTAAGGCCGGCTGGCTCAGGGTGAGAATCTTTCGATTTCTGCTCCGACTGCCCGTGCCGTTCCCCGTCCTCGTGGCGACGTTTTGGGCTATCCCCCTGGTCCTCGCGCTCCTGATCGCCTGGCTGGTCCCGAAGCATGTGCTCTGGTGGACCGTTGGTGCGTGGGCCGCCACTGGCGCTGGCCTGTGGATTTTCTATCGGCAGGTGATGGGCGGTCTGGCGGACGTGCGAAGTTTCCGTGATGCCCTTGCCGAGTTGCTGAGGCGTCAACTCTACCCGAATGAACCGGACCGTATAGTTTGCATGGGCGACTTCGGACGCGATGGCCGTCCGGAGTTGAAGATCGTTAGTGCGAATCTCTCTTTGCGCGCTCTGCACTTATTCTCCGCTGATCGAACGCCCGACACACCGGTTGCTGATGCGGTGGCCGCTTCGATCTGTCTGCCGGTCATCTTTCGGCCTTGGACCATCAATGGCGAACTCCATATGGACGGAGGGATTGTCTCGAACTTGCCGGCTTGGCCCTTCGACGAAGAACGCGAGCTGGACCCTGAAGCGCTGACGATCGCGGTCGGAATCGAAGATCGGGCCCCGAGCCGGATGCTCGGCCGCTACAGCTGGCTGCCAGCCGCGGTCCGAACGGCGCTGTTTGGGTCTGGAGAGCTGAACCTGCGTGTCGCGGGGCCCGCCGAGCATCTGGCGCTGCCCACCAGCTTCAACTTGCTCGACTTTGATAAGTCGGGAACTGACGCCGCGGCAGAGGTGCGTCAGGTTGCGGAGGCGGCCGGCGTGCGGCTTGACAAGCGTCTCTTCCGGCTTCCCGAAATCTATCGGAACGCGTGCCAAGTGGCGCAGGCGCTCGCCTTGGACGGGCTCGGCCTACCGGCAGGTGGGCGCCCCGGCGGTCCTCGGATTCGGGTCGCAGTGGGCCGCCTAGAACGCGGCTATATGCACTCGCTCAGACTCTCTCACAGTGTCGGGTTTGAGAACGATCCGGACGAATCGATGCTCGTACCGCTGGCGGGATCCGTGGCGGGGGCAGCCTGGACGGAGCGCGAGAGCCGGGTAGAGACCTATCCGTTGGCGCCGGAGCGCGACCTTCCGGGTGATGCCAACCGTCTACGCCGGAAAGTGCGCTGGGCGGACGTGACTTGGGTGATGTGCATTCCCATCTTAGATAAGACATCGGGCGAGCCTCGCCTGGTGGTCCAGCTCGATGGGAACTCTGCGCTGCCCCAGAGCGCCGAGACGGTGAGCGCGCTTGAGGCCGTAGAAGAAGCTGTCAAGGATTTCTTCAATCTGGTATTGTATGAGCTGAAGGAATTGGAAGACGATCATGGCCCTGAAGAGCAGCACGTTCTCCATCCCGGCCAGCAGCAGCGTCAAGGCGGACGCCAAGAAGAAGGCGTTGCTCGCGCGGCACGGTCAGTCGGTTAAGAAGGTCGTGGCGGACGCCAAATCCTTCTCTGATGACCGTAAGCGCAAGCTCAGCCAGATCAGCGACCTGAAGCTGCGCGAAAGCGCTGCCCGCTAAGTTTTGCCAGAGCAAGGGATAAGTGTTCCCATCGGGCTCGGCCTTGATTTGGTCGATCTCGCACATTTTTGCGTCCATTACGGGGACGAGGATCCCGAGCTCCTCGCGCGCTGTTTCACTGAACGTGAGATCGAGAACGCTGGTGAGGGCGTCGATCGGCTGGCCCGCCTAGCGGCGCGTTTCGCGGTTAAGGAAGCAACGTTCAAGGCGCTCGGTGGGGGCGAAGGCATCGGGCTCCCGGAGGTTGAAACGGTCGCCTGTGAAGATGGGTCGCCGGCCGTTGTGCTCCATGGGTTGGCCAGAGAACTTGCTGACGCACGGGGCGTAACCAGTTTCCTCGTGAGCCTCACTCACTCTGCGGCGTCGGCCGCAGCGGTCGTGATCGCGCTGTCGGGAGGGGCCAGATAGCGGATCGTGCGGCGGTCGAGGTCGGCTTCGACCTGGCCGCCTCCATTCTCCATCAATTGGCGCCACACAGCGAAACTGTCGAGCACAGCAAGCCGCCACGCGGAAGGCGGTTGCGAGGCGACTTCCAGATGGGCGCCCATGCCGCGAAGCGTGGTGAGAAGGGCCTCGTCGACATCGGAAACGCCGTTGAGGAAATGGTGCTTGCGGGCATAGTCGAACGCCACGGCAGCGATCCCTTCTTCGATCACCGCTGCGCGTCCGCCATCTTCGACTTCGTCGATCAACGGCCGGCTCCGGCGCTTCAGCCGCATTAGGCTGCGCAGAACCGGTGACCAGCCGAGGATTGCGGCATAGGCCATGTGGAAGACGTCATGGAAGCGATAGCCGTCGTCCTCATAGGCGTTATCGGTAAGCGCCGCCCCGACGAGGCGACCGTCGATTTCGGTCCGCACCTCCACGCGCGCGCCCTCGCGGACCTCGCGGAAGGTCATGATGAAGCGGCGCGGGAAACGCTCACTCTCGCTGTAGTCGGCGTCGAAGCGGTGCGGCGCGCCGTGATCGAGGTAGAGCGAGGCGACTTTGGTGAGGTTCTGCCGGGCAATTTCGTCGAGATCGAGGTCATACTTGCTGGCGAGATTGGCGACATACCAAAGGATATCGCCAAGCTCCTCCATTACCCGATCGACAAACAGGACATGGCCGGGTCCGTCGCGCAGGCGCTTCTTGTACTCGGCGAGCAGCTGTCCAGCTTCCCCGGCAAGCCCGAGGAGCGGTATCAGCCGCGCGGCGTCGGCCGACATGTTGGTCGGCGCCGGCGTGCGGTCGGTAAGCAGGGCCTGCTTCTGATAATCGGAAAGGTTCATGATGCACTGCCGAAAAGATCGGAGGAAGGAGTTGAGGCGAAGGCCGGAATCTTATCGTTCAGGCCCCATTTGGGGGGAAACCAAGGTTGCGTCGGTGCGCCGTGCGACCGGAACATTTGCTTGATCCGCGTCCGGCCCGAGGGGCCCGAAATCTCGGGATGCGAGACCCGGGTGTACTTGCTGATTTCGCAGAACAGACTCTGGCAATCAATCAGCTGCAAAGGCCGGCCCCAGAGCGAGCGGAAGGAGAGCCCAAGCCGAGCGAACTCGCTCTCCTGTTCCTCCATCATGTGCGCGATTAGCGCTTCGGCGGGAACGGCCTCGGCATTAATGAATGTCTTGGCGAGACCGTCGCGCGCGCCGGGACCGGCGACAACGAAACTAGCTTCATCATGATCGATTACGCTCGTGTAGTTGAGATCAATCGCGAGCTGAAAAGCTAGGAAGTCGCCCAGCGACGGAAAGCTTTTGAGCAGTTCAAACACGGCGCGGAGATCTTGGCTTTGTTGCAGGCGCGGCACGATGCCGTTTCCGAGCATTAGGCCGAGTAGTTTGAGGTGCCCCCGATGCTTCGTGCGAGTTTGATCGAGAGACACCGGCGGAATGATGTATGCCGCCGAGTAGAGACGCCGTCCGGACGCTGCCGCCTCGGCCAGCACGCGATCATAGGCATGCGGATCGAAGGACTGCCAAGTCAGGAGTCCAAGGCGCTGCTCAAGCAGATCCCATGTCGACATCTTGTTGAAGAACTTGAAGAGCAGAGTGCGGAAGACAACCTCCGCAGGTGCCTCGGGGTAACGCTCGTCGTAGATGACGCGCCGGATCAAATACTGGCTGACTCGATCGGCGGCACGATAGGCATTGGTGAACTTGAAGTTTTGAAGGATCGGGTTGTCGGTCCAAGGCGGGCTTACGCCTTCGAGACGGCGAAAGTAGATCGCCTGGCGCTCGAAAGCGAAGCGCCAGTAGAGATCATAGACGGGCGTCCGCTGAAGGTTGCGGATGCGGGAGTATTCAGAGAGAGGCGGACGTTCGATCCTCACGCGTCGACCGGCACCGTTCGTGTGCAATCGGCATGCTGCTTCACCACCTGCATCAGCGCGACCACGTCCGGATGCGATTTTGTAACGTCCATTTGCGCCATGCCGGCGAAGACGTTCAGCTTCTCGAAGCGGAGCTTCATTTGGTTCGCCATGAAGGCGCCCAGGCGGGCAAGGCCAAGGTAATTCCCGTACGCCTTCCGGGCAATCTGCTGAGTGGCGTAGAAGGCGTTGAGCTGGAGGGCGCCGTCTTCGAAGGTGAAGCTCACCTGCTGGAGGCAGGGGAACTCTAACAGGCTTGCCGAGCTGTGATCGCGCACGGGGTCGAAGGTGGTCGCTTGGAACTTCGATGTGCGGCGCGCCTTCGGGTGCGCGTCGTAGTCGTCAAGCATCCATTTTAGCTGATTCGGGCCTTTGCCGTTACCATTCAGGTCGACGAGGCGCTGAAAGTAGGAGCCGCGCTTATTGTTGCGCGGGTTGAAGTCCTGTATCCGCTCAAAGGTTTCATTGAAAAGCTCAAAGAACGCTTCACGATCGCCGCCGGAGATATCCCAATAGCGCTGGGGAAAGATCGTCCAGGCGACGTTCTCGGTGTCCCGCTTGTCTTGTGCTTCGAGGAAGGCGTCGACCGCCGTGCGGATCTCCGGGATCTCGGCGGCGACGCCGGCCGTGTCGAAGCCGCGGATCACCAGGGTCAAGGGTGTGATGCGCGTGACAGCGGGCCGAGTCAGCTCCAGCATCACCTTCGCCCAGCCCAGCGAGAGATTGTCGGCGACGATCGTTACCGGCTGTCCGTCAGTTTTGCTCATCGGGGTCCTCCAAGAAGCGGTTGGCGGCGGGGCCGACATAATCTTCGGGCATGACGCGCACGTCGAACGGCTCGCCCGAGCCCGTCACGGTGGCGATGCCACGCCTCACCGCGCGGTAAAGGTCGAACTCGTCGAGCAAGCGCACATGCTCGATTGCCTCACCCTCGACGTCTACGCCCAGGGGAAGCAGTACAGCCGCACCCTTCTCGACATCGAAGGTAGCCGCCTCGTTCTGACCGTCGACCACAACGAAGGAGTCGTAGTCATCGTCGAGAAGCTGGCGACGGATGCGTTGCGGAGTCCAGCGCTCGAGCTCGGTCCGCCGCGCTGCGCTGATCTCCCGGAGCGTATAGCTCAGACGGTTGATCAAAGTGACGTAGCCGACGCCGAACTGGCAGGCGACGATGAATGTCTCTATCGGCGACGCCGTCGCCGGGCTCCAGCCGCGCCGGGCGAATGCGCCGCGCAGACCCACCGACGGCATCAGGAAGAACGCCGCAAAGGCGTTTACCAAGACCTCGTCCGGCTTGCCCGAGTCCGGCCGCTCGTCCTCCTGCAGCTGGTCGATGGTCGAGCCGTGACCGAAGCAGTGATGGCCGAGTTCGTGAGCGCAGGTGAAGGCGCGCCGGGGCACCGGCCGGAGCGACGACAAGAGAATGCGGCCAGGCCCCTGCTTAAAATAGAAACCCTCCATGCTGGTATCGAGGAAGCGGACCGTCACGCCGAGCTGCTCGGCCGCCGCAAAGGGGTCGGCCGGTCCGAACGGGTCGAGGTCGAGCTGGTCCCGCAGGTCGGTCGCGGCCTGCATCCCTTGTCGGAGAAGGTCCTTCCGATCCATCCGTCAGCGTCCTTCCTCGTCGTCCGACCGCATCGCGGCAAGCGCCTGGAGTAGCTTGTTCAACGACTCCTTGGGCAGCTTCTGAAGCTCCCGGGCGGCGAGCTGAAGGTGGGGATCGTCAAGAGCCATCGCGTCGGACGACTCGCTTGTAAGATAACTCGTCGATACCTCGTAGAGGGTCGCAAAGCGGCTGAGCTCCTCCGCGCTGACGCGCCGATTGCTGGCCTCGATCTCGCTGACGGTGGGCCGGTGCATGTTCATGCGCTGAGCCGCCTGGCCCTGGCTCAGTCCGGACAGGCGGCGCGCTTCGCGAAGCCGAACGGCAATGGCGCGGCGGCGTTCAACGTCGTCCATCTCAGGCGGCCGCCTTGACGGCGTTCTTTGGCTGCGACTTGTCGCAGATGAGCTTGGCCGATTGATCAATTGTCAAAAGCGGTTTTCCCTTTTCGCCGCCGAAGATGTGAACATCGGACGGTATCTTCACGCCGAGCTTGCGGGCGACCAGCGTCGTCGCGGCTGGCCAGACGGTACTGTCGAACTTCTCAAGTGCCTTTGGCGGTACAACCGATCCGTCGAGTTGCGGGCAGCCAAGTCCGCTACGAGCCTGGATGTCTTTCAGAACCGCGATGAGGGCTTTCCTGGCGTCATCGAGCGTCATGCCAGCTTCTCCTTACGGGTGGTAAGATAATCTTACGGATCGCCTGGCGCAAGAGGGGCCTGCGAAAAGGTGCGGGCGGCTGGATTGAGAGCTCGGCGGAAGCTAAAGGAACGGGCCTGGAGGAGACCGAGATGGCGTTCTGGAGCAGTCAGAAGCTGGAAGCGCATCTTGCGCGGCTGACCGATCAGCCCGACCCCGCGATGATTGACTGCAACGCGCTAACGCTGCGGGTCGGGCCGGAGTACTACGTGACCCCTGGCCTGGAGCATCCGTCCCCCAGGACGCACACCAAGCAGCCGCTCGACATCGGGCGCGGAATGACGATTCCTCCGGGACAGTTTGCTTTCCTTCTGACTGAGGAGAAGATCACTATCCCGCCGGAGGTGATGGGCTTCATCTCCGTCAAAGCGACTTACAAGCTGAAGGGCCTCGTCAACGTCTCGGGCTTTCATGTTGATCCGGGCTGGAGCGGTCGGCTGATATTCACCGTCTTTAATGCCGGTCCCAGCACCATCCACTTGGAGCGGAGGCTGCCCGTTTTCCTGCTGTGGATCGCCGATTTGGACGGGCCTTCGGAGAAGCGGAAAAGTGCCCCAGGTCACGAGGCCATTCCACCTGTGATCATCGGCAACATCACGGGCGTAGTCGACTCAATCTATGCGCTAGAAAAGCGAGTCGAGAAGTACATCGCTGACGTCTTTGAGAAGCAGAGCGCAGAGATCGCGAAGATCGCGAACAGGCAGGATAGCTTTCGGAAAGAGGTCGCGGAGCTTAAGGAGCGGCAATATAAGATTCTGCTGGGGCTCGGGATGGCGGCAGTCGTGGGCGGCGCCGTTGTTGGTGTCGGCGTTAAGATGCTCGGTGATCGGCTGTTCCCGACTGCACCCGTTGCCATCACCGCACCGCCTTCTGGCGCGGGGGACAGGCAATGAGCAGGCGACTTCTGCGGGAGGCAATGGCACGGCGCCGGTGGAGCGACGACCAACTCAAGAGAACTCTGCAGGCTCGGGAAACAACACTGGCATCCAGCCGGCGCCAAATAAGTAAGGCCTGATACTCAGTAGACTCGGACGTTGTTGCCAGCTGTCCGATCGTGGGGGCGTAGCCCATTCAAAACGGCTCAAAACCAGGTTGCTTTCGTTCCCACCTGCTCGCAATGGTCGATTACCCAGTTTGCATCGAGTGTCCGCTTTGAAGCACGTTGTCGGTGGCGTTGTACGTCCGAGATGCGGTGCAAAGCCGTCACTGACTACTGCCACCGAAAGTTTGGTCCTAGGTTCGGCAAACCCATCTGCACGTCAC
>CAXSEF010000098.1:0-5171 GCA_964236535.1 uncultured Acetobacteraceae bacterium
CCGAAGTCGATCATGGCCTGCTGCATCTCGGGAAGCTCTGTAAAGCCGCGCATGAACTGCTGTTCGGGCATCTCCCCCGGTGGGACGGACATGCCGATCACCTCGTCCATGAAGGCCTTCGTGGCGTAGTGCTCTTCGACGGCGATCACCCGCGTGGTCGACTTCTGAGCGTCGTTCACGACGCGCGAACCTGGCTGCCGGTCTTCCCGAAGATATCGTTGACGCCGCGCCAGGACGGTATCGCTCCGGCCCCCGACGGGAAGCGGATCATCTTGGCCGTGCTGAACTCCTTCAGCGTCTCGATGGAGTGCTCGCGCCCGTAGCCGCTATGCTTGACGCCGCCAAACGGCGTCCCAAGGATGCCGCGGAAGTAGTTGTTCACCAGGACCATCCCGGCGTCGATCTTGCGCGCGGTCCGGAAAGCCCGTTCCGCATCCCGTGAGTACAGCCCGCACATGAGGCCATACTCCGACTGGTTGGCGATCGAGACCGCCTCCTCCTCCGTGTCGAACACCGTCACCGTGACGACAGGACCAAAAATCTCCTCGATGGCGATGCGCATCTCGCGGGTCACGCCGGTGAACAGCGTCGGCGGCACGTAGTAGCCGTTCGCAAGCGTTGGATCGGTGGCAACGAGCCCTGGGCTGCGAGCACGGCGCCCTCATCCTGCCCGATACGAATATAATCCAGCACCTTCTCTTGCTGCATCCTGGACACCACGGGGCCGACATGCGTGGCCGGGTCGGCGCCGTCGCCCACCTTCAGGGCCCGCACACCGGCGGCGAGGCGGTCGACGAAGTCGTCGTGGATGCCGCGCTGCACCAGCAGGGGAGAGGACGCGGTGCAGGCTTCGCCCTTGTTAAAGAACGCGCCTTCCAGGGCATCCCGCACGGCGCGGTCGAGGTCGGCGTCGTCAAACACGATGAACGCGTTCTTGCCGCCGAGTTCGAGCAGCACCGGCGTGATGTTGTCGGCCGCCGTCTTCGCAACCGCGGCGCCGGCCTTCGTGGAGCCGGTGAACGAGATCTTTCGCACCAGGGGATGGGCAGCGAGCGCCTGCCCGCTGGTCGAGCCGATCCCGGGCACGATGTGCAGGACATCGGGCGGCAGGACCGTGTTGAGCAGTTCGACGATACGGATGATGGTCAGCGGCGCTTGCTCGCTGGGCTTGACGACCACTGTGTTGCCGACAGCAAGGGCGGGGGCAACCTTGCCGCCGGTATGGATCGGCGGCCAGTTGAACGGGATGATCCGCCGACGACGCCCAGCGGCTCGAGCACGACGGAGGTGTAGATGTTGCCCTTGTCGTAGAACTCGCTGGGTAGCTTGTCGACGAGGCTACCAAAGAAGCGGAACACGCCGATCAGGAACCCGACGTCGTGCAGGCGCGCATCCGCCACCGGCTTGCCGTTCTCGAGCGATTCCAGTTCCGCCAACTCGTCGGCATGGACTTCGAGCACGTCGGCGCATCTCAGCAAGATGCGTCCGCGCTCCTGCGGCGTCCGCCAGCGCCAGTCCCGCTCGAAGGCCTGGTTCGCCGCACGGATTGCACCATCCATCTCCGGCGCGCCGCCGCCCTGAACGACGGCGATTACCTCACCCGTCGCGGGGTTCTCGACAGCGAAGCGATCTTCGGCCTTGTCCGAAGACCAGCGGTACGTCCTGGCTGGACTCGTCGGCAGAGCTGCATCGTGCATGTGCGTCGTCCTCGTAGAGTTGTGGCCGCCCGGGCGCTCGTAGCGGTCGGCTGAAGCGGCAACACCTCACATCGTGCAAGATCCTGGACTTCCCATGCCGCAGCGTCCCTAATAGCGGTCTATCCGTCCCACGGTGGTGAAGCGCGACATGGACGTCATCGATGATGTGTTGGATGGCCTCAAGCTGCAGAGCTCGGTGTTCAGCCGCATGGAACTCTCTGGGCAATGGGGCCTCAGCAAGGAGCCGCTGAAGGGCGCGCCATTCCACGTCATTCTTTCAGGAGAGGCGTGGCTTCGGTTGCCTGGCCAGCCGAACGCAACCCGGCTTGCCAAGGGCGACGTCGCCATCCTGCCCAACGGCGATGCACACGACTTGATGGCCACGCCTAAAGCACAGCTCACGCCCTTCAAGACCGTGCTCGCGACGCACGGGATGCAAACTTGGTTACCCGGCGATCGGGTCAGGCCTGTCACCTTTATGTTCGGTTCGGGGACCGGGGAGACCACGCATCTGATCTCGGGGGTGTTCGGGTTCGGCGATCGCCGCGAGAACCCGCTCCTCGCGGCGCTGCCTCGGCTCTTCCACTTGCGGTCAGGCGATGCGGACGCGGCCTGCTCCGGTGCATGGCTTGCCGGGACCGTGACGCTCCTCGAGGCCGAAGTCGGGTCGGGTCACGCGGGGTCGGGAGCCGTCGCGGCGCGCTTGGCGGACATCCTGTTCATCCAGGCGCTTCGGATGCATCTGACCGCAGCTGCGGCGCAAGAGCCTGGCTGGCTTCGCGGCGTCGTCGATCCTCAGATCGGTCGAGCCTTGTCGGTCATCCACGCGCAACGGGACCAACCCTGGTCAGTCGCCACGCTCGCGGCAGCGGTTGGCATGTCACGCTCACGCTTCGCGGAGCGTTTTCAGGAGGTCGTCGGACGGACGCCGCTCGACTATCTCACCCGCTGGCGGATGTATGAGGCTGCAGGGCAGTTGGCCGAAGGAAAAGTCGGATTGAGGGTACTCGCCGAGAAGGCGGGTTACAGATCGGAGATCGCATTCAGCAAGGCGTTCAAGCGTTGGGCAGGACAATCGCCAGCCGATTTCAAACGCAGCGCACATGCTAGCTAAGTGCAACAATCGTCTGCGCCTACCCCTAAATGTTTGGTTCTACTCTTGACACCCTTTTTCTGAGGGCGCAGCGCCTGTCTTTTACGCTTCATCAACCGGTCGTCTGGGTCCGTAACTCTGCTGCTCAACCAAAGCTTTCTCACCCCCCGCACGGCACCGTGCAAGCCCCCGGGCTGATCCGCACCCTGCAAACCAACAATCGCCCGACCGGGCTGGCCCGCGCCCTGGAAAAGTGGGCCGCTCGATGCCAAGCCAACCGAGATCTGCCGCCTGTTGCGGGGCGACCTCGAGCCGGTACGGTCGCGCGAGCTCATGGAGGAGATGCGTGCTGCCGGCCTGCCGACCTGATCACGGCCACCCTGCGCCGCCCGCCAGCTGTTGCGCGTCCGTCTTACCAAGCGTGCGCTGTGTTCCAACGACCGTGCGTCGGATGTTCCCACCCGTCTCACGTAATGTGCGTCGAAACGGGCCATCTAGTGCGCGACCTTGCGCGGGCACCGCCCAGACCCACCAAAGGCCTGAGGCCTCTGGAAACCCGTTTCTTAAGCATAGAGATCCCAAAGGCTCAGCTTTTGACGGAGTCCATAGACAGAGCCTCTGGCTTTGCCTGCCTGGCCGGTTACCCTCAAGGCCGGTTGCTATCAGTCCTGCGGCATACCCCACCAGGATGTGTCAACGCGCCTGTCATGCGCGGGGCTGCGGGCTTGCCCCCGGGCGGTCCCCGCTTCCAGGACACCGGTCAGGGCCTGGCCTTGCCAACCCCGCGCAATCGTGAACCCCACGCCGCGAAGCGCAGCTGCCGTCACGCCGTAGTAAGGGGGCAACCGCCACCCACACGGCGCGTCCAGGCCGGAGCGCCGCGTTCCTGACCCGCCCGCCCGGAGCCGCCCATGGACCTGACCCTTGCCGTCAACGGCGCCATCCATCGGCTCAGCCTGGATCCTCGTACCACCCTGCTCGACGCGCTGCGCGAGACCATGGGGCTGACCGGCAGCAAGAAGGGCTGCGACCAGGGGCAGTGCGGCGCCTGCACCGTGTTGCTCGACGGCGAACGGGTACTGGCCTGCCTCATGCTCGCCGCCACTACAACCGGCGAGATCACCACCATCGAGGGCCTCTCGCACGACACCGGCGACCTGCACCCGATGCAGCAGGCCTTTCTCGACTGCGACGCCTACCAGTGCGGCTACTGCACGCCCGGCCAGATCATGAGCGCTATCGCCTGCGTAAGCGAAGGACACGCCGGCAGCGAGGCGGACATCCGCGAATACATGAGCGGCAATCTCTGCCGCTGCGCCGCCTACCCCAAGATCGTGCAGGCCGTGGCCCAGGCGGCGCCGCATCTCGCCGGGACGGCCGCCTGATGCGCCCGTTCGCGCTCGAGCGTGCCAGCGACGCCGCGCAGGCCATGGGCCTCGCGATCGTCCACCCGTCTGGGCACTACCTGGCCGGCGGAACCACCATGCTCGACCTGATGAAGCTCGACGTGCTGCGTCCCGAGGCGTTGATCTCGATCGCCGGACTCCGACACGCGCATGGCACGATTGCGGCGGACGCGGACGGGCTCCACCTCGGCGCCCTTGTGCGCATGTCCGAAGCGGCGGAGCACCCGGCAATCCTGGGCGACTACCCTGCTCTCGCGCAGTCGCTGGGGCTCGCGGCAAGTCCCCAGCTGCGCAACATGGCAAGTCTCGGCGGCAACGTGCTGCAGCGCACCCGCTGCCACTACTTCCGCGACCCGAGCTGGACCGCCTGCAGCAAGCGCTCTCCCGGCTCCGGCTGTGCCGCAATCGGCGGGGTCAACCGGCTGCTGGCCGTGCTCGGCACCAGCAGGAACTGCATTGCCAGCTACCCCGGCGACTTCGCCGTCGTGCTCGCCGCGTTCGGCGCCTCCGTAGACCTGCTCGACCCCGACGGCGACGCCCGCAGCATCGCGTTCGAGGGTCTGCACCGCGAGCCGGGCGATACGCCGGACGTCGAGACCGTCTTGCGCGCGGGTGAGCTGATCACCGCGTTCCACGTCCCGCCCGGACCGTGGACCCGCCGCTCGCTCTATCTCAAGGTCCGCGACCGCGAATCCTATGCCTTCGCGGTCGCCTCCGCGGCGGTAGGCCTCGAACTCGACCCCGACGGACGCGTCGGTACCGTCCGCATCGGCCTGGGCGGCGTGGCCACACGCCCGTGGCGCGCCCACGCGGCGGAGGCGGCGCTGTTCGGCCGTAGGCTCGACGAGACAACGGCGCAGCAGGCGGCAGAGGCGGCATTCAAGTCGGCCACGAGCCATGGCGGCAACGACTTCAAGCCGGAACTGGGCCGCCGCACCCTGATGCGCGCGCTGCTCGCCGCCCAAGAGATGGAGG
>CAXSEF010000098.1:5271-11850 GCA_964236535.1 uncultured Acetobacteraceae bacterium
CGGCATGATCGGCAGCCCGGCAACCCGGATCGACGGCCGCGCCAAGGTGACCGGCCGGGCGCTCTACGCCTCCGATGAGCCCGTGGTCCATCCCGCCTACGCCTTCCTGGTCACCAGTCCGATCGCCCGCGGCCGCATCCTTGACATGGCGCTAGACGCCGCCCGTGCAGTGCCCGGCGTGCTCGACATCCTCACCCACGAAAACGTCGGCGACCAGGCGCAGACCCCCAAGCCGGCGAGCGGCGGCCCCACCACCACCACGCTGGAAAGCGACCAGGTCTGGCACGACGGGCAGATCGTGGCGATCGTGGTCGCTGACAGCTTCGAGGCGGCACGCGAAGCCGCCTTCACGGTCAAGGTGCGCTACGCCGAGGAGCCGCCGGCCGCCGGCTTCAACAGCCTCGGTGCCACCGAGGAGGAACGCTCCGACGAGGAACACGACGACTATACTATCGGCAACGCCGAGGCCGCGTTCGCCGCCGCTCCGGTCCGCATCGACGCCGAATACGCGACCCCCACCCAGCACCATAACCCGATCGAGCTGTTCACCACCACCTGTGCCTGGAACGGCAGCCAGCTGACCATCTGGGAGCCAAGCCAGTTCGTCTACGGCCTGCGCGGCAGCATCGCCAAGCAGCTCGGTATCGCGCTCGACGACATTCGAGTGGTCTCGAAGTTCGTCGGTGGCGCGTTTGGCTCCAAGGGCGGTGCCACCGCACGCACCGCCTGGATCGCCATCGCCGCACGCCGTCTCGGCCGCCCGGTCAAGCTTGTCGCCACCCGCGACCAGGGTTTCACCATCGCCACCTACCGCGCCGAGACCCGCCACCGCCTCCGCCTCGCCGCCGACCGTGACGGCCGCCTGCTGGCGCTCGACCATCAGGGCTGGGAGGTCACCTCGCGGCCCAGCCACTACAACGTCTCCGGCACCGAGTCGACGGCGCGCGCCTACGCCTGTCCGAACATCCGCACCCGGGTGAACATCGTGCACGCCGACCGCAACACGCCCGGCTTCATGCGCGCGCCGCCCGACACGCCGTACATGTTCCCGCTCGAATGCGCTATGGACGAGCTGGCACTGGCGCTGGCCATCGATCCCATCGAGCTGCGCCGCCGCAACCAGCCCGAGCGCGACCCGACCAATGGCCTGCCGTACTCCAGCCGACGCATGATGGAGTGCCTGGACCAGGGCGCCGCGCGCTTCGGCTGGGAGCGGCGCGACCCCCGCCCGACCAGCATGCGCGCCGGCGACTGGCTCGTGGGCTATGGCTGCGCCGGCGCCTCCTACCCCTCCAACATCTCCGCCTCCGCGGTGCGAGTCACTTTGCGCCCTGACGGCCACGTCCGCGTCCGCTTGGCCGCGTGCGACATCGGCAATGGCGCCTACACCGTGGTCGCGATCGTGGCCGCTGACCGGCTCGGCCTGCCGATCGAACAGGTCCTGGTCGAGATGGGCGACACCGAATATCCGCCTGCCCCGCTGGCCGCCGGATCAAGCCTGACCGCCAGCATCGCCAACGCCGTGGCGCATGCCTGCGAAGATCTGCGCACGCGCATCGCCCACGCAGCGGTCACCAGCAACGACGGCCCGCTCGCCGGCCAGGACCCCGCTGTGCTGCGCCTCGTCGACCGGCGCCTGGGCAGCCCGCACGGCCTGTCCGAGCCACTTGCCGACGCGGTTTTGCGCCTTTCCGGTGGCGCCCTCGAAGCCTACATCGAGAACATTCCGGACGGCGCGGCGCCGGGAGCCATGGCCAAGCTCTACCAGGGCCAGAACCCGATCCTGCGCGGGCAGAAACGCCACGACGTGACCGCTTTCGCCCACGGCGCACAGTTCGTCGAGGTACGCATCCACCGTCGCACCTGCGAGATCCGTGTCCCCCGCATGCTCGGCGCGTTTGCCGCCGGTACCATCGTCAACCCGATGGCCGCACACAGCCAGTACATGGGCGGCATGATCTGGGGCCTGTCCTCCGCGCTGCTGGAGGAGACCGAGATCGACCGGCAGGCGGCCCGCTACGTCAACGAGAACCTCTCGGAATATCTGATCCCGGTGAACGCCGACGTACGCCAAGTCGAGGTGCTGATGATCCCCGAACCCGACACCCAGGTGAACCCGCTCGGGATCAAAGGCATCGGCGAAATCGGCATCGTCGGCGTCAACGCCGCCATTGCCAACGCGGTGCACCACGCGACCGGGCGAAGGCTGCGCAGCCTACCGATTCGAGTGGAGCACCTGCTGTAGCGAGCCGCGGTAGATCCCTGGGCTTTATGCACGCAATGCTGATCTTCAGAAAAGCAAGGCTGGCCTCTCCTTCTGCCGCTTTCCACTGGTCCAGCCAGGCCCGCGGAACCTTGCGCGGGCTACCTCAAACCCGCCAAAAGCCCGAGGCCCATTCGTTAAGCAAACGGATTTCAAAAGCATGGCCAATGGCTGCGTCCAGAAGCAGAGCTCCTGGACGCAGCCATTGGCCGATCACACCCTAGCCACGAGCGCAGCCGCTCGTCAGGCCGCTCGCGTCCACCCGGCCGATCTCCCGCCCGAACTGGAGGCGCTGTGACCGGTGGCACTGCACCTGCACCCGGCATCCTCCGCCCGGAGCGAAACCCACGCTGCCGCATGGCTGCGCACCACCTCGGCGACGATCGCGAGACCAAGCCCGCTGCCGGGCAAGTCGGCCTGCGCCTTGGGGAACCCCTCGAACACGCCAAGCGCGAGCGCATCCGCCACGCCCGCCCCGTCGTCGGCGACCTCCAGCGCCCGCCCCGACCCTGCCGGCTTGGTGCCTCACCCCCGCCCCACCAGCCGGCAGCCAATGCCGCGCGCATTCTTGACCAAGGCTGTCGCCCTAGCCGCCGGCTTGTGCCGTGTCCGCGAGACCACTGCCTCCACCGCGTGCACGCTCGCCCGCTCGTTGAAGCCGTACATCCGCTCCTCTCGAATGTGTCCTTGACCACGATGTGCGGCGCCGCGTGGATCAGGGCCTCCAGCAGCGCCGCCTCTAGCCGGGTCAGCTCGGGCCCAGCCACAGCGCCGCCCTCCGCCGTCACGCTCCCCTCGCGCGTCGCTGGGCTTGAACGCCACGTTGCCCAGTCGGTAGACCGGCGCCGTGCGCGAGCCGGGTCGGCGCAGCACCGCGCCGTCCACCCGGCGAACCAGGACACCTGGACCGTCGGCCTGCAGCAAAGCGGATCAATTGTCGGGTCGGACAACCAGCTGCTGACGCCCGCAGGCACCACTGTGCAGTTCGGCTCGCCAACTGTTGCCAAGGCCGTCGCTGTCAACCCGAACGCCCGGACCAAGAGCGGGGCCGTCCTCCTGATGGACGCCGCCCAGCCGATCATCGTCTTCAGCACCACGACCGGCGAGGTGCTGCAGCGCAATGTGCCGGCGACCGCAAACGGCACCGACGGCACGTTCACCGGTGTGGCCTACTCCGCCGACGGCTTGAAGCTGCTGTTCAGTCGGGACAACGACTTCGTAGTCGTCGCCGACGTCGACCCGTTCTCCGGCAAGCTCACCCCGGGCGGCAGCATCGCGTTGCCCCGCTATCGACCAACCCGCTGCCATTCAACGCGGTCTCGGCCAATTCCGGCGGCATCGTCGTCACCGACGGCTCCATCAGCCTGGTTGCGCTGAACGCCAACAACACCATCGTCGTGGTCAACCTGAACAACAACACGCGGGTCTTGCAAATCCCGGTCGGCAACGCGCTTAACAGCATCGTGATGAAGGGTAACCTCATCTACGTGATCCACGAGAGCGGACGGAAGGCCACGGCGTCGACTTCACCAACCTCTCTGACGACACGGCAATCGTCGTCGATCCCACTGACGCGTTCGCCACTACCGGCACCGTCTTGGTGATCAACCTGCAGACCGGCAGGCTCGCGGCGACCATCGACGTCGGGCTGCACCCTGCCGGCATGGCGGTCTCCGGCGCGATGCTCTACGTCGCCAGCTTGCCGTAGTCAGCTCGCGCAGCACCGTCTCATAGTCTGCCAGCAGGGGCTTGCGAGTGCCGCCGATCCAGGCTGGGGTCATGCTGCCGGTCTATTGCACCCGTCGGACCAGCTTGATGGTGGCCGAGGCGCTCACCTCGAAGCGCCGGGCTGCCTTGCGGGCCGAACTGCTTGCCTCGACTGCCCGGATCAGCCGTCGACGTAGGTCCTGGACAACGGTGCCATCATCATGACCCCGTTGCTCTACCAGCAGCGTCGAATTAGAACCCCCGAGCCCGTTCGATCCTAAATGCTCAAGGATCACTGGCGCCGTGCACGTCACCAGGGTCTACGTCGCCCACGACTGCGGCCAGATCATCAACCCGTACGACCTGCGCAACCAGATCGAGGGCAATGTCGTGCAGACCACGAGCCGCGTGCTGATGGAAAACGTCACCCTTGACTGCAGCGTGGTCACCCGCCTCGACTGGTCGACCTATCCGATCTCACCTTTCCCGACGTCCCCGAGGTGGTCATGGAACCTGATTGACCGCCCAATCGAGAAGCCCTGGGGCGCCGGCGAGCGCAGCTCCGCGGTAGTCCCGGGCGCCATCTCCAACGCGGTGTTCCACGCGGTTGGCGCGCGGCTGTGCTCGGTACCGATGATGCCGGCGAAAGTGCTCGCGGCGATGGAGCAGGCGTAGGTCAGGGCGCCGCCTTGGACCCGCTGGAGCTGAGCTCCCAGCCCCACACATGTCCGGGGGCACTGGCCGCGCGACCAGTGGCCCGCCGGATCGAGCGCCGCTTCAACCGCCTCAGGCACTTCCAGCGCTTCGCCACGCGCTGCGACCGACGAACCATCCATTTCACAGGCTTCACACGCCTCGCCGCAACCATGGTCCGGCCACAATGGATGTCGATCGGCACTAGAACAGGGCGACGAGGGCGAGACCGCCGACCATGAGCGCGGTGCCGAGCAGGCGCAGCAGGCTGGCCGGGTGCTCCTTGAAGCCGACCCAGCCCATGTGGTCGAGCAGCACCGAAGCGAGGAGGGCGGCGGTCACGGTCAGGCCGGTGAACAGGGCCGAGCCAAGGCCCCCGGCAAACAGCAGCATCGAGACCGCGTAGCCGGCGGCGATCAGGCCGGCGGTCCAAGCCCACCAGGGCGTGGCGGCGACGTCTTGCACGGTGGGGGTCTCAACGCCGGAAAACAGGACGGCGGCGGCGAGGCAGGCCAGCAAGCCAAGCAGCGCGGCAATGCCGAAGGCGAGGCCAGCCCACCAGGGATCGTGCAAGCTGCGCTTGAGCTGGGCGGCCCCTCCGGCCTCGATCGTCGTCATCGCGCCAAGGGCGATCACGAACAGGATGGCAAAGAAGCGCATAGGTTGGGCCCCGCGTGTTGGCAGCCGCAATAGAGCCACGTGTCGGCAACGGCGGCTGGCGGGCCGGGTTGCAGGACGGGAGCGAAGCACGGGCGGCCGGGCCGCCAGCGCGGGCGCGGAGACCGGAGGCAGGCGCGGAAAGTGATGCGCGGGTCGGGTGCGTGACGCTGGGGCGCGTTGGGCTGGGAGCGCGCCGGAGTGCAGGATCGGCGGTGGTCCGGGGCGGTACAAGCGGCGGTGAAGCGCGGCCGAGCGAACCGGGTGGTTCGTGCGGGGTTCGGCTGGCAGCAACGCCACAACAGGAGGCCACCGATGGCCCAGGATCCGCGCAGCAAGTATCCCCGCCCGCCGTTCGCGCAGAAGGCGCAGGAGTCGCCCGGCAGTTCGGCGCGGATGCAGCCGGAGCCGGATTACGGCGAGCTGACGTACAAGGGATCGGGGCGGCTGGAGGGGCGGATCGCGCTGGTGACGGGCGCGGACAGCGGCATCGGGCGGGCGGTGGCGATCGCCTATGCGCGCGAGGGGGCGGACGTGGTGGTGGCGTATCTCGACGAGCAGGAGGATGCGGACAAGACCGGGCGTTGGGTGCGCGAGGCGGGGCGGCGGGTGCTGCTTGTGCCGGGCGACCTGTCGCAGCGCGAGCCTTGCCGCGATCTGGTTGCGAAGGCAGTGGCGGAGTTCGGGCGCATCGACGTGCTGGTGAACAACGCGGCGTATCAGCACACGCGCAAGTCGATCTCGGAGATCAGCGACGACGAGTGGGAGTACACGTTCGCGGCGAACGTGCACTCGATGTTCCGGGTGACCAAGGCGGCTATGGCGCACATGGCGCCGGGCAGCGCGATCGTAAACACGAGCTCGGTGAACTCGAAGCACCCGATGCCTAGTCTGCTGGCGTATTCGGCGACCAAAGCGGCGATCGCGAACTTCACGGCGGGGTTGGCGCAGGGCGCGATCGAGCAGGGCATCCGGGTGAACGCGGTGCTGCCGGGGCCGATCTGGACACCGTTCATCCCCACCGGGATGGAGGCCGAGCAGATCAGGACGTTCGGCAGCCAGTCACCGTTCGGGCGGCCGGGGCAACCTGCGGAACTGGCAGCGACGTACGTGATGCTGGCGGAGGAGAACGCGAGCTTCGTGTCGGGGGCGATGGTGACGGTGGCGGGAGCGATGCCGATCTTCTGAGGGCGGCAAGAAGACAAGGCTGGAGACTGTGCCTCTAGACTACGCGCCACGTCGAGTTTGAAAGCTCTAGG
>CAXSEF010000099.1:0-11800 GCA_964236535.1 uncultured Acetobacteraceae bacterium
TGCGACGCCTGGACGCGCCTGCTCGCAGAACCAGGACGTCTCGCAGCCCTCACAAACTACCCATACCTGCAGAAAGTCAGGACTCCATCAGACAAGTATTACAAATCAGTGTTCAGTGCCGCGCCTCATCCATGAGCGCGCGCATATGTCGGATGGCGTTGGGCAGCCGTCGAGAATTGTCTGGCCAATGAGGTAGTGCCTGATGTTCAGCTCTACCACCTGCGGCAGGGCGGCGACCGGGGCGACGTTATCGTAGCTCAGCCCGTGCCCGGCGTGGCATTTGAGGCCGAGTGCAGCGGTGAGTGCAGCGGCTTCGGTGAGGCGTTTGAGCTTACCGGGGCGCCCGTCGGCATAGGCGCCGGTGTGCAGTTCCACGATGTCGGCGCCGTAGGACAGCGCTGCCCGCAGCTGGCGCTGGTCCGGGTCGACGAATAGCGAGACGCGGATGCCGCCGTCCGACAGGCGGGCGGGCGACGAGCGGGGCCAACGTCGCCTGCTGGCCGGCGGCGTCGAGCCCGCCCTCGGTGGTGACCTCGGCGCGGTGTTCGGGGACAATGCAGCAGGCGTTGGGGTGGGGTCGCCAGCGCGATCCGTACCATCTCCTTGGTTGCCGCCATCTCCATGTTGAGCGGCGCGTTAATCGCGGCGCGGCTCCGGGCGAGGTCCTGGTCGCGGATGTGGCGGCGGTCCTCGCGCAGGTGCGCGGTGATGCCGTCGGCTCCGGCGCCGATGGCGGCGAGCGCTGCGTCCAGGGGGTCGGGATGCAGGCCGCCGCAGGCGTTGCGGACGGTGGCGACGTGGTCGATGTTCACGCCGAGGCGCAGCGGCTTCATGGGTCGGTCCTGGGGATTGGTCGCCTCAGATGGAGCTGATCCGGGCGACGGGCGAGCTGGTGAAGAGGGCGGGCTTAGCGACACGGGTGTGTCGCGCATGACTGCGGCCGCGCTCACCCTGCTCAGGGGCGTATGTAGCTCCAGCCCTGCTCCTGCAGCGTGACGAGGCGGACGACGTCTGCGGGCACGTCGGTGACGCCCGGCAGTTCGGCGATCTGCTCGACGGTCCTGCCCTCGGCCTGCGCCATCGCACGGCGGGCGTTCTGGCAGGCGGAGAACACCACGAAGGCAGCTGGGCGCGCAACGCAGCGATCCGTTCGGCCACCGGGGAGGTGTCTCACAGCATGGCGTAGCCTGGCCCGTAGGCGACCAGCTCGATCGCCACCGGTTCGCCTCGCGCCGCGCAGTCAGCGGCGATGCTGCCGATGTTGCCTAGCGCGAGCTTCATCAGCGCGGGATCGGCCTGGCTGACCTGGATCGCGACGCGGTGCCCGGACGACTCGGGGGCAGACGGGCGGCAGAGGGCCCGGCAGGCAGGCGGCGGCGCGAGCGCGACGGGCGGCGCCGCCCACGCCGGCGGCGAGCAGGATTGCTGCGGCCCGGGCGAACAGGCGTCAGTCCATCAGGTGGCCCCTAGGCGAGGCGATCCGGCTCGCCGGGATGCGGGCCGGGTCAGCACGCCGCGCGGTGGCTGGCGATCTCGCCGGCCATGCGCATGGCGGCGAGCAGACTGGCGGGGTCGGCCCGCCCGCGGCCGGCGATGTCGAAGGCGGTCCCGTGGTCCGGCGAGGTGCGCACGATCGGCAGGCCCAGGGTGACGTTCACGCCGCCGGCCATGTCGACGGTCTTGAGCGGGATCAGCGCCTGGTCGTGGTACATGCAGATTGCGACGTCGTAGGAGGCCCGCGCGCGGGGGGTGAACATGGTGTCCGGCGGCCAGGGCCCGGAGACCTCCAGGCCGTCGGCGCGCAGGGCGTCGATCGCAGGGCAGATCAGGCTGCGCTCCTCCTCGCCCATGGCGCCGTCCTCGCCGGCATGCGGGTTGAGGCCGGCGACCGCGAGGCGCGGGCAGGCGATGCCGAAATCCCGGCGCAGCGCGCGGGCGGCGGTGCGCGCGGTGGCGACGATCCCGGCGGTGCCGAGCGTGTCGATCGCGCGGCGCAGCGACACGTGGATGGTTACCGGCACGACGCGCAGCTCCGGGCAGGCGAGCATCATGATCTGCTGCCCGGCAACCCCGGTCAGCTCGGCGAGGAACTCGGTATGCCCGGGATGGGCGAAACCGGCGCGCTGCAGCACCGACTTGGCGATCGGGTTGGTGATGACGGCCGCGACCTCGCCGGCCTGCGCCAGGCGGACCGCACGCTCGATGCTGGCGACGGTTGGCGCGGCGTTGGCGGGGTCGGGGCGTCCGGGCCGCACCGCCGCGGCTAGCGGCACCGCGATCACCGCGATGGCACCGCGTACCTGCGCCGCCTCAGCGGGATCGGCCACGACCCGGACCGGCACCCCGTGTCCGGCGAGCCAGTCCGGGTCGGCGAGCGCCACGAAGGGCGGCGCGCCGGCGCGCCAAGCGGCGGCCGCGATCTCGCCGCCGATGCCGGCCGGGTCGCCCATGGTGAGCGCCAGCATCACGCGGCCAGGCCGGTGGCCAAGCCCGGGGCCCGGGGCCTCAAGCCCCGGCGAATTTGGCAAAGCTGTCGTAGGACAGCTCGCCGGAATGCGGCGTGCTGCCGAACACGAAGGTGGGCGTCGCGTTGATGCTGTACTGCTTGGCGCCGGCGTCCTGCTCCTTAAGGATCGCGGCGCGCAGGCTGTCGTCCGCCAGGGTGGCGTCGAACGCCTCGCGCGACAGCCCGGCCAGCGCCGCCATCTTGGCGAGCTCGTCGGTGGTGTTGTTGGTGCGCGAGAACGCCCAGCGGTCCTGGCTGGCGAGCAGCGCCTCGACGAACGGGACGTAGCGTTCGGGCGGCAGGGAGCGCGCCACCATCGCGGCGGTGAGCGCCACCTGGTCGAGCGGGAAGTCCTTGAACACGTAGCGGATCTTGCCGGTGTCGATCAGGTTCTTCCTCACGTCCGGGAACACCGTGCGGGAGAACGCGGCGCAATGGGTGCAGGTCAGCGAGAACCATTCCTCGACGACCACCGGTGCCGAGGCCGGACCGAGCGAACGTTCGGACAGGCGCGAGTCGGCGGCATCGGCGGCGGTGGCGGCCCGCCCCAGGAACGGCGCCGCGGCCGCGGCGGCGAGCAGTGTGCGACGATTGATCGGCATGATGACCTTGGCTCGGGGTGAAGACGCTGTGGCGGCAGACAAGGTGGCGAACGCCGCGTGCCGTCAAGACGGTTCCGCGCCGCCCGCCTCTGACCAGGGCCGCCCGGATCGCGCTACCGGCGCCGCGCCGCCACCGCACCGCCGAGCCGCGCCAGCGCATCACGCAGCTCGCCCTCCGGCAGGCCGTCGACCTTGACCGGCGGCGGCCGATTGCGTGCCGCCACCGGCGGCGGCGGCGCACCGTCCTGCACGAAGCGCAGCTGCTCGACGCAGCGCCGGCCGAAGTGGGTGTTGATGCGCTCGATCAGGGCGGTGGAGAGGTGCTGCAGCTCGAGCGCCGCGGCGCCCGAGCAGGCGAGGGTCAGGCTGGTGCCGGACAGCCGCTTCGGCAGAGCCATCGCGGCGACCGCCGGGCCCACGATGTCCGCCCAGTCCTGCAGCAGCTGCACCGAGGCCGGCGAGCGGCGGCGGAATGCGGCGCGGGTGACGGCGGGTATCAGCGCGCCGAGCGGCCGCGGGCCGTAGACGTGCCGCGGCCGCTCCGGCGCTGGCCTCCGCGGCGGTTCCGCGATGACGGCCGGCGCCGGCGAGGTGGGCGACACGGGCGGCACGGCGACGACGCTCGCCAGCAAGGCGTCGGTGCGGCACGCTGGGGCAGTGGCCATCGCGACGCCGCCGACCGCGGCCAGCGCCGTGCGCCGGGCGGCCTTCGGGCCGAGACGGCCGTGCGTGTTGCCGGCGGAGTCCTGCTTTGCCATACCGCACCGTGTCCTCCTTTCCCGCCGCATCCCTGCTGCGCTGGTACGATCGCCACCGTCGCAGCCTACCCTGGCGTGCCGAGCCGGGCATCGCCGCCGATCCCTATCGGGTCTGGCTGAGCGAGATCATGCTGCAGCAGACCACCGTCGCCGCGGTCATACCGTACTTCGCCCGGTTCCTGGACCGCTTTCCCGACGTGGGCGCGCTGGCGGCGGCCGAGGACAATGCGGTGATGGCCGCCTGGGCGGGGCTTGGCTACTACGCCCGCGCCCGCAACCTGCTGGCCTGCGCCCGCGTGGTGGCGGCGCGCGGCGCGTTCCCGGCCGACGTTGCGGGGCTGCTCGACCTGCCGGGGGTCGGCCGCTACACCGCCGCCGCAATAGCCGCGATTGCCTTCGGGGTGCCAGTGGTGCCGGTCGACGGCAACGTCGAGCGCGTAGTCTCGCGCCTGTTCGCGATCGAGACGCCGCTTCCCGGCTCGCGTCCGCAGATCGCCGCCGCCGCGGCCGGGCTGGGCCGCGACGACGCCGCGATCGCCCGGCCGTCGGACTTCGCCCAGGCGCTGTTCGATCTCGGCGCCACGCTGTGCACGCCAAGGACGCCGGCCTGCGCACTGTGCCCATGGACGGAAGGATGCGAGGGACGCCGGCGCAGCATCGCCGGAGCGCTGCCGCGCAAGCCCGTGAAGCCGCCGCGGCCGGTGCGCTACGGTGCGGTGTTCTTCCTCCGTGACGCGCAGGACCGCGTACTGCTGCGGGTGCGTCCGCCCACGGGCCTGTTCGGCGGGATGACGGAGCTGCCTGGCACGGCCTGGCGGGAGGAGCCCTGGGTGGGCGCCGATGCGGTGGCCCAGGCACCGGAGCCGGCGGCGTGGCGGCTCGTAGGCGAGGTGCTGCACGGGCTGACGCATTTCGAGCTGCGCTTGGCGGTCTATGCGGGGAACGTGGCGACAGTGTCCGGGCAGAGGACGCTGTGCGACGCCGCGCTGCTGGACCAGCAGGCGCTGCCGAGCGTGATGCGCAAATGCGTGGCCTTGGCGCTTGCAGAGGGTGGCAAGCAACAGTGCCAAGAGATCAATCTCTAGGCTAAGCAAGGCTGGACTCTACCCAGACCTGCCTATGGCCTACGACTTTTGAAAACCATTCATTAAACACAGGGGTTCCAAAGGCTGAGCCTTTGGCGGATTCCAGAGATAGAGCCTCTGGTTTTGCTTGCGTGGCCAGGAGGTGCAACCGGCGCCTGGTTATGGCCGCGACTGAAGCGGAGACGACAATGTGGCGTGAGACAAGGGCGGCTCGCTTGGCCGCGGGGGTGCTGCTGGGAGCGACCGTCGTCGCGGCGGCGGAATAGACCGCGACGCCGAGCCAAGGCGCGCCGCGGCCCGTGAGCAACAACCTGCGTGCCTCTACGCTGCGCAACATGTGCGGCAAGGTCACCCAGGCGCACGCCTTTATAACAAACGACAAGACCGACTTGGTGACGTCGCAGCGCAGCATCCAGCCGGACCAAGCGCAGAACTTCGGGACCGACCACAAGGGATGCCTCGAACGGGTCAGGGTGAGATTCGAGAATGGGACGAGCATGGACAGGGGCTCGGTCGCCGACTGTCACGTCCAGACCATGGTGGTGCGCGCCGACAAGATAACCGCCGACAGCTTGGCGGTGCCCGGAGCGGCTACGCCAAAGGACCCTTCGAACAACTGAACTACTTCCTGGGGAGCCTGTTCAGCAGGCAAGGTCAGAAACTCTGCCTCCGGACTCCGTCAAAGGCCTAACCTTTGGAATCTATTTGTTTAGAAAGGAGTCCTCGAAGCCTCAGGCCTTCGGCGGGTCTGGACGTAGCTTGCGCAAGGTTCCGACGACCCGCTTGGGTTATTGGAGTGCAGGCAGAGGGAAAGCCCAGCCTTGCTTTGCTTACATCTCGGCCGACCCTGCCATCTGCATCAGGGTGTCGAGCGAAAGGCCCAGCGCCGGCCCGAGCACGCGCATGACGGCCACATCCAGGGCCCGCCGCCGCGCCAGGATCTCGGCAAGTTCGGGTTCCGGGATGCAGGTGATCGCGGCCAGGAGACGTACACTGATGCCGGATGCGCCCATGGCCTGCCAGATCGCCTCGATGGGATCGGTGCGCAGCGCCTCGCCTGCGGCCTCGTAGCTGGTCGCGAGGGTAAGGAGCACCTTGAGACAGTCGAAGTCGTCGCTGCCCGTAACAGGGTTAAGGTCCAGCAGCCAAGTGATCTCGGCACGGGTGGCGGCCAAGTCCTCGTCAGTGCGGATGGAGCGTATCGTCATGGCACGCGGCGTGGCAGGTCGACACGCAAGAGGCAAGGATAATGCCAGCGGGCAATAAACCGGCGGGGCGGATCGGGATCGAAGGGCGCCGGCGCGTTGCGGGTGGGCCCCGGTCTTGCTTAATGGCTGGTCTCAGCGCCGGTCCGAATGGCAACGGCGCTCGTGCCAGGCTTCCATCAGCTGAATAACGGTCGCGGCCGTCTCCTCGATCGAGCGGCGGGTCACGTCGATCACCGGCCAGCCGCGCCGGGTGCACAGCCGCCGCGCCCAGAGCAGCTCGGCCTTGACGGCTTCGAGGTCGACGTATTCGCCGCTGGCCTGGCGCATCACGCCGTCGTGCTCGCCGCGGGCAATCAACTTCAGCCGGTGGCGCCGAATCTCGATTAGGGCACTGGCGTCCAGGGTCAGCCCGACGACGGGGCAGGGCGGCTCCTCCAGGCCGGACGGGTCTGGCGTGCCGGGCACCAGCGGCACGTTGGCAGCCTTAATGCCGCGGTTGGCCAGGTAGAACGAGGTCGGCGTCTTCGACGAGCGCGACACGCCGACGACACACACGTCGGCCTCGGCAATGCCCTTCTGCATCTGCCCGTCGTCGTGGGCGAGCACGAAGTGCATGGCATCGATGCGGCGGAAATAGTCGGCATCCAGCACGTATTGCCGGCCGGGGCGTGCCATCGCCTGGGCGCCCAGGGTTTTGGTCAGCACCGCCAGCACCGGGTCGAGCACATTGATTACCGACACCCCGAGCCGGGCGCAGGTCGTCTCCAGGTCGTGGCGCAGCGCGTGGTCGATTACGGTCGAGAGCACCGGCCCCGGTTCGGCCTCGATGCCCTCGAGCACCCGGTGCAGCTGCAACCTAGTGCGGATCAGGCTCCAGCGATGGTGCAGGATCGAGGTGCCATCGAACTGCGCCACCGTGGCCCGCGCCACCGAGTTCAGCGTCTCCCCGGTAGAGTCGGACACGAGGTGAAGGTTCATGCGGGTGTCGGCCATGAGAACGAGGATAGCGGGGATGAATGCGTTTTGCAGTCCCTAAGCCAGACCCTGACCGGCATTGTGGGGATGGTACGTGCGTGCGTGCGTACGCGGGGCAACTCGAGGCCGGCGCCAAGCCAGACGCGGACAACCGGTGATTCACGTCTAGTATCAGTTACTTGCAGTCGACAACGCAGTGGGTAACGACGGGAGCGAACCATGGAATCATGGGTACCCCGTTATCCACAGGGCCTCTCTACCCCTACCCTGAGTCTCTCAAGCTTTTCTTTAGGAAGAGTGCGACGAGGTGTCCGCGTCGGCGTTGCGAATCGTGTTGTGCGCCTGCGTCGCTGCATGCAGCCTGATCCGGTCATGGTGCGGTTTCCTCTTTGCCGCGATGACACTAGGAATGGCGCGACTTGAAGGGCGGGGATCGATGGGCGACACGCTGAGAGCCGGCAAGCCGCAGAAGCTGCTGCTGCGCGTGCTGGGAGGCGACCCGGTCTGGCCGCCGCCGGTCTGGCTGATGCGCCAGGCGGGCCGTTATCTGCCAGAATACCGTGCGCTGCGGGTGCAGTCCGACTTCATCGGCTGCTGCACCACGCCGGAGCTTGCCGCCGAGATCACGCTGCAGCCGGTGCGTCGCTTCGGCATGGATGCGGCGATCCTGTTCAGCGACATCCTGATGGTGCCGTGGGCGCTCGGACAGGGGCTGCGCTTCGTCGCCGGCGAGGGGCCGGAGCTGCCGCCGATTCGCGATCAGGCAGGCTTCGAGGCGCTTGACCGCGGGCGGCTTGGTGACGCCATTCAGCCGATCCTGGAGACGGTGCGCCGGGTGCGCGCTGCCCTGCCGGAGGGCGCCGCCCTGATCGGTTTCGCCGGCAGCCCGTTCACCGTGGCCTGCTACATGATTGAGGGGTCCGGCTCACGCGACTTCGCCGCCACGCGGACCATGGGTTACGCGCAGCCGGAGCTGTTCGGCCGGATCATGGCGCTGCTCGAGGCCGTCACGGTCGACTACCTTGCGGCACAGATCGAGGCTGGTGCCGAGACCGTCATGCTGTTCGACAGCTGGGCCGGCATCCTCTCGCCCGCGCAGTTCAGCAAGCACGTGGTCGGCCCGACCCGCCGAATCGTCGACGCGCTGAACCTTCGCTATCCGGGCACGCCGATCATCGGCTTTCCCAGGCTTGCTGGCACGTTGCTCGGCTACTACGCTGAGCGCACCGGAGTGGACGGGGTGGGCCTCGACACGGTAACCGATCCAAGGCGCGCGGCGGCAGACGTGCCGGAGCACGTGGCGCTGCAAGGAAATCTCGATCCGCTGGCGCTGGTCGCCGGCGGCGCAGCGCTGCGCGAGGAGGCAGTCGGTGTACGCGACGCACTGCATGGGCGGGCGCATGTGTTCAACCTGGGCCATGGCATCCTGCCACACACACCGCCGGACCACGTCGCCGAGTTGGTCGCGGCGGTGCGCGGGTAGGCGTCTCGTTCATTGCTAACGGTCTGCGTGTGTGATCGGTCAGGCAAGCAAGTCCAGAGGCTCTGCCTCTTGACTTCGCCAAAGACCAAGCCTTTGGAAACCATTTGCTCAAGGAATAGGTTTCAAAGGCTTTGGGCAGGGTCCAATTTGCTTTGCCTATCCGGCTGGTGCCTGCAGAGCGAGGGACCGCGCCCAGGTGGCCTCCTTTGCTACGGCGCCGTTGCACCCATATGCGGCCGGCATGATGACTTCTGAATCGCTGCGGCTGGTGATTTTCGACTGCGATGGCGTGCTGGTGGACAGCGAGGGCCCGGCAAATCGCTTGGTGGCCGCGCAGATCACCGCGCTCGGCTGGCCGCTTGGCGTCGAGGAGAGCCTGCAGCACTTCATGGGCATGTCGCTGGACGGCATGGTACCAGTCATTGAACGCCATCTCGGACGGTCAATCCCATCGGAATGGCCGGACCGGTTGCGGGTGAAGATGCTCGACGTGCTGGCGCGTGAGGTCGAGCCGATGCCGGGTGCGGCCGAGGTGCTGCGCGGTGTGACGGCGCTAGGATTGCCTTACCGCATCGCGTCAAATTCCTCGCATCAGGAGATGAAGATTAAGTTCTGCCGCTGCGGGCTTGTGCCGCTGGTCAAGGGGCGAGTGCACAGTGCTCGCGACGTGGCACGTAGCAAGCCGGCGCCGGACGTCTATCTGCTGGCGGCGCGGGTCGGAGGCGTGGCGCCCGCCGACTGTCTAGTGGTCGAGGACTCGGTGCCCGGCACTGAGGCGGCCCGGGCTGCGGGGATGGCGGTGCTAGGGCTGGTGCCGCACGGGGACGGGGCAGACCTTGCGGCGCTGGGCGCCACGATCATCCGCTCGCTCGACGAAGTGGTGCCGCTGGCCCGGACAGCGATGCAGGCTGCCGGATGACCATCGACGCGCTGGCCCCGTTCTATCTGTGGACCAAGTCGCTGCACGTGATCTCGATGGTGGCGTGGATGGCCGGGCTGTTCTATTTGCCCCGGCTGTATGTGTATCACTGCGACACGGCGCCGCACTCGCCGGAAAACGAGCGGTTCAAGGTCATGGAGCGCCGGCTGCTCAGGCAGATCATGAACCCGGCGGCGGTCGCGACCCTGGTGTTTGGCGTTCTTCTGGTGCTGACCCCGGATGCGATGGACTGGTCCGCGGGCTGGTGGCACGTCAAGCTCGCCTGCGTGGTGCTGTTGTTCGGGTTCCACGGCGCCTGTTCGGTTTGGCGGCGCGCCTTCCTCGAGGACCGCAACACCCGCAGCCACCGCTTCTACCGCATGGCCAACGAGGTGCCGACGCTGCTGCTGGTGATTATCGTGGTCATGGTTATCGTCAAGCCGTTCTGACTGGACTCAACGGGCGTTAAGCGTGGCCAAGTAGGCAAGCAAGGCCGGAGGCTCTGCTTCTGAACTCCGCCAAAGCCGAGCCTTTGAAATCCGTTTGCTTAAGGGATGGGTTTACAAAGACCTCGGGCCTTTGGTGGCTCTGAGCGGAGGGAAAGCCGGCTTGAGCTTTCCGACATGCACACGTCGGGGCACGTCCTGGACGAGCGTTGCCAGCCCTGGGTTGATCGGGCTGCGCGAGTGTGCCACCTGTTGAGCGACGGCTCCCCGCCGTGCCGACCTTGCGGACACACCCTCGCCTCGACGGGCTCCGCATCCATACCTCACACGCCGGTCCAGCCCATTAGCTGCCGCCCCGATCGTGGCGTCGCCACGGGTCTGACCCTCACCCGAGGCCACCGATGCATCTCGCCGAACTCAAGGCAAAGACTCCCGCCGACCTGCTCAGCTTTGCGGAGTCGTTGCAGGTGGAGAATGCGTCCTCGCTGCGCAAGCAGGAGATGATGTTTGCGATCCTCAAAAACTTGGCGGAGAGCGACCAGGCGATCCACGGCGAGGGCACGCTCGAGATCCTGTCGGACGGGTTCGGCTACCTGCGCAGTCCAGAATCGAACTACCTGCCCGGGCCTGACGACATCTACGTGAGCCCCAGCCAGGTGCGTCGTTTCAGCTTGCGCACCGGCGACACCGTCGAAGGCCAGATCCGCGCGCCCAAGGACGGCGAGCGTTATTTTGCGCTGCTCAAGGTCAACACCATCAATTTCGAGCCGCCGGAAGCGGTGAAGAACCGCACCAACTTCGACAACCTGACGCCGCTCTATCCCGAGCGGCGGCTCAAGATGGAGATGGAGCAGCGTGAGCCGGTGGCCAAAGGCGCCCAGCGCGACGTCACCTCGCGCGTCATCGACCTGATCGCACCGATTGGCATGGGGCAGCGCGCGCTGATCGTGGCGCCGCCCCGCACCGGCAAGACAGTCATGTTGCAAAACATCGCCACTGCGATCAGCCAGAATCATCCCGAGGTGTTCCTCATCGTGTTGCTCATCGACGAGCGGCCGGAAGAGGTCACCGACATGGCGCGCACTGTGAAGGGCGAGGTCGTGTCCTCCACCTTCGACGAGATGGCCACCCGCCATGTGCAGGTCACCGAGATGGTGTTGGAGAAGGCCAAACGGCTGGTCGAGCACAAGCGCGACGTGGTGATCCTGCTCGACTCGATCACCCGCCTAGCGCGCGCCTACAACTCGGTTGTACCCAGCTCCGGCAAGGTGCTGACCGGCGGCGTGGACGCCAACGCGCTGCAGCGGCCGAAGCGGTTTTTCGGCGCGGCGCGCAACATCGAGGAGGGTGGCTCGCTGACCATCGTGGCGACCGCGCTGATCGACACCGGCAGCCGGATGGACGAGGTGATCTTCGAGGAGTTCAAGGGCACCGGCAACTCCGAAATCATCCTGGATCGCAAGATCAGCGACAAGCGCACCTTCCCCGCGATCGACATCACCAAGAGCGGCACCCGCAAGGAAGAGCTCCTGGTCGAGCGCGGCACGCTGAGCAAGATGTGGGTGCTGCGGCGCATCCTGAACCCGATGGGCCCGACCGATGCGATGGACTTCCTCTTGGACAAGCTAAGGTACAGCAAGAACAACCAGGACTTCTTCGATGCGATGAATACCTGAGTTTGCTGTTCTGCAGAAGTAGACAACAGCAACCAAAGCTGGGCTCTGCCCATACCCGCCAAAGGCCGTAAATCCTTGGAACCACTAAGAGCTAGGGACAAAACCGTCTGATTTGTTTGAGGCAGATGACGGCGCAGGCGAG
>CAXSEF010000100.1:0-11757 GCA_964236535.1 uncultured Acetobacteraceae bacterium
CCAGGACCAAACACCTAGGCGCCTGGACCGGCGAGCCCAAGGGAGCGCGTTACTTCAAATTCACTCGAACGCACTTGAGATGCGTTCTGGCGCATTTATGCTAGACTTGAAAAGTCTGAGGGATGCGGCACACTGGAGCCATGCGCAATTTTACCGAGCTGACTGAACGCGAGATCCTCGCCCTCGCCATCTGCAGCGAGGAGGAGGACGGCCGCATCTACGCCGACTTCGCCGAGAACCTGCGCGCCAACTATCCGGACAGTTCGCGCATGTTCGACGACATGGCCGCCGAGGAAGGCCAGCACCGCCGCCAGCTGCTCGATCTGTACGTGAGCCGCTTCGGCGAGCACATCCCGCTCGTGCGACGCCAGGACGTGCGCGGCTTCGTACAGCGCCGCCCCGTCGCGCACTATCGCCCGCTCGGTATCGACGCGGTGCGCCGCCAAGCGCGCGAGATGGAGTTCGGCGCCGCCCGCTTCTACCGCCAGGCCGCCGAGCGCAGCACCGACGCCGGCGTCCGCCGCCTGCTCGGCGACCTTGCCGAGGCCGAGGCCTCGCACGAGCACATGGCCGGCATCATCGAGCAACGCCATCTCGCCGACGGCAAGCGCGAAGCCGAGGACAATGGCGGCAAGCGCCGCTTCGTGCTGCAGATCGTCCAGCCCGCTCTGGTCGGACTAATGGACGGCTCGGTCTCGACCCTGGCCCCGGTGTTCGCGGCCGCGTTTGCCACCCACCTGCCCTGGAACGCCTTCCTGGTCGGGCTGGCCGCGTCGCTAGGTGCCGGCATCTCCATGGGATTTGCCGAAGCGCTGTCCGATGATGGCAAGCTGTCCGGGCGCGGCGCTCCCCTGCTGCGCGGCCTGATCTGCGGGCTGATGACCACACTTGGCGGTATTGGCCACACTCTGCCGTTCCTGATTCAGGACTTCCAGACCGCGCTGATCGTGGCCATCGTGGTCGTGGTCGTCGAACTGGCAGCAATTTCCTGGATCCGCTGGCGCTTCATGGATACACCCTGGGTCTCTGCCACCGTCCAAGTCATGTTCGGCGGCGCTTTGGTATTCGCGACGGGGGTGCTGATCGGAGTCAGCTGACGCCATGACCCCAGACGTCTCCCAGCGCAGCCAACTTTCCGGCGCTGCTGTCCGGCCCGAACTGTCGGAGTCCGCCGGACGCATCACTATCGAAACTGCCAGATTTGGCCGGGCAGTCTGAAGGTCAGCGAGCAAGGCAGGGTTCTGCCTAGAGCCGCTAGGGCCCGGAGCCTTTGAAAACCGCTGGCCTAAAAAGCACATCCACGGCACGGCTTGAGCGGGTTCAAAAGCTGACCCTCCGGCCGTGCCCTTATCCGGTCTCCCGAAGTGCCGGCGGTCGCATACAGCGGCTGCGCTTTGTAGGCGCGGAGCAAACAAGACCCTGGCTCTTCTCCTGGACTCCGCCATTAGCTGGACCTTGGCATCCCTTGCGCCACCCAAGAACTTGCAAGGGTCAAACCCTTTGGAAGTCCGGGCAAAGCTCCGTTTTGCTTCGCTCGCGGCTCAGAGATCTCAGGCCTCGCTCTGCTCCGGCAACATGCGGTTGAGCGAGCCGTCGCGGCGGACTACCAGGTTCCAAGTCGTGCCCAGCAGGTGCAGCGCCACCGCGGCATAGATCGCCCACTGCCCCAGGATGTGAACCACGATGGCATCATGCCCGACGACCTTGGACGCCGGCACGTTGGGCAGATCGAACAACCAGAAATAGTGCACTGCGTGTCCTGCCGCGGCCGACGACAGATAGCCGCTGATCGGCATGACCAACAGGATCGCATACAGCAGCCAGTGATTGACCCGGGCCAGCACCTGCTCCCACATCGGCATCCGCGGCGGCAACTGCGGCGCCGGGTGCGAGGCGCGCCAAGCCAATCGGACCGCGACCAGCGCCAGGATGGTCATGCCGATCGACTTGTGCAGCGTGAGCCAGGTGCCGAACGCAGCATCGCTGTCCGGTCGCACGACCAGGGTCCAGGCGATGACCATCTGGGCGATGAACAGGACCGCCACGATCCAGTGCATCGCCTGCGCAACGGCGGTGTATCGGCCGCCGGGCGGCGGGAAGCGGTCGGTCAGCGTGGTCGAACGCAGCCCGATCCGATACGCGATGCTTGTCATTGGAGTGTGTCCACCTTTCCGTCCGTACCCCAGTGTCGCCGTCTGCAGCGTGGGCGTCCATCCGTAATCGGCGATGGCTGGAGGCGCAGCCCCGGCCGGTTAATGCACCTTCCACTGCGCAGGCCCGCTGTGCTACCTGGGTATTCATAAACATATCCTTATGTTTGCCGGAGCCAGGAGCGCAGATGCCCGACACGAATGTTACCGCGGACCAGGACTACAAAGTCGCCGACATCTCCCTCGCGGCATGGGGCCGCAAGGAGATCCTGATGGCCGAAGACGAGATGCCCGGCCTAATGGCGCTGCGCGAGGAGTACGGCGCATCGAAGCCGCTGGAGGGGGCGCGCATCGCCGGTTGCCTGCACATGACGATCCAGACGGCGGTGCTGATCGAGACGCTGACCGTGCTCGGCGCCACGGTGCGCTGGTCCTCGTGCAACATCTTCTCGACCCAGGACCACGCCGCCGCTGGCGTTGCCGCGGCAGGGACCCCGGTGTTTGCCTGGAAGGGCCTGAACGAGGCGGAGTTCTGGTGGTGCATCGAGCAGACGGTGCGCGGCCCGGACGGCTGGACGCCGAACATGATCCTCGATGACGGCGGCGACCTGACGGTGCTGATGCACGATAAGTACCCCGACCTGCTGGATGGCGTGCGCGGCATCTCCGAGGAGACCACGACCGGTGTGCACCGGCTGTGGGAAATGGCAAAGGCGGGCACGCTCAAGGTACCGGCGATCAACGTCAACGACAGCGTGACCAAGTCGAAGTTCGACAACCTGTATGGCTGCCGCGAGAGCCTGGTCGACGCGATCCGCCGCGGCACCGACGTGATGATGGCCGGCAAGGTGGCCGTGGTGGCCGGCTTCGGCGACGTCGGCAAGGGTTCGGCGGCGTCGCTGAAGAACGGCGGCTGCCGGGTTCTGGTGACCGAGGCGGACCCAATCTGCGCGCTGCAGGCGGCGATGGAGGGCTACGAGGTCGTCACCATGGAAGACGCCGCCCCGCGCGGCGACATCTTCGTGACTGCGACCGGCAACGTGGACGTCATCACGATCGAGCACATGCGAGCGATGAAGAACCGTGCGATCGTGTGCAACATCGGGCACTTCGACAGCGAGATCCAGATCGAGGCGCTGCGCAACTACACCTGGGAGAACGTCAAGCCGCAGGTCGACGAGGTGGTGTTCCCGGACAAGAAACGCCTGATCGTGCTGAGTGAGGGGCGGCTCGTGAACCTAGGCAACGCCACCGGACACCCGAGCTTCGTGATGTCGGCGAGTTTTACCAACCAGACGCTGGCCCAGATCGAGCTGTGGACCGCACCTCCCGGCAAGTACGGCACCGGTAAGGTCTACACGCTGCCGAAGTCGCTCGACGAGAAGGTGGCGGCGCTGCACCTGGCCAAGGTTGGTGCGGCACTCACCAAGCTCACTCCCGGGCAGGCCGCCTATATCGGCCTGCCCGGCGCGAACGGGCCGTTCAAGCACGACCTCTACCGCTACTGAGCCTCGCCGCAGGCGGGGAGGCCGGTTCGTGCCCCGCCTGCGCGTCGCCCGGCTTCGACATTGGTTCCTGCAACCCTGACTCACATGCTTTAGCAAAATCTTCGTCTTTTCTTGTCACGAGGTGCTGGCAAGTAGAGGGTGCCAGCCCGCAGGAGAGAGAGATGAGTGCCCAGACGCCGCTGATGACTCGCGCCCTGCGCAAGGCCCTGGGGAAAGTCAGCGACCAGTCCTCCGCCGACGACCTGCTGTTCCTCGAGGCGTGGGAACGCGAGCCCCAATGGGGAGCAGGGTTCGCGCTGCGTGTGGCACAGATCAGGCGGGCCAACCCCAAGCTCGCGGCCGCGATCCGTGCGGAGATCGGCCAGAGCTGATCCATTGCGCTCCGTCAACGTCGAGATCGAGCTATGGCCCTCGCTCAGCGCCTGCAGCCCCACCTTCTGCGCGGCGCCCGTGTGCATGAAGACGTCCTTGCCGCCGGTACAGTGATACCGAAGGCGGCAGAAATCATTTGAAGTCCAGGTTGGCAGGGTCAGGCTTTTGCCCCCTTTTTCAAGACGACGACCCGCAGGGCCTGAGGCGCCAGACCCACACATGAAAGAGGCTGCAGCACACGGCGGAGCGTCATGCCCCTGACCATCTGGATGGTTTCCAGAGAGCCCTCGCCTGGACGAGGGTCTTTGGCGGGTCTGGGTAGAGCCTGGCTTGCCTTGAGCACGCCGCCCGGGGTCGGGTATGATTTCAGTTAGGCATGGCGTGGATTGGCGTTGGCGCGCGCTGACTTACGACGTGCATACAGCCGGATCGACGCTTAAATTTCACGTCAGGGCGACAGGAGGAGACGAGATTGCAGATAAGGATCGGTTATGAACTGACCTTCGAGTGTCCGCAGCCAACCCCCATGATGCTCATGCTGAATGTCCACCCGTCGCGTGCCCATGACCTGCTGTCGCCAGACACGCTGGTGACCAGCCCCGCAGTCCCGGTGACCTCGTACCAGGACATGTTCAACAACATCTGCCTGCGCCTGGTGGCGCCCACAGGCACGATCAGGCTGAGCGCCGACGCCACGGTGATCGACTCGGGCGAGCTCGACGAGGAGGCGCCTGACGCCGTGCAGCATGCAGTCGAGGCGCTACCGGACGAGGTGCTGGTCTACCTGCTGGGCAGCCGCTACTGCGAGACCGACCGGCTGTCAGATTTCGCATGGCGCACCTTCGGCCAGCTGCCGCAGGGCTGGGCACGGGTGGCCGGCATCGTCAAATGGGTCAACAAGCACGTCACCTTCGGCTACCAGTTCGCGCGCTCGACCAAGACCGCCCACGAGACGTTCGAGGAACAGCGCGGGGTGTGCCGCGACTTCGCCCACCTCGCCACAACCCTGTGCCGCTGCATGAACATCCCAGCGCGATACTGCACCGGATATCTCGGCGATATCGGGGTACCAGTCTCGCCCGACCCGATGGACTGGTCTGGCTGGTTCGAGGCCTACCTGGGCGGCCGCTGGTATACCTTTGACGCCCGGCACAACCGGCGCAGAATTGGCCGCATCCTCATCGGCCACGGCAGGGATGCCTCCGACGTCGCGATCAGCAACACCTTCGGGAAGAACACGCTCACCGGCTTCAAGGTCGTCACCGACGAGGTCACCGGCTGACGATGCCGCACGCCATGTTCAAACCGACCCCGCGTCCGGTGCAGTCGCTCAGGCGCTCCAGCAATCGCTGACCGACCGATCGAGTTGAAGATGAAGCAAGCCCAGCACCGGTTCGTCGTGACCACCAGGGGGCAGGGGCTGTTGCTGATAGGCCCGGAGGTGATGGCATGGCTGGGTATCCAGTCGATCGCCACGGGGCTGCTGACGCTGTGGTGCAGGCACACCTCGGCCTCGCTGCTGGTGCAGGAGAACGCCGACCCCGACGTGCGGGCGGACTTGCTCGACGCGTTCGCCGGCTTGGCGCCACAGAACCGCCGCTACCGCCACATGTCGGAAGGATTGGACGACATGCCCGCGCATATACGGGCGGCGCTCACCCCCGTCCAGCTCAGCATCCCGGTGACGGACGGCTGCCTGGCACTCGGCACCTGGCAAGGGCTCTATCTGTTCGAGCATCGCACCGCGCCGCACCGGCGCGAAATCGTCCTGCACCTGATCGGTGAGTGAGCCGACGTTATTACCATCGCTCGTTACAATGTGATCGGTCAGACCAGCAAGGCCAGAGGCTCTGCCTCTGGACTCCGCTCAAGGCAAACCTTGAGAATCCCTATGCTTAATGGAAGGGTTTCCAAAAGGCTTGGCCCTTTGGTGGGTCTAAGGCAAAACCCAACCTTGCTTGCCTAGGTCGGTGTCTGCGGCTGCTGGTGTGAAGCCGCCCCAACCCGCCAAAAGCGATGCCTGTGGACCTCTCGGTAAACCGGGGTCTGTCGCCCAGCGCCCCGACGGGTCGAGGGCAGAGCCCTCGCCTTTCCTAACCTAACGCCCGTCGTAGCTGATCCGGTAGATCGCCCCCGCAAAGTCATCGGACACCAGCAGGCTGCCGTCAGGCCTTTCGGCGATGTCGACCGGTCGGCCGCGATAGCTGCCATCCCCGTCCAGCCAGCCCTCGGCAAAGGGCTGGGTGTGGTCGGCGCTGCCGTCAGACCGGAGGAATGTTACCATGACCCGCGCCCCGACCGGGCTGCTGCGGTTCCACGAGCCGTGCTGCGCGCTGAAGATCGCGCCGCGATACTCGGCCGGGAACATGGTGCCGCGGTAGAAGGTCATGCCCAGGTCGGCGGCGTGGGCGACCATCTCCTGGATCGGGAACACGACATCGGCAGGCGGCGGGTCGCCAGCATACTCGTGCGTGCGGACATGGCCGCCGCCGTACCAGGGGAAGCCAAAATTCTGGCCGGGCGCGGTGGCGCGGTTGATCTCGCCGGGCGGGATGTCGTCGCCCATCAGGTCGACCTGGTTGTCGGTGAAGTAGAGCTGGCCACGGCCGGCGCCGCTAGGATTGAAGTCCAGCCCGACCGAATTGCGGATGCCGCGGGCGAACACCTCGCGGCCGGAGCCGTCGCGGTTCATGCGGATGATGCCGCCGATGCCCCATTGGCTGAACTCGGCCAAGCGTGCGGCCGGTGGCACGTTGAACGGCTGTCCCAGCGTCACATACAGCTTGTCGTCCGGACCGACGCGGCAGACCCGCGCGTCGTGGTTGTCGCTGAGCGCGTCGGCCGGGATGAGGCTCGGTGCGACAGTGCGCAGCGGCACGGGGTCGACTGCCTCCTCCGCGCCGGCCAGCGCCAGGATGCGGTTCTGCTCGACGATGTAGAGCGTGCCGTCTGGACTGAGGCAGACGCCGTTCGGCGCCTTCATCCGCAGCTCGGGAGCCAGGCGCTCGACTTGGACCGGTGCGTCCGCGACCTGGACAACGGTGTAGACCTTGCTGCCGCCGGTGCCGACGAATACCTCGCCGCGGTGCGGACCCACGGCCATCGCGCGGGCATCGGGAACCAGCGCATACAGCGCGATGTGAAAGCCTGGCGGCAGGTGGATCGCCGCCAGGTCGGCGCGGATGGCGGCGGCTTGGCCGGGGTCCTGCGGCAGCGGCTCCGCGCCTGCGGACGGCACCGGCCCGGGAACGGCCAGCGCCGCAAGGATCAGCCAGGTCGTGGGTCCAGCACGCCGCAATCGCATTGGTCGTCCCCGGTTTGGTGCCGCAAGGCGAGGCTCTTCGCCGCTTAAGAGGGTATTCACCTGACAGGCGCAAGGTCGACGGGTGCGATCGGCCGCACTGCCGGAGGCCGCCCCCATGACAATCGTCGCGACGCGCCCCGAGTTCGCCGGCCCATCGGACGGCGAGACCGCGCAGGCCCTACTGGCGAACGCCATCCGCGAAGCGCTCGAATGGTCGAACAACATTGTCATGGTGCTCGACCACCAAGCGGGCGTGCTGTGGATCGCTGCCGTGAACGAGGCGGCGCGGGTCGCCACCGGCTATGCCGACAGGCAGCTGGTCGGCCCAGCCCTTCACCCTGCTGACCGGGCCCGTTACCGACCGGGCGGCGCTGGACGCCCTGCTTGCCGCGGCGCGGCAGGGCCATGCGCACCGCATCAAGCTGCGCTGCCGCACCTGCGCCGGCCAGGCGTTCTGGTTCAGACTGCACCTGATGCCGGCGCAGGCGCCCGGCGCTGGCGGCCGGCTCGTGGTACAGGGCCGCGACATCATCGCGAAGCTGCGTCAGACGGAGCACGACCACGCGCTGCAGGGGCTGCTGACCAAGGTATTTCGTCACCGTCGACGCCGTGGTCTCGATCATCGACCTGCAGGGCCGTTTGGTGATGACCAACCCGGCCCACGACAGGCTCCTCGGCGTGCGTATCGGTATCCTGACCGGAACGGCCTCGCTCGAGCTCATCGCGCCGGCGTGGCGGAACCTGATCATCGCCGCACGGGCGCAGCAGGAGATCGACGGCCTCGATTACAGCATGGACGTGACGATGCTTCGGCCGGACGGGTCGGAAATCGCCTGCCGCATCACCTGCGTGATGGTACAGCGCGCCGACCTGCTCCGCTTCCGTACGGTCACCCTGCACCCCGAACTCCCGCCGACGCTTCCTGCGGCCGCGTCGCGCGCGGTGGCCGGTAGGCGGATCCAGCTGGTCGGGCTCAATCACGTGCGACAGACACTCGGCTTGCGCTGGCCGGCGCTCAAGAAACGCGCGATGGCGACGGCCGAGCGGATCCTGAGGACCCGGCTTGGTCCGCTCGACACCTTTTCCCGCACCGACGACAACGGGTTCGTGATCTGCTTCGTCGGCGCGAGCGAGGAGGACGCGACGTTTCGCGCCGCCACCATCGGGCGCGAGGTGCGCAAGCGGCTGATCGGCGACGAGGAGAGCGACGACGCCGCGCAGGTGTTCTCCGCCGCGACCGCCTTGCCCCCGACGGCGCCAACATTTCCGCGGCCGAGATCGCGGGCATTGTGAAGGATCGCATCGACGGTCGGCTGCGCACCACCCAGGCCAGCGCCCGGCTGCGACTAGCCGAGGCGGTGCAGAACGCGTCGTGCGAGATGCAGGCGGTCCGCTCGCAAGAACGCACCGAACCAGTCGAATCGTTCCTGCGGCTGTCCGCCGAGACCGACGACACGGTGGACAGTGCGCTGGCCGTGCTGCCGGGATCGGAGACGTGAGGCTGGACAAGGACGCGATGCTGCTCGGCTTGGCGCGCGAGCATGAGCTCGAAAGCGCGCTGCAGAACGCCTGCCAGCTCTTGTTCGTCCCGCTATCCGCCGAGATTCTGCTGGACCGGCGCCGCATGAAGGCGTGCCTGGAAGCCTGCGACACGATTGGGGAGCGGCTACGCCAGCATCTGGTCCTGGTCGCCACGCTGCCCGCCGAAGGCTGGTCGCCGGGGATTACCACCGAGCTGCCGCGCCTAGGTCCGTTCTGCCGCTTCGTGGGCATCGCAGTGCAGACACCCGACGCCGGATTCCAGCGTCTGGGCACTCGGGATCGGCTTCCATGTGGTGTATGCGGCGGCATGCGGAGGTCCGGCCTGGAAGCCCCGGATGCGGCAGCACAGTTCCAGCCTGCGAACGCAGCGCTGCCGCCTGGTCGTGCGTGGCGCCAACCCCGGCAACGCCGCGCGGCTGTTCGCCCATGGCACAGATCTGATCTCGGTCGCCGCCGAGCTTGAGGCGGAGTGAGCCCGGCACCCGCCCGCGATCTCGCCTATCCCTTGGGCATGGCGTCGCCACGGCGCGGGCCGCCCGCACGCCGGGCGCGCGGCTCGCGGTTCGGCCAGTCCACCACATGGTGCTCCAGCGGGCCGGCGCGGCGCTCGTTCACCACCCTGTCGCGCACCGAAATGCCCGCGCTGTGCACCGTCTCCGCATCGCCGGACACCAGCGGATGCCACCACGCGAGCCCCCTGCCCTCCGCAATCCGGCGGTACGCACAACTCGGCGGCAGCCAGTCGATCTCGTCAAGCGAGGCGGGCGTCAGCGACACGCAATCCGGCACCCGGTGCTGCCGCCGCTGGTAATCCGAGCAGCGGCAGCTGGCACCGTCCAACAGCCGGCACGACACGTTGGTGTAGGCAAGCGCGCCGGTCTCGTCTTCGCGTAGCTTGTGCAGGCAGCAGCGGCCGCAGCCGTCGCACAACGACTCCCACTCCTCGACCGTCATCTCAGCGAGCGTCTTGGTGGTCCAGAACGGGGCTGTCGGCATCCTGCGAGACTAGCGCGTGGCTGGTCCCGTGTCAGTGGCTAGGCGGTGCGGGTTCTCTCGACCATCGGAAGCAAGAAAGGCCAGAGGCTGGTGGTGTCTCAGGCTGGAATTGGCTGCCTGAACGGCTCGCTTTGACCCTCGCCGCCGATCGGTGCGTGCAGGTCCCGGTACATGACCAGCGCATCCACGTATCCAGCGGTAGGATGGCGAAATGCGCCGGGCAGCCGGCCCACGATCTCGAAGCCAAAGGTCTGCCAGAGCTTGATCGCCCGTTCGTTCGTGCTGACGACAAAGTTAAATTGCATTCCCCGATAGCCGCGGGCCCGAGCATGGTTGATCGAGTGCTCGCACATGTGGCGTGCGATGCCTTGGCCGGTCGCGGCGCTAGCGGTCATGTAGCCGCAGTTGCAGATGTGGGAGCCACCGCCCGTCTGGTTCGGCCGCATGTAGTACGTGCCGAGGATGACCCCATCATCCTCGGCAACGAAGGCTTCCTTGTCCGAAGCCATCCAGTAAGCGAGTGCAGCGTCCTCGCTCATCGCGAGATCAAGCGTATAGGTCTCGCCGGCCTGGATGGTGGGAAGGATGATGCCGGCGATGGCCGGAGCATCCTCAGGACGGGTGGAGCGGATAATCATGGGGACCTTCTAGGGATGGCCATCCTGCACCGCTACCCGCGGACAGATTTTAAGCTGAGACACTGCTCAAAGGCTCTGCCTCTGGACTCCGCCAAAGGCTGAGCTTTTGAAATCCCTGTTCTTAAAAATGGGATCAAAGCGCCCCAGGCCTTAGAGGCGGGCTCTTTGCGGGTCTGGGCGTGGCCCGTGCAAGATTCCGATGACCCGTACTGGCTATTAAAATGCGGGCGGAGGGGTGGGGCCAGTCTTGCTTGCCTCGGGCTCCCGTGCCGCGGCCCGACGGCGGATCGGGACTTCACGAGACGGGTCTCAGGCTGCGCCTTGCCTCTGCTAGCGGGGCGGCGGCAGCATCTGCTGCTGGACTACGCCGCGAGGTGCTGTGCTTCCGGGCCCGTTGTCCTGGGCCGGCGAATACGGTGAACCGTAGAGCGCTAGGGCAGGAGCCGCCTCCTGGTTGCCGAATCGCATCAGCACGGCGCGCAGCGGGTCGGCACCGGGGTTGTTCGCGCTCATCGCCATGACGATCCCGCGCGAGCCGATGTCCTGATTGTAGTAGGCGCGGTCGCCGATGCTGTCGGCCGTCATCACCCCGCCCTCAAGCGATATGCCGGCGTAGAGACCGCGGGTGCGCTCGAACGCGACGATGTCGGCGTTAAGCGCCGCGGTGGTGTCGCCCTCGACGCCGCCGCCCAGCGTCACCAGGGCGACAGAGGCCCCGGCGCCGATCTTGAACTGGCTGTCCATCACCGCGTCCAGGCCGCGCTGGGTGAGGATTATCATCATCAGTTCGGCGTCTTGCATCCCGGCCTGCAGCCCGAAACTGCCCGAACCCAGGCTGTAGAATGCGGGCGCCGACCACGACCCGTTGCCGCCACGCGCCAGCAGCACACAGCCGCCGCCCTCGCCGCCGAACAGGAAGCCGACGCGAAACACCCGAGGGCAGATCATCACTGCCCGAGCCCGAGTCAGGGTGCGCGCCGCGACCCTCCCGGTGACCGGGTTGAGCAAATCCTGGGCGGACAGAGTGGCGCGGTCCACCAGCTCCTGCTGCTGCTGGGCACGCATCTGGTCGACTGCGCCCATCTCGCACCCGGCGAGAGGCAGGACAGCGAGCACCGCTAGCGTTGCGGCAATCAGCACCTTGCGAACCATCTCCGGCTTCTCCCTGTCGAGTGGCCGGTGTGTAGCGGCGAACCATGGCGATACCAAGAAGCGCACACGCAGAACGTGAAGCGGACCGCGTCGCA
>CAXSEF010000101.1:0-11559 GCA_964236535.1 uncultured Acetobacteraceae bacterium
AAGGCTGGTGAGGAAAGGCGATCTCCGTTCGCATCGCGACGGGTGATCCTGCTTTTGCGGAACATACAGGGGACGAAGATGAACAGGACGATGATCGCCATGGGGGCGTTGTGCCTCCTGGCCAGCGCTGTGCCGCAGGCACACGCGCAGCTGAGGCAGCAAGGGTTCACCGACCAGGAGCTGGACCGGATGTCGGAGGAGCGGACCAAGGTGTTTGGTCCGGCAAGCCACGGTCCGCCTCCCCCTCTGTCATCCATTCCTGAGACAAAGCTCTTTCAGCCGAAGGAGCCTTGGCTCTGCAAAGGAACGACAGACGGCCAGCCCGTCTACACCGCACCAAACCCGTCCGCGGCCCGAATGGGGGAGACGATGAACGTGGTTGCAGTCGGTGGGCGTCCACAGAACGGGTTTGCGCGCATCCTGTTTCCGAACGGCCGCATCGGCTGGATACCGGCTGAAACAGTGCATGAGTATGTGTCGCAGTTCAGGCCGGGCACTGGCTGTCAGGTGGCAGGCGTGCGTGCCAATGGCGCGCCGGTCTTCAGCTACAACTGATGCATCTAGTATTTAGAGTTGGGCAAAGGCTGCTGCTGGCGGTAGCCCTTGCCCCTGTCTGTCCAGTCTGGGCTGATCCGGCTCCAGTTACCATGAACGGCGTTCCGCCACAGATCATCCCGAGCTATGCAGAGGTTGGAGCCCCTACCTTCGTGACGCCCTCTGGTGGCGGCTCCTTCATGGGTGACACCGGCACTGGCAGCACGGATAGCTCGTCGGGCTCGACAGACTGGACTGGCTACACTTCCGGGTCTGGATCGCCGGCGATGGATGCGATGATGGCGACGTCCTATGGCGCCCTTGCGGCATCGTCTGCGACGCAAGCTGGCGTGACCCCGGAAGCGATGGCCGACCTCGGACAACTGGAGTCCGGGTTCAGGAACGTCGGCACCTCAAACGGTTCGTCCTCGGCGACGGGACCGTGGCAGATCACGACGGGGACATGGGCCGATACGATCTCCAAGTACAACCTTCCATACACCGCTAGTGACATCACCAACCCGGCAGCACAGGCGACGGTGGCAAGCTACATTGCCAGCGACTACGCGAACGCCGTTTCCGCGAAGACTGGTCAACCTGCGACGGTTGTGCAGACCTATGGAGCCTGGATGTTTGGGCCGACACCGGGCTCCAACATCGCTACGGCAACTGCTTCGACGCCTCTGAGCAGCTTCGTCTCTCCGTCGGCTTTGTCGAACAACAACATGACGGGGTGGACGGTGGGACAGTTCAACGACCACTTCACTGGCAAGCTGGGTTCCTCTGCCAGCACGATTGTGCAGGCTTCATAGCTTCGGGTTCGCCCATCCTTCACGTGAAGGTCAGAGTGGACTTTAGAGGGAAGGCAGCACTTGTGCGCTGCTTTTCCGGGGCAGGATGGGCCTGGTGGAAAGCCACCAGGTCGTCCAGCCATGCCGCCACGCTCTCGGGGATGATGGTGGTGCCGTTCGTCCATCGGCGAACGCTGGTCTGGCTGCGCTGGAGCTGGCGTGCAAGCTCGCGCTCTCCCCAGCCGAGCATGGCCAGGCAGAACAGCAGACGATGGGCGGACATGGCCCGGGCTGATCGCGTGAGCGGAAGCGGTTCATTTTGAACACACGATCCAGCTTTGGCGACGAGGTGGACGGGAGATGTGTGTTCAAAATGAACACACGAGCGGTATTCCGGCACTCGGCCTGACTGGACTGGCCGATCCGTGCCGCCCGCCACCCCATTGATATACTCGACCAGGTCGAGCTGCACAGCGTTTTCCATGCGGCAAGGATCGGTCGTCGAGACGCGAACGGCGCACCGGGTTCTTGCCTTCCCGCCTCACGCGATCTTTTGCGTTCGGACGGACGCTATTCGCGTCCTGGCCTTGGACCCTGGCCGCATCGGACGACGACCGTCGTCGGCAGCGGGGAAGCGTGAAGCGATGGATCGTGTGTCGAACGTCGAGACGGACAAGCTGCAGGCGGAGGAGCTGGACGCGCTGGTGCGGTATGTGAGCGAGCCGCGTCGGCTGAGCAGCATCATCGCGCAGGCGGCGCGTGTGGGTCAGCCGGTGCGCTACCAGCTGACGAAGCTGGTGAAGCGCGGCCGGCTGACGCGGCCGCGGCACGGGGTGTTCGCCCCGGCCGGGTTCGTCGGCAGTATCGCGCTGCCGGACGTGGCGGCGCAGGGCAACGAGGAGGGGGGCGAACTGGCGGCGCGTCTGGTGGCGCTGGTGGACCGTCCGATGCTGCTGCGCGACGTGACGTCGCTGCTGGGCGAGGGCTCGCTGGTGCTGCCGCGGGTGGTGACGCTGCTGATCAGCCAGGGCCGTCTGTGCCGACCGGAGCTTGGAGTGCTGGCCCCGACCAGCCACGACCCGGCGATCCCGCTGGGCAAGGACCTGGTGAGGATGAGCGAGGTCCGAGCCCTGCTCGCGTCTCCCACCCGGGTCGGTGTCGTCGGCCGGGCCCTGGGTCTGACGCGGTCGGTGGCGGAGCGGCTCCTGGTGCAACTGGAGCAGGCGGGCGAGGTGGTCCGGGTGAACTACGGGATCTATGGGCTACCGGGGGTGAAGACGCGCAAGAACCTGGCGCGGTGCTGTCCGGTCGCGCTGCACCGGCCGCAGCCGATCCGGAATGCGATTCTGGACTACCTGACGGAGCCGCGTCGGGCGATGGAGATTGCGGCGCACATCGAGCGAACGACGGCGACGGCGACGGGCCACCTGGCGGCGATGAAGCGCCGCGGCCTGGTGGTGAGCGTGAGGCATGGCGTCTACGCACGGCCTGACCGGTGCAAGCCGCGCCAGGCAAGCCTTGCCGACCAGGCTGGGCTTGGAATCGCGGCCTGATGAGGCTGCTGTTCGCCCTGTTGGATCACCGGCCGGGGTTGCCGTCCTTTGCGACCACCCTGCCAGCCTTGTGCATCCTGGCGGCGACTGGCGGCGTCTTCCTGATCGCGACTTGCCTCAAGGTGCTGTTCCGATCGCACCTGATCGGGCGTGCCGGGGAGAGGGCCGTGCGCCGCTCCCTGACACGACTTGGGCTTGCGGCGCTGCATGACGTGGTGCTGGCAGACTCGCTGGGCCACACGCAGATCGACCACCTGGTGCGGACAAGCCATGGGATTGCGGTACTCGAGACGAAGACCCTGGCTGGCTGGATCAAGGGCACGACACACGGCGCGCAGTGGACGCAGCACCTTTCAGGTGGCCGGGTTCGTCACGCCTTTCAGAGCCCGCTGCGGCAGAACCATCGGCACTGCAAGGCGGTGGAGGCGGTGATCGCCACCATGGCAGTACCAGTGATTGGGTTTGTGGTGTCGGCGGGCCGGGCGCGGTTCTGCCCTGAACTGCAGACGAAGGTGGTGCCGGTGGCGGATCTGGGCAGGATCACGACGGGCGACTTCCAGGCTCAAGCTGTGAGCGCGGACGCACTGGAGACGGCATGGGCACGGCTGGTCGCGTGCGCAGTCGAGACGCCGAGGCTGCGGTGCCTGCACCTGGCAGAGGTGCTGGCGAAGCGGACACCCGAGCGGGTGCTGGAGGTCCGCATGGCCTGGGGGCTGCTGCCGGTTGGTGTGGCTGCGATTCTGGCCGGGCTTGTGTCGCTAGTGTTGTAGCTATCCGCGGACCGTTGTCTCTGCACGCGGCCTGTCCTTGTCGCCGCCGGCCCAGAGGCATGAGAGCGTGTGTCCCTGAGCTGCGCCGGACGCGGGCCGCTTGGGGCCTGCGGCTGGGGCGGCTCCGGGGCACGATGCGAGCGTGCCCCGCCTGCCTGCGAGCGTGCGGTTCGGTCCTCCTGCCTGGCTTGTCTGGCCTGGCTGTGTCTGAGGCATGCGACTGTGCGGGAAGGAGGTGCGCCGGACGCGGGCCTCTTGGGGTCTGCGGCTGGGGCAGCTTCGTCCTGCGCGGGGAGCGTGCCCCGGCACGGTGTGGCAACCGGCCGGGGCCTTTCGAAGTCGAGGGGGGAGGGGCTATGGCCCGCCGGTCAGGCGCCGCCAGACCAGATAACCGGTGCCGCCACTGAGACCCGCAATGGCGAGGTAGAGGAAGAGGTTTCCAATCAGTTCAGACACGATCGGGCTCCTTGGGGCTGGGCGTGGGTGGAATATAGCGGAGGGCGGTGAAAGCCCCAAGCTCTGCGAGTCCACACAGCACGATGGTGACGGCCCGCATCCAAAACGGCGTGGTGAGGGCGTGGTTCAGGATTGGTGCGATCAGGACGGCGGCGAAGATCGTCAGGGCAAAAGCTTGCAAGCCGTTTGCGGCAAGCTTTAGGCGCTCCTCCGTATGCTTTGGGGAGAGAGGTGGCTTTGAGGGGAAACGCATGGGCGGGGCTCCGGGAGGCGAGAAAGTCTGATCCGATGGGCGGGCGCTGGCGGGGGCCTGGGAGCCCCCGCCGTGTGCCTTACATGCCGAGGGCGGCCATCTGGGCGGCGGCCACCTGGCGATCGACGGCCATGGCGGGGCGGGTCGCGCCCTCGTAGGGCTTCCAATCGCTGCCCGTCACCTGGGCGTATGCATCAACCGCACCCTCGGCGGCGGCGAGCAGGGCGAAGGCTTGCAGGGCGATGGTTGCGGCAAACTCGCGGGCGCGTGCGGCGCGGTTGGCGGTGCCGTCGACGCCCTGGCGGTCCTCGTCGCGGTCCTCGTTGGCGACCTTGCTGCTGGCGTCGCGGGCGAGGGCTGCCTTGGTCTCGTAGAAGGTGCCGGCCCCGTGGGCGGAGCGCACGAAGGCGTCCACGATCCGCTGCAGGTGCATTTCCAAAGCCTTGTCGGACAGGTTGTCGGCGAGGGCCTTGGCGGAACGGGCGATCTGCTCCTCGGTCGCCTCGCGGATGGCGTGGTAATCGACGTCGGGCATCCCGAACACGCGGACGATGTTGCCGGCGAGGCTGGCATCGGGACAGGCGCGCTGTGCGGTGGTGAAGGTCACGACGGTGCGCTGGCCCTGGGTGGCGGCCTGACGGGCCGGAGCCTGGGCGGCGGGCTTGTTCTTGCGGGCGGGCTTGTCGGAAGCGGCGGGGGCGGCGATGTTGCTGGAAGCCTGGGACATGATCTTATCCATCTGTTCTAGGTCAGCCCCCGTCTTGTGTTACAGCACTCGGCGGGGGCGGCTCGCTGCGGCGTCAGTCACCGCGCATTTGTTATCGCACATCCCTACAAAGGGTGCAACACCAATCGCAAGAAATACCTGCATTTATTGCAGTATTATTTGCGACAAGACCCCATCTTTACTGTTTACTTGCCTTCCTGAGTGTCTGATCCTTGGAGAGCCCCCGAGTTCTTGCTTTGCTGATTACCGTGCCCTTGCACGGTATTCAGGACAGCCTCGTGTCAGTGAGGTGTCTGTTCCCCGGTCTCGCCCCGTCGTGAGGCCCTCTGACCGGGGCGGCGGGGCCGGGTCAAAGGCGCGCCGCTTGGCGCGGGACCGGACCCACGCGCAGCCGGGCCACTTGGCACGGCGAGCATGGGGAGGACCCACCCTTTGACCCGGCCCCGCCGCTCCGGTGGACCTGCTTCACGACGGGGCGAGAGCGGGGAACAGACGCCCTGCCGCAGGCGCACTTTCTTGCTTTCTTCCTGTCTGGCTTGCTTGCGTCAGTGGCCTTAACCCGCAGGGCGGAGACCCCGCTTGGGGGCTCCGTTCCGCCCTCTTGAGCGGAATAGGTCACGGCCCCCGCTTGGGGGAGACGCCCGGACTTCCTGTCTTGGCGACGGACCATGCCACGGCCGAAAGATTGTTTGTTATCAATGCAGTATGTGCTTGCACCTGGGAATCGCGTGGGCCTAGACTCGTTGCATCAACAGGAGCTGCGCCGTGAACATCGAGCTGTTGCCTGGACTGACGAACGTGATCCGCTTCCCGATCGAGCTGCGGGCGGCACCGTCGATGGACGTGCTGTACGAGATCGAGCCGGACAGCCGCGAGGTTTCGATGGTGGCGGAGTCCTACATGCTGGAGCTGCCGGAGCCTGAGCTGTTCGACCTGGTGGACCAGGAGACGGCTCTGCACATCGCGCTGCATGTCCTGCCGCTGGCCCCCGCCGAGCAGAAGGTTGCACTGGCGGCGCTGCTCGACCCTGTGGTGACGCTGGCGGTGTCGGCCTGCCGCGACGCGGACCGGATCTCGAAGCGGCTGGTGAAGGCGGAGGCGCTGCTGCTGCGCGCCAAGACAGAGGGCGGCTACTCCCTTCAGCCGCTGGAGGAGAACGCCAACACGCTGAGCCAGCAGGCGGCGGAGCTGCTGATCCTGGCACACCGTCGCTGCGTCGAGGCGCACGGGGTGAACCGGGCGGTCGGGAAGGCACGCCGCGGCGAGACGTGGACGCCCAACAACCCGGTGGAGAACACGGAGTGGCTGATCGCGGCGGGCGAGGCGGACCGGCACAGGCGCGAAGCCCGCAACGCCTGAAGGTGGCCCCGTTCGCATCCGGCACCTTCAGACTGGGCTCGTGCAACGAGGAGCCTGCCGATGCGACGTCTTTCCCTGGGCCTGGCCGTGCCGCTTGCGGCCATGGCGCTGCTGCCGCTGGCCCACGCCGAGGAGCCGACGCCGCCATCGCCGCCCCTGGCCGCGGAGCGGAGCCTTGCGCCGGAACAGGACATCTTGCCGATGCCGCTGGCACTGCCGGTGGCGGTGCGCGAAGCGCCCGCCGCGGTGAAGGATGCGATTGCGGCGCTGGCGACGGCATGCGCGGCCTGGCCGAAGCCGGCACCGATGTCGATCGGCAAGGTGCCGTCGCCGGCGGATGCCGAAACGCTGCCGGAGGACGAGACGTGCGAGATGCTGGCGCAGCCGGGGCGTGCGTTCACCCTGGCGCTGTGGTTCAGCGGCATCCTGGGCGGGGCGGCGACGATCGCCGGGCTGGTGGGCTTCTGCTTCCGGCGCATGATGCTGGTGCAGATGTGGACGTGGCGGCCGCGGGCGGCGGCGCAGCCCTGGCGCTGACGGTGGCGAGGGCGAGCGCCTGCCTTGTCCTGCGACCCGTTCTGTGGCGGGTTGCGCCGCTTCCGCGGCCCACAGACTGGAAGCACGATCCCGATGGCACTCAAGAAGCCGGCAGCCAAGACCCCCGCGGCAAAGGCCCCTGTGGCGAAGTCCGCCGCTCCGGCCGCCAAGGCGAAGCCGGCGGCACCAGTGCAGGCGACGATCTCGCTCAAGCAGATGGCGGCGGAGCTGGCCGACGCGCACGAGCTGGAGCGCCGCGATGCGGTGGCGCTGCTGGACGGGCTGGTCGAGACCCTGGTCGCGCATCTCAAGACCGGCGCCAAGCTGCGCCTGGGCGGCCTTGGCATCCTGCAGGTGAAGGACTCTCCGGCGCGCGCGGGGCGCAACCCGGCGACGGGCGAAGCGATCCAGATCGCCGCAAAGCGGAAGATCGTGTTCCGCCCGGCAAAGGAACTGAAGGACGCGCTGATCGGCTGAGGCGGCCGGCTCCGGCCTGGCTCCCAGCCAAGCGTGCGAGGGGAGCAGCCGGACATGCGTGACCTGATCTGGATCGCCACCATCGTCTTCTGGGTGGTGGCGGTGCGGTTCGCGAGGCGCACCGCGTTCTGGGAGCCACGCGCCGTCGTGGTGGGTGGGGTCGCCTACCTGCCGGACCAGCGCCCGATGGGCTTCATGATCCTGCTCTGCCTGCTGGGCGGGGTGGCGATCGGGGCGATGCTGCCGACGATGATCCAGGACCGTCTCCCGATGGGGACGGGGTTCTACGCGCCGCCGCTGGACGCCCTGGGGCGGCTCGCCTCGCTGGTGGGCGGCGTGTGCGGCGCGTATGTGGGCGTCCGGGGCAGCAGGCTGTGGGTGGTGCTCGGGCTGGCCTGTGCCGGCGTCTACGGGATCAACGTGGCGCTCGATTACGTGGTCGGGGCCCTGTAGCGGGTTCCTGGCCGCGCCCGGCACAGCCGGCAGGCCGGTCAGTCGAACAGACCTCGCTCGCGCCGATGTCGGTCCGGTGCGTAGGGGCTGGCCTGGGGCGGCGGCAACGCCATGGCGACGTCCTTGACCGAGGACGGCACTGCCGGGAAGGGATCGACGCCCGTCATCTGGGTCAGCACTGAGATGGAGACCATGTCGCAGCTGGGCGACGCGGTGTTGGTGCAGACGTAGGCCCCTGCCCCGCCGGCCCGCGGATCGTAGACCGCCTTCCAGGTCGAGGACGGCACCAGCACGCCGCCCGGCCCGATCGATTTCAGCTCCTGCCCTGCGAACACCGGGCCGGTGACGACGTACAGCTCGCCCTCCTGGACAGCCAGGTCACGCACCGCACTCTCGATGCTCTCCCAGACGCCCCGGTTCAAGGCCGCGGTCTGCGGCACCATGTTGGCCAGCGAGAAGCTCTGCTGCTGTGCCGTCTCGTCGGGCATGTCGCCGGAGGGCGTCATGTGGCCGCGGTCGTAGCCGGACCGGCGGTAGTCATCGAGCTGCGCCTGGTCGGCGAACGACAGGCGGTCGTCGGGGTGGAATTGCCCCTCACGCGGCGTGCCGCGGGCGGCCTCCAGTCTGGCTGTGGTGGGCCGCTCGGCCGACCAGAGCGCGCCATGCGTGACGCCGGAGGCGAGCGCGGCATAGGCGTCGTTGCACAGCAGGGTGGTGCGCTGCGCCAGCCTGGGATTGACCAGGACGGGGGGCTGGCCACCCGGGAAGAACTGCGGGCAGGACGGAGCCTGGGCGAGGCCCGCGACCGGCGCGAGCAGCACAAGGGCAAGCGGGAGGATGCGGAAGGTCATCATGCGTCCTGTGTGCCAGGGCGGAACGCGAGCGGCGATCCGGCCAGGAGAGAAGGCGAAGCCAAGGGAAAACAGGGGAACCAGCCTCTTCCCCGCCGGCCCATCAGCCAGGCGGCGCGTCGGGAGCAGCGGCGAGAAGGGCGTAGCCCTTCAGCCAGGATGGGCCGTGCGAGTTGCGCAGCCTGTACAGGAGCGGCTCGGCCGAGGCACGCATCCACTCCGCCCGCAGCTCTGTCTTCCAGAAACGGCCATGGTCGCGGGCGTAAGCGCGCAGCGCCTCGACCTGGACCACCATCAGCGGCGGGTAGTCCGCCTCGATGGCGGCGTGGGCAAGATCGGGCATGTCAGGCCTCCTCGATGGCGTCGAGCCACCAGTCGGACTGCTGCTCGGCGGTCTCCGCGTCGCGGAGCAGCGTGCAGCGCTGCCGCTGGTTCAGGCAGGGATCGTCGGCCTGGTGGCGGAGGCTCTCGGCCTCGCGCCGCCAGGTGCGGGCGCTGGCGAGGCATCCGGCGTCGAGCCGGGCGCCGACGCTGTTGCCGTGCGGGTGGGCCTGACAATGCATGTCACGCCTCCACGCGAATGGAGACGGCGGGGCGGACGTACGTGTCCACCCGGCGTGCGGGGGGCCCGTGGCGAATCATGGCGGTCTCCTGAATCGGGAAAGGCCCGCCGGCGTCTGCCGGCGGGCCTTTCTGGTGGTGGGGGAGTTAGCGGCTGCCCTGGGCAGCCGGGTCGGTCAGTGCGGCGGGAACAGGTGCAGCAGGGACATCAGGGTGGCGATCGACAGGCCAGCCGTCGTCAGGATCGTCGCCATGAGCCACTTCGTCTGTGCGTGGCCGGCGGTCTCGATCTGCAGCTTCAAGGCAGCAAACCCGGCATCCATATCAGCCTTGGTCATGCGAAACCCGGCATCCATGTCGGTCTTGGTGGCGAGCCTCAAGATCTCGTCCTTCCGCACCAGGTCGCTGATGTCGGCCGCCTTACCCGCCTCGTTCCTTGGGGACGTTGAGGCCGACAAGGGTCTGATACAGCGGCAGATTGATCACGGACGTGCTCATACGTCTCTCCCATGAGAATGGCGGTTGTCGAGGCGGCGGCGCAAGGGAAAGCCGCTGCCGCTACTGCCAGCAGCAGGCGAACGGGATGTCGTCGTCCAGGTCGCCGCCACCCGGGCCCCAGCCACCGCCGCCACCGGCCGCGGCCGGCTCGCGGGGCCGGACGGGAGCGCTCTCGCGAGCCGGGGCCCCTTCGCCCTCGGCGGCGTCACGGTTGCTGCCGAGCAGCGTCAGCTCGCCGCGGAACTGCTGCAGCACCACCTCGGTGCTGTAGCGCTCCACGCCCACCTGGTCGGTCCACTTGCGGGTCTGCAGCGCGCCCTCGACGCACACCTTGCGGCCCTTGCGCAGGAACCGCTCGGCGACGTCGGCGATGCGCTCGTTGAAGATGACGACGCGGTGCCACTCGGTCCGCTCCTTGCGCTCGCCCGTGGCCTTGTCGGTCCAGCTCTCGCCGGTCGCCAGCGTCAGGGTGACGATCTTGCTGCCGCCCTGCGTGGCCCGCACCTCCGGGTCCTTGCCCAGGTTGCCGATCAGGAAAACCTTGTTCACCGAACCTGCCATCTCGAAAATCCTCATCTCTCCCTCGAAGGTGATCCGGCCCGTGCCGGTCAGGTCCTCTCGGGTGCGGCCCCTGGGAACCGAGCCGGGGGCCGGGGCAACGGCGCGCCTCTGCGGCGCGGGACCGGAGCCACGCACAGGCGGGCCGCTTGCCCGGCGAGCATGGCGAGGACCCACCCGTTGCGCCGGCTCCCGGTTCGGTTCAGGCCGCGACAAACCCGAGAGGACCTGACCGGCACGGGGTGGCTCGTATTTCCTCCCCTCCCCTCTCCAGGCTCTCCCCCTCTCCAGCTCACGCCTCACTCCCGTCGCGCTCAGCCGCCCGGCCCGAACCTCGTCCACAGCTCGGCCGTACTCGAGCAGATCCACGCGCCGGTGGCGTCGCAGACCAGGTGGACCTCGATGCCGCTGCTGCTGTCGTCGCCCACATGGCTGACGAGCCACCCCAGCCCCGCCGGCGTGGTTCTCTCCCGGTCCGCCTCGTCGCGGTCGTGCTCGGCGTGGCGGTTGACGAACCGGGAGCCGGCCGCCGGCGTCCCCGCCTCCGGCAGCGCACCGCTGCCGCCAGCGAACAGGTGGCGGCCGACACGAGCCTCCAGCTCCCGCGGCGCGATGTCGTGCGGCACGTCGCCGAGCGGCTCGCCACGGAGCGAGACGGTGATGTGCCCGACGTGGCGCTCGGCCACGTAGCCGGACGGCAGGCGCAGTCCGAGGATGGTGGCCATGGGTCTCCTTTGCCTGCCGGGTCGAACCGGCAGGACAGGTCGAAGGGCATGCGAAGAAGAAGGTCAGTCGGCGCGGCGGAACGGCTGCGGTGCCTGCCCTGCAACGACTCGCGGGAAGCGCACCGGGCGAAGCCGATGCACGTCCGGCAGTGCTGGGTAGGCCGTCGCGCCTTTGGTGAGGCCGAGCTCGTCATGGAGGATCAGAGTCTGCACCGCGACCCGGCGCAGCTGGCGGCGGTCGCGCAGCGAGCGCAGCAGCGCCATGTCCGACCGGCCGGACAGGAAGACGTCCTCCCACCGGCCGGTGTCGCGGTTGCGGCGCGCAGCACCCATGAGGCCGTTCAGGAAGGCCTCCACGATCCAGGGCGTACGGCACACCGCCGTGCCCCCATGCCGATCGCGGAAGAACGCCTCGTCCTGCAGGTAGAAGATGCTGCCGGCCGCGACGACGCCGAC
>CAXSEF010000102.1:0-10970 GCA_964236535.1 uncultured Acetobacteraceae bacterium
CATCCCGTAATGCCTGGTGATCCGTATCACCACACTCCAGGACTAAACACCTAGAGCACTCCGGAGTAGCTTGGCACGTCGTTTACGCAGACGATCCTCCAGGCGCGCGGGTGACGCTCGAGCACGCTCACCGACAGGTGCAGCGCGGCGTCGGCCGCAACCCCCATCGCATGGGCGAGCGCCGCACGGACCACGCCGCCATGGCACACGACCACCACCTCCTCGCCGGGATGCGCCTTGGCCAGCCGCTCCATGGCTGGGCCGACCCGCCCGACCACGTCCTGCATGCTCTCCCCGCCCGGTGGACGCTCGCGGGCGGACAGCGGCCAGAACACGTGCGCCGGCTCGGCCAGCAGAGGGGGGAGCTCGGCATGCGCCAGCCCCTGCCACTCGCCCAGCTCCTGCTCGACCAGATCGGGCTCGACTCCTGGCGCCACCGCAGGATAGCGCGCCCGCCAGATTGCCTCGGCGGTGCGCCGGGTGCGAACCAGCGGCGTCACATACCACGCCGCCTTGCGCGGCAGGCGGTCGGCCAGCGCCCGGTACTGGTCGGCCTGCGCAGCCAAGGTGTCCGGGCAGAGCAGCACGTCCATGGTGCCGTAGAGCACCAGCCGGGCGCTCTCCTCCACGAGCGCATGGCGGATCAGGTGAAAGCGGGTCATGACAGCCTCTCTTCGGCGGCACGGCAGGAACATCGGCCGGTCGTGCCGCGCGTCTGGGTGGAACGGCTCGCCGCACGCCGGCATGCAGCGGCGGCACGCGCCGGGGCTACTCGCCGACGCTCAGCAGGGCGCCGCGCATCCGCGCGAACTGGAACTGGCTGGAGAACAGCAGCAGCGCCGCCAACAGCCAGAAGCCGTCCAGACCGAATGCCCACCCGCCCTGGTCCCAGCGCACCACGCCCTGCACCATCACCGCGCGCAATCCCTCGAACACATGCGTCGAGGGCAGCGACAGCGCCAGCGGCCGCAGCAGATACGGCAGGGCAGAGACCGGGTAGAACACGCAAGATAGCGGCGCCAGGCCGAACGTCACCGACCAGGCCAGCGCCTCGGCCCCCAGCCCGTGCCGCAGGATCAGCGACATCACGCCCAGTCCCACGCACCACCCCATGACCATCAGCGCGGCCACGAACAGCACCAGCGGCGCACCGATGGCGAACAGGTCGAACCAGTACAGCGCCCAGGCCAGCAGCACCGCTGGCAGCACCCCGGCCAGCATGCGCAGCACCGACATCACGGTCAGCGCCGCCATCATCTCCCACGGCCGCAGCGGGCTGACGAAAACATGGCCGAGGTTGCGCGACCACAGCTCCTCCAGGAACGTCGCCGACATTCCCATCTGTGTGCGCAACGTGATCTCCCACAGCAGCACGCCGCCAAGCAGGGCGGCGACAAGCGACACCGGCCCGCCACCCGCCAGTCGCCCGGCAAAGTAGCTCGAGGTGAATTCCCAGATGCACATCTGCAGCACCGGCCAGTACGCCAGTTCGAGCAGGCGCGGCCAGGAACCGCGATACAGCGCCAGGTGGCGGTAGACGAGGCCCCAGATGCGCCCGGCCGACCCGCTCACGCGACGGCCTGCGTGTTGCCGGGGCAGCCGGCGGTTCCCGCGTCGGACCTCCGGGCGCCCACCGCTGCGGAACGCTCGCGCAACGGCTTGTCGGCGCCCGCAGCCGGATCTCCACCCGCTGTGCGGTTCCGGGCGATGTCGAGGAACACGTCCTCCAGGTCGTCGCGTTGGTAACGCTCGCGAAGGCCGGCCGGCATACCGCGATCGACGATACGCCCCTGTTTCATCACCAGCACCTGACCGCACAGCCGCTCGACCTCCGCCATGTTGTGCGAGGCCAGCAGGATCGTGCAGCCCGACTCCGCGCGATAGGCCTCCAGCCAGCCGCGGATCATGTCGCCGGTATCGGGGTTGAGGCTCGCGGTGGGCTCGTCCAGCAACAGCACCTCCGGCCGGTTGATCAGCGACTTGGCCAGCGCGACCCGGGTCTTCTGTCCGCCGACAGCGCGCCTGCGGAACGACGCAGCAGGTCGTGCAGGTCGAGCTGGCCGATGCGCTGCACCCCGTACAGGTAGCCGTATACCCGCAGGTTCCCCGCAACGCTGAGCCGGCTCGGCAACACCACGTAGGGCGAGGAGAAGTTCATCCGCGTCAGCGCGGCGAACCGGTCACGCGCCATGTCGTGCCCCAGCACGCGGATGCTGCCGCCGCTCGGCACCAGCAACGCTAGCAACGATGGTGGTGGTCTTGCCCGCGCCGTTGCCGCCAGCAGCCCGACCGCCGCGCCGCGCCCGACCGTGAAGTCGATCCCGTCGACGGCAAGGGTCGCACCGAAGCGCTTGGCCAGGCCCGAGACCTCGATCACCGGCGCCGGCTGGTCGCCAACCGGGGCAGGGGTGCCGTTCGAGGCAGGCAGGCGTGCAGTCATCGGGTGCTGGTCTACTCGGTCAGGAAAGGGCCCGCTTCGGGCTGGGCGAGCGACGCGCACCGAAGTGCCCTCGCCAACGCGCCGCCGCTCCGGGCTATATAGGTCACCATGACCGATTTTCCTCCCGGCCGCCTGGCGTCCGGCTGTCGCATCTACGCCGTCGGCGACGTGCACGGCTGCTCCGACCGGCTGCGTGCGCTGCACGACTTGATCGCCGGCGACCTGCTGGCCCGGCCGGTACCCGACTCCACCCTGGTCCACCTCGGCGACTACGTGGACCGCGGCCGCGACAGCGCAGTCGTGCTGCAGCTGGTAAAGTGCCCGGCGGTACCGGTGGACCGGGTCGTCAACCTGTCGGGTAACCACGAGATCATGCTGCTAGACGCGCTTGCCGGTTATCCTGGCGCGGTGGATGGCTGGCTCGACAATGGCGGTGGAGCGACCTTGCACAGCTGGGGGATAGACCCTGCCTCTCCCCCGCAATCCTGGCGCGCCCAGGTGCCGCAGGACGACGTCGCGATGCTGGAAGGCCTCGCATTCCAGCATCGTCGCGACGGCTACCTGTTCGTCCACGCCGGGCTGCGTCCGGGCGTTCCGCTGGACCGCCAGTCGGCCGACGACCTGCTATGGATACGCGAGCCGTTCCTATCTTCGCGACAGTCGTTCGGCGCGATCGTGGTCCATGGTCACACGTCCGGTCCCGCACCCGTGGTCAGGTCCAACCGGATTTGCGTGGACACCAACGCGGTCAAGGGTGGACGTCTCACCTGCGTGGTGCTGCAAGGCGCCAATGTCCGCTTCCTTCAGGTCTGACCGGGCGATCATCACCTCGAACCCGGTAGGTGCGTCCGGCGCGCTGGGCCACAACCGTGCCGATGCATCAACAACACTCAAACTGACGACCCGGCGCGGCAGTCAGCCGGGCCTCCAGGCTCCTAGTTGCTGTTGCTGCGAGTTCCGGTCAGCTGCAGCAACAGCATGAATAGGTTAATGAAGTTCAGATAGAGGCTCAGGGCGTCGTATACGCTGCGCTTGGCGGCGACATCCGTGCCAGAGGCATAGGCATACTGCACGTACGAGGCCTTGATGCGCTGCGTGTCGTAGGCGGTCAGGCCGGTGAACACCAGCACGCCGACGATGCTGACCAGGAACTGCAGCTGGCTGCTGCCGATGAAGATGTTGACCACGCTCGCGATGATGATGCCGAACAGGCCCATCAGCAGGAAGCTGCCGAAGCGGCTGAGGTCCGTGTTGGTAGTGTAGCCGTAGGCGGAGGTCACGGCAAAGGTGGCCGAGGCGATGAAGAACACGCGGGTGATGCTGTCCCCGGTGTAGACCCAGAAGATGTTGGCGAGGCTCGCCCCCATCGCCGCACAGAACGCCCAGTAGAGCGCCTGCGCCGACTGCCGCGACAGCCGGTTCACGCCCATGCTGAGCACCAGGACGAAAGCAAGCGGCGCGAACATCGCGGCGTAGCCGAGCAGGGTCGGATGCAGCACGAACACGCCGCTGCGCGTCTGCATCGGTTGGTAGAACGCGGCGCGGATGCCCGACACGTTGGCGACCATGTAGGCCACCGCGCCGGTCAGCAGCAGGCCCGACGTCATCCAGTTGTAGACGTGCAGCATGTAGGCGCGCAGACCGGCGTCGAGCGTACCGGCCTGCGCGGCGCCGGTCGCGGCCGGATAGGTTCGGGTGTCGGGGCGGAAGGCCATGGAGGGTTCCTCAAAGGGCACGGTGCCCAGGGCTGCTATCTTGGCAGGAGCGGGGGCTCGTTCAAGCAAAATAGGCAGCGGCGTCACTACGTGAGCAAAGTGTAAACATCCGATAAACCCCGCAGTCTGCGATCCGCGCCGTCCCCCGCGTGCGCCAGCGCCGGATCGTGCCGCCAGGAGCAACACGTTCCGACGTGGCGGAGCGGGTCGTCCCCACGCTGCGACGCTTACTCGTTGCGCAGGTACGCCGCCGCCGGCGCCCGCAGCGCCACCGCAGTCCCGGCGTAGCCGAACGCCAGCATCAGTGCCACGCAGCTCAGCACCGTCGCGGCCAGCGTTGCCGGCAGGAACACCCACTTGCCGCCCATCAGGAAACGGACCACGCCCCAGCTCGCCGCAGTGCCGACCAGCGCCGCGATCAGTCCGGCGGACAGCCCGATCAGGCCGAACTCGGTCATCCAGGCGGCGCGGATCTGGCTCCTGGTCGCACCCAGGCTCTTGAGCACCACCGCCTCGCCGATGCGGCGGCGCTGGCCAGCCGCCACCGTGCCGGCCAGCACCAGCGCGCCGGCTGCAAGCGCCAGCGACCCCGTCGCGGCCAGCGCCGCACCCACCTTGCGCACCAGGGCAGCGACCGCCTCCAGCACGTCGGCGACGCGGATGCCGGTGACGTTGGGCAGCGCGTCGGTGATATCGCGCAGCAGCGCACCCTGCGCCCGCACGCCGCCGCCCATCCGTACCGTCGCGATCTCCGAGTGCGGCGCCTGCGCCAGCATCCCTGGCGAGGCGACCATGGCGAAATTCAGCGCCAGGGTGCGCCAGTCGATGACGCGCAGGCTCGCGATGCGCAGGTCGATGTCGCGGCCCAGCACGTTGACGCGCAGTGTGTCGCCGACGCCGACGCCCCACCCCTTGGCCAGCCCGGCATCGAACGACACCAGCGGCGGGCCCGCATAGTCCGGCGCCCACCACCGGCCGGCCACCAGGTCGGTGCCGTCGGGCGGGGTGGCTGAGAAGCTTAAACCACGATCGCCGCTCAGCGCCCAGCGGGTCTCCGGCGTGACATGGACCTGATCCACCGGAACGCCGCGCACCGCCACCATCCTGGCGCGCAGGCTCGGCACCTGCGCCAGCCGGGCGTCCGGCACCGCCCGCACCAGCGCGTCGAACCGGGCCAGCTGGTCGGGCTGGATGTCGATGAAGAAGAAGGTCGGCGCGTCGGCCGGGATTTGCTGCAGCACCGCCTGGCGTACGTTGGCCTCGATCAGCGCCACCGCGCACAGCGTCGACAGGCCGAGGCCGAGCGCCACCATCATCAGCGGCGTTGCCGCCCCCGCGCGATGCAGGTTGCCGATGCCCAGCCTGGCCCAGGCCCAGCGCGCCGGCGGCATGCCTGCCGCGGCACGCATCAGCAGCCAGCCGCCGCCGCGGAACAGCAGCAGCGTCGCCGCCGCCGCGCCGCAGAACCACAAGGCGAAGCCGCGCTGCGGGGCGGCGAGCACGGTCAGCCCGACCAGCACCAGCACCAGCGCCGCATTGGCCGCCACCACGCCCGGCGGCGGCATCACGTCGCGCGGCAGCACGGCATCGCGGAACAGTGCGGCGCCCGGGATGCGCGCGGCCCGGCCGAGCGGCCATAGCGAGAACGTGCCGGCGGTGAGCAGCCCGTACAGCGCCGCCAGCCCGAGCTGCCCCCAGGCGACCCCGCTGTGCGGCGGCACCGGCAGCAGGTCGGCCAGCAGCCACAGGCCGAGCGCCGGCAGCAGCGCTCCGCACGCCACGCCGACCGCCACCCCCAGCAGCGCCAGCGCCATCACCTGGATCAGCGTCGCCGCGAACACCAGACGAGACGAGGCACCGAGGCAGCGCAACACCGCGATGCTGCGCGCCCGCTCCTCCAGCCAGGCCCGCACGCCGGTCGCCACCCCGATGCCGCCCACCAGCAGCGTGGTCAGCCCGACCAGCGTCATGAAGCGGGTGGTCTGGTCGATGAAGCGCACCACCCCGGCCGCGGCATCGTGTGCGTCGCGGATGCGCCAGCCTCGGTCGGCGAACTGCGCGCGTAGCGCCGCCTCGATGGCCAAGACGTCGGTTCCGGCGGGAAACGCCGCGCGCAGCTCGTGGTGCAGCAGCGAGCCGGGCTGCACCAGGCCGGTCGCGGGCAGCGCATCCAGCCCGATCACGACGCTCGGCCCGAGGATGCCAGGCGTCGCCGCACCGTCCGGCTCCGCCTTGATCGCCGCCCGCAGCGTGAACTGGGCCTGCCCGAGCCGCAGGCTGGCGCCGGACGCCACGCCCAGCCGCTCCAGGATGACCGCCTCGCCCACCAGCCCCCGCGCCTGCAGCGCCGGCTGCAGCGGCCCGGGTGGCGTCAGCGTCAGGGTGCCGGCGAGCGGGTAGGCGGCGTCCACCGCCTTGACCTCGACCAGGGTGCGCTCGCCGCTGGCCGCCACCAGCATCGAGCGCAGCTGCACGACATCCGAAAGCCGGGCGCCGCGGCCGCGCAGCACCTGGCGGAGTTCGTCCGGCAGCGGCTCGGACCCGCCATCCACCGCAAGGTCGCCGCCGAGCAGCTCGCGGCCGCGATCGGCCAGGCCGCGCTCGACCGCGACGCGCACGCTGCCGACCGTGGCGATCGACGCGGTGCCTAGGGCGAGGCAGGCGAGCACGATCCGCAGGCCGCGCGTGCCGGTGCGCAGCTCCCGCCAGGCCAGGGTCAGGGCCAGCATCAAGACTGGGCTCTGCCCAGACCCGTCAGGGGCGAGCCGCCCCTGGACCGGCACAGGATGGCCACGCGCTGGACGAAGTGCCCTTCCATGACAGATGATTTCCCAGAGCTCGGCCTTGAGCAGAGTCCAGAGGCAGATCCTCGGGCCTTGCCTGCCTCCTGCTCCCCCCCTCTCATTCCGACACCCGCCCATCGGCCACGCGCAGCTGCCGCCCGCAGCGCGCCGCCAGCCCCGGGTCGTGGGTGATCAGCATCAGCGTGGTCCCCTTGCGCGCCTGCATGTCGAACAGCAGGTCCATCACCACCTGCCCGGTCGCCTGGTCGAGGTTGCCGGTGGGCTCGTCGGCCAGCAGCAGGCGCGGCCGCGACGTGAAGGCGCGCGCCAGCGCCACCCGCTGCTGCTCGCCGCCGGAGAGCTGGCCGGGCAGGTGCGTCAGCCGGTGCCCGAGCCCGACCGCCTCCAGGCTGGCCCGCGCCCGCGCCGCCGCATCGTGCACCCCGGCCAGCTCCAGCGGCACGGCGACGTTCTCGAGCGCGGTCATCGCCGGGATCAGGTGGAACGCCTGGAACACGATGCCCACGGTGTCGCGGCGGAACCGCGCCAGCGCGTCCTCGCCCATCGCGGTGATCTCCGCGCCACCGATGCGCACCTGCCCGCCGCTCGCGCGTTCCAGCCCGGCCAGCACCATCAGCAGGCTGGTCTTGCCCGAACCGGAAGGCCCGACGATGCCCACAGCCTCGCCCGCACCCACCTCCATGGTGACACCGTTGAGGATGTTGACCGGCCCGGCGGCCGAAGGCACGGTCAGCCTCAGGTCGCGGACCCGGACCAGCGGCTCGGTGTCCGGCGTGCGGGCCGGGGCGTGTGCGGAGGCGAGGGTGTCCATGGGCGGTGCATATGGCGCCCGTGCCGGCCGGACGAAGGCCGCGCCGGGCGGTTTCTTGCTGGCACCACCCGCATGGCTCATGGCGCTGCTCGCCTGCGTCCTGGCGCTGCTGGCCTGCACGCCGGCGCTGGCCCGTCCACTGCGCCTGCTGACCTTCGGCGATTCCCTGACTGCCGGCTACGGCCTGCCGCATGCCGACGGCTTCGAGGCCCAGCTGCAGGCGGCGCTCGTCAAATCCGGCCACGACGTCGTCATCCTTGACGGCGGCGTCTCCGGCGACACCAGCGCCGGCGGCATGGCGCGGATCGACTGGTCGCTGTCGGACCATCCGGACTGCGCGCTGGTCGAGCTGGGCGCCAATGACGGCCTGCGCGGCCTCGATCCCGCGGCCATGGAAGCCAACCTGCGCACGATCCTGGACCGGCTGGCGGCACAGCACATCCCGGTGCTGCTGTCGGGGATGTATGCGCCGCCGAACCTCGGCCAGGGCTACGACGACGCCTTCCGCTCGGTGTTCGACCGGCTGAGCCGGCGGCCCGGGCTGCTGTACGACCCGTTCTTCCTGCAGGGCGTAGCGCTCGACCCGTCGCTCAAGCAACCGGACGGCCTGCACCCCACGGCAAAGGGGGTCGCGATCATCGTGGCCCGGTTGCTGCCCATGGTCGAGGCGCTGCTGTCCGAGGTGCCGGTCCAGGCGCCCGCACCATGACCTTCCGGCCGCCCCGCGACGCTCCCGGCGACGGCGCGCCCTGCCAGGACCGGCTGCCGCCATGAGGCTGTTCGTGGCGCTGGAGCTGCCCTGGACGCTGCGCGAGCGCCTGTGCAGTCTGTCAGGCGGCCTCAAGGGCGCGCGCTGGGTCCCGCCGGAGAACCAGCATCTGACGCTGCGCTTCCTCGGCGAGCTCGCTGCCTACCAGGCGGAGGAGGCCGACCTGGCGCTGGCCGGGGTGCGCGGCCGCTGCTTCGACCTCGTGATGCTGGGCGTGGGCGTCTTCGCCAAGCCGGGTAGGCCCGCGTCGCTGTGGGCCGGGATCGAGCGCAACCCGGCGCTCGATCACCTGCAGGGCAAGGTGGAAACCGCGCTGCAACGCGCCGGTCTGGCCCCGGAGCGGCGCCGCTTCACCCCGCACATCACCCTCGGCCGCATGCACAATGCCGCGCCAGACGAGCTTGCGGGGTGGGTCACCACACACAATTTGTGTCGCGCCGACCCGCTGCCCGTCGCGCACTTCACGCTGTTCAGCTCCCGCCTGGGCAAGCAGCAGTCGGTCTATACTCCCGAGGTGGAATATGCGTTGTCCTGACATCGTGCTGGTGGCCCTGCTCGCCGCGGCCGCCCCGGGTGCCCGCGCGGCAGTCCCGATCGTCGGTCCGCTCATGGTCTCCGATCCGGCGACCACACCGCAGCCCAGCGACGGCGATGCAGTGCTGTCCATGACCGTCACCAACAACGGCGACGTGACCGACCACCTGATCCGCGCGGCCTGCCCGGTCGCCGGCTCCGTGACCTTCGCGGCGCCGGACAACGGCGGCTCGGACCAGACCCACCCAGTCGACGGCTTCGAGATCCCGGCGCGCAAGGCGGTGGCGTTCGGGCCAGGCCAGTGGCAGATCGTCCTGCATCACATCAGCCGCGCCATCGCCGCAAGCGACGTGCTGCCCTGCACGGTGACATTCGAGAAATCCGGCGAGCAGATCGTCCAGGTCGGGGTCGCCGCGGCCGGTCCGTCCTAGCCGCCGCCCGCGTCATGAAAGCCAGACAAGGGGCGCCGACCCTTGACCCCGCCAAGGGCGGAACCTTCGAGGTCTCTTGTCTAGACAGGCGGGATGTGGGGCCCAGGACCCCGGCGGGTCCAGGGCAGAGCCCTGGCCTTCCTGCCTTGGCATCGCGCAATCCGATACTGAAATCCGACTTGCACGGACCCATCCCCGGCTCCGGCATCGACCAGCTCGCCGGCCAGGCGCGCAGCTGCACGGTCTGCGCCGCGCACCTCCCACTCGGCCCCCGCCCGATCCTGCACGTCTCGGCGACCGCCCGTCTGCTGATCGCGAGTCAGGCGCCCGGCACCAAGGTCCACCTGTCTGGGCTGTCGTTCTGGGACGCGTCCGGCGACCGGCTGCGCGCCTGGCTCGGCATCGGCAAGGACGTGTTCTACGACGCGGCACAGGTTGCGATCGTGCCGATGGGTCTGTGCTATCCGGGCCGGCTGCCCAACGGTGGCGACGCTCCGCCACGGCCGGAATGCGCGCCGATCTGGCGCCGGCCGCTGCTCACCGCGATGCCGCAGGTCCGGCTCACCCTGCTGGTGGGCAGCTACGCCCAGCGCTGGGCGCTCGGCCCCGGCTCGATGACCGAGCGGGTGCGCGCCTTCCGCGACTTCCTGCCCGACCACATGCCCCTGCCGCATCCCTCCTGGCGCACCGGGATCTGGGAGAGCCGCAATCCCTGGTTCGCCGCCGAGGTGCTGCCGGAGCTGCGCCAGAGGGTCCAGGACGTGCTGCATGGCGGCTGAGGACACGGACGCCCCGGCGCTGTTGCTGCCCGAGCGCGCCATGGCCATCAGGCGCGCCGCCAGCCGGTTGTGCGAGATGCTGTCCTGGGCGGTGTTGCACGAGGTGCCATTGCCGAACGGCAGGCGCGCCGACATCCTCGCCTTGCGCCCCGACGGCGGTTTCGTCTGCATCGAGGTGAAATCCGGCGCCAGGGACTTCCTGGTCGACGCCAAGTGGCCCGAATACCGTGGCTACAGCGACGAGCTGTTCTTCGCCGTCGACGGCGACTTCCCGCAGCCGCTCCTGCCGCCGGACACCGGGCTGATCGTGGCGGAGCAGGGCGAGGCCGAGCTGATCCGGCCGGCACCGGCGCACCCGCTAGCCGCCGCGCGCCGGCGCGCGCTGCTGCACCGCTTCGCCACGATCGCGGCACGGCGTCTGGCACGTCTCGACGACCCGGCTGCGACTGCTTCGCTACGGGCGGCGCTGCGGGCGGAGTGAATTGAATGGCCACGAGCAAGAAAGGCCAGGAACCCAGGCATCGCCCTATAGGCCCTCCGCCCAGACCCGCCAAAGGCCTGAGGCCTTTGGAAATTCGTTCCTTAAGCAAATGATTCCAAAGGCGAGCCTTTTGCGGAGCTCAGAAGCAGAGCCTCTGGACTTGCTTGCCTGGTCGGTCACCTTCAAGGCCGGTTGATACTACCTAG